>CAYTIQ010000001.1:0-191444 GCA_964437935.1 uncultured Rheinheimera sp.
AAATCACCATCACACATGATTGATTTGGGTGTTGCTATGATCGCTTGAATCTACATTGGTTTTCCAAACAAATATCCTTGGATCAGATAACAACCTCGTTTCGAGAAGAACAGCAGTTGCTGGTCGGTTTCAACGCCTTCGGCAATACAATACATCCCCAAACTATCGGCCATGCTTAACATGGCTTCAATGATGGTTTCATCGTTGCGATCGATACCGATATCTTTGACAAAGCTACGATCGATTTTGATGCCATCGATAGGCAGCTCTTTTAGGTATTTCAACGAGGAGTAGCCAGTACCAAAATCATCCAGCGCCATCTGAATACCAAGCTCGCTCAGAGCCAACATGGTTTCAATGGCTTTATGGTGATCCTGCATCAAGGCACTTTCGGTAACTTCAAAGCGAACACAGCTGGCAGGGATTTGATATTGATGCAATAAAGCGGCAAGTTCTAACGCCAAATTCGCTTGTTCTAAGTGTCGCGGCGACAAATTAACCGAGATGTAAAGATCATGGCCTGATTGTCTCCATTGCTGTAAATCGCTTAAAGCGCGCACCAACAAGGCTTGGGTCATTGGCACAATTAACCGCAAATCTTCGGCCAGTGGAATAAAATCGTTCGGCGGCACCAAACGGTCGGCGTCTTGCCAACGCATTAACACTTCCACGCCAACGACACGTTGTTGCATGCTGTCGTAAATTGGCTGGTAATAGTTGATAAATTCTTCTTTTTGCCAAGCGCTGCGCAACCGGGTTTCACGTTGTAATTGCACTTGGGCTTTGTCATTCATCTCCTGGATGAAAAACTGGAAGTTGTTGCGGCCAAAATCTTTGGCGTGATACATCGCAACGTCTGCATGTTTGAGCAATTCGGTGGCGTCTTTGGCGTCATCAGGAAACAGTGCGATACCGATACTGGGCGAGACGGACACGCTGTTACCACTTAACATCATCGGTTCGCCAATGGTTTTAATCATCTTACGTGCCACGTGACTAATGTTGTCGTCGTTCTTATAGCTTTCTAACAGGACCACGAATTCATCACCGCCTAAGCGTGCCACGGTATCTGTTAAGCGCAGCGTCGAGGTCAGACGTTTTGCCACTTGTTTGAGCAATAAGTCGCCAATGTCGTGACCAAGGCTATCGTTGATTTGTTTAAACTTATCCAGATCGATAAAACAAAGCGCTAAAGATCGTTGCTCGCGCTTGGCTTGTTCGATGCCGTGGAAAATACGATCCATCAACAGCGCTCGGTTTGGCAAGCCTGTTAACGCATCATAGTTAGCAAGATAACGTAAGTTTTCTTCGGCCTGTTTTTGCGCGGTGATATCGGTAAATACCAGCACAAAGAACTCCACGTGCTCGTGCTCGCCGGCCGCACTGATATTGAGCAGGGTGGGGCGCTCTGTGCCATCGGGGCTAACAATCAACTCCTCGCCTTGCCAGTGCTGATTGGCATGCATGCTGGATAACAGCCCGGTGTAGAAGCGTCGGCGCTCACGACTGATGCCTAGTTCATGAATTTTGGGGCTCATCAGATGGTCGTCTAAATTACCAAAGACGTCACAAAACGATTGGTTCGCGGCAATGGCCCGTTGGCGTGGATCTAACAACACCACCCAATCGCGCGTTTGTTGGAAGGCTTCACCAAACAAACGCGCTTTTTCTTTGGTGGCGCGAGTCTCGGTGATATTGCTGTATGTGCCAATGACCCGTTGTGCTTGTTGGCCACTGTATTCGGTGACTTTACCAATGTCGCGAAACCACAACCAGTGACCGGATTTATGTTGCAAGCGATAGGTAAAATCAAAGGTCGCGTCGGCGACAGCAATAAACCGTTGCCAGGCTTGTTCGTAAGCATCTCGATCGTCGGGATGGATCAATTTCAGATGCTGCGCCATGGTCAGTGGATTGAGTTCCTCACTGTAACCCAACATGGCTGAAATTCGGGCGCCAAACAGACTGTCGCGGCTAGCATACCAATCCCAAACGCCACTGTTTACCGCTTCCAGAGCTTGTTTTAGGCGCTGCTCAGAAGTCTTGACTTTAAAATGCGCCATGGCCAACAAGCGTTTTTGCGTATTGCGATTGCGAACCCACGCCAGCACGACGATCAGCACTAACATGCCATAAGAGCCAATAGCCCATGGCGATAACCACGGTGCGCGGGACACCACCAACTCGACGCTCGCAATATCGCTGTGCCGTCCGGTGGCGGGCACTGTGGCCATCACATGGAAACGGTATTTGCCTGGTGCAAGTTGTGGGAAGATCACGACATTGCTACTTTGCTCTGGAAAACGTAACTCTTGTTTGCCGTCTAACCAAACGCTAAAGCGCAGACGCCCAGTGTCGCGATAAGACAAACTGGCAAATTGCACTCGGACCCCAGATGAATCATGCGGCAAGACAAAACGCTGGCCAGATAAATTCTGATAGCCTCGGCTCAGTGTTTGTTCCATGCTTCCCACGCTCGTGATGACGATGCTTGGTCGTTGTTGTGCAGCTTGCATCAGCCTAGGGTCGAATAACGTGAGGCCTTTATGGTTGCCATAGAGCAGAAGCCCACTGGAGAGCCGTGTGCTTGCACCGACGACAAATTGGGATGACGCAAGGCCATCGGCTTTACCAAACTGATCCAGTTTTCGTGTTTGGGGTTGCAAACGGCTCAGCCCTGCGTTACTGGAGAACCAGACATCACCTTGCGTATCGATTTCACACGAAAACACGTTGTTACTCAATAACTGACTGGGCGCCGATAGCTGGGCAATTTTCGTAAGGCTTTGACTGTGCAAGGCGAGCAAACCCACGCCATCAAAGCTAAACCATAACTGCTGATGCTGGTCTTGGCACATGCGGTCTGCAGTGCGTTTTAAGGTCGGTTGGTAAGGGCTGACTTCAAACAGTTTACGCAACTGCTTGGTTTGATGATCCCATAACCATAATTGATCATGTGCGCTGAAGATCATCTCATGGTTAGAGCCTGGTTTATAGCCAAGGAAACGGCCCGCTTGGTGGGTTGGGACTATGTGTTCAATCCCATCCAGTTGCTCGATACTGCCAAGACTTGGGTCGTAGCGGTAATAATGTTCTTTGTTGTAAAACCAAAAAACGCCATCGGCGGTGCGAGTATGTCCCATTGCCGATTGCTCCAACAACTTGCGCTGTTGCGGATCTATTAACTTCGGCGCTAAAAATTGGCGCTGTAACGGGTCGTAATACAACAAACTAAAGCCATTACGTAACCATAACTTTCCGTCAGGGTCAGGGTAAATACGGGCGATTAAGCGGCCAAAATTCTCCGGCAATTGTGCAGGGAAGGGCAGGGTTTGAAGTTGCATCGAACGCACATTGAGCAAGTGCAAACTTGCGCCACCGGCCAACCAAACGTGGTCAGGCATACCTTCTGCCATCGCGGTAAATGCACCACCCATCGCAATTTGCGAGGCTTTGACATCGGTTGCAGGTAAGTCGATTTGATGAAATAACCGACTATGCGGGTGCCAATAAAATACACCGTCGTCGCGCGAGGCCAGCCAATAACCGCCATCAGGTGTACTGCTGATGTGGCTAATTTGATCTTGGGTGATTTCGAATCGACTGTCAGAGAAACGCCAGAGTAGACTGGCATTGGTCTCGCCAAGTTTCCACTGATACAACCCATCACGACTCGCTAATAACAGACCATCGCTGGTGGTTTTTATTTGATTAATAGCGATGTCCGATAAGCGGGGTTGCACGAATGATGGTGCATGCTTAGCTGTCACTCCGGTACGGGCAAAGCTAAACAGCTTATCCTCTTGCGCCACCAGCAGCTCTTGGCCAATCAATTGAATGTCGCGCACATTGGCGCGTTGCTGTTGTGAGTCATCCAGTTTCAGTAATTGGGAATCGCCGGTGGCGCGGTCGACCACATAAAGGCCGCGGCTGGTGCCGACAAACACCTGTTCGCCATCGGTGAGAATCGCTGAGATCCGAGGCATCACAACATCCCCAGCATTAAATTCAAAGACTTTGCTGAGTTGTTTTTGTTCTATCGAATAACGATACAGACTTTGTGAGATACCCAGCCACAGATGATTTTCATCCTCGATGGCGATCTGAGTGAGCAGCGGTGATTCAATCTGTTCTTGGCGTGATAGATCGACCAACAGCTCTAATGAGCCGCTGTAGCGGTCCAGTTGGTATAAGCCTAAATGTAATGCCGCAGCAAACATCCGACCGTTTTGGTCTTCCAGCAGGTCAGAGATATTGACGTCACCATCAGCAAACCCTGGAAAGGGCACTTTCTGCACTCGATTGGCATCGTAACGCGACAAGCCGTGGGCAGTACCGATCCACAAAAAACCACCCCGATCAACCAACATGGATTGCAGCGGGCCGGCTTGCAGGCCTTGTTCAGATGTCACCGCTTGTAATAGCGGTTTTTCCTGCAAAGCGCCTGCTGGTGCTGCAATACAAAGCAATCCAGTGAACAAGCAGAGCAGGTATCTGCAAAAAACGTGCTTTAATGTCAGCGATTTGGCATGCATGTTAAAAGTTTCTTCACATCAATCCACGCACCTTATCCAATGCGCAAGCCCTTGTCTAGTTAAGTAAAATGCAGCAGTGCCACCGCAAATCCAAGCACATACAGCGCAGTCTGCTGCGTTGCGATGTACTTTAACCCCAAGGCCAAGTCTGCCGGCTGAGGTAACTGCTCAGGCCCAATCCGAGCTCGTGAGAACTTGCGGCCTTGATACATCACCGGCCCGCCAGTTTGCCGTTGTAAGGTTTGCGCCCATACACTCAATAACCAGCGTTGGGGCAGCGGCCAGCTGCCATCGGTCACCTGTCGATAGACCCGCATACTGGCACCCCATCCGACTTGTAAGGCTAATACCGCACTAAACAACAGCACCGGCAAGGTGGTCACCACCACTAACACTTGCCGCAACCAAATGCCATACCATTGATAACGAGGCAGTTTACAGTTCCACTGTTCATGGAGCACCAAGGCTAAGCGTAAACAGAGGGTGGTCACACCACCAAAGATCCAAAAACAACACAGCACTGCAAACCACTGTGCGGCAAAACGTAAAATCAGCATATCCAGTGCGGCTTTGACCACGCCGACAGCACTGAGTTGTTGGGTATCTCGAAGTACCAAAGGTGCCAGAAGTTGCCTTGCAAGGCTAAGTTGTCCTTTGTCTAAGGCGGTGATAACGGGGCGTAACTGGTGTGGTAAGCCACTGCTGTCGAGGCAAAAATACAGCAGAACGGCGTCAAGTAACTGCGGCCAGTCTGACAGTTCCCGCAGCACCGCGTAGAGGACTGCCGTTGGTGCGATAAGCACCACGCCAGATAACAGCCCTGCAAGACGCTGATAACTCGCGGTATCCGAGTCATGTAATACGCGCTTTGCTAAGCCTTGGGCGGCGACGCGGAAAATTTGCCAAGGTTGATAACTAACCGGCAGTGGCGCCACCCGCGCGGCGAGAACAGCCAGAAATAGCAGCAAGTGGTTAAACCACTCGCTGTGTGACCAAACAAGCAGTTGCGTCAGCAATTTAGTTCAAGGTGACTGATTGCAGGCGTTTAAGCAGTTCCACGACCATGGCACTGCTGTTTTTGGATGCAATCTCTAAATAAGCTTCAAACGACTCAGGGGATTCTTTACCCGCGATATCCGATAAGCTGCGGATCACGACAAACGGCGTGTGCAACTGATGGCAGACTTGTGCGATCGCCGCGCCTTCCATTTCTACCGCTAACATGCTTGGGAAGGTGGCGCGAGTGGCGTCAATGCGCGTTGGGTCGCACATAAACACATCGCCAGTGGTAATAAGGCCAACGCGAGTTTGGCATTGGCCAAGGGCTGCGATGCTTTGTTCAGCCGCAGCGATTAATGCTGGATGCGCGGTAAAGGCGGCTGGCATCCGCGGCACTTGACCTGGCTCATAACCAAAGGCGGTGACATCCACATCGTGATGGCGGACTTCGGATGAAATCACTACATCGCCAATATGTAAATCGTCCGCAAAGCCGCCTGCAGAACCGGTGTTAATGACACAGCTTGGTGCAAACAATTGGATCAATAAGGTGGTGGCGATCGCCGATGCTACTTTGCCGATGCCACATTGTACCAACACTACATTGGCACCGTTTAAGGTGCCGCGGTAAAACACAAACTCAGCAACTTGTGTTGTCTCTACCTGCAGTAATTGTTGTTTTAGCAGCGCCACTTCTTGTTCCATGGCACCAATGATCCCGATCAGTTTCATTCGCAGACTCTCTTGGCAAAAAAAGCACAGTATACAGCGAACAAGGCCATGCTGCAGCGCTTTGTCATGGCTTGGGCGGTGTGTGATCGCTGTGTTGTTGTAACATGGCTTCAATACGTTCCAGCCGCTTCATCAGCTCCCGTTGCTCGTCATCGCTAAACAGATGTTTATCTTCGACCAGATGCATAATGATGTTGGCGACGATCATGGGGATCACGGCAAAGATCCAAAAATGCCCAAAGCAAACCCCCAGTATGCGGCCAGCATCGGTGACCGGGGTGATATCACCATAGCCGATGGTCAGTGAGGTAACGACAGCCCACCATAAACCATCAGCCATGCTGCGTTGTTCTAAATAGCTAAAACCATAGGCGCCTGCGACTAGACTCACACCATATAGGAGCAGGATAAGCCATAACCGATTGGCAATAAAAATGAGCAGTTGTTTGAACATGGATGTTGCCTCAAAAAAGGCTCACTGTAGCGAGGTGAGCCTCGTTGGGCAAGTGGGGGTAAGCGCTTGATACGTTAGCTGAAAACTTTGGTGGCGGCAGCGCCATCTGTCAAACGGCCTTGTTGGTAATCTCGGATCGCCTGTTCGATTTCCGCCGTCGTATTCATCACGAAGGGCCCATATTGCACCACAGGTTCGCCGATGGGTTTGGCGCTGAGCACAATAAAACGTGTCTCTGAGTTAAAGTGCACCTGAACCTTAGTTCCACTGGTCAAAATCGCCGCTTGATGAGCGCCTACAGTCTGGTCGCCGATACGAACAGCACCTTGGTATGGGTAAACGATGCTGTTGTGACTAGGTGTTAGTTCAAATGTCATGTCGCCTGCCTGCGTCATCTGGGCATCGAAATAGCGTGGCTCGGTTGATAAACCACGCACAGGTCCTTCGACGGTCAGACCGTTAGCAGTGGCCATGGTCCCTGCGATCACTTTGACAATGCCTGTTGGCAGCTGAACGGTTGGGATTTGGCTTGGTTCAAGGTCGACATAGGCCGCCGCTTTCATTTTTTCGGCTGCAGGTAAATTGATCCAAAGCTGAAAGCCACGCATCAACCCTGATTCTTGTTGCGGCATTTCTGAATGAATGATGCCGCGCCCCGCCGTCATCCACTGCACACCACCACTTTTCAGATGGCCGCGATTGCCTAAATGGTCCTCATGCAACATATGGCCATCGAGCATGTAGGTGACCGTTTCAAAACCGCGGTGCGGATGCGGTGGGAAGCCTGCGATGTAGTCATTGGGATTGTCAGAGCCAAAACAATCCAGCATCAAAAATGGATCAAGACGTAGGTTTGGGTTTAAGCCAATACTGCGATAAATTTTCACGCCAGCACCGTCGGACACTGCTTGCGCACTCAACAGATGCCGAATTACAGAGAACGTCATGGTGGATCTCCTATCAGTAGAGTCTGTCAGTAAACATCAGGCTTAGCCGAAATAAAAGTGCGAAAATCAGCCTAAATCATTCAGTTTTATCGAATAAACGTTCCAGTTGTAACAAGGCGAGCTTGCGACTCAAGCCACCAGCATAGCCAGTAAGGTGTTGATTTGAAGCAATCACGCGATGACAAGGCACGACGATGGCTAGCGGGTTTTTAGCATTAGCAGCGCCCACAGCACGGCTGGCCTTGTCATTGCCAAGTGCCACCGCTTGTTGGCGGTAACTCCATGTTTTGCCATAGGGGATTTGGCACAGTTGCTGCCAAGCGCGTTGTTGAAACTCGGTTCCTGTAGCCGCCAATGCTAACTGAAAGACCCGTCGACGACCGATAAAATAGTCACTTAGTTGGTCAACAGCATTGGTTAAATGCGCTGCGATTTGAGCATCGTGTTGCTCTAAAGACCTCAACAGACATCGTCCCACAGGCGACAAAACTTGCGCCTGGGCGTTGTCAACCGTTCGTCGCGCAAGCTCTGGCGCAAAAGTCGCCAGAGTGGGGGCGTCATTTAGAAAAGTGATGGCGGTTAAACCTTGCTGGCAGGCATCAATTTTAAGTGTGCCAAGCGGCGTGTCTAACCGAGCGCTTAACACGCTGGACGTTGAATGTGTTGGCATGGTTCTCCTTATCATATGTGCCGAAATAAGTGCGCAGTGCCGGTTAAGTGTTGGTT
Source organism: uncultured Rheinheimera sp. (assembly GCA_964437935.1). Lineage (GTDB taxonomy): Bacteria > Pseudomonadota > Gammaproteobacteria > Enterobacterales > Alteromonadaceae > Pararheinheimera. Next base: position 8,394 of record CAYTIQ010000001.1, read on the forward strand.
GCATCCGTGGTCGGAGTTTTGGCATGCCAGAGTTGAAAGGTGGCATAACTGCGCCAAGGCGCCAGAGCGTCTGGTTGTAGCGAAACATTTGCTAGCGCTTTTTGAATGCCTAAATCGCCACCTAGCCAGACATCGGGGTCTTGCAAACCACGCATGTTGGCATAGCTCACTGTCCAAGGGCCTATCCCTTTGATGGATAGCCAGCTGTCAGGTGTTGAATCTGGGTTTTCAACGACATAGCAAGCCAAGGCATGTAAGGTATCGCGTCGTGCTTGAGGCACTTTGATCATGTCTAACTCCGATGCTGCCAGCTCTTTTGGGCTGATAAACCGCCGTTTACCATCGGTTAATTCGGTCGATGCTGTCCCTTGTAATAAGCGGTTCAATTGTGTCCGCGCGCCGGCGATACTGACTTGTTGTCCAAGCACGGCTCGCACTGCCGCTTCAAAGGCGCTCCAAAGTCCAGGCACTCTTAACCCTTGGTGCACCACGGGCAAGCTCAGGCCGACATGCTGGTCGATGGTTGTACTGTCTGCATCCAAATCAAGCAGTTGACGAATACGCTGCACCACGGGGTGAAGCGTTGCTGCATCAGGCCATACCACACGTAAACGCAAGGCAGATTTGCTCAGCAGCGGCTCCACCTCGAACCATCCTGTATGTTCAGGGGCATGCAAGGGCCAATAGATAGTGCGTCCATAACGTTGGCCGTCGACCCATTCCATATCAGTAAGTGTACGATGCTGATAAAACGCCAGCATCAAGGGCCAGTTGTATGGTGGCCGATAGGGTAATTCTAAGGTTAATTCTGGGGTCACGTGGTTGCTCCGGTTGCCTCGGACTTGCGATGGCGTTAACTGAAGTTGCTGTTTAAATTCGTCGTGAAAGCGACGCAAACTGGCAAAACCCGCCATGTAAGCAATGTCGGTGATCGCGTATGAGGTTTGATGTAACAACTGTTTAGCAAACAACACCTGACGATACAATGCATATTGCTTGGCCGAAATGCCAAGCTTTTGTTGAAACAACTTTCGTAGATATCGCTCACTGATCCCTAAACGCTGGGCCAGTTGCTGCAATGAGTGCTGCTGTAGTGCGCCTTCTTCGATTAAGCGTACGGCTCGTTTTAGCGTGATGTCCGCACCAAGCCACAAGGATGACCCAGGCGCGCTATCTGGGTGGCAACGTAAACAGGGACGATATCCAGCCTGCGCAGCTGCATGGGCCGTCGGGAAATAACGGACGTTGTGTTCGTATGGCGGTTGCACTGGGCACACCGGACGACAATAAATTCCTGTGGTTTTGACCGCAATATAAAACAATCCGTCATAACGCCGGTCGCGACTTAAACGCGCTTGCTGACATATTTCTTGGCTGAACATAAACTCCTCCGCAGCCTGCAGTCTACATGCAGGCTGCGGTGAGTTCAGCCAAAAACGGCACTGATAGCAACAGGCGGGGTCAAACTGCGAAATCCACTTGTTGGATCAACCCCACACGCTTGTCGGCAGTGATTAACACCCCACTGCGTTGCAATCGAGCTTGCAATTGATTTTGTTGGTAATAATCAAAATTAGTTTCGGCGGAGGTCACGCTTAATGCTGCGACATTCATGCTGGATAATCGCTGCAATTCCTGACCAGGCTGCCACGCGTACAGCTGATTAAATCGGTCGTCTGCGCTATCAATAAAGCCATTGCCGTCATCATCAAGTTGCGCTAATTCATTAAAGCCTTGACCTGTTTGCGGCCCGAATAACTCAGTGCCGTCATCGGCTTTACCATTACCGTTTTTATCATGCACTAAATAAAATTGGGCGCCACTCAAGCCATCGAGGCGGCCAGAACCATCTGCATTTAGGGCAAAGTTCACCATCGAATGCGTGGCGCGAAAACTGCCATCAAGCGATAACACCAACGGATCTTTGACATCGGCAGCTCGACGTAGCTCGAAACTAAATTCACTTTCGACCTGTTCAAACTGAAAGTCCCAGCGAACCGACGTGCCATCACTCAGTGACACATCGCCACTAAATGATGCCGTGAGTTGTTGATAGCGATAGTTCAGTAGAATTTGGTCGCGTGGTCTAGCTTCGGGTGTGTTGTCAGACGGTGGTGTCGCAGACGCATCCTCTGCAGTCGTCGGGCCGGCTGGTAGATCGGCATTGCTGCCAAGCCACTCGAATAATTTTCCTGATACTAACTGCTCAAGTATTTTCTTTACTTGGCCGATAGTGTGTAAGGCGCTGAATTCTTTGCTGTCTTCTTCTTTTTCTTTGTCTTCTATCGTAGACTCAGACTTGGTTGGTGATGATGGCGCAGGCAGCGATGAGGTCGCAGGTATCGGACGACTTGGTACCGGCTGACTGAACGTAGCAACGGGCGGCGGACTGCTTGGGCGCTGTTGTTGCGGCGAATTTTGCACGTCAAAACGTGCTTGAAACTGCAGTTGTTGTTGTGACACATTCATGTGTTGTCGGGCACCGATGATTTGCATAGCCATCTCCTCGTTAGGTGGTTTCCCGTATAGGCTATCGGTTGCCGTTGTTTAAACTTTAGGCGGATTTGCAGATGTTAGAAGATTTTTTCCGGCAGTTAAGTATCGATCCTGAAAGTATCACCTTTGCTCAGTCGATTGAATTGATTGACGCGCTTTATGACTTCACACCGACAGCCTTTAGAAATGGCGATGCAAGCAATGAGGCGGGACAAAATAATGGCGCGTGCAAAATTTTAGCCTTTGCGCGATTGCATCAATTGTCTGAACCTCAGACTTTGCAATTGTTTGGTCATTATTACCGAGATGATGTGTTACCAAATCCTGTTGGGACAGACCATGCGAATATCCGAAACTTTATGCGTACCGGCTGGGACGGGGTGGAGTTTGAGCGCGATGCGCTAACAGGAAAAGAGTAGACATGCGAAGCAGGTGCATTGGTTGCACTTCCTTTGGCATGTCTTCGTAGGAGTAAACAGCCTAGTGCAGGCTTAACAGAACGAACACTTAATGAGCAAGAGGTGAAGAGACCTTTGGCTTTTGGCATTTCGCCAATACGGATTCAATTTTTTTCGCTGAAAAGGGTTTAGCAATAAAACCACAGGCGCCAGCCAAAATGCTTTGTTGCACGTTTTCGACGGTACTGTGAGCCGTCATTATCACGATATTTGCATTTGGATTGATTTCTTTAATCTCTTTGAGCAACGCTTTGCCATCACAGTCTGGTAATTCAATATCTAAAAACACCACGTCTTGATGCTGTTTGCTGTAGCTACTGACCCCTAAAGAACCATTGGATGCTTCGCTGACTCGGGTAATGCCCAATACCATCAGGGTTTGGCGCAAATACTCACGCACAGAGGCGACATCATCAATGATTAGTACCGAACAATCTGGGGCTTTCATAAACACATCCTTTGTATTTTGCCTGCACTGAAGTGGGATAGCCTGAGTGACATTATTGAAAGCTAAGCCACGGCAGTTAGTACACTTTGTCACTAAGTTGTAGACTGCCAAATTCAAGAACGCAAGCATGCTTTTGCTTCGGGCGGCGGATGTTAGCAGAAAAAATAGCCAATAGCATAGGTTTTTCAGAGAGTTATAATTTTAAAAATGCCTATGTTGTTTTGTCTCAAAACATGAAGAGGGCAAGGATTATGCTGCGTCTTTCAACGACGCTGAAACAAAGACTAAATTGATTGAGTTGGGTGTTTTGTGCGCAAACAGTCATAACTCGGATGTTTTTTGCTTTACCTTTAGCTAACCCTTTGTATAATGGGCTCTCATTCGATAGGGGCATAGTTCCAATTGGTAGAACAGCGGTCTCCAAAACCGATGGTTGGGGGTTCGAATCCCTCTGCCCCTGCCAATTCTTAGGTTGACCATGACATACTCAGCGGCTCAACAACATTTGTTACAGCGACTCGGCATTATTCAACTGCAATTATCAATGCAGCCTGATGGTGTCGATTTTGCTATTTCTTTAGCGCCACACAACGCCGAACAATCAGACTCAACTGAGATACCTACCCTGGATTGGCAGCCAATGCCCGCTAGCGGTCTGCGTGATGATTTGCATCGAGCTTTGGCGATGTTCGCCAACAACCATCAGACGACTGAGGTGTGGGTGCACAGCGATTGTCCAACACCACTTTTGATGGATCAACAGCTGTACCTACCAACGCAACTCGATGCCACCTCTAAACGTAAACTTTGGCATTCTTTATGTCAGCAGGCGCCCTCGGTATGAGGATACGTCCTGCCGTTCACAACGATATCCCTGTGCTGGTGGGAATCGAGCAAGCTGCGGCAAGCCACCCTTGGAGCGAAGCTTTATTCGAAAGTTGTTTCAGCGACCGTTATTTCAACCAAGTGATACTGTCGGATTCCGAAGCGGTGGTTGGGTTTTATATTGCGGAATATTTAGCCGGCGAGGCAAGTCTGTTTGATATTGCGGTACACCCATTGCACCAAGGGCAGGGCCTGGGGCGACGTTTACTGCAGCACTTTGTGCAACGTGGGATTGAGCTCGGCGCGGAACAATTCTTTCTGGAAGTCAGGGCATCCAATGCTCCAGCCATTGCATTGTATCAAAGTGCTGGTTTCATCGAATGTGGTCGTCGACGCAATTATTATCGCAGCGCTACCGCTTGTGAAGATGCAATCGTCATGCAACGTGCCGCATCTCCTACATCACCCTCGGTTAGTTAAAGTCGGGCGTAACCAGCGCTTTATCCAATTCCGCTTGGGACAATTCGACTTTCACAGCATCATGAGTTGGGCTATGCACTAAGATCAGCAGCGGTGGGTTCATGTCTCGGCCCAGTGTTTGGATATCTTTAACACTTTGTGCTGTAAATACATGGCCTTCAGGCAGAAGCATTTGTTTGTTGTTATCGTAAAGCGCAAACTTTAACACCATGCCAGGCGCAAGTTGTCGAAGTGCAATGCCTTGTTTTGGATCGGCCTGTAAGGCGCTTCCGACATGGAACGCAATTTTTCTTAATTCGCGTAAGATGTCGGGGTCATACAGTTTTTTCGCTTGCTCGTTCATGCGCTGGAATGCATCCCCAGGCGTCACGGCCTCGCTGCTGCGACGCCCCATTAACCAGGCCCAATAATCTCTTGCAACCGCTAAAATTCGCGAACCAATCGGAATGTTGGCGGCCAACAGATGTTCAGGATGTCCAGAACCGCTATACGACTCATATTGATGGTAAATCATCAGTGCCACAGGATTTAAGCCTTTGGAGGCACTGAGTACTTGTTTGCCGTGAAGAACATGCTGCAAAAAATCCTTATGCTCTAAGGGCTGCATCGGTGTAAAGGCTTTTGCGAGCACTTCAGGGGCTAGACGAACATAGCCAATTTCGTGCAATAAGCCGGCTTGACCACAAAACTCAATGTCAGATTTACTTAGTTTTAAGCGCGTAGCGAGATTTAGACATAGATCACTGACGTTTTGCGCAAAACCAGTTTGATAATTGGGGATGCTACTTAACATATCGAACATGATAGTTAAGCAAGCCGCTTGCTCTTGACGCATTTGCAACAAACTTGCGCGCAGCTGTGCTGTTCGCTGATTGACTTGTTCTTCGAGTTTTAGACTGGCTGATTTTAATTGCTTATTGGCGATAATCAGTTGTTGCTGCAGCAGTTTGTTTTGACGCTGTAAACGGACTTGTTCTAAACCATCTTGGACACAAATCTTTAGTTCTTCATTACTCCAAGGTTTTTGCAAATAACGTTGGATTTTTCCCTGGTTAATGGCGGCCATCAATGAATTGTTATCGGCATAGCCTGATAATAAAATTCGATAACTGTTGGGATAACTTTGCGCCACTTGTTCAAGTAACTCGGCGCCGGTCATGCCAGGCATTTTCATATCAGAAACAATCACATCCACTTGCAGTTGGCCCATGATCTCCAGTGCTTTGGCGCCCGAGTCGGCAAACATCAACTCCCAGCTGGGGGACATTAAGGTCCGTTGTAACGATTTTAGTATATTGACTTCATCATCCACACAGAGCACGCGCGGGAGCGATTTTGTTTCAGACATATCGACCTTGTGATGTTTTACTTTTTAAGAAACTAGGGCTTTATCCAGAACAACTTGTTGCATCAAGTGCTGCTGTTCACCAGGTTTGGTGACGTAAATAGCGAGTGGTTTTGTACTATTCGCCGACAGCGCTTTGAGCCGTTGGATTGAATTTTGGGTCAACGTATGGCCTTCTGGTAAAATTAGGATCTTTTGCGAATTAAACAAGGCGCGTTGCAGGACCATACCAACTTCCAATTGTTCAACACTAAGGTGATGCTGGCTATGGTCTTTAAATGCCATCACATCATGCAAGGACACTTTGGCGAGTTCGCGGACGATCAGTGGGTCATAACTGGTGCCTTGTTGCAGCTTCACTTGGAGCAAGGCTTTGGCTGGCGTTAATTCATCTTTACCCAAACGCCCGAGCTGATAGCCCCAATAGTCTCTTGCAATCGCAAGAATGCGTGCCCCGATAGGGATGGAATCAGCAGCAAGCCCTTTGGGGATGCCGCCTCCGTTATACCGTTCGTATTGATTGGCGATCACGTCCGTCACGTTGTGCAGGTGCTCTGCAGGTGCGAGCATCAAAGCCGCTTGCTGTGGATGACGCATATAAATAGCGCGTTCGGCAGACGTTAACTTGTGAAAGGGTTTTTGATACAGGCTGGTTGTTATTCCCAAAAGCCCTAATTCAAACAACAGGCCAGCCAACGCAATATCCTCAATCTGACGTTTATCTAGCCCTAGGCGAGTGGCTAAATCGCGGCATAACTCGCTTACATTTTGCGCGATCCCACCATCGATGTCTGGGTTGATACTCACCACATTGTAGAGCACTTTATAGGTCGCCTGCTGTTCGTGATGAAGTTCAAGCAAGGTTGCTTTAAGTTTGGCTGTGCGTTGTTGCACCTTGTGTTCAAGTTCATGATTGATAGCTTCAAGTTGTTGATTAGCTTTATAAAGAGCTTTACTTGCATGGGTCAGCTGCTGTTGTAAAAGCTTGTTTTGCCGCATTAAACGTTGTTGTTCAATCAATCCTTTTAATGTGGTTTTGAGTTGCACGTTATCCCACGGTTTTTGCATGTAGCGATGGATGTGGCCCTCGTTTAATGCTTGCATGGTGGAGGGGATGTCGGCATACCCGGTCAGAATGATCCGCATGGTGTCTGGATAATGGACCGCCGCTTGGGTCATTAATTCTGCTCCATTCATTTCAGGCATTCGCATATCTGAAATAATGACATCCACCGCTTCTCGTTGCAGCAGCTCTAAAGCCTCTTTGCCACTGGTCGCGCTAAACAGTAGATAGGGTTCCGTGATCAACAAGCGCTGTAACGACTTAAGAATATTCTGTTCGTCATCAACCAGCAGGATGCGCGTTTGATTCATCAGGCACCCCCATGTTTTTGCAACTGGAACTGCTCTTCATCCATACGCACTTGGTCTTCAGAGCGTAGCGGTAAAGTGACGATGAAGGTCGTGCCGACCCCAACGGTACTTTCGACCTGAATTGTTCCTTTGTGGCGACTGATGATGGTGTAAGACAGCGATAAACCAAGTCCTGTGCCTTGCCCTACAGGTTTGGTAGTGAAAAAAGGCTCGAAAATCCGCTTCATATGCTCTGCAGAGATGCCTTTACCAGAATCTTTAACTCGCACCTGAATTGCCGTTTCATCATAGCTGACGTCAATGTCGATGCGGCCAAAGCTATCCATGGCTTGGGCAGCGTTGACCAACAAGTTCATAAACACTTGGTTCAATTGCATAGGTTGGCAATAGAGTAATGGCAAGTCGGCAGGGTAGTGCCGAAGCACTTCCGCTTTGTATTTTAATTCATTGCTAATGACTCTTAAGGTGCTTTCAATACCATGGGTAATATCGACTGCCAGCCAATCTGTGCTATCCACGTGGGAAAACTCTTTCAGGCTTTTCACGATCGCCATGACCCGTTCGGCGCCCTCTAAAGATTCCGCAAGTAAGTCAGGACAATCGGACAGCACCATCGCAAGCTGATTACGTTGCACATATTCAGCCTTTAATTGATGCAATGAGGGTTGCGGTACCTTATCGACAATTTTGCTCAATAACTCGGTGTATTTGAGCATGCGAGCTAAATAGTCTTGCAATGATTGGAGATTGGAAAAAATAAATCCCACAGGGTTATTTATTTCATGTGCCACACCTGCTGCAAGTTGACCTATTGCTGCCATTTTTTCCGATTGCAACAGTTGGTTATGGGCTTCTTCTAATTTATTGATCAATAGTTGCTGTTGATGTTTTTCCGCTTCGAGTTGCTCGGTCAAGCGGGTCAGTTGTTGATGATAGCTGGCGGTGACCGTCATGTCGTAGACCGTCAAACACACCCGTTCCACTGCATTACTTTCATTAAAAATTGGATAAATCTCAACGTTTTGGTACATCTGGCATTCTTCGCCAGTGATAGGGCGACTGCTGTTGAACTGAAACACGACAGGTCGCTGTTCCCAGTAGGAGAATGTTGCGTTTTTTAACACAAACACACTTTGCAGCTTGCGTTTTAAAAAGGTCGCTTGATCAGGAAATAATTCTAAAATGGATTTTCCTTCAACGTGCTCGAGTGGAATTTGCAGTCGATCGGCAAAAAAGTTATTCCAATACAGGAGGTTGTAGCTACTGTCGACAATACAAACCCCGATAGCCAATTGGCTAACGACGTCTTGAAATAGCTGTTGTCGATCCATATGGCCTCCTTCGTAGCACAGCGACTACTGCCAACGGTATTCTTTGCAGTTAATCCAACATTTCGTTTAATTTACCGGCTAACACGCCAATCGACGTCTCGTCCAAGCAAATCACCACGCGAGAAGAAAAACTGATGTGCTCGAGTGCAAACAAAATTTCTAACAATAATGCATGGTGCCAGTTGTAATTACTTTGCACCTGCTGGGTGGGTTCAAACAACGATGGTGCCGCCAGATGAAGCCGGCTACCGAGTTGATCCACCATCCCTTTTAAACAAGCGCCGGCTAAAATATTCGTTAATTCTAATACCAACTCATTGATACTGTTATGGTCCATGGGCTGGTCATAACTCATGGCCTCGCCAAGTTCTTTGCAGCCCTCGGCACTGATCATTGAGATGACCTCGCCGTGCATATCGCCTAAGAAGGACTGTCGAGCAAAATGATGTGGTGTCTGGGCTTCATACAAATGATGTAAGCCATCGGGCGTGGTCATGCTAATTTTTGGGATCGATAAAATGACTCGGATGTTGATCAATTGCGCCAAGGCATTGGCGGCTTGTCCCATCGAGATATTCATGATCTCTTGTAACGCGTCACGTTGTAATTCGTTTATTAACATCGGATTGTTCATAACAAACCTACCTCAACGAGCGCTGCGCGGAGTTGTGTCGGATCCAGTGGTTTTTGTAAAAATTTAAAGGCGCCAAGTTTATACACACGTTCAACTGCAAGCGGCTGAATATCTGCACTAATGACGATCACAATGGTATTGGCATTTTGCTTTTGTAAAGCCTCTAAAACACCAAAACCATCTAATACCGGCATTTGTAAATCAAGAAACAACAACTCGGCATTGCCGGCATTAACTTGCGCCAAGGCCTCGACACCATTAGTGGCTTCGGAAATCATGGCATCAAGTTCTGTGGGTATTGCTTTTCGAACATTTTTTCGCGACAAGAGCGAGTCGTCTGCGATGGTAATAGCAAGCGACATGTGAACCTCCCAAAGTGCTGACACGACAGCGTTAGTTCAACCATAGCCCTTTTTTGGCGCTTTGTTTGTGGAATGCCGATGACACGAAGAATTCCAGCAAATTTTTTAGGCAATAGACACAGAAATCAGCCTGTTTGACCCATGTGTCTCATTTGTCCTTTTTATTGAATGTAGGTTGCACTCATAGATACGTCAAGCAAAGAGTCATGCCAATGGTGTGGATGGTCATGCATTAGGTTGAATGTCGGCGGTTGTCTGACAATTCACCTGATTTTTCCGTGTAAGCGAGCAGGCATACTGCTATAATCTGCGCCATTTTTTTCGTCTTTAAACCACAGCAGGATTTCGTCAGGCATGGCCAGTGCACAATTTCTTGAAGAAGTGAATAAACGCCGCACGTTCGCGATCATCTCTCACCCCAATATCTGCCTTTAATTTAAAAGTTTGCATACCTTTTCAGATCCTTTTCTGACACCTTGCAAATCACTGTCCAGTAAATAAAAATCACCGCCTGAATTTTCCAGCCCAATGCAAAACCTTGCATTTGCATTCGAGCAAACCGATTACATAGCCGTGTACAGAAAATCATGTTTTCGGCTATTGTGTACATAATTGAAATTTTAAGGTGCTGAATCATGTCGTTATCAGACAGCTGGCTACGTGCTAACAGTGGACGCGAGCGCGAAGGCGTGATGGAAAAAGCAGATCAGGATGGTCTGTCAGTGCGGATAAGCCCGAAGGGCAAAGTTAAATTCCAGATACGTTTCCGCTACGAAGGGAAGATGACTCGGTGTGACATTGGCACTTATCCATTAATGAGCCTTGCTGACGCGCGCAAAGAAGCTATCCGGTTTCGCGCTGAACTTGAGCAAGGAAAAGATCCGCGCATTGTCAAAAAAATTGAACGCATCGAAATTATTGATTCTCAAAAAGCAACGCTAGAGCGATTGTTCGACGATTGGTATTACGCATATGCAGTAACCGCCAAAAAAGGTCACCATGAGATCCGCCGAAGTTTTCAAATCCACGTGTTTCCTGAAATTGGCAGCTTACCACTTGAATCGATATCTCTTCGAAAGTGGCTTGAAGTTTTGGAACCTCTCAGTAAAGGTTCAGATGCAAAGCCGCGAATTGCTGAACGGATCTTAGTAAATGCCAAGCAGTTTTATTCGTGGGCCAGACGTCGTCATTTGTGTCCGACAAACGTACTGATTGAGATTTCTGCATCGACCGACCTGCAGATCAAGGACAAGATCAACACTCGCAACTTAAATGACAATGAGATCCGTCTGGTATTGGAAGCTTGCGAGAAAAGCCGCATGGAACCGAAGAATGCGATGTTCGTGGAGCTGTTGCTGCTTTACGGATGCCGACCAATGGAACTGCGCGAAGCAAAGCGTTCTGATTTTGACTTTGAAGCGATGACTTGGACGGTGCCGCCTGAGAAGCACAAGACCGGTGATAGAACTGGCAAGCCGCTAATTCGTCCAATCATTCCCGAAGTGGTGCCATTGCTGAAACAGCTTATGGCATTGTCAAATTGCGAACACCTGATCACTAACCGCGATAGCAACGAATGCCTGAGTCGGTCAGCTGTTATTGCCTTGCCTGGCAACATCATTCAGTGGGTGCGCAAAAACAAAAAAATCGAAATGGAGCATTGGTCATTGTATGCACTGCGCAAAACGTGCCGGTCAAACATGTCGACCATCTGCTCACCGCATGTCGCTGAAATCATGCTTGGCCACAAGCTGCCTGGCGACTGGGGAACGTATGACCACTACAACTACCTGCCTGAGCAAGCAGCGGCTTATAGTGCGTGGTGGGAGCGTATTCAGCGCATTCGGAATCCAGAGCAATATAGCAATGTGCTAGAGCTGAAGAGGGTCTGATATGCGCAGAACACAAATTACTGACAGACATGTTTTCTACAAGTACAAATCACTTGATAATTTTGAATTCATATTCGATATGTTAGTTCGTGACAGGCTTTACGCGGCAAAGCTATCAGAACTTAATGATCCCATGGAAGGGTTAATTAAAGCCGATAAAAATGTACAAAAAGAGCAACATGCTGAATGGGAAGCTGCAATACAAAGAGCCAGAATCGCCAGTTTTACAACGGAAGATGATAGCGAATTAATGTGGGCTCACTACGCAGATGGCGGTCGAGGTTGCCTGATCGGTTTTGAGTTGCATTCAAGCTATAGCGCTCAGAGGGTACAGTACAAATCTCATCCCAAATGGGACGGGTCAGAAATAAACCAAGATAACCTCATACAGCTTCTGTGCTTCAAACTTAATCCATGGAAGTATGAGAGAGAATATCGAGTTGTTGAAACAGAAAGGTCATTCATTCCAATTAAGGTTAAATCTTTTAAGCTTGGGCCAAAGGTCGATAGCGATAAGCTCGACTTACTTGAACATATGGTCCGAAATCTTAGACCTGACATAAAATTCACCCAAAAACTACTTCAGGGAACGGTAAATCCAACCAAGGGATTTAGATCCAGCAAACAGATTTTTACTCCAAGACCATCGTCATTCACTGGCTGCAAAGATTGCGCTGATAGACTTGAAAGAATCGAAGATATGTCGATGTATGATAAGAATTGCTAGTTTTTAAGTTGACTTACTGACACCGCGGTTTCGAACCATCAGCATGATTCCTCATAACGCATCAGCGGCTTTGCTGCTTGCACACTACCTGGCAAGTCACAGTTAGCTTTTCAGCTCATTGGCTTTGGTGTCTGATGGTAATTTTGCTAGCACACGCTGGCCTATCGTCGCTCCCGCGAACGCGCTTTACAGACACCAAACCAATAAACTGGTGCATCAGGGTTCGCACTGATGCGCTGCGAGCTATCCAGCCACGGAAAAAAGTATGCTACATCAACTGAATGTTCAATCAAGCATCAAATACAGTGCAGCATGCGACGGCATTCGAGCCACAGTGGCGCGAACGGTATGTCATCTTCAAAGTCGATAGGCGGCATAGATGCGCCGTTCATGTTCGATGGGTCAGGCATGCGCTGGCCTTTAGTGTTGTTGTGGTAACCGCCAGTAATTGGCATTTGAGCCTGAGCTGCTTGCGGCGTCTTGGCTGGATGCGGAGCCTGATTATTTTGGCTGATAAATTCTATGCTGTTGACGATCACTGTCGGAGTTTGACGTTTCTGACCGTCTTTCCCTTCCCATTCTTCGAGCACAAATTCACCTTGCACAACAACCTTTACGCCTTTTAGCAGGTAGTTTGGTAGCTTTTCCGCTTGGCCACCAAACAGCTTGCATTGCACCCAGCTTGTTTTCTCATGCTCGCCATAACCTTGTTTCACAGGCAGCGGAAATGTCGCGATATGTTTGCCTGCCGGTGTTACGCGTACTTCGCAATCGCGACCGATATTGCCACCTGCAACGAATAAATTAATGGCCATTGTATTACTCCCAATCCACTACGTCGTAACAGCCCATAACAACCATCCAGCCATGTTTGATCCGCTGCCATAGCGTGGTGCGGTTCTCTGCCCGAGCAGGCTTGTTATCTTTATGCCGGTTCAATTCCCAGTTTTTGATTTGTTGTGCTGTGTATCTCATGCATCCCCCATGTGTTGTTTCAATTGTTCATTGGTGACGCTGGCCGATTCGCGCCAGTCACCGGTTTTAACGTGCAGATATTCGGCGTAGTGGCTTGGTCCTTTGCGGTAAACAAAGCGGCCAATCTGCACGGTGTCGTAGTGGTCGCCTGTGTTGCCGTTGTGCCCAATTTGGTCGATACGCTTCATTCATTCACCCACAACCAAAGCCAGCCGCAGTACCAGGCAATGGTCAGAAGCCAGCCAAAATCGCTGTAGCTGAGCGGATTTAAAAGTGACAGGTCGATGCTGCGGCACAGTAGCCAGCTCAGCAGGATGGCGCACAGGTGCAGCACGGCACCGATACCGAGCCACGCCAGCCAGCGGAGCTGGCCGTGTTGGGAGAATGCACTCATTCCGCACCGCCTTGGCGCACTGTGGTGGCGTATTCAGATGCGAATTGAATAACATTGCTTGTCAATACAGCACTTTTAATTGCTCTGTCGCAGATATAGACAGCAACGTCGTTAGCTACTTGCGCTTTAAGCTTTGCAAGGCATTGCTGCGGGCTGCTTGTTATCGCGCCGCATATTTCTTCTATTTCTTCCGCAGTGTCCGGCCAGCCCCCAGCGTCAGCCCAAGCGCGGTCAATCTTTGCCAGCTGTGCCACCAAAGCATCGCGCTCTTCAATCAATTCAGCGTTGCGGTCGTTGGCTGCGTCTACTTCGCGCGCCAGTGCGTCACGCTCGGCTTTGATTAGCTCGATCTGCTTAAGCAATTCAGCTTCAATCTTAACATCCTTAATAGCACGAACCCCATAAATCAAAGAGACGTCAAAATCTTCAATCTCCTGCCATTGCGTAGATTCAATACCCCAAGCATCGGAGCGCGCTTCTTCATGCTCCTTGATGAAGATGATGTCGTCACCATAAAAACCGATGTGTGTGGCACCGTGTGGAGCACTCGTTAGTGCATTAATTATGTCGCTCATATCTCACTCCAGCGGCACTAGGCCGCGTTCAATTCTGGTTGGTTGTTCAGTGCAATCAGCTCACGGCCAGCGGCTAAAAGCGTGTCGCGGTCAACGTGGCTAACGATTGGTGCGGTGCGTCCGAATGGATGCCAGATTAAAAACATGCTGCCTTTGTTGTTGCCAGCTGCTGGTTTGCCAGTAACTGGATCCAGAAAGCTAATGCGGCCACCAGTGACCAGGCGAACTTCATTGCAGGTTTTGATTGCTTCGGCGTACCAGCCAACGCTTGTGTCGGCCATCACCAACATTACGCAGCCGATACCTTTTGCAGCCATATCAGCAGCACGCTTAACGAACGGACCGATTTCGCTGTATGGTGGATTCATCCAAGCAAACCAGCCGGTGTAGCCGATCATGCCTGCAGCAGCAAACCAATCAGTGGTTAAGCAATTTTCTTCTTCAGTGATACGGAAATTGCAAAGCATGTTCTCGTTGCTGGCTGCCACGTCGATTTTGAAGTTGAATTCAACGTCCAGAGCGGCAAACAGCTCCGGTGGTGTACGGTATGCGTCGCGGTTCATGCTGCCACCTTCAATGCTTGAATGATTCGTTGAGCAGCCAGCGGCGGAACCGCGTTGCCAGCCATGTGGACAGTAAGCTTGTGGCTTGCTGGTCGTTTAACGTCGCTGGGGAATGACATTGCCAACAGGTTTTCATCAGCGGTAAGCATTCGCATGCGGTCACCGTCAACAACAGCCCAGCGGTCACGTGTGGTGATGGTTCCGATCGGGCGATTCAGCGAGCGGCCAATTTTGGTGTTGCCGTAGTAGCTCATTACAAAGCGGTCACCATGGATGGCTCGGCCATTAGCTACACGTTCCAGAGTGGCTTGAGCTCGACCAGGTTTATCAATGGGCGACCAGCGGCCAGAGTTAAAATCGATAAAGCTCGTTGCATGCACGTGTTCGAACTTCGGCAGGTTCAGAAACAGCGGTGCTTTGCTGCGTGTAGCAACGATAAACAAGCGTTCACGATTCTGTGGCACACCAAGGTCGGCGCAATCAATTACATGAGGTGCCAGCTGATAGCCCAAGGCGTTCATGGCTGCAGCCCACGCTGGGTACAAAGCCCAGTCAGTGAACTCCGGTACGTTTTCAATAATCGCAGCTTCTGGCTTATGCACTTCTGCAGCAGATACAACTGCCCAAGCGGTCGAGCGACTAGCATCATGCTGCGGATTGCCTGACGCTTTCCCGCGAGCCTTGCTGTGGCCTTGGCAGCATGGGCTTGCTAACAAAAGGTCATGGCTTGGTACTTGTGTCCAATCAGCTTGATGCAGATCCTGACAGGCGTGTGTGGTGTCAGGATGGTTTGCCGCATGCCACTCAACAGCAGATGGCCAGTGATTTGCTGCCCACAACACATTGACACCAGCTTGCTTGGCGCCCGTTGACCAGCCGCCAAGGCCTGCAAATAAGTCGATTGCGTTCATGCTGCCACCTCTTCAAAAGTCAGGGTGTATGAGTAAACAAAGTGGCCTTGGTCGGATTTGCCATCTTTATTCAAAATGACACCCTTTTGTTGCTCCAGCACACTTACATTTCTGTTCCACACAAACGTCTTCTTCTCGGTTATGACTGGAGCAATACCTTCAATAGCTTCGGCTTGTTTGATAAGTGATGAACTGCGAGCAGCCTTTTCTGTTTTGAATTCGCCTTCATGTGCCAATAACTTTTCTTTTAAGTCCAGCTGTGCAAGCCGCTCTTTTTGACGCTCCAAACTGGCAGCTGACTGGGCTTCGTGTTCAGCCTTTGCGGCCAATGACCGTTGCGTGTTTGCTCGGGTAGCTCTGTCAAAAGCACTCATTTGGGCTCTGGATACGTAGTTTTTCAAAACAACATTCAAGCCACGAAAGCCCGTGTCGATGCTCAAAAGATCCTTGACTGTGTTTTCATCGCTTACTGCATCAATTAATTGCTCAAGCTGATCAAAGGTTTGCCGTGTGCTGGTCATATTCGGAGTAAAGACATCTAGCTTGGCGTACATACCAAACTTATCAGCCCACACGTCAACGGCAGCGTTGTATTTAGCCGCGTCAGGGTGGTCAACTACGCCGAAAAGCGGGAACATTGAAATCTGGTTATTGGCTGCCAAGTTCATGCTGCCACCTTATCCAAACGCGCAGCAAGCTGCGGATAATGACTGAGGATATCGTTCAGGCGGACTGCGAATTCACGCGCCAGTGACTCGTCATAGACGCGTCGGTCTTTCTGGTTTGGACCAACGGGTAGTAGCCAGCAGTTGGCGCGCTCGTCGTATGCAATCACAGCTAACCCGTGGCGAATTGGACCAGTCGCCATTGTTGTGGCTGGGATCAAGACCGGTTTGAATCGGTGATGTGGACGCTTTGTGTTCATGCTGCTTGCTCCAGTGGTGTTCCTGCTAATTTGCTTAACTCAGCTACGGAAAACTTCGGTGTTTTAAATTGCGGTACCGGCATGAGCTGACCGCTCTGGCGCCAGCGCCAGATGGTCGACTCAGATACACCCAGCAATTTGGCCGCTGTCTTTTGATTGACGATTAGAGGTAGTGTCATGGTTATGCTCTCCAGAAAACGCGACCGCCGTGGACGATACCGACAAGGCCATCAGCTTTTGTGTAGATGCCGTACTGCAGGCCATCGGTTTGCTGTGCATTGATTGCGGCCTGAACGGATTGCTCGAAATCGGGCGTGTTTAGCGACACGCGCTTTTCATTCATTGGCGCGTAATACACTTTGGTCACAGACGCTTGCGGTGCTGCAGCTTGCTGGACGGCTTGCGGAGCCTGTTCAGCTGGTGCTGATTGCTGGGCTTGAGCCTGAGCTGCTGCTTGTTGCGCACGTTCAGCGGCTTCTTGCGCGGCTAGTTCTGCTTGACGCGCGCGCTCGTTGGCTTCTCGAACGCGTTGCTCTGCGGCTTCTTGCGCTTGGCGATTGCGCTCTTGTTCCAATTCCATTTGCTGACGCATGGCTGTTTCAGCTTGTTCTTGGCGTTGAACTTCCGACGTCATCATTGCTTGTAGGCGCTGGCTGTATTCGTCATCAGCTGCAAACAGGAATACTTCGACGTGTGCGCGAGTCAGCGGCGCTTTCAAGCCGGCGCGGTAACTGGCGTTTTCCAATTCCATCAAACGCATTTTGATGCGGTTCTCGGCGGCCTTATCATCGGTGGCGCGAGCTTTGAGCTCGTTGGCGACTTTAGCGGTCAGCTTGCCGGTTGATGTAATGCTGCCAAGCAAAACCAAGTCTTTGATGTTGGCCTTGCGGAATTCTGCAGAGACAGAATGCGCGTCCCATTCGCGGCCCAATGTTTCACCCAATAAATCACGAATAGTGGCTAGCGTTTCTTCTTCAAAGCGCTGCGTCTGGTCAATCAGCTTTTGACGACCGTCCTTACACATCGCAATCAACTCTTTCATTTGAGCTTCGAACTCTTTGATAGGGCCGCTAACTTGCTCAACAGCAGCTTTGCGGCACTTGTCGAACTCGGTCGCGTATTTGTTCAGTTCAGTGGCCAGCCTCTTGGCGTCGGCCAGAGTGTCGGCTGTGACAACCAGGTCGTACTTTGCTAACTGATTGGCCAGCGATTCGCGAACTTGTGCAAAGTTCACGTTAATCATGGCCGGCGCTGACTGAACTTTGATAACAGCCGTGGCTGGTACCGGCATTACTTCTGGTGCTAATACTTCGACTGCAGACATGGTGTTTCTCCTTAGTTAGCTTGTTGCATCAGTTGTTCGCGACGAGTTTTGTAGCTCTTCACAAGTTCGATGTAGTCGTGTGAATTGGCTGGGAACTTGGCTTTTACTTGTGCTTGCCAGTCAACCAAGTGTTGGTGTTCGGTGCAGTCAAACAGCATTGCTTCATACTTCTGCGCTTCTGCTGACATGGTTGGTTCGTCATCGATGATGATGCCGTCATCAGTTGCCACTGTTTCTGCAACAGCTTCAACAGGTGCGGCTTGGTTGGCTGCGCTGCGCGCTTTGATAGACGACGCTAGACCGCTGGTACGTTGTTGCACTGGCGCTGCAGATTCTGGTACCGGATTAATGTCACGCGGTTCGTTGCTGTGGTCGTTCAGCTCGTCTGGTGAGTAAACACCTAAAATCACATCAGGGGCGTATAGTCGAGCCCAGCGCTTCTGTGCGAGGTATGCGATTTGCTGTTTGGGATCGTCAGCCCACAAAGTGCTGTTGCGAGTGCGAGCTTGCGATAAAAGCAGCTCTAAAATGCGCGGTTCAGATTCTCCTCGGATTGTTGCCCAAACTTTCACGCCACAGCCTGCTTCATCGGCAAGTTTCCAGCCTGGTACGCGGTATTCGCCTTTATCACCCTTGCGAATTTCGAACTTGCCAACGACGTTCTGCCAAGGCCCGAACCATTCAAAGTGGAACCGATCAACTACAACGCCGCTGCTGTTGATGACTGCAGCAACTAGCTGAGCTTCATAGCCCAGAACGCCGTTGATAACGTGGGTTTTTTGCATGACCGCAAATGGGTTCAATTGCCACTGCATTGCTTGCATAGTGATGGCCATGCAATCAGCAACATTTCCGCGAAGGTGGGCTGGCACTGCGGTTTTACCTGAAGCCATCATTTCCGAAAAACGGTAGATTTGCTCCATTGCAACAGGGTTCATCAACAGCATTGTTGTGTGTGATTGCTGAACCATTGTTTGGTCGAATTTAGTTTCTGCAACTGTTACTGCGCTCATAGCATTCTCCAAATGAGTATTTGATTAATTAGGCCCACCGTGGGCGTTTAACTGGGCTTACATGCAACCAATCATCGGCTTGGCGGCATGCGGCGTAGGCGTTTAAGTCACGGCGGTACAGCTCGTAACCTTCAGCCAAAAATTCAGGGTCTAGGCGTTTGACGTCGACTTCGTAGCGGCCAGCCGAGATTGAGCTGCTAACGGCCAGAAACCAGAACTCAGGCATTTCACCGAAGTGCGCCTGGTAGCCGTCGCAGTACATCGCGTTTTGAACGTGGTACCGGAATTCAGCGACGTGCTTTGCAAAGCGGTCCATGCCGTCAATTTTCTTCACGTCGACAATCAAAGGACCAAAGCCGTTGATAAGTGGCATGCGGTCGGGACGAATGCGGCACAGCTCGTTTGTTTCAGCGTCATTCCAGTAGATGCTGGCTTCGTTGTGGCCTTCTGCTTCGAAAATCATTCGTGCAACAGGGTGCGCCATGACGCTGTCACGCATAATGCTAAGTTTCTTAGCTTCTTCAGCCGTCAGCGGTGTAAAGCCTTGTTGATAGGCATGAGCCATGAATTCCGCTTCTTGCTCACGGCCTGCAGTGGTGCGGCGATTAAACTCGGGCGCCATCACAAAGCGCTTTTCAAATTCAGATGGTTCAAGCAACGCGCAGTGCAGTGCGGTACCAAAGTCCAAAGCGGCTAGTGCAGCATGGTCGACAGGCGCTTTCTTGCTCCACACAAAAGAGGATGGATTAGCAGCAATCATGTCTAAGCCGCTTTTGGAAATGCCAGGGCCGCTGTGATAGTCCTCGTTGGTCATGCTGTAGTAGATGCCAACACCGCGGAATGTCTCAGGCACGTCCAGAATAATTTCCTGTTCGTCGTCAAAAATAATGTCGTGAAAACCGGTGATAGCGTTCATTTTGAAGCTCCAATTGCAGCACTTAACATGTCGACTGCTTGCGTCACGGACGTCGCTTTCAGTGACTTGCGGTTGCGCCAAGCTGTCAGCTCTTGAATTGTGATTTCGTGAAGATCGCGAAACGCCACTTGTTCATCGATTGCAGCGTTAACCGCTTGGCCATGCTCTTCAGCTGATGGCCAGCGCGACGCGCGCAAGTCCTCGACGTTCCATACCAACTGCTGGTAGTGCGCCAGAATGTCTTGACGCTCTAATGTGATTTGAAAGGTGTTGCTGCTCATTGCACACCGCCTTTTGTGGTGTTCACGCTGATCTTTTGAAGGCTGATCACGTTGTCAGTAGTCACGTGTTTGATAGTCACCGCGTTCATGTCGTGATCGACTTTTATAACGATGCCGTCGGCCAGCTCACCTGCATGGTGCATGTAGGCCGATGCAAATTCTGGTGACGGTAAATTCACGTGCAAATGGCGCAGTAATTCAGCAGCGCGAACCTGTACGCGTGGGCTTTCAGATACGTTATGACCAGCAATCAGTGCAGCCATGCGCAGGTTTTGCAGTAGTTTCAGTTCAGCTTTGTGCTTTTCGCGAGTTGGTCGAGTGGAAAGTAACATGTTGAAACCCTCTATTTGGTAACTAACGTAACATTATGCTGTAAAGGTAACTCCCGTTACTTGGGTTGTCAACAAATAATGTTATTAAAATTACATTGAAAGGATTTTCATTGATTCGTAGAGTTGTGGTGAAAACATGGAGGTTTAATGAAAAAGTTCTTATCTGCACTGGTAGTGCTGACGACTGGGTGTGCTAATCAGGTTTATGTAACATGGAATTCGAATGTGCCTGGCGCAACAGTGGTTGAGCAGGTTTCTGGCGCCAGCTTTGGGCAAGGTCCGATTCGTATTGTGTATAACGATCCAGTTACAGATGAAAACGGCTGTTATAGGTTGCGAGGTGTTGTGATGAAGTGGCCAAGCGGCTATGAGCGCGCGTCACCAGACGTCATACAAGGATGTAATGGCAGTGAATTTTCATATTCAGTTGATCACGACGGAGCAAAAGAGCAAAAAGACGTTGATGTGCAGTATGCTGAGCAATATACAGAATATATGAGGCAAGTAGCTGCAGCTCAACAGAGGCAAGCAGACGAAGCTAATGCAGCTTTATGGGCAACCGCATTAGTTGGAGTCGGCAACGCCGCAGTAAACGCAAAATACCCAACTACGGCATATGCCCCTCCGCCAACCCCGTATACTTCGGTGAAAATTACACCGCCTGCACAACCTCAAAAGGTATTAGTAAATACCCCGAATGGATGCGCTAGTGATTTTGAATGCGGTGTTGGCAACAAGTGCATAAAAGGGCCGCTTCAAGGGCAAGGGCAATGCCTGACGCCAGTAAACAAGTTTGGCCTGCCGCAACCTAACGTGATGCCAGATCCAAACAGCATTAAAATCAATACAAAGGCAAAAGGCTCATGCGATTTTGACACGCAATGTGGTGTAGGTTTTAGGTGTGATCAAACACTGAAAGTGTGTGTTCAATAAGCAGGAAATAAGAAGGCGGGACATCCCGCCTTACTGACTAATCATGAAAGAGCACCAAAACACAGCCCCAAGTATCTTTATAGCTTTTGACTGTTCTGCGTCATAATCTTCGTCGGGGTATTCATCTCGGTTAAAGCTACGAAGCTTCAAGCCGCCACCTGGCAGTCGATGCAACACCTTTACTCGCAACATACCATCATGATCAACAGCATACATTTTGCCATCTTTGACTTTAACATTTGCAGTGTTGATTCCTACTGTAGCTTTATCGGGAAGCATTGGCTCCATGCTGTCGCCTGATATAACAACACATGCGGCAGACTCAGGCTCAACATTGTATCGACTTAACGTGGATTTAGAAAAGCGTAACTTAAATCCGCTATTTTCCTTGCGAACTAACGATCCATTTCCGGCAGACAACTCAACTTCCTTGAAAAATGGTACTTCTACTTCGTCTTGCTCTAACTCGGTATTGCTATCCCATGCGTAGATAGAACCAACCTCAGTAACGTTTGACTCCTTCCCATTTTGTACTTGGCGATCTTCACCTGAATACTGCACTGGGCCTGTGCCATGCAGAATATATTCCGGTGTTGTACCCAAAGCAATAGAGATGTTGAGCAGGCTCTGTCCTTTCGGAACATTTTGGCCTGACTCCCAATGAGTTACTGCAACACGACTTACCGAGCACTTTTTAGCAAGCTCTGACTGAGTTAATCCAGCGTCACTGCGCAGTTTTTTGATGCGGTCTTTTGTTTCCATGTAATTAAGATTACTCGGCAGCAGTGTAATTGTCATTGTAATACCCGTTACATGTACTTGCGATGTCTGGTAACTGACGTTACACTGAGTTCTGAAAGTTACATTTTCGGAGACAGCAATGCGCAAGCAAGACGTACTATCTTACTTTGGCGGCCCCAATGAAACGGCAAAGTTTCTTGGGATTTCCCATGTTGCAGTCGTGAATTGGCCAGAAGTCATCCCTAAAGGCAGAGCCTACGAATTACAGGTTCGCACCAAGGGAAAGCTTCGGGTAAATCCAACGGACTACTTAGGAAGGCATGCCGCATGAAAACTACTGTACTTAAGTTTTCAAAAATTAACCTGCGAAGACCAAGCCTGATTACTCAGTGCCCATTGGCCGCTGCAGCATCTATCACTGATGACTTCAATGTCAGCGAACTATCTCGCTTGATGGGTAAGAGTGAAAAGACGCTGGCTGCGAAGCTATCGAACGATGTTGATACGCACCACTTAAACCTCACTGAAGCTGTCGCTATCACTGAGCTTACTGGTGATGAACGTATTCTCAGAGCTTGGGCAGCTTCAAGAAGAAAAGTTCTTGTTCGCGTGCCATCGGCAGGGATTTCAGACGACGAATTTGCCGATGTTCTTTTGACTGTTCAAGAAACCTCAGGGCAGCTTGCTTCATCCGTTCGCAAAGCGCGTTCAGACGGCGTTATCAGTGAAAAGGATTATGCGGAGATCCACCAGTCAACTCTTCAAGCTGTGGAGAAGTTATTCCAGTTAGATGCAGAGTTAAAGGCTCAGGTGCGCGCTTGGGGGGATGAATCAGATGCCTGATTTATTTGATCAAGCGGCAGCATTAGAGCAGCTGACCATCGATGCAGCTCTTTCTCACAGAAAAGCCACCATGCCGTATACCGGCAAATGCCATTGGTGCGAAGAGCCTGTGCAAGCTAACGCGCATTTCTGCGACAGCGACTGCCGCGATGATTTTGAGCAGTACAAGCGGCGTAATGGAGGGTTCTGATGAAAAGCCTAAGTATTTATCCACTCCAAATTTCCATGCTGGACAATGGCGATATCGAGCTGACGCAACAGGTTGGCATTGATGAACCCGTTTCAATCTTGCTAAGCAAAGAGCAGGCAACTCTTGTCGCCAACATGATTGAGCGGTTCGCTGTACCGGCTTTGGAGGATGAATGATCTCCTTCAGCTTCCACATTGGTGATTTTGCCAAGAAAACATCACATCTGACGCACGAAGAGCGAGGTATGTATCTGGCTCTACTGATGAAGATTTATGATTCTGAATCACCATTGCCTTCGGATATAAAGCAAGTATGTCGCCTGATATGCGTTCGCAATGCCGACGAAGTGCAAACGGTTAGCGGTCTGTTAGAAGAGTTTTTCATTTTAACGGATGCAGGCTGGATAAATAGGCGCGTCAGCGAAGAGATTGAGCGCTACAAATCCAAGTCAGAAAAGGCCAGAAAATCAGCAGAAACTCGCTGGGGTAAAGGATTAAGCGCAAAGCAAACGCATTCTGAAGTTAATGCAGACTCTATGCAATCGCAATACGAGCGCAATGCGTCCGCTACCGAAAATGATAGCGGACGCAATGCGAACGCATCGGAAACGCATGACGAACGCAATGCTAACCTTAACCTTAACCATCTATATAACTCTCTAAACGCGCACGACGAGTTTTCAACGCCGCTCGACCACGGCGAAAACACCACTCACGACGACACGGACTTTGGTGATTACTGCACTGGTGAACAACTTCAGTTCGATGCTCAGCACCTGCGAATGGCTCAAACGACTGGATTGATTTTACCAGACGACGAGATCCAGCTTCGATTCGATTTGTTTCGCTGCTACGGCGCAAACGCAAACACGCTCAAATCAAAATCCGAATGGCTAAACGCGTGGCGCACCTGGTGCCAACGGGAGAAGGTTCAACATGCAACGCAATCAAAACCTAACGCCGGTAACGGCAGAAACTCTGCAACGCAATCTCGCAACGAGTCACCGACACAGCGAGCCATGCGACTTGCTCAGGAAGCAGCAGAGCGCGCTGCAACTGGCTCGAGGAACTGAGCGACTCATGGCCACGCTGCTCCCAACGCTGACCGCGTATCACCCGACGTTTGCAAGCCAATACTGCGGCAGCGACGAGCAAACGCAAGCGATGATGGCCCAATACGCCGAATGTTTGCTTGACGAGCATGTCGACGCCCAAGGCCTGCAACGCGGCTTGATGGCATTGAAACGCCGTGCAGCAACAGAGCGCTTTGCACCGAACCCAGCCGAGTTTGCAGTCATGTGCAAACCAGCACCGGCTGAACTTGGATTGCCAAGCTTTGACGCGGTGTACCTGCAAATCGTTGAACGCAACGGCGCGTGCGCTGGACAGGACTACGAGTTCAGCCACCCACTGACCAAGTTAATCAGCATGCGCAAAGGGGCGCTAATCCGTGAGCTCACAGGCATGGCCTTCGAGAAAGTCATTCGCGCCGAATACGACTCATGGGTCAAGCGATTGCAGGCAGGCGAGCAATTGCCAGAGCCACACGCAGCATTGCCAGACCACACCAGCGCAGCACGTCCTGCCTGGTTAGCTGGCGTCACACCAACGACAAAACTCGCACAGCGCGCAGCAGAGAACGCAGCCATTGCAGCAGCACGGCGTGAAGGTCGTGCGCTATGAGTCGGATAACTGGCGCTAACTTGGCCAATTTGCCAGCCGAGGAGCGTGCAGCGATTGAGCTCGACAAGCGTCGCTGGATGGAAGCGCACACGATGACGCAAACCAAGCGGCCAGACGAGATTAGAGCGTGGCTGGCAAGGATGGAGGAAGGTGATGAAAAGGAAGATTTGAGGAGACGATTGAACGTTATCAGGCTGAACCGGCAGGCTCAAATCAAAAATAACGAGCCTAGCGCAAGCCAGATTAAACGAACAGGGTAAGAGCAAGGGAGATGGTGCAGGTAGTTAAATTAAAACGAATACAGAGCGACTGGGAGATTTAGCATGAACGAATTTTCACAAGAAAAACCGACCGGATTAAGCGAAGTTGAACTGAGCTTCCACCTGTCCAACGCATTTAACGAGCTGCAAGCAAGCGCTCGCTTGTTGCCTGAAGATGATCCGCGCCGCTCCGCATTGGCCGGTATCGCCGGTGCTGTTAATGCGGTTAGGGAGGTGGCGTGATGCTAAAAGCTCTCAAATACAAAGCCGTCACTCTCTTAATGTTTTTGGGGCTCGCCTTGTCATTGTGCGGGGCTGGATGGTTGGCTGTGCTGCTTTATGGGCATGGCAGCAGTGCGGCGTTTGAGGTTGCTACGGGGCTGATCCTCTTTGCGCTGTACTGGGCTTTCTGGGGAACCCTCCTGATTATCCGTCTTAGAAAAGGCGGTGCTGCATGAGCCCACTACAAAAACAGTTCGAAGATTGGGCTAACGCCGAGGGCTTGCCAACTCTATTTTTAGAAAAGCACGGTTTTTATGAGTCCCATGTAACAGATGTTGCTTGGCAAGCATGGCAGGCCAGCAGAGCTGTGCCGGTTGTTGAGCTACCTCCAGAGCATGAAGTCGTTTATGGCGGCTATGACAGCGCAGAGCTTCTATACGCATTGGATTTAGCTGGTGTTAGCTATGACATTGAAGGGGGGGAGTGATGGCTTTAATCGGTTTTATCTTTTCACTTGTTTTTTGCCTTGCCATAACATTTTTCGCGGTTGCTATTGTTTGGGCTAGTAAAAATTTAGACGGTGAAGTGCCAGCGTTGGTTTTATTAATAGCGTTGGTTGCACCAGCCACGGCGTGGTATTTAACGATAACTAACGCGCCTGTGGTTGTCTCTTATCAAAATCAAGGCGGTGCGGAATGATCAACAACCAAGCGCTCGTAACCGCCATCACATCCATGACACAGGCGGTCATCGGCTTCGAAGATGGCTATCGCATCAAGCTTGGCAAGCGTCACACCAAACGCAGATCTCGCCGGTGCTACAGCATTCCTTACGAACACTTCCATGCAAAGCCTAAATCTTTTACAGCACGCAACAAAAAGGGGCGCCCATGATTGAGCTAACTCTACCCTTGCCACCGACAATCAACAGCTACTGGCGTGCAACAACCAAGAAGCCGCGCCAGTTTGGTAGTCGCATGCGCAGCGCGCAAAAGCCGCTGTCACCGATTACGGTCTACATCAGCGACAAAGGCCAGCAATTCAGAACCGACGTGATTGCCGCAGTCTTGCAGGCCAGAGCAAACAAGCAACTATCAGGGCGTCTGCAGGTTGAAATGGTTGTCCATCCAGCCGACAAGCGCGTGCAGGATATCGACAACAGAATCAAAGCCGCCCTAGACGCAATGACGCATGCCGGCGTTTACATCGATGACAGCCAAATCGACCGTCTGGTCGTGTCACGCGGCGAAATCATCAAAGGCGGTCAGTGCCTGGTAGTTATCAGCGAAGTTAAACCAAAGGATGCACAGCTATGACGATGACAGTTGAACGCTTGTACACGCGCCAAGTGCCGAAGAGCGTGACCGGTAGCGAACTCATGTTCAAGAAGTCAGCCAAACCAATGACCGGCGAAGATGTGCTCGGCATCCTTGGCCAAATCCAGCACGCGCATCCGGTCGGCGCTCGCATCCTTGACGCCAAAATCAGCCAAGACCAAACCGCACGGGCAAAGCTGGTCGGTGCGTTAACGGCAAAGCTTGTTTCGATGGGGAAGGCGGTCGACTTGGCCAGCGCTATGGCAGAGTGCGCAGTCTATGAAGTCTGTGGCACGCACATTTGCGACAAGTGCCACGGTACCGGCAGCGTATACAGCCGCAAGTACAGCAAGGTTTTTGAGTGCAGTCGCTGCAGTGGTGTAGGCCGTGTCATTCCAACGGATGCAACGCTGCTCAAGCGCATCAATGCAGAGCTGGGTACGCCAATCGACAAAGCCGAGTGGCAAAAGCGGCACTATGACCATTACATGGACGCGGTCGATACGCTGCACTGCAACGAGCGGCAGGCAGCGCAGTACGCAAGGCATTTGCTGGATATGGCAGATCAATAACGCCAGTCAATTAACATCTATGCTACAATCCATGTAGCAGCCATCACCGGAGCAATGGAATGCTCTTCGAATCCATCCCACGCGGCAGCATCGCCGCACAACTCACCGCGGCAGACATGCTCGCCAGACTTCAAGACCATCCAAATGCATCCATTGAATTGCACCAGGCGGTGACCGTAATTGGCAATTACATTGTGGATCCAGCGGTTGAACTAAGTGATAGCGAGATAAAAGCAAATATCGAATTCGTTGCCCAGCTGTATTCGTAGCGCTTGACACACCACAAAACTAGCTTATTATTTTCTCAACATCGGAGATTTCTACCCGATGCAAACTAACCCGACGCCTGTCGGGTTTTTTATTACCGCTTTCTACACCAGATTTTTACCCAGCCTTGTGCTGGGTTTTTTCATTTCTGGCAGGTGCAAAACATGAATGACCAGCAAGTTGAAGATACCGTAAAAGAGCTCGGCCTAGTTTATCCACGCGTTCGCAAAGATCGCATTGACGAACTTATGGCAAGTGTTGAAGTTGTCACTCACGTTGTTGAAGGCACAACCACTACAGTCGCAACGGCATTGCTTCCGGTGAAGCATATCAAGTTCACGCTGGCCACAGAGATTTCCGCCTGCATTGATCCGCGCAACTTCAACGCCGAACTTGGCGCCAACATCGCACGTGACAAAGCGTTAGCCACTGCTCGCAATAAACTTTGGGAGCTTGAAGGTTACGCGCTGGCATTGAAGCTGCTGGAAGAGTAGTTAATACATGACCGCTTTCGAATCTGCACTAAAGTTCACCCTCAAACACGAGGGCGGCTACCGCAATGACCCGAACGACACAGGCGGTGAGACTAACTTCGGTATCAGCGACCGCCGCGACGGTGTTGTCGATGGTAAAGCAGATTTGAACGGTGACCGCGTGCCTGACGTGGCTATCAAAGACCTGACACAAGAGCAGGCGGCCATAGTCTACAACCGCGAATACTGGACACCTTGCAAGTGCGAACAGTTGCATCCAGCTGTGGCAATGATTGTATTCGATACTGCCGTCAATGCCGGTAATCACCAGGCAGCGAAATTGCTGCAGCGCGCATTGAAGCTGAATGAAGATGGCCAGATCGGTCCACGCACGATAGCTGCAGCCAATGCAGATCCAAAACGCACAGTCCTGAACATGGCGACTGAGCGCACCTTACATAACGCATCATTAAAGTCGTGGCCGCATTTTGGCCGCGGTTGGACACGTCGAGTCATCGACCTGACGTTTGTCGCTGTCAGTCTGACTTAATCGGAGCACAACCATGCCTGCACTCATTTTAGCGGCGTTCAAAACGCTGCTGGTTAACCTCGCCCTGAAATACGGCGCTGAACTGTTGGTCAAGCATCTGCTGGTCAAGCTCGAAGAGCTGGCCAAAGACACAGCCAATACGATTGATGATGACCTTGTTGCTGTCTTGAAGGCAGAGAAGTCATCTGTTGTCGCAGCCATCAATGGGAAGGTGTCAGGCTAATGGAATTGGTAAAGCAAGGAAGCCAGAACAGAAAGCCTGCACGTGTTGCAAGCTCTACAGCCAAGCTGGATATCCTCATTGCACACAACGAACGGCTGGAAGTCAGCATAGGTCGACTGGCTGATTCAGTTCACCAGCTTGCGATTAGTAGCGTTCGCTTTGAAGAAAAGAGCTCAGCGCAAGAAGTGCGGATCAGCGAGTTGGAGCGCCGTAACGGCGAGCTTGAAGTCACGGTGGCACGACTCGAAGAGAATCGACTGACGCAGCAATACTGGATGCGCGAAATCGCTGGCAAGGTATTAGTGCCGGTGGTGATCGGCATTATGATGTTGTCGGGTTGGCTGTACGTCAAGGCAAGTAACTGATGGCAACAGTGGTAGCAAGCGGTGCGTGCGGCGAACAATTGAATCCGCGTGAAATCGCGTTCGTTTATCACTATCTCGAAAATGGTGGCAAGAACGGCGCAGCTGCAGCGATAGCCGCCGGTTATGCCGAGAGCAGCGCCAAGGTTCAAGCATCTCGCCTGCTCAGTAATCCGCGTGTCCGTGAAGCGATTGACCGGCACATGAAGAAGTCACTCGATAAGCTGGAAGTCAGCCGCGACCGCATCCTAACAGAGCTTGCGCGCATTGCGTTTTTCGATATTCGCAAATGCTTCAATGACGATGGTTCGCTCAAGAAAATCACAGAGCTGGACGACGATACAGCGGCAGCGCTTGCTGGCATGGACGTGATTGAACTCGAAGGCGAGAGCGAATCATGGCTCAAGAAGTTCAAAGCGACCGACAAGAAAGGCGCGTTAGAGCTTTTAGGCAAGCATCTGAAGATGTTCACGGACAAAGTCGAAGTTCACGACAACCGCCCACGTGTTCGCGTGATTGACCGGACAGGTAAAAAACAAACAGGTGAGTAATTTGTGCAGCAAGAAATCGAATTTCATCTTGCGGCGCAGGGCGACGTTTTAGCCGAATACATCGATTGCCGCGAGCCGGTGTCGATGATCATGGGGCCAATCGGGTCGGGCAAAACCACTGCATCGGTGCAGCGCGTGTTTACGCAAATGACCGAGCAGCAGCCTGACCAGTTCGGCAGACGCCGCAGCCGTTGGATAGCGGTACGAAACACTTATCCAGATTTACAAAGCACCACGATTAAAGACTGGTGTGAGATGTACCACAACGAGGAAGTGCGGCTAGGCCGATTCGACAACAGCTTTCCGCCGACACACTACCTCGACTTTGATTTAGACGACGGCACTCGCGTCGTGTCTGAGTTGATTTTTCTGGCGCTAGACCGGCCTGATTCGGTCAAAAAGTTGCGCGGTACTCAGGTCACCGGCTTTTGGCTCAACGAAGTCAAAGAGCTAAGCAAGGCCATTGTGGATATGTGCGACGGACGGCACGGTCGTTTTCCAGAATATCCAAGCTGGCACGGCATGATTGGCGATACGAACGCGCCAGATACCGACCATTGGTATTACCAACTGGCAGAGGAAACCAAGCCTCAGGGCTGGCGCTTCTTCCGTCAACCAGGCGGCGTGATTAAACAGCCGTTGCCTGATGGCGCGTTTAAATGGGTACCGAATCCCAAGGCCGAAAACATTCGGAACCTGCCCAAGAACTATTACATGCGGCAGGTTGGATCCAAGGCAGACGATTGGATCAATGTGAACTTGGCCAACAACTACGGCCATGTGTCCACCGGCAAACCGATTTATGACGGTCGCTGGGATGAATCAAAGCACCTAAGCAAACTTAACTTGCTGCCAATGCCGCGAGTTAAAAAGCTTTTGCTTGGGTTCGACTTCGGACGCACACCAGCTTGCATCATTGGCCAGCTGATGCCTAACGGCAAGCTTCGAATACTGGACGAGCTTGTTGCTGATGGCATGGGTATTCGCAGCTTTATGGATCAAGCGGTCATGCCGCTTTTGAAATCCAAGTACGCCGCGTTTGATTTGCAAAAGCACGTGGAGTGCTACGGCGATCCTGCTGGCGTGGCGAAGTCAGGTAATGACGAGAACAGCCCTTTGGGGATTTTGTGGGAAGACTACCACCTCAAGGCGTGGCCAACAGCAACCAACGTACCGCTAAAGCGCTGGGAAGCCGTGAACTACTACTTGCTTGGCTCGATTGATGGCGTGTCAGCGTTTGAAATGAGCCCAGCATGCAAAGTGCTTCGCAAAGGCTTTAACGGTGGCTATGCATTCCGACGTCTCAATGTCAGTGGCGAGCGATACGCAGACGCCGCAGACAAAAACAGTTATTCACACCCACACGACGCTTTGCAGTACCTGTGCCTTGGTGCGCAGGGCGAAGCCGATTACGCATGGCGCGATGACAAAGCAACGCAGCCTGGCACGTATTACAGCAGCGCGGTCGATAACCGCACCGGATATTAACGAGAACCATGAACATAGAGCCGCTGGATTACAAGCATAAGTACGACGACAACAATCCGTTGGACGCGTTAGCGCAAGAACTCGAGCGCAAGCTGACGGAGACAATGACCGGTCGTATCAGCATTGACCGCCGCATGGTGGACGATTTGCGCCTGTATCACGGTAAGTACGATCCAGACGTTGAATCTAAGTTCAAGCGCTCAAAGGTATTCGTAAAGCTGACGCGCGCCAAAACCAATGCAGCAGAGTCGCAGCTGGTTGATTTGCTATTTCCATCGGATGACAAAAACTGGGGCATTAAGCCAACGCCGAACCCCGAGATCAGCGCGCAGCTGATGGATGACCAAGCCGCTGTGGTCGATGGCCAGCAGTTCCAAGATGAAGAAGGCAACGTCATCACCAACGCAGTGTTAGCCCAGCGTAAGCAGGAGCTGATTGAAGAGCGTTGCCGCAACATGTCGACGCTGATTGAAGATCAACTGGTAGAAGCGCGTTACAACGCATCTGCACGCGTGGCCATCCACGACGCATGCGTGGTTGGTACCGGCATCCTGAAAGGTCCAGTGATCACCGGCAAGCTCGACAGAGTCTATGTTGAAACCAATGGAAGCTGGCAGGTCGAAGAGCGCGAAAGCTATGTGCCGACCGTCGAAGTAGTTCGCCCATGGGACTTTTATCCTGACTTATCAGGCGCCACGATTGACGAAGCGGAGTTCACCTTTGAACGTCGCTACATGAGCAAGACCCAAGTTCGCCGGCTGGCCAAGCGTAAAGGCTTTAGTGTCGAAAACATTAACCGCTTGCTTCGTATGGAAGGCCAAGCAACACAGCACAAATCATCGTTTCAAGACGATGTGCGAAAGCTGGCAGGCCTGTCCGATACGCTCAACGATACTCGTTTCGAGACATGGGAGTATCGCGGTCCAATCTCGATGCGCGTACTGGTCACGCTTGGCATTGTACCGGCGCCAGAATCACCAGAAGAGCAGCGAGCGCAAGAGCAAGAAGATGTGCAAGCCACGGTGTTTTACTGCGGTGGTGTTGTACTGGGTGCGCGTACTGACTTAATGGAATACTCCCGGGATAGCATCTATCGTGTGTTTAACTGGGAGCAAGACGACGCCTGTATTTTCGGCTACGGCGTACCGGCCATGGTGACTGACGAGCAGAGCATCATCAACACTACCTGGCGCATGATTCTGGACAACGGCGCTATCACCGCAGGACCGCAAATCGGTGTAAACAAGAAGTTCGTGTCACCGGCCAACAACAGTTGGGAACTAGAGCCGTTCAAGGTGTGGGACGTCAACGGCCAAGTGACCGATATCAAGCAAGCATTTAGTACCTTTGAATTCCAAAGCCGTTTGCAAGAAATGAGCAGCGTGTACTCGCTGGCTCGCGTGATGTTTGATGAAGTGTCAGGCGTGCCGATGCTGCAGCAAGGCGAGCAGGGGCCATCAACACAAACACTCGGCGGCATGTCCATGCTGATGAATGCGGCCAACGCCGTGCGCCGTCGGCAAGTCAAAGCGTTTGACGACAACGTCACTGCGCCGCTCATTGCAGACTTTTATCACTTCAACATGCTCAAGAGCGAGCGTGCTGACGTCAAAGGTGATTACCAAGTCGATGCACGCGGTACCAGTGCGTTACTGGTGAAAGAAACACAGGCGCAAGCGCTGACCAACTTCCTGAGCGTGATTGGTAGCAATCCAGTGTTTGCACCCATTCTGCAGCTAAAAGCGGTGCAGATTTTACGCCAGTGGGCGCGCACGCAAAGCCTGCCTGAGTCCATGCTGCCAAGTGATGAAGATATCAAAGTGTATGAAGAGCAGCAGAAGCAGAACCAAGGCCAGCAGCAAGATCCAGCAATTCAGGTCGAGCAATTACGCCAGCAAGCCGCGCAGCAGAAGCAACAGCATGAAGTGCAGATGGAACAAGCACGACTGCAATCACGCGCACAAGAAATGCAGTTTGAAGCACAAATCAAGATGCAGCTGGCCGCGGTGCAAGAGCGCATCGAAATGGCCAAGCTGGCACAAAGCGACAAGCACAACACTGAGCAGCTGTTAACCGAACTCAAGAAGCTGCAAAGCAAGACCGAAGCGGAATGGCAGCAGTTTATGGCTGAGCTGCAAGTGAAAAAGCAAGCCGGTTTAACTGCAAACTACGGGCTCGGTGAATGAACCTAAACGACGTATGGCAACGCATTGAAGCGCACCTAAAGCGCGAACGTCAGGACTTATTAGAGCAATTGACCGGACGTATCTCGGTTGACGATACCAACATCGTGCGCGGTCGTGTGTATCAAATCGATGATTTGCTCAAGTCCATACCGGACGCCATACGAGCCAGTAACTAATTTGCCGCAAGGCAATTCGAACCCGACAGTCGTCGGGTTTTTTATGACTGCAAGAAGCACTCAAGGTAAAACTACGATGACTGATCAAGTAAATCAGGATGAATTTTTAGACGCGTTTGGCGCTGCACTGACTGACTCGAATAACGACTCGGTACCAGCAGACCAACACACTGAAAACAATCCGAGCATTGTCGAAACAGCGAACGAACCACAGGAAAATCCAGCCCCTGTTGACGGCCAACAACAGAACGAGCCACAGGATGATCCATGGCAAGCCGTTCCTGAACCGCTGCGCATGCAGTTTTTCGAACTGCAACAAAATCACGAACGCCTGCAGTTAGACCATCGAGCTAACGCCGGTCGTGTCGCGGCATTAAACCGCAAGACACAAGAACTGGCTGACGCGCTGAAGTCTCGCGAACAGGCGCAAGGTGGCGCAGATACTAGCAATAAGTCGATGCCGACTGCTGCAGAGCTGCAAGGACGAACATTTGAGGAAGTTGAAGCAGAATGGCCTGAAGTTGCCGCACTGATTAAACACCAGGTGCAGACAACAACGCAGGCACTGCAGCAGCAATTCCAGCAGCAGTTAGCGCCGCTCAATGAACTGCAACAGCAGTATCAATCGCAGCAGCAAGAAGCGTACATCCAAAGCGAGTTAAGCAGGCTCGCTCAACAGCATCCTGATTACAAGGAAATTGCTGCCGACCCTGCATTCTCGCGCTGGATCCAAACGCAGCCGACCACGGTGCAACAGATGTATGGCAGCACCAGCGCTGACGATAACGCGGCATTACTGACGCTGTTTAAGGCACAGACCAACCGCCAGAGTCGAGCCCCAGCAAAACAAAACAACTTAGCAGACTATGCAACGCCTTCACGAAAGGGAACCGGCGCGCCCACTAACACGCGCGTTCCTGATGATGGCGACCTGTTTAGCCTGTTTGAACACCATTTGAACGAACAAAAGAAAAGGAGTTAAACCATGGCTAACGGCTACGGTGATATTTCGCTTGGCAACGCTGCCAAAGCAATGAGCGAAGCGTTAAAGCACGCTCAACCCATCCTCGTTTTATCAAAACTGGCCAAGTCAATTTGGCAAGGTTTTAACGAAACCAAGTCAATGAAGTTCCGCCGCATCGTGCCTTTGGCAC
Source organism: uncultured Rheinheimera sp. (assembly GCA_964437935.1). Classification (GTDB taxonomy): domain Bacteria; phylum Pseudomonadota; class Gammaproteobacteria; order Enterobacterales; family Alteromonadaceae; genus Pararheinheimera. The sequence goes on from CAYTIQ010000001.1 coordinate 43,163, forward strand.
CTGCACTGACACCAGTTAGCGAAGGTGTAACGCCCACCGGCACTGACTTCCGCTACGAAAACGTGCAAGCGGATTTGGTGCAACTGGGCGACTGGATGCCAACTACCGATGTGATTTTGGATCTGCACGACAATCCAATCGGCGCCGACATGTGGACCGCTGCGTCACAGCAAGCGGCTCAGACCATCGAACAGTGGATCTGGGGCAAAATCATTGCCGGCACCAGCGTCTACCGCGCCGGTACTGTTGCGTCTCGCAACTTAGTGAACACCTTTCTGACCAAAGGCGGTCAGCAAGTCATCACTCGGACGCTGTCGCGCAACAAGGCCAAGAAGTGCCGCCAAATGCTGTCTGGCTCACCGGATAACGGTACCCAGCCCATCGAAGCCGCGTTTATCTGTGTGACTCACACGGACTTAGCGCCATCCATTCGTAAGATGGAAGGCTTTGTACCGGTGGCGAAGTACGGTTCACGCCAAGCTATTTGTGATGAAGAACTTGGTTCCGTGGATGATGTGCGTTACATCGTAACGCCGTGGGCAACGCCATTTGCCAACGCAGGTGCAGCGAAAGGCTCAGGCGCTACCGAGTGTATGAGCACCGGCGGTACCAGTGCAGACGTTTATCCTGCCATCTTCTTCGGTGAAGAAGCCTTTGCAGCCTTGTCGATTAAGGCCGGTAAAGAGGGCGGTAAGGCATCTCCTGGTGCCGGTGGTATTCGCCCAATGGTTGTACAGCCAAAAGCGGCTGCAGGTGATCCATTAGGTCAGCGCGGCTCTGTAGGTTGGAAAACCTACTTCCAAGCACTGATTTGCAACGAGCAATGGTTAGTGCGCGGCGAGTTTGCCGCACCAGCGAACCCGTAACATCGGTTCGTTAACTCCCTGAGGGCTGCAATCGCAGCCCTTTTCATTTCATACATTGAGAAAAAAGCCATGACAGCATCTGTAAACAGTCGCTCAAGCAAGCAACAACTGATTGATTACGCAAAGAATGAACTCGGCATTGAATTGCCTGAAAGCATGAACAACAAAGAGATGTACGAGCATATCAAAGCTGCTCAGGGCATCACGACTGACGATGACGATGTTGATCAAGGCGTCAACGATGGCACCAATGACACGCAAACGCAGCAAGTGGCGGCTACTGATGCAGGCGATCTGCAAGTGGTTGCTGAACAAAAGGCGCCGACGCATTTCACCATTCGCGTAACCAAGCCTGCCGGCACTCAAATGGCTGACATGGTCATTACCGCTAACGGCGTCAACACACAGCTTCAATTCGGCAAAGACGTCAAAGTCTCTGCTGCCGCTTACCACGCCTTGAACGACGCGGTTGAACTCATTCCAGCACATCGCGATCCCGACTCGGGCGAACTGATTGGCGAGAAGTATGAGCCGCGCTACAACTTCATGGTCGTTAAAGAGCACTTCGAATAATGACTTTTTTGGAGCTCTGTCGGCGCGTTCGCGAAGAAAGCGCCGTAACCACGGCGGTACCAGACACAGTGATGAACCAGCGCGATATGCTGGCCAAAATCGTGAACTGGGTTCGCGCAGCAGACTTTGAGATCCAAACCAAGTTTAGCGACTGGTCATTTCTTTGGTCAGAATTGTCGAGCACACTGACCGCAGGCAACGCAGCGCTGACTATCAGCGGCTGCAGCACTCTGAATGTGCTAGAAGTGTCGAGCTATCCATTGGGGCAGATGGATTATCACGCGCTTCGCCGCTTGTCGATGAATGCACCGCAAGGATTGCCAAATCGCTACGCAATCGCGCCAGACGGCGACATTGTGCTTTATCCAAAGCCAGACAGCGCATATCCGTTTTATGCCGCGTATTACCGCGCGCCTTCGAAGTTAATGCTTGATGCTGATGTGTCGGCTATTCCTGATGACTTGCACATGATCATCGTACACCGAGCGCTGATGATGTTGGCGGTTAGTGAAGAAGATCAAGCGCTGTATGGGCGCAGCGAATACCAGTACGAGCTGTTATTGCAACAACTTTCAAACCGCTGCCGGCCAGCAGTGAAGGTGTTCTGATGCAGGCTGTACCTATTGCACTTGGCGGTGGATTGAATTTGGCGGTACCTGATAGTCGCATGGATGCTGGCCAGTGTTCGATGCTCATTAACTACGAGCTCACCACGTCAGGCCGGTACCAGCGCATGCTTGGCTATGAGCGTTTTGACGGACGACCGGCGCCTTCTTTGGTCATCGCATCCAGTTTGGCTGGCTATCCGTTTGCTACGGCTGAAGCGGCCATCGCCGCGATTAAGGCCGCGCAGCAAACAAGACGGCAAGCTATTCAGCCGGTGCCTGGGGCTGGTCCAGTGTTGGGTGTTGTGTGGTTTAAGGGCGTGCTTTACGCCTTTCGCAATACCGCTGATAACACGGCTGCACGGATGTACAAAGCGACGGCCACCGGTTGGCAGCTGGTCACCACGCCGACACTATCGCCAAGCGGCAAGTATGAGTTTGTTGAAGCCAACTTCAAAGGCTCTGCAGGCACTCGCGAGCTGGTCGGTGTCGATGGCGTCAATAAGGCGTTTCGCTTCAATGGCACGACGTTTACGCAAATCATCGGACCGATAACGCCAGACATGCCAACGCACGTTGAGGTGTTGGCTAGTCAGGTGTTGCTGCTGTCGTATCGGGGCGGCTCCTTTGTGTTCAGTGGCATTGGCGAGCCGACTAAGTTCAGTCCAGTGGATGGCGGCGGCGAAGTGGCGGTTGGCAGTGAAATCACGGGCATGGAAATGCAGGCTGAAAACGCCTGTGCGATTTTATGCCGTGACCGAACCTACATGCTGTATGGCTCAAGCAAGGCAGACTTCCAGCTTAAAGCCTTGGCGCTTAGGGCTGGTGCCATTGCCGGTACCATTCAGACGATGGGGCAATCGATTTACTTGGATGATCGCGGATTAACACGATTAGACCGCGTGCAGCAGTTTGGTAACTTCGATTCCGCAACGATTAGTCAGCTCATTCAGCCGTTACTGCTTAGCAAGCTGCAAAGCGTGCGCGCCAGTAGTGTTGTGCGTAGTAAAAACCAATACCGGCTGTATTTCAGTGATACCACAGGCATCACGATGACGACGCTGGGTAGCGAAATAGTGGGCTTTAGCGAGCTTTACATTGGCTTTGTGCCGTCTTGTTCCTTCAGTGGTGAAAACGATACCGGTACCGGCGAACTTCAATTTATGGGCTCTGATTCTGGGTATGTGTATCAAATGGAATGCGGCAACAGTCACGACGGCGCGGTGTATAGCAGCGTGATGCAGCCGGCGTTTATGTCCCTTGGCTCGCAAGAGCAGAAAAAACGATGGCACAAGGTTGTGCTCGAGTGTGAAGCCGTGGCCAAGGTCAGCGCGTCACTAACAATGCTCTATGACTATGGCGATACGTCGTTTGACACGGCACAGCGCGATATCACAATTCAGGGGGCCGGTTCTCGCTGGGACGTCAGCAACTGGGATGATGCCAATTGGGGCGGCTCAAGCGTTGCTTGGTCTGATATCTATATCGATGGCGTTAGCCGCAATCTGTCGTTCCTGCTCCAAGTAACAGACGACTACTACCCACCACACACGCTTTCACAAACATTCATTCATGCGAGCCCACGCGCTCGCCGGAGATAGTTGATATGGCATTGCTGAACTTATTTAAGTTCTTGTCTCCATTTATTCCGCAAACCAAAATCGAGTCTGCAAAGGTCAATGAGCAATTCAGTAAAATTGGCGATTCGATGGACACGATTGCAGCCACGCTAGACCGAACGCCAGTCTATGCGGCTGGCACCACATTTCCATCTGCCGCCAATGCTGGCAAGGCCATGGTGCTGGATGCTAGCGGCAATCCAACGTTTCGCGCTATTGGGACTGCCGCGGATTTAACGGCGACTACGAGCGATACAGACTCAACGGCAGGCCGAGTGCTGCGCGTTGGTAATCTTGGTTTTGGCTCACAGATTGCTGGGATTAAAGAGGTGTACGCAGCTCAAACGCCTGCGGATGTGTTAGCGGTGGTTGGCAATAATGCACACTATACCGGCAACATCCTGAATCATGGCGCTTCTGCACCTGAAGCGTGGGGTATTATTTCAGGCTACATCACAAACGGAAATAGCTATTCATACTCTTACGAGGACTTCACCGGCATCAACGGAGCTCGCTACCGACGAACAGCTGCGAGTGCAAGCACTTGGAATACGTGGCGCAAGGTGTATGAGCAAGGTGACTTGGGTTCTGCGGCGTTTCTGACTTCTACAACAAGCCCAACTGATCCTGCGCAAGGGCGCGCGATGCGTGTTGGCGATTTCGGTCTTGGAGCGGTGATAGGCCCCACCGAAACGGATCCTAGCGCGGTGAGGCAGAACCGGATTATGTCATTAAACGCGACATGGGTGACGTCCCCCATTGCTGGTACGGATGCTGCAAACCAAGGCCAGATGCTACAAATACAGCACGCGGACCCGTCGTACGCCGTGCAGGTGCTATACAGTTTAAGTTTATCCGCGGGGGATTTAGTTCGGCGGATCTCAAATAACGTTGTGGGTCCTTGGGTTCGAAATATCACGTCAGCTAACATGGTGGGAACTGTTGTTGCGAGCGGTGGGAGCCCTAGTCTTTTTAGTGCGGTTATCGAGCGCGGCAGCAACGCCAATGGTGAGTATATCAAGTTTGCAGACGGCACTCTGATTTGCTGGGGAACACCACTGGTGATAGCTAACCAACTAGCGAACGGTAACGTGGGTACTTATGGCTGGTCTTATTATTACGAAAATAATTCTGTTTTATTCCCTGCGGTGTTTACTTCAGCGCCATCGGTTCAGGTAACTCCACAAGGCGCTTTTTTATCAGCCCTTGTTACATCAGTAAGTGCGACGGCCTTTGTGGTCGCACCTATTACGACTGTCTTAATCACAGCAGGCGCGCCCATTATGTATGCCGCCATTGGTCGCTGGAGATAACCATGTTCAAAATCACGTATTTTTTGCAATCCACAGACCATGAAACCCAAGTCAGCGTATCAGGCCAAACCCTGATTGTTGATGGCCAGCATATTGATTTCAGTGAGCTGGGAGAGGGTGAGCAGTGCGAGACAGTGCTGCCACTTGTCGGAGTCGCCAAGCGAGTCAATGGCGTTGTAGAAGTCGGAGTGCAGCTGAAGTACAGCACGCAAACCGCAGAACCCATTCAATCAACCAATCAAGACGATTATGTTGTGCTGGTCAGTGATGGTCCGGTGCCAGACGTGATCCGACGTAAAACTGTTGTGCAAACGCCAATGATGGAGACTGCTGAAGATGCTCAAGCTTGATACGAAGGTCAAGATTTCTGAATTAGAACAGCAACAGGCGCAAGAACGCGAGCTAAACGAATTCCGCGCACGTCGCCAGGCAGCGATTGAAAACGCGGTGGTCACCACGAAAAAAGGCAACAAGTACGATGCTGACGAGCAGAGCATCAGCCGCATGGCCAACAGGCTGCTTTCAATAAGCGCTGAGCCTGCTACCTATTCCGTTCTATGGTCAATGGCAGATACACCGACCGGCGTTATGACTTCAACGACCAAGGCTGACCTAGCCGAAGCGCACCGGCTTGCCGTTGAATACGTGACAGCCAACTGGTCGCGCTAACAACCACCTAATCACTTACACACCCACAAAGGCCGCATGTCGCGGCTTTTGTCATTTTTGGAGCTTGCACAATGAATCCTAACGTACCTGCAGTAATGCGTAACACAATCTACCGCGAGCGGTTCGAAACCAGTGACGAGACTGTCACGGTCTGCACTATCTCCGGTGACTTAAACGTCTACATCGTTGCGCCAAACGGCACGGCGTATTTCAGCGAGCAAATTCCTGCACCTGTGCTGCCGCTGGAATGTACTGCGCGCGTGATTAACTCAAAAGGCTTGATCCTCGAATTCCGTCCTCAAGGCTCATGCCAGTATTGGATTGAGCGCTAACCATGAACCCTAAAAAAATCACGCGACCAGTCGCGACAAAAATCGTTAGCGGCGTCGTTAAAAGCGGCACGCAATCGCAAGGCGGCCAAACCATCAATGCGCCGCAAGGCAACGTGTACGACGATACGTACTCGACAACCTCGGGCGGCTTAATTCGAGCAGGCATCACATGACAAAGCCGCGCAAAAGCAAGCTATGGCGCACGCTCATTCTGTTTGACCAGCTTGTGGCGGTGTGGATTTTCAACACGAACGAAGATCAAACCATCAGCGGCCACGTTGGCTACAAAGCACAGACGACCGGCAGCAAAAAATACCTACTGCTGGAAAAGTTTATTAACTGGCTGTTTTTGCCGTGGGAGAAAGACCACTGCAGGAATGCCATTGAGTGGGATCGGATTAAATGACCAAACAAGACTATATCAATAGCCAGCTGGCACTAGGCAAAACTCATTCGCAGATTATCGCGGAGCAGCCGACAGTTAAAATCATTGGTTCCATTCGCGGCGATAACTTGCGTAATGTTGTCGCCATCCTCGCCGGCGGCTTGCAGTACCGGCTAGATAATGCGCCAGATTCACCAGTGAAAACCGCGCTTCTGACTGCTTTCCGGTATATGTCATTGCCAGAATACGCTATCAATCTTTCAATCAAAGAAAATGCTGACTTACTGAGTGACGCTGTATCGGTAGGTCTTGTAGATGCTAAGGAAAAAGAGCAGTTCTTTGCGCTGGCTACTTATGAGCAGCCACTTCACAACATCACACAGGCCGATTTTGTTGGCGATTGGCACGAACTAGGCGAAAAATCATCAAACCAGTTAACTATCAAACTCAAGCAAAAAGCGCCTGAACAAACCTACATCCTGGTGCAAAGCCGCGACATTTTTGACGATAACAGCAAAGGAGACTGGCGACACAATACAGCCTGTTATATCGAGCTTGCTGGCGTTTACCGCTGCGACATTCGCGCAGAGTCTCGCCAAGAAGTTCGGTGGTCTTGTGCTTATTCACTTGATGTTGAGTTAGGCTAATGCCGTATTACTGTAATTATAACGGCGCTGGGTATCTAACTGCCCCCACCTTGGGCAACTTGCTTACTGTGAACAAAATTAGGGTTGTTATAAAGCAGCTTAGGGTTGTTGGTGACGGTTTTATTTTTTCGCAGTCTGGCGCAGGCTCCGCTAGGGAATTCGGTGTGCTGTACTCTGGAGGCTCTTTAAATTACATATACGGATCATCAACAGAGCGCGCAATATTAACTACCGCTGAGGCGTCATCTAATTTTGGTTCGGGTGGGTATTTTGATTTAACGTTTGACAACACGGCTAATACAGCAGTCCTTAGAAATGATGCTGGCGGAACTATAAAGTCTGTCTCATTGGTGAAGGGGGTCAGCAGGCTTGACGGAATGCTTTTCCGTCTTGGTGCTCGGTGTGGTAACGACACGACCGATACTTCCGGCGGATTCATCGTCGCTAATGGAACATGGATAGGCGATGTTGCTATATATATCAATGACGTTTTAGTCAGAAACTACATAACTCCGTCAGGCGGAACAACTATACCGGATTCCGTTGGTGGCAACGACATGACGCAGCGCGGCACTTGGCCGGCTGGTGATGGCGAGTGGGTTTTTTACAGTAGCGGCAGCTCAACCCCAGCACAACAACCAGCAGTCACAATAAGCGCGGTCACTAACACCACAGCAACTGCAAGCTGGACGTATGGCGGTAGTGATCAAACCGGTTATGAATACCGCATCAATGGCGGTGCAGCCACGGCGACCACTGCGACAAGCCTGAACTTAACTGGTTTAACACCAAACCAGACGTATCAAGTTGAAGTGCGAGCAACCAACGCTAGCGGCGCAGGCGCGTGGTCATCGATTGCTGCGTTTACTACAAAGACGGTACCACTTGGCGTGGTGACTTTGGGGTCAATCACCAAGGGTCAAACCACGGCAAGCGTGCCGTTTACGTATTCATCAAACGACCAGACTGGCTTTGAATATCGTGTCAACGGCGGTGCTGCGCAGTCAATCGCAGCAAGTCCGGTGAGTCTGTCAGGTTTGACTGCGTCAACGGCATACACCGTTGAAGTGCGCGCAATCAATACCTATGGCAGCGGCACTTGGTCATCGCAGGGAAGCTTTACCACCGATGCGGCAGGCTATCCACCAGCTGGCACAGTCACGCTTGGTACCGTGAGCAAAACTTCGACCACTATTTCGGTACCGTTTACGTATAGCGCATCTGACCAAACCGGATTTCAGTACCGGCTCAATGGAGCTGCGCCAACGAGCACAACGTCACCCGTTAGTTTATCGGGATTGACGCCAAGCACAGCTTATACCGTTGAAGTCCGAGCCATTAACGGATTTGGTAACGGCACTTGGTCGGCACTGGCAAACATCACGACAAACGCGCCTGAGGTAGCACCTGCAGGCGTGCCGGTCATGGCGATTAGTGCAGTGACTAACCAAGGTGCTACCGTGTCGTGGACATACAGCGGCAGCGACGCCACCAGCTTTGAGTATCGAATTAACGGCGGTGTGGCTCAGGCCGGCACAAGTCCATTGGTCTTAACTGGTCTGGCGCAAGGCTCTACGTTTAGCGTCGAAGTGCGAGCTAAAAATGCCTATGGCGTCGGTGCGTGGTGCGCCGCGCAACAATTCACTGTATTTCGCGGTGTCCTTGCCAGCGCGGTACCATCTAGCGGCATCAGTGGCGCCAGCTGTATCTACAACGACATTCAAGCGTTAGGCGTTTCGCCTACAAGCTATTGCGCGTGCGAGTTCGTTACAGTGCCTGCAGTCGGTGCCTTCACTGGCTACAACAACGGCGCATTTGAGTTTTCAGGCGCACCGGACGGCGTCTATGAATTTCAATACAAGCTATTGGTTAACAATGCCTATGTTGGTGATGCGAAGTACGTAAAACTGACAATTGGTGCTTGAGTGACCGCATAGATAGTTTATTATTTTTCCATCGTGGACAGTTCTGTCCACGCCACCTCACACCGTCGAGTAAACACCATGAATCAAACCGTTAAGCCTGTGGCCTTAAATGCCACTGGGCAGACTTCTTTTTTGCCAAATAAACGCGTCGGCAACAAGTCTATTCAGCCGGTACCGCCAACTGGTGGCTATACCGGTGTGCAAGGTGATACGAACAAGCAATATCAGCCTGGTGCGAACTCGCTGGTGCAAAATCAAGTGGCTGGTTTGTTAGATCCAAACTCCGCCATCATGCGCAAAGCGCAAGCGAATGCCGCATCATTTGCCGCAAGCAAAGGCCTGCAGTCGAGCAGCATTGCCAACGAAGCGGCCACATCGGCCATGATTGATGCGGCAACACCAATCGCGCAACAAGACGCCAACACAAATGCGCAGGCGCAGCAGCTCGGCTGGCAGCAAAACTGGCAGTCCAGCGAGAACAACCTTGGCCGTCAACATGATGCCGCCATGGCCGATAAGCAGGGCTTACTGCAAACATTCCTGCAGCGTGACCAGCAAGGCTTTCAGGCCGACCAGAACGCACAAGGTCGCCAGCATGATTTCAACATGGCTGACAAGCAAACCGCGTCGCAAAAAGAGCTCGCTGCACTTCAGAACCAATACCAGTTAGGCCAATTGGATGTGCAAGGGCGTCAGCGCTTAGTCGAGTTGCAGCAACAACAGAACTTTGAAGCGACACAGTTTGATAAAAATGCTGCACTGCAAACTAACTTACAGAACAATGCGCAAGGCTTCCAAGCCGGTCAGAACTCATTGAATCGTCAGCACGACGTATCGATGAACCAAATGCAAACCGCAGCACAGAGAGAATTGGCCACACTTCAAAACCAGTTCCAACTCGGCCAGCTAGATGCACAAGGCCAACAGCGCATGCGTGAGCTACTGCAGCAGCAGTCGTTCGAGTCAGGTCAGTTTGATAAAAACACATCGTTCCAAAAGGAATTGGCGTCGCTACAAAACCAATTCCAGCTTGGTCAACTTGACGCGCAGGGTCAGCAACGTATGCGAGAGCTGCAACAGCAGCAAAGCTTCGAAGCAAGTCAGTTCGACAAGAACGCGGCATTGCAGCGCGACATGCAAAGTACCAACCTGAATTGGCAGTCCAATGAAAACTCAGTGAACCGCCAATTTCAGCAAGGCATGCAGCAAGACACGCAGAATTGGCAGGCTGGCCAGAATGCACTGAATCGCCAGCACGACGCGACCATGCAGGCCGGTACACAGCAATTCCAGCAGAAAATGCAGGAGCTGCAGTATCAGCAGCAGCTTGGCGTATTGGACGCGCAAGGTAAGCAGCAGCTGCAGCAGATGGAGCGCAGTGCGCAGATCCAAACCGAACGCGACAAGTTAATGCAGAATTTCAACCTGCAGAACATGGACAAGTCATTCCTGCAGAACCTGCAATCAATGCAAGCGCAGTTCGACCAGCAAGACCGCGTAATGACCGCGCAATGGAACTACCAAACGCAGTCGGATTACCGCAATGCAACGAGCTCGGCGTACAACAATTACTTGTCACAGCTTGGCGCGATTTACGCTGATCCAAACATGACGAATGACCAGAAGGCGGCTGGTGCTACTTACCTGCAAACGCAGCTCGAAGCACAGCGCAAGGCGCTTGAAACCATCTTCACGTGGACTAACACTTCGTCGTCAAGTGGCTCAGGCAGTACAACGGTGCCGCGCAATATTCCGATGCCGACGCCATCACCGACGCCACCGACAAACCCGAATCCGAATCCAACGCCGCAACCATTGCCACAACCAATTGAGCCACGACCAACACCAATTGAATTACCGCCAACGCCATCGCCAACACCACAGCCGCGTCCAACGCCACCGACAACGCCGCCACCACCACCGAACGATCCGCGCCGTCGTCGCATTGAGCAAAATGGCATGCCAGTGATTGACACCAGCAAGCTTTACACAGCTGAAGCGGGTGGCGGTTTACTTGACCGCATCACGACTCCACCGGTCTTTGTTCGGAGAGACTACCTGTGATTCGAAACGCACAGCACGCCGACATTCCTGCAATTCTGGATATCGGCGCGCACGTCATTGGCGCATCAACAACGCTCAATTGTGAGCTAGACCGAGACAAAGCGGCCAAGGTGATCCGCCAGGCACTGAATCATCGAATGCACGCGGTATTTGTCGCGGAACGAGCCGGCCAAGTGGTCGGCTTTTTTATTGCCGTGCAAGACCAGTTTTGGTTTAGCAAAGAGCGCTACGCCACGGACTTAGCTTTTTGCGTGCTACCAGAGCATGCAGACCAAGCCGTCTGGTTACTTCGTCGGTTCAAGCGCTGGGCGAAGGCCAGCAATATCAATCACGTCCAGCTTGGTTTAAGCACCGGCATGGATCCAGAGAATCGAACCGGTCGACTGTACGAAGCACATGGACTGTCAAAGGTCGGTGGCATCTATTCAACCATTTTCAATAAGGGGTAACGCCATGTCAGGCATTGTTAAAGCGGTTAAAAAAGTATTCAAAAGCGCAACCAACGTTGTGAGTAAGGTTGCGTCAGGCGTTACCAAGGTCGCCAAGAAGATTGTTAAGTCGAAAGTGTTTAAGGTCGCTGCTATTGCAGCTGTTGCCTACTTTGGCGGCGCGGCGCTCATGTCAGTGGCCAAAGGTGGAACGGTCGCGTCAGGCCTTAGTAGTGCATGGACTGGCGTGCAGTCAGCAGGCTCGGCACTTATGTCCGGTAACTTCTCAGGCGCAGCAAAGGCGCTTGGTACCGGCTTTACTGGCGGCAGCAGCGCAGCCACAGCGGCCAAAATCGCAACTACAGCAATCCCTGCAGCAACGACAACTGCAGCAGCTACCACAACAGCAGCGGCAACAGCCGCGCCTGCAGCTGGCCTTTTAGGCCTTGGCGAAGCAGGTACAGCAGCATTGATTACTGGTGGCATCAACATGGGCGGTCAGATGATCCAAGGCTATGCAGCCGAGAAACAAGCCAAAGAGCAGGCCGAAGAGCAAAAGAAAAACCTCAACTACTACGGCGTGAACGGCAACGGTAACGGCGGTGCTTTACCAATGCCAGGATTGCTAACGCCAAGTGTGCAGCAGCCAAACTTCGGCATGCAGCCACAGCAACCGCGCACGATTGACGAACTCATTAAACGCCAACAGCAACAAGTTAACCAATATCCGACGTGGGGCTAAGCCATGCAGCAACCAAATCAACCGATTGAACAAGACGAAGTGCCAGCATCAGCAGAAGAAGAACAGCAACTGCAGCAGGCGACGGAAGTTGCGCTGGATATGATCCACAAGGAAGGCGCAGCCGGCGACAACATCGCAGCCATGGTGCTGAAAACTGACGATGTGGTTAAAGGCCTTGGCCAAGCGATTGCGACAGTCGTCCTTGGCGTAGAGAAGCAAATTCAGTTTGGTGAAGATGTGAAGTTAGCACTGGCTGAAAACGTTGCAGAAGAGCTTGTCAATTTGGCTATTCAAGCCGGCGCCATTGCCGAGGACGAAGTAAGCGACGCGTTCATCGATAAGGTGGTAAGTCACGCCATCAGTCAATACATGTCCATGAAAGATGCGCTTGGCGAGTTAGACCAAGGCGCGCTGCAAGCTGGCGTGGATGAAGCGCAAGCCATGGTTCCTCAGAAGAAGCAGCAAGCACGCGGCGGCTTGCTCAATCGCACAGCGGAGTAACATTCTATGGGCTACGGATTACTGGCAGGTTTTGGCCGTGGTTTATCTCAAGGCGCATCCATGGTGCAGCAAGGCATGGCTGAAGATCGTGCCGTCAAGCGTGAGGACGAGCGCGAGAAAATGCGCCAAGCATCGATTGAGCGTCGCTGGAAAGTTGAAGATGACCGCTACAAAGATCAGGTTAAGCGCCAAGATGCACAAGACCAAAAGGCTGACTCACGTTACAAGGACGAAGTTAAGTGGCGTGAAGAGCAGTCGAAGAAGCAAGACAGCCAATTCAACGCGCAGATGCGCTCGCGTGAAGCTGAGCGGATTGAGCAGAACATCGCTGGATTAATGAGTGCGCAGGAGCGGCACGAACAAAAGATCCAAGACAAATATCGCGAGCAAATCCTATCTGGCAATGGCGATCCAAAAGCATTGCAAAAGCAGCTTGAAAATGAGATAGCGCAAACGCGAGATTATTACGATAGCAAGCTTGATGACATGGTCAAAGGCTATGGCAAGAACCTCAAAGGCACTAGCTTTGAACACTTGTTATTGCCGAAGCCTGAAATAAAAACTGATACACAGACTGACACGACAAAGGTTGATCCGCGCACCAAACTAATTAGCGACTATGTTGGAAAGCACAAACCATCCTCTAACGGCTTAGTTGATTTCGCCAATCAATACAACAACCGGAACGTGAAGCCTACGATTGGCCAGCAAGCTTCAAATCTAGGTTTGCTGCAGCAAGTACCTCTTAATTCAGGCCTGACCGATGACGACCTCGGGCAGTTCGCCAACTGGGCAATTCGCAAGTAAACAACAAACCGCTTCGGCGGTTTTTTCATTTATAGGACTACCATGTCACTGAAATACTTCTCAGACCGGCCAATGCCGAAGCTGTACGTCGAGCCTACTCAAGCAGCTGCGACTAAAAACGAGCCTGGTATGTTTGGCAATTTAGGCCGCGCATTTGGATCCGGTGCGTTATCAGGCCTTGGCGGTATCTTTGATTTTGTCGGCGCTGAAGGCATCGCCAAGCAACTTTATGGCTGGTCTGATGATGCGCGCGCGTCTATGTCACAAGAAGCGCAGCAAGACATGGCTAAGCCGTTTTTCGCAGAGAATGATCAAGGCGAAACGATTTTAGGCGATGGCTTAACCGACCTTGATACGTGGCTGCTGACATTTGCAAACGTTGCCGGCCAATTCGTGCCGACGGCGGTGCCTGGTGCTGGTGCTGCTGGTGCAGCAACGAAAGCGCTGTCGCTTGGAGCAAAAGGTACAAACGTAGCTCGCGCTGCCGCGTTTGGTTTAACTGGCGGTGCATCGGCAACCGGTCAAGGCATGGAGCAAGCACGGCAAGAGTTTTTGACGCTGCCAGACGAAGTCAAAATGGAAAGCGACTTATTCCGCCGGAAAGTGCAGGAAATCGCCGCCAAATCGCCTGAACTTGATGACATGGATATTTGGACGAATGCAGAGAAGGCCGTTGCTGACCAAATCGCGCAAGACGTTCGAACAGATCCAAAGGTACTACTCGCAAACTTTGCCGGTTCAGCACTGGCAGATCCGGTGATTGGTAAAGCATTAACCGGTGCGCGTATCGCCAAATCAGGCGCATTCCGCAGCGCGCTTAAAGGCTTTGTGGCTGAAGGCTCAACGGAAGCAGGCCAAGCCGCAGTGCAAGAGTACGGCATCAATGAAGCGCTATCGCAGGTTGATGGCCGTGATGCGTGGAATGGCGTTGGTATTGCAGCACTGAACGAAGGTTTAGCCGGTGGTGCATTCGGTGCCGGCGCTGGCTTGCTCGGTGGATTTGCAAACCGGCCACAACCTGAAGTACCTGTCCGAGATAAAGATGCAGATGCGATCCGCGATAGTAATAGCGCGCTGGCAGGGGCGTTTGATAGCTTGGCGCAGGACTTACAAAATCGACAAGTGGCCATCTATCAAGCGGCTAATACACTGCCGACGGTCAGCAGCCCTGCACTTGAAGGTGAATTGCTTGGTCCTGAAGTGCCAGAACAGCGGCAGTACAATCCAAATCAAATCGGCATGCAGCCGCGTATTGGGGGGCCAACGGTACCGCGTATCGAACAAAAAGATATTATCTTTGCTGCCGATGGCCGCGATCCATACGATGTTTTCCGCGAGCAGCAAGCACAACAAGCGCCGGCGATTGAAAAGAAAGACATTATTTTTGCGCCGGATAATAGCGGCGTAAAAGTTGACCACCGCACGCGCCAGCCGTTTGCATCTGAAGATGCAGCGCTCAAGTCAAAGACCGCTCGCCAGATGCGTGCCGACGGTTTGAACCCTACAGCGGTGCAGTTTGGTGACGGTTGGGGCTTAGTGCTTGGTCCACAGCTGCTTGACTCGCCAGTCTACGAAGGTGAGTACATCAGCGCAGCTGAAGAGCGTGCAATGATGGATAAGGCCAATGCTGATTATCGTCCACGCATTGGCCAAAGCGATGTGATTTTTGCAGCTGACCGTACCGACGAATTGAACGCAGCTGAGCGGCAGCAGCGCGCAGAAGCTTTTGCAGACAATCTGGCACGTGAAGCGCGAAACACGGCAGCCAATCAGGCGCCACGGTTACCACAAAAAGATATCATCTTTGCAGGTGATGGCAGGGCAGAACAATCGCGGCAAGAGTTTTCGCAAAACCTACAAAACCAAGTTGAGCGTGATGCCGCTATTCCACGCCTGCCACAAAAAGACATTATCTTCGCACCCGATAACAGCGGTGTGCGTGTTAAGGGCAATGGCGAGGTTTACAAGTCACCACGCGAAGCAGTGACCAGCAAGCAGGCGCGAAACACCAAGCGCACAGGCGTTGAAGTTGAAGCGGTTAAGTTTGGCGATGGCTGGGGCTGGCGTGTGAAAGAAGTGCAGCCCGAGCAGCAGACCAATCAAGTCGACGACATCAATGTCGTCGAGTCGGCGCAACCATCAGGAACTAATGAAAATTTTGCGTTTGAATTCCCTACAAAGCGTGTGGCTGACTCTTACCGCCATATCAGCACGAACCCCCGTAATGCAGGCCTAGCAGAGCAAGAAAGTTTTGATCGCACCATCAAAGATATCACCGATGAAGTGTCACCTTTGATTGAAACTGAAGAGCAGCGCGTAGCGTTTGAGTCTGCTTTATCTCGATTCAAGGAAGGCTATATCAATGAAACGATGAAAGTCGCTAATGTGCGGCAAGATACGGTTAGCTGGCACGTCGCAGGACGAAACAACTTCAACAGCAAGCAAGCTGGTCGACGCGGCAACGCCTATGAAAGCGCACAAGATGCGTTTTCGAGCTGGATCCGCAGCAATGTGCCACAAATCAAATCCGCAGTTTTGAAGGCAAGAACTCCGCAACAGGTGCAGGCCGAAGCAGATAAAGCGACAGCCAAGGCGCGGCAAAATGACGTTCTAAAGTTCGCTACACAGGTTGGCTACATCGCTGACGATCTTCGAAACAACCGATTAGAAACTGCAAAAGATACCCGTAAGGTTGCGAATGCTCAAATGGAGCGGCTACTGGATGGCATGGACGAAGAGCAACAGCGCCAGGCAATTGAGGTGAGCGATAATGCACTCAAAGAGCTTGGCGGTTTGGTTAAAGTCGTGGGTGAGCGTTCTAATCTAGGTAAGCGTATCGCTGGGCTGCTTAATACCAACACCGCAACACAGGCCGTTCAATTCAAAAAGTCCGGTGAACCATTCAAATCTGAAAGGGAAATGAAAGCGAGCGTGTCATTCAAGACTGCCGCGGCAAATGGCGCTGAAGTTGAAACCGTTAAAGTTGAGGGCGGATTTGGTTTCCGTGTTGTCACAAAAAAGCCAGAAGCAACAACCAATAAAACGGTTGTTGGCACAACTTCAAAGGCATTTACTCCATCGAACAAATCAATCGACGTACAATACCGAGTCATGGAAGCTGACGATTTAATTGCATCCAATGACATAAGTGGCGCAGTTAATGCCAATTATCCAGCAGAGCTGCAGCCACGCGACAGAAGTCGAGCAGATTACCAAGTTCAGATGCGCGGCATTGCAAAAAATCCAATTCCCGAAAAGTTAGGCGAGTCAACTGATACTGACCGTGGGGCGCCGATCGTCCGTAATGGCGTTGTAGAGTCAGGGAACGGTCGAACCATTGGCTTGAAAGAAGCTTATCGCGCAGGTACCGCCACCGCATATCGAGACTACTTAGCCGCAAACGCGGAAAAGTTCGGCTTAGATCCTGCCCAACTTGCAACAATGAAACACCCAATTTTGGTGCGTGAGCGCATGACGCAAATGACACCGGAAGAATTGACAGCATTTACGGTTGATAGCAACGCCAATGCAGGCGTAACGCAATCACCAGCTGAGCGCGCTAAGTCGGACGCCAGTTTGCTGGATGATTCGATCATGTCGCAGCTGGTCATTACCGATGATGGCGATTTAACCTCAAATGCCAATGGTCGTTTTGTGCGAGCATTTGCTGCATTGCTTGGCAATAACGAAGCTGCAAGTTACAAAACGGCTGATGGTCAGTGGAATAAGTCATTCAAAGATAGGCTGATGAATGCGGTATTCGCTAAGGGCTACGATGATTCAGATTTACTTGCGAGCATGACCGAGTCAACAAGTCCTGAGAGCAAGAATTTGCTGACTGCACTAATGAATGTTGCAGGCAAAATTGGGTCGGTGAAGTCATACGACAATGACGTCGGCACCTCGCTTTCAGATGCTATAACTCAGGCTGCAGCGTTACTGAATCGCGCAAAACGAGAGGGCGCAAGTGTTGCCAGTATTGATGCGCAAGCGGATATGCTGACCGGCCATACCGATGCTGATATCGTAGCGCTGGCAAAAGAGCTTGAATCCAACATTCGCAGTGCCAAAGCAATGACAGCGTTACTGGACAAGATCACATCACGCGTGTTGACCGATGTGCAAAACATGGGTCAAACTGACATTTTTACGGGCGAGCCTGGCGCGCGTCCAAACGTACTAGGGGTAATTCGAGATGCAGCAGGAAGAAGCCAGCCAGAGCAAAGTGACTACCGAGGAAATGGAAGCTTATTTGACAGCGCTCAAGACCAAGAAAGCGACACCACAGAGCAGCAGCGCATTCCGCAAGCTCCTGAGCGAAGCGAGCGAGGAAGCCAAGAAAGTACGGTAGCAACCGCACCGGTTAACGACAAAGCCCCAGCAGATGCTGGGGTTTCTGTTTCTGAAGATCCGCAACCATCGCTTGATTCTCATATCAAGGCAATGAAGGCCGTGCGCGACGGTACCGCAACGGTCGAAAGCTACCAAGCCGCATTTGCAGCGATTGCTGACAACAAAGATGCAGTGATTGCAGACCTCAATAAGCTGACGAAGCCAGAGCTCTTAAAAGCCGGCGGTGGCATGTTCACCTACCGGAATAAAGACAGCAAAAAAGCTGAAGTTGTTGAAGCGCTTTATGAAGAAATGCTTCGTGAATTCTCAATGGATCGCAGCTACGGGCCAACGTCTTACTTTATGACCAGCAAAGGTATTGCTGATCACAAAGCCGCGAAGGAAAAAGCACTGCGTGATTTGGTGCAAAGCACGACTGAAGAGGATCTAAAGGCATTTGCTGGGGAAGTTAAAAAGGCGCGCGACGAATATTCAGCACAGCGAGCAGCCAACAAAGCAGCGCTTGAAAATCCACAAACACTGTCAGACTTCAACAACTTAATGCGCAGCAAAATCAGCGACGGCATGACGAAGGAAGAAGCATTCCTGAGCTTGACGCCAGAACAGCGTATTCGTTACGACGAGCTTGCAGCTGAAGTCACTAAGCAGTCACGTGATGACGCCAAACGCGCAGCCAAAACGACGGTCAAAGCCGCAGGTCAACGCACGTCAGCCAACATCATTGAAACGAAACATACCCGTGATGGCTACGACTTATTTGTCGTGCAGCTGGATGACAGGTTAAGTAGTGATGATTACAAGACTGTCCTTGCTTCAGCTAAAAAGCTGGGCGGTTGGTATAGCTCATTCCGCGGAAAAGGTGCGGTACCAGGATTCCAGTTTAAGGACCGAGCATCTGCCGACGCATTTGCAGCATTAGCCGCTGGCGATACAACTCAGGCAGAGCAACAAGTTCAATCAAGCCGCGATGTATTCGAGGACGATAAGAGCCAGTCAGCTGCTGATCGCTTAAATGCCATGGCCGAACGGTTGGAGCAACGCGCCGAAGAAGAATCAAGCCGGCCACGTCTGGCTAACACCGCTCGCCGTGCTCGCTTTGCCGCTGCAGCTGAAGCATCTGTAGAACGTGACCGCGCGCTGGCCGGTACCATGCGTAACATTGCCAATGCGATCAGTAATGGTACCGCCAAGTTCATTGATGCAGTTCGGCAAAAAACACAGGTCGAATATCTGCAGCAGCTGCTAAGCCGTGCTCGATATGACGAGATCAAGGCGCGCTATTCAGGATGGCAGGAGCAGGAAAATCAGAAGCATTTACCGGCAACAGTTGAAACCGTCGACTTCGTGAAGTTCCCGAGCTTTACCGCCTACCGGTCTGACTTGGCTACACTGGCGCGCCAGATGTTAGAAATTGACGGCCTTAAAAAGCTTGGTCAACAACTCATGTCTGTTGCCGATGATGTAACGGATGCCTACTTAGAGTTCGCTAAAGAAAACCTCTATAAAGTGGCCACGTTCACCAAACAAACAAGTGATGGTACCAAGGCTGGTTTTGCAGTATTCAGTAACAGAGCTGATGCAGAAAACGCGATCCGCCGCTCTGGCTATCGTGGCAAGGCGATCGTGCTGCCATTCAAGCGCGGTGAAAACTTCGTGATTATGTCACCTAGTGAAGCAATGAGCCGCGGCGTCTGGAAGGGCGATGGCGATAAGCAAATCACGCTATCAAAAGACTTTGGTACCGAGCTGGTGCGCGCATTGGGCCGCAAAGCTAAATCTGGCAACGGCATTAGCATCCCATGGCAGCTTGAATCAGCACTGGAAAACCTAGAAAAACTTGAACGCATGGGCATTCAAACAGCGCCTGAGTTACGTTCGGCGCTGCGTGAGTTTGTCGGATTAAAAGAATACTCGAAGGCACCGGACAAGGTTCGCCAGATGGAACGTGACATGGTAGGTCGCGTTAATGATGGCCTAGATTTCTTCCCTACACCGCAAACTATTGCCGCACAGATGATTGAAGCAGCAGAGTTAACGCCTGATATGGCGGTACTCGAACCGTCAGCTGGCATGGGCCATATCGCTGAAGCAATTCGCGCCGCAGGTGTGGATCCTGATGTAGTTGAGTTCAGTGCAAACCGTCGTGAACTGCTCGAACTCAAAGGCTTTAATGTGCTGGCTAACGACTTTACTGAAGTCAAACCGCGCAGCTTCTATACCTTCGGTGATACGTTCCGCGCACCTGATGGGACTGTCGGTGTGATGAAAGGCAGCGGCGGCTTGGGCTCTAACCGTGTTCGCCTGGTGGACAGCAACGGCGAACAAATTGGCTTCTTTAACCGTGACGAGCTCGAAGGCATTCAGCACAACGGTACCATGAGCGGCTATGACCGCATTATCATGAACCCGCCATTTAGTAACCGTCGTGATGCAGAGCATGTGCAACATGCCTATACGCTTCTGAAACCAGGCGGCCGTATTGTTGCCATCATGGGCGAGGGCGTGTTTTTCGGTGAGGACAAGAAAGCAACTGAGTTCCGCGAATGGCTGGATAGTGTTGGTGGCACGTCTGAAAAGCTGCCTGAAAACAGTTTCATGGACAAGTCTTTGCCGGTAACCACCGGCGTCAATACTCGCATGGTTGTTATTGATAAGCCTGCTAGCAACATCATGTTTAGCAAGGAAAACACAATCGACACCAAGCCGCCACGCGGCGTGAGCATGGAGACTGCACGCGCTGAAGCTGCCGATATCCTGAATAAACTCAACGGCGCAGCTGGGATTAAGGTTGAGATCCTTGCTACACAAGCCGACGCTGAGAAGCTTTGGAATATGTCGCTAGAAGATAGCCTAGTACGCGGTGCGTTCAATGGCCAAACCAAGACGGCATATATCATTGCTGAAAACATTCGCAGCATTGAAGAGTTGCGGCAGACCATCGCGCATGAAGTCATTGGCCACGGCGGCTTGCAATCCGTTATCGGTGCCGAGCGATATGCTGAGTTCATTACGCGACTGACGCAAACGCGCAAGAACAATGCATTCAAAACTTTGTGGGCGCGCATTGATCGTGACTACGATGATTTTGATGTTAGCGCCGAACAACTGGAACGGATCAAAGCTGAAGAGGTGTTTGCATACTTCGTGCAGAACAAGCCGGTAAGCGGTCCTATCAAGTTCTGGTGGAATGCATTCAAGCGCTACGTGCAAAAGCTGCTGTCATCGGTTGGCCTGATGCGGCCTGAAGATGCTGACATTGCGGTGATGAAAGATATGCTTGAGTCTATCCGTGCAGGTTTCGCTGCAAGTCAGCCACAAAAAAATGATGGCAGGAAATCTGCGGCATCATTTAAAAAGCAGAATTTGAAATCCAGTGCGTTTGAACGTTGGTTTGGTGATAGCAAAATAGTTAACCCCGATGGAACGCCTATGATGGTTTATCACGGCAGTCCTGTCGGAGATTTGTCAGTCTTTGATACAGCTGGCGAGAAATCTCAAAGTGCTGAGAAGGGGATTGGAACAAAAGGAGCGTATTTCACTAAGAAGCCATCTTACGCCTATGGATATGCAGGAATGGATGGTTCAATTTACCCAGTGTACTTATCAATCAAAAAGCCATTGGTAGTGACAGGCGAAAGTATCGCAACAACAGGGCTAAAGGGCCTGTTAAATCGCCTGATTTATGGGCGCGATAAAGTTCAGGTTGAAAGCCAGCTAGACCGTTTCCGAGCTGGGGCTACACAGTACTTATCCTCTGAGGATATTGATGCTCTGAAAGCTGCAGGATATGACGGAATAATTAACGATCAGAATTCAGAAATAATAGTATTCGATCCAAATCAGATCAAATCAGCAATTGGCAACAACGGCGACTTTGACCCTAGCAACCCTGACATACGATTCAGCAAGACTCGAACAGAAGATCAAGCCGAAGCACTGGATAAGTTAGGCCTTGGCGAACAAATTGCCGAGTCCATTAGCGATAAAGCCAAACAGCGCGTTACTGAAACAATTGATACGTTGAAAAGCCAGTCATTTTGGCAGCGCCTGAATGAAGGTATTTTCGATGGTCTAGCCGGCATCAAGCAAGCCGAGGAAGCAGTCGGTGTCGTAGACCCAAACAAACAAGGCTATGTATCGGCGCGCCTTGCATCTGGTCTGTCCGATATCCTGCATGGTGTATTTCACTATGGCGCACCGGAGTGGCGCGACGGCGTGGTGCAGCGCAAAGCCGATACCAAAGGCTTGCTCGAAGTGTTCGGCATGCTAGGTGATGATCTCAATGATTGGCTTGCTTGGATGGGTGCTAACCGTGCAGAGCGATTGATGGCGGAAGGCCGTGAAAACAACCTGACCAAAGCAGATATCGATGAACTAAAAGCACTGGCTGCAGGCAAAGAACAGCTGTTCGAAGAAGTGCGCCAAGAGTACAACAAGATTAACTCTGCAATAATTGACCTTGCTGAAGATGCTGGGCTGCTTAATGCGGAGCAACGAAGCGGCTTTGATGAAGAGTGGTACGTACCATTTTTCCGCGACATGGAAGAAGAGGTGGATCCTGAAATGGCCGGCATTGCTGCCATGGTTCACGGACCGCGCAGCCGCAAAGGCATTGCAGGCCAATCGGCGCAAATCAAAGAGCTCAAAGGTGGCCGACAATCTACCAAAGACTTGCTGGAAAACATCATTCAACGGCAATCCACCATGATTGATGCGGCTATCAAAAACAAAGCCATGGCGGAAGTCGTTGGTAACTTGGAAGGCTCGCCATTCATGCAGGCCGTTGAAAGCCCAGAGATCGCCGCGCTGAGTCAAACCGAGTTGAACCTACTGCAGAAAGTAAAAGTTATGCGTAACGGCAAAGCTGAAGCGTATACAGTCACGGATCCTGCATTGCTTCGTGGCCTGCTGCAAATTCACACCATCGGTAATAATTCTTTATTTAATCGCATGGCTCGCAGTGCTAAGCGGTTCCTGACGGCCGGCATTACTCTGTCGCCTGACTTCATCGTGAAAAACTTTGTGCGTGATGCCGCTCACGCTTGGATGATCAACAAAGACGGTTTCCGGTTTGGCGCCGATTCTGTCAAAGGTCTGCGTAAAGCATTCACCGAAGATGAAAGCTACCGTGATTTGATCTTCTCGGGCGCTGCATTCCAAGGTGGTTATGTACATGGTGCAGATCCAGAAGCTGCCGCGCAGCAAATCCGCCGCGCACTGCGAAGCAAAGGCCTGACCAATGAGCAAGTAACTTCTTATATGGATAGCCTGATCACTAAAGGCAGTAAACTGTTTGAAGCCTACCGGACCGCATCGGACAAAGTGGAAAATGCCAACCGGTTGGGCACGTTTGAAGCGGCGCTATCAGCCGGCAAGTCACGTCGCCAAGCTGCATTTGAAGCCAAAGACCTGATGGACTACTCGCTCAAAGGTAACTTTGCGATGATCGGCAACATGATTGATATGCTGCCGTTCTTCAATGCTCGCCTGCAAGGTATGAGCAAATTGGTGCGTTCAATGAAAGGCGCCGACGGTGACCGCGTGTTGAAGGTGCTGAGCGCTAACCTTGCAATGAAAGGCCTGAAGATCGCCGCGTTTAGCTTGGCACTCGCTGCGCTGAATGATGACGACGAGCGTTACAAAGAGCTGCCAGATTGGGACAAGGATGCAAACTGGCACTTCTTCCTTGGCGATGATCACTACCGGATCCCGAAACCGTTCGAACTTGGCATTATCTTCGGCACCATGCCTGAGCGTATGTTCCACTATGCTGCAGGTTCACAGCCTGGTAGCGATATGGGCAAAGCCGCGGCGCATGCCGTTTGGAATACTCTGGCGTTGAATCCAATCCCACAACTGGCATTGCCGGTCATTGAAACGCTGACTAACAAGTCATTTTTCAAGGGCAGTGCTATCGAGAGCATGGGCGACGAGCAGCGCCAGCCAGAAGATCGTTACAACGCTTACACCAGTGAAACTGCGAAACAAATTGGCGCTGCGTTTGGTGCCAGTCCGAAAATGGTAGAGCATTTGATCCTCGGTTACACCGGCACTTTAGGCGGCTATGTATTGAGTGTGTCTGATGCTGTTGCACGGCAGATGCTCGGCGTTACGTCAGCTGATACACCAATCAGTCGTTATCCTGTCATTAAAGCGTTCTATCAAGGTGATGCGCCAAAGACTGCAACCAAGTTCCAAGACGAATTCTACAAAGCCATTGAGCAAGCGAATGAAGCCTACGGCAGCTATAAGCGCGCTGTGGAAGAGGGTGATGTAGTACGTCAGCAAGACTTGAAGCAAGATGAAGCGCAAGCGCTTGGTGCGCGCATTCAATTGAACAGGATCCAGCGGCAAATTAACGAACTGTCAAAGCAGGCCGACCGCGTGAACAACAACCAAGAGTTGACCGGTGCAGAGAAGCGCGAGCGCTTGGATAAAATTACGCGCCGCAAAAACGAGCTATACCAAAGCTCTTACGTCCGGTTCAAAATTGGCGAATGGTGATAAAAAAAACCGATTGCTCGGGCTTAAAAAATTTCGTCAAGGATGACGATCACTATACCGACCAATCCCAGAAGAAAAAACACGCCTTCCTGATCTGCACGCATCCGTGCAGACCTTTTTCCGCCCCAGTCACCAAAACCCACATATAGGCCTGCGCAAATTACTGGCAGGCCGAATATGTAGGTAACATTCTCGCCAAGCGCATATCCAGCGATGACCAGAAACAGCATGACAATAATATGCATAGTGGCTCCTGAGAACGAGCGCACAAAATAACTCAAGTGCAACTTGTTGCAAGAGTGAAATCATTAAATTTCCCTCAAATGCCGCTGTCAGGTAAAATAGATCATATCGATATAGGGTACTTTTGCCGTTGATTACACAGCGGTGTACATAATTCAAGAATTAGACATGATCAATCCAGAATTCCTCAATGAAATCAACAAGCGTAGAACGTTTGCCATCATCTCTCACCCCAATATCTGCCTTTAATTTAAAAGTTTGCATACCTTTTCAGATCCTTTTCTGACACCTTGCAAATCACTGTCCAGTAAATAAAAATCACCGCCTGAATTTTCCAGCCCAATGCAAAACCTTGCATTTGCATTCGAGCAAACCGATTACATAGCCGTGTACAGAAAATCATGTTTTCGGCTATTGTGTACATAATTGAAATTTTAAGGTGCTGAATCATGTCGTTATCAGACAGCTGGCTACGTGCTAACAGTGGACGCGAGCGCGAAGGCGTGATGGAAAAAGCAGATCAGGATGGTCTGTCAGTGCGGATAAGCCCGAAGGGCAAAGTTAAATTCCAGATACGTTTCCGCTACGAAGGGAAGATGACTCGGTGTGACATTGGCACTTATCCATTAATGAGCCTTGCTGACGCGCGCAAAGAAGCTATCCGGTTTCGCGCTGAACTTGAGCAAGGAAAAGATCCGCGCATTGTCAAAAAAATTGAACGCATCGAAATTATTGATTCTCAAAAAGCAACGCTAGAGCGATTGTTCGACGATTGGTATTACGCATATGCAGTAACCGCCAAAAAAGGTCACCATGAGATCCGCCGAAGTTTTCAAATCCACGTGTTTCCTGAAATTGGCAGCTTACCACTTGAATCGATATCTCTTCGAAAGTGGCTTGAAGTTTTGGAACCTCTCAGTAAAGGTTCAGATGCAAAGCCGCGAATTGCTGAACGGATCTTAGTAAATGCCAAGCAGTTTTATTCGTGGGCCAGACGTCGTCATTTGTGTCCGACAAACGTACTGATTGAGATTTCTGCATCGACCGACCTGCAGATCAAGGACAAGATCAACACTCGCAACTTAAATGACAATGAGATCCGTCTGGTATTGGAAGCTTGCGAGAAAAGCCGCATGGAACCGAAGAATGCGATGTTCGTGGAGCTGTTGCTGCTTTACGGATGCCGACCAATGGAACTGCGCGAAGCAAAGCGTTCTGATTTTGACTTTGAAGCGATGACTTGGACGGTGCCGCCTGAGAAGCACAAGACCGGTGATAGAACTGGCAAGCCGCTAATTCGTCCAATCATTCCCGAAGTGGTGCCATTGCTGAAACAGCTTATGGCATTGTCAAATTGCGAACACCTGATCACTAACCGCGATAGCAACGAATGCCTGAGTCGGTCAGCTGTTATTGCCTTGCCTGGCAACATCATTCAGTGGGTGCGCAAAAACAAAAAAATCGAAATGGAGCATTGGTCATTGTATGCACTGCGCAAAACGTGCCGGTCAAACATGTCGACCATCTGCTCACCGCATGTCGCTGAAATCATGCTTGGCCACAAGCTGCCTGGCGACTGGGGAACGTATGACCACTACAACTACCTGCCTGAGCAAGCAGCGGCTTATAGTGCGTGGTGGGAGCGTATTCAGCGCATTCGGAATCCAGAGCAATATAGCAATGTGCTAGAGCTGAAGAGGGTCTGATATGCGCAGAACACAAATTACTGACAGACATGTTTTCTACAAGTACAAATCACTTGATAATTTTGAATTCATATTCGATATGTTAGTTCGTGACAGGCTTTACGCGGCAAAGCTATCAGAACTTAATGATCCCATGGAAGGGTTAATTAAAGCCGATAAAAATGTACAAAAAGAGCAACATGCTGAATGGGAAGCTGCAATACAAAGAGCCAGAATCGCCAGTTTTACAACGGAAGATGATAGCGAATTAATGTGGGCTCACTACGCAGATGGCGGTCGAGGTTGCCTGATCGGTTTTGAGTTGCATTCAAGCTATAGCGCTCAGAGGGTACAGTACAAATCTCATCCCAAATGGGACGGGTCAGAAATAAACCAAGATAACCTCATACAGCTTCTGTGCTTCAAACTTAATCCATGGAAGTATGAGAGAGAATATCGAGTTGTTGAAACAGAAAGGTCATTCATTCCAATTAAGGTTAAATCTTTTAAGCTTGGGCCAAAGGTCGATAGCGATAAGCTCGACTTACTTGAACATATGGTCCGAAATCTTAGACCTGACATAAAATTCACCCAAAAACTACTTCAGGGAACGGTAAATCCAACCAAGGGATTTAGATCCAGCAAACAGATTTTTACTCCAAGACCATCGTCATTCACTGGCTGCAAAGATTGCGCTGATAGACTTGAAAGAATCGAAGATATGTCGATGTATGATAAGAATTGCTAGTTTTTAAGTTGACTTACTGACACCGCGGTTTCGAACCATCAGCATGATTCCTCATAACGCATCAGCGGCTTTGCTGCTTGCACACTACCTGGCAAGTCACAGTTAGCTTTTCAGCTCATTGGCTTTGGTGTCTGATGGTAATTTTGCTAGCACACGCTGGCCTATCGTCGCTCCCGCGAACGCGCTTTACAGACACCAAACCAATAAACTGGTGCATCAGGGTTCGCACTGATGCGCTGCGAGCTATCCAGCCACGGAAAAAAGTATGCTACATCAACTGAATGTTCAATCAAGCATCAAATACAGTGCAGCATGCGACGGCATTCGAGCCACAGTGGCGCGAACGGTATGTCATCTTCAAAGTCGATAGGCGGCATAGATGCGCCGTTCATGTTCGATGGGTCAGGCATGCGCTGGCCTTTAGTGTTGTTGTGGTAACCGCCAGTAATTGGCATTTGAGCCTGAGCTGCTTGCGGCGTCTTGGCTGGATGCGGAGCCTGATTATTTTGGCTGATAAATTCTATGCTGTTGACGATCACTGTCGGAGTTTGACGTTTCTGACCGTCTTTCCCTTCCCATTCTTCGAGCACAAATTCACCTTGCACAACAACCTTTACGCCTTTTAGCAGGTAGTTTGGTAGCTTTTCCGCTTGGCCACCAAACAGCTTGCATTGCACCCAGCTTGTTTTCTCATGCTCGCCATAACCTTGTTTCACAGGCAGCGGAAATGTCGCGATATGTTTGCCTGCCGGTGTTACGCGTACTTCGCAATCGCGACCGATATTGCCACCTGCAACGAATAAATTAATGGCCATTGTATTACTCCCAATCCACTACGTCGTAACAGCCCATAACAACCATCCAGCCATGTTTGATCCGCTGCCATAGCGTGGTGCGGTTCTCTGCCCGAGCAGGCTTGTTATCTTTATGCCGGTTCAATTCCCAGTTTTTGATTTGTTGTGCTGTGTATCTCATGCATCCCCCATGTGTTGTTTCAATTGTTCATTGGTGACGCTGGCCGATTCGCGCCAGTCACCGGTTTTAACGTGCAGATATTCGGCGTAGTGGCTTGGTCCTTTGCGGTAAACAAAGCGGCCAATCTGCACGGTGTCGTAGTGGTCGCCTGTGTTGCCGTTGTGCCCAATTTGGTCGATACGCTTCATTCATTCACCCACAACCAAAGCCAGCCGCAGTACCAGGCAATGGTCAGAAGCCAGCCAAAATCGCTGTAGCTGAGCGGATTTAAAAGTGACAGGTCGATGCTGCGGCACAGTAGCCAGCTCAGCAGGATGGCGCACAGGTGCAGCACGGCACCGATACCGAGCCACGCCAGCCAGCGGAGCTGGCCGTGTTGGGAGAATGCACTCATTCCGCACCGCCTTGGCGCACTGTGGTGGCGTATTCAGATGCGAATTGAATAACATTGCTTGTCAATACAGCACTTTTAATTGCTCTGTCGCAGATATAGACAGCAACGTCGTTAGCTACTTGCGCTTTAAGCTTTGCAAGGCATTGCTGCGGGCTGCTTGTTATCGCGCCGCATATTTCTTCTATTTCTTCCGCAGTGTCCGGCCAGCCCCCAGCGTCAGCCCAAGCGCGGTCAATCTTTGCCAGCTGTGCCACCAAAGCATCGCGCTCTTCAATCAATTCAGCGTTGCGGTCGTTGGCTGCGTCTACTTCGCGCGCCAGTGCGTCACGCTCGGCTTTGATTAGCTCGATCTGCTTAAGCAATTCAGCTTCAATCTTAACATCCTTAATAGCACGAACCCCATAAATCAAAGAGACGTCAAAATCTTCAATCTCCTGCCATTGCGTAGATTCAATACCCCAAGCATCGGAGCGCGCTTCTTCATGCTCCTTGATGAAGATGATGTCGTCACCATAAAAACCGATGTGTGTGGCACCGTGTGGAGCACTCGTTAGTGCATTAATTATGTCGCTCATATCTCACTCCAGCGGCACTAGGCCGCGTTCAATTCTGGTTGGTTGTTCAGTGCAATCAGCTCACGGCCAGCGGCTAAAAGCGTGTCGCGGTCAACGTGGCTAACGATTGGTGCGGTGCGTCCGAATGGATGCCAGATTAAAAACATGCTGCCTTTGTTGTTGCCAGCTGCTGGTTTGCCAGTAACTGGATCCAGAAAGCTAATGCGGCCACCAGTGACCAGGCGAACTTCATTGCAGGTTTTGATTGCTTCGGCGTACCAGCCAACGCTTGTGTCGGCCATCACCAACATTACGCAGCCGATACCTTTTGCAGCCATATCAGCAGCACGCTTAACGAACGGACCGATTTCGCTGTATGGTGGATTCATCCAAGCAAACCAGCCGGTGTAGCCGATCATGCCTGCAGCAGCAAACCAATCAGTGGTTAAGCAATTTTCTTCTTCAGTGATACGGAAATTGCAAAGCATGTTCTCGTTGCTGGCTGCCACGTCGATTTTGAAGTTGAATTCAACGTCCAGAGCGGCAAACAGCTCCGGTGGTGTACGGTATGCGTCGCGGTTCATGCTGCCACCTTCAATGCTTGAATGATTCGTTGAGCAGCCAGCGGCGGAACCGCGTTGCCAGCCATGTGGACAGTAAGCTTGTGGCTTGCTGGTCGTTTAACGTCGCTGGGGAATGACATTGCCAACAGGTTTTCATCAGCGGTAAGCATTCGCATGCGGTCACCGTCAACAACAGCCCAGCGGTCACGTGTGGTGATGGTTCCGATCGGGCGATTCAGCGAGCGGCCAATTTTGGTGTTGCCGTAGTAGCTCATTACAAAGCGGTCACCATGGATGGCTCGGCCATTAGCTACACGTTCCAGAGTGGCTTGAGCTCGACCAGGTTTATCAATGGGCGACCAGCGGCCAGAGTTAAAATCGATAAAGCTCGTTGCATGCACGTGTTCGAACTTCGGCAGGTTCAGAAACAGCGGTGCTTTGCTGCGTGTAGCAACGATAAACAAGCGTTCACGATTCTGTGGCACACCAAGGTCGGCGCAATCAATTACATGAGGTGCCAGCTGATAGCCCAAGGCGTTCATGGCTGCAGCCCACGCTGGGTACAAAGCCCAGTCAGTGAACTCCGGTACGTTTTCAATAATCGCAGCTTCTGGCTTATGCACTTCTGCAGCAGATACAACTGCCCAAGCGGTCGAGCGACTAGCATCATGCTGCGGATTGCCTGACGCTTTCCCGCGAGCCTTGCTGTGGCCTTGGCAGCATGGGCTTGCTAACAAAAGGTCATGGCTTGGTACTTGTGTCCAATCAGCTTGATGCAGATCCTGACAGGCGTGTGTGGTGTCAGGATGGTTTGCCGCATGCCACTCAACAGCAGATGGCCAGTGATTTGCTGCCCACAACACATTGACACCAGCTTGCTTGGCGCCCGTTGACCAGCCGCCAAGGCCTGCAAATAAGTCGATTGCGTTCATGCTGCCACCTCTTCAAAAGTCAGGGTGTATGAGTAAACAAAGTGGCCTTGGTCGGATTTGCCATCTTTATTCAAAATGACACCCTTTTGTTGCTCCAGCACACTTACATTTCTGTTCCACACAAACGTCTTCTTCTCGGTTATGACTGGAGCAATACCTTCAATAGCTTCGGCTTGTTTGATAAGTGATGAACTGCGAGCAGCCTTTTCTGTTTTGAATTCGCCTTCATGTGCCAATAACTTTTCTTTTAAGTCCAGCTGTGCAAGCCGCTCTTTTTGACGCTCCAAACTGGCAGCTGACTGGGCTTCGTGTTCAGCCTTTGCGGCCAATGACCGTTGCGTGTTTGCTCGGGTAGCTCTGTCAAAAGCACTCATTTGGGCTCTGGATACGTAGTTTTTCAAAACAACATTCAAGCCACGAAAGCCCGTGTCGATGCTCAAAAGATCCTTGACTGTGTTTTCATCGCTTACTGCATCAATTAATTGCTCAAGCTGATCAAAGGTTTGCCGTGTGCTGGTCATATTCGGAGTAAAGACATCTAGCTTGGCGTACATACCAAACTTATCAGCCCACACGTCAACGGCAGCGTTGTATTTAGCCGCGTCAGGGTGGTCAACTACGCCGAAAAGCGGGAACATTGAAATCTGGTTATTGGCTGCCAAGTTCATGCTGCCACCTTATCCAAACGCGCAGCAAGCTGCGGATAATGACTGAGGATATCGTTCAGGCGGACTGCGAATTCACGCGCCAGTGACTCGTCATAGACGCGTCGGTCTTTCTGGTTTGGACCAACGGGTAGTAGCCAGCAGTTGGCGCGCTCGTCGTATGCAATCACAGCTAACCCGTGGCGAATTGGACCAGTCGCCATTGTTGTGGCTGGGATCAAGACCGGTTTGAATCGGTGATGTGGACGCTTTGTGTTCATGCTGCTTGCTCCAGTGGTGTTCCTGCTAATTTGCTTAACTCAGCTACGGAAAACTTCGGTGTTTTAAATTGCGGTACCGGCATGAGCTGACCGCTCTGGCGCCAGCGCCAGATGGTCGACTCAGATACACCCAGCAATTTGGCCGCTGTCTTTTGATTGACGATTAGAGGTAGTGTCATGGTTATGCTCTCCAGAAAACGCGACCGCCGTGGACGATACCGACAAGGCCATCAGCTTTTGTGTAGATGCCGTACTGCAGGCCATCGGTTTGCTGTGCATTGATTGCGGCCTGAACGGATTGCTCGAAATCGGGCGTGTTTAGCGACACGCGCTTTTCATTCATTGGCGCGTAATACACTTTGGTCACAGACGCTTGCGGTGCTGCAGCTTGCTGGACGGCTTGCGGAGCCTGTTCAGCTGGTGCTGATTGCTGGGCTTGAGCCTGAGCTGCTGCTTGTTGCGCACGTTCAGCGGCTTCTTGCGCGGCTAGTTCTGCTTGACGCGCGCGCTCGTTGGCTTCTCGAACGCGTTGCTCTGCGGCTTCTTGCGCTTGGCGATTGCGCTCTTGTTCCAATTCCATTTGCTGACGCATGGCTGTTTCAGCTTGTTCTTGGCGTTGAACTTCCGACGTCATCATTGCTTGTAGGCGCTGGCTGTATTCGTCATCAGCTGCAAACAGGAATACTTCGACGTGTGCGCGAGTCAGCGGCGCTTTCAAGCCGGCGCGGTAACTGGCGTTTTCCAATTCCATCAAACGCATTTTGATGCGGTTCTCGGCGGCCTTATCATCGGTGGCGCGAGCTTTGAGCTCGTTGGCGACTTTAGCGGTCAGCTTGCCGGTTGATGTAATGCTGCCAAGCAAAACCAAGTCTTTGATGTTGGCCTTGCGGAATTCTGCAGAGACAGAATGCGCGTCCCATTCGCGGCCCAATGTTTCACCCAATAAATCACGAATAGTGGCTAGCGTTTCTTCTTCAAAGCGCTGCGTCTGGTCAATCAGCTTTTGACGACCGTCCTTACACATCGCAATCAACTCTTTCATTTGAGCTTCGAACTCTTTGATAGGGCCGCTAACTTGCTCAACAGCAGCTTTGCGGCACTTGTCGAACTCGGTCGCGTATTTGTTCAGTTCAGTGGCCAGCCTCTTGGCGTCGGCCAGAGTGTCGGCTGTGACAACCAGGTCGTACTTTGCTAACTGATTGGCCAGCGATTCGCGAACTTGTGCAAAGTTCACGTTAATCATGGCCGGCGCTGACTGAACTTTGATAACAGCCGTGGCTGGTACCGGCATTACTTCTGGTGCTAATACTTCGACTGCAGACATGGTGTTTCTCCTTAGTTAGCTTGTTGCATCAGTTGTTCGCGACGAGTTTTGTAGCTCTTCACAAGTTCGATGTAGTCGTGTGAATTGGCTGGGAACTTGGCTTTTACTTGTGCTTGCCAGTCAACCAAGTGTTGGTGTTCGGTGCAGTCAAACAGCATTGCTTCATACTTCTGCGCTTCTGCTGACATGGTTGGTTCGTCATCGATGATGATGCCGTCATCAGTTGCCACTGTTTCTGCAACAGCTTCAACAGGTGCGGCTTGGTTGGCTGCGCTGCGCGCTTTGATAGACGACGCTAGACCGCTGGTACGTTGTTGCACTGGCGCTGCAGATTCTGGTACCGGATTAATGTCACGCGGTTCGTTGCTGTGGTCGTTCAGCTCGTCTGGTGAGTAAACACCTAAAATCACATCAGGGGCGTATAGTCGAGCCCAGCGCTTCTGTGCGAGGTATGCGATTTGCTGTTTGGGATCGTCAGCCCACAAAGTGCTGTTGCGAGTGCGAGCTTGCGATAAAAGCAGCTCTAAAATGCGCGGTTCAGATTCTCCTCGGATTGTTGCCCAAACTTTCACGCCACAGCCTGCTTCATCGGCAAGTTTCCAGCCTGGTACGCGGTATTCGCCTTTATCACCCTTGCGAATTTCGAACTTGCCAACGACGTTCTGCCAAGGCCCGAACCATTCAAAGTGGAACCGATCAACTACAACGCCGCTGCTGTTGATGACTGCAGCAACTAGCTGAGCTTCATAGCCCAGAACGCCGTTGATAACGTGGGTTTTTTGCATGACCGCAAATGGGTTCAATTGCCACTGCATTGCTTGCATAGTGATGGCCATGCAATCAGCAACATTTCCGCGAAGGTGGGCTGGCACTGCGGTTTTACCTGAAGCCATCATTTCCGAAAAACGGTAGATTTGCTCCATTGCAACAGGGTTCATCAACAGCATTGTTGTGTGTGATTGCTGAACCATTGTTTGGTCGAATTTAGTTTCTGCAACTGTTACTGCGCTCATAGCATTCTCCAAATGAGTATTTGATTAATTAGGCCCACCGTGGGCGTTTAACTGGGCTTACATGCAACCAATCATCGGCTTGGCGGCATGCGGCGTAGGCGTTTAAGTCACGGCGGTACAGCTCGTAACCTTCAGCCAAAAATTCAGGGTCTAGGCGTTTGACGTCGACTTCGTAGCGGCCAGCCGAGATTGAGCTGCTAACGGCCAGAAACCAGAACTCAGGCATTTCACCGAAGTGCGCCTGGTAGCCGTCGCAGTACATCGCGTTTTGAACGTGGTACCGGAATTCAGCGACGTGCTTTGCAAAGCGGTCCATGCCGTCAATTTTCTTCACGTCGACAATCAAAGGACCAAAGCCGTTGATAAGTGGCATGCGGTCGGGACGAATGCGGCACAGCTCGTTTGTTTCAGCGTCATTCCAGTAGATGCTGGCTTCGTTGTGGCCTTCTGCTTCGAAAATCATTCGTGCAACAGGGTGCGCCATGACGCTGTCACGCATAATGCTAAGTTTCTTAGCTTCTTCAGCCGTCAGCGGTGTAAAGCCTTGTTGATAGGCATGAGCCATGAATTCCGCTTCTTGCTCACGGCCTGCAGTGGTGCGGCGATTAAACTCGGGCGCCATCACAAAGCGCTTTTCAAATTCAGATGGTTCAAGCAACGCGCAGTGCAGTGCGGTACCAAAGTCCAAAGCGGCTAGTGCAGCATGGTCGACAGGCGCTTTCTTGCTCCACACAAA
The DNA here is from genome assembly GCA_964437935.1 of uncultured Rheinheimera sp. Taxonomy (GTDB): domain Bacteria; phylum Pseudomonadota; class Gammaproteobacteria; order Enterobacterales; family Alteromonadaceae; genus Pararheinheimera. The sequence goes on from CAYTIQ010000001.1 coordinate 77,588, forward strand.
AGAGGATGGATTAGCAGCAATCATGTCTAAGCCGCTTTTGGAAATGCCAGGGCCGCTGTGATAGTCCTCGTTGGTCATGCTGTAGTAGATGCCAACACCGCGGAATGTCTCAGGCACGTCCAGAATAATTTCCTGTTCGTCGTCAAAAATAATGTCGTGAAAACCGGTGATAGCGTTCATTTTGAAGCTCCAATTGCAGCACTTAACATGTCGACTGCTTGCGTCACGGACGTCGCTTTCAGTGACTTGCGGTTGCGCCAAGCTGTCAGCTCTTGAATTGTGATTTCGTGAAGATCGCGAAACGCCACTTGTTCATCGATTGCAGCGTTAACCGCTTGGCCATGCTCTTCAGCTGATGGCCAGCGCGACGCGCGCAAGTCCTCGACGTTCCATACCAACTGCTGGTAGTGCGCCAGAATGTCTTGACGCTCTAATGTGATTTGAAAGGTGTTGCTGCTCATTGCACACCGCCTTTTGTGGTGTTCACGCTGATCTTTTGAAGGCTGATCACGTTGTCAGTAGTCACGTGTTTGATAGTCACCGCGTTCATGTCGTGATCGACTTTTATAACGATGCCGTCGGCCAGCTCACCTGCATGGTGCATGTAGGCCGATGCAAATTCTGGTGACGGTAAATTCACGTGCAAATGGCGCAGTAATTCAGCAGCGCGAACCTGTACGCGTGGGCTTTCAGATACGTTATGACCAGCAATCAGTGCAGCCATGCGCAGGTTTTGCAGTAGTTTCAGTTCAGCTTTGTGCTTTTCGCGAGTTGGTCGAGTGGAAAGTAACATGTTGAAACCCTCTATTTGGTAACTAACGTAACATTATGCTGTAAAGGTAACTCCCGTTACTTGGGTTGTCAACAAATAATGTTATTAAAATTACATTGAAAGGATTTTCATTGATTCGTAGAGTTGTGGTGAAAACATGGAGGTTTAATGAAAAAGTTCTTATCTGCACTGGTAGTGCTGACGACTGGGTGTGCTAATCAGGTTTATGTAACATGGAATTCGAATGTGCCTGGCGCAACAGTGGTTGAGCAGGTTTCTGGCGCCAGCTTTGGGCAAGGTCCGATTCGTATTGTGTATAACGATCCAGTTACAGATGAAAACGGCTGTTATAGGTTGCGAGGTGTTGTGATGAAGTGGCCAAGCGGCTATGAGCGCGCGTCACCAGACGTCATACAAGGATGTAATGGCAGTGAATTTTCATATTCAGTTGATCACGACGGAGCAAAAGAGCAAAAAGACGTTGATGTGCAGTATGCTGAGCAATATACAGAATATATGAGGCAAGTAGCTGCAGCTCAACAGAGGCAAGCAGACGAAGCTAATGCAGCTTTATGGGCAACCGCATTAGTTGGAGTCGGCAACGCCGCAGTAAACGCAAAATACCCAACTACGGCATATGCCCCTCCGCCAACCCCGTATACTTCGGTGAAAATTACACCGCCTGCACAACCTCAAAAGGTATTAGTAAATACCCCGAATGGATGCGCTAGTGATTTTGAATGCGGTGTTGGCAACAAGTGCATAAAAGGGCCGCTTCAAGGGCAAGGGCAATGCCTGACGCCAGTAAACAAGTTTGGCCTGCCGCAACCTAACGTGATGCCAGATCCAAACAGCATTAAAATCAATACAAAGGCAAAAGGCTCATGCGATTTTGACACGCAATGTGGTGTAGGTTTTAGGTGTGATCAAACACTGAAAGTGTGTGTTCAATAAGCAGGAAATAAGAAGGCGGGACATCCCGCCTTACTGACTAATCATGAAAGAGCACCAAAACACAGCCCCAAGTATCTTTATAGCTTTTGACTGTTCTGCGTCATAATCTTCGTCGGGGTATTCATCTCGGTTAAAGCTACGAAGCTTCAAGCCGCCACCTGGCAGTCGATGCAACACCTTTACTCGCAACATACCATCATGATCAACAGCATACATTTTGCCATCTTTGACTTTAACATTTGCAGTGTTGATTCCTACTGTAGCTTTATCGGGAAGCATTGGCTCCATGCTGTCGCCTGATATAACAACACATGCGGCAGACTCAGGCTCAACATTGTATCGACTTAACGTGGATTTAGAAAAGCGTAACTTAAATCCGCTATTTTCCTTGCGAACTAACGATCCATTTCCGGCAGACAACTCAACTTCCTTGAAAAATGGTACTTCTACTTCGTCTTGCTCTAACTCGGTATTGCTATCCCATGCGTAGATAGAACCAACCTCAGTAACGTTTGACTCCTTCCCATTTTGTACTTGGCGATCTTCACCTGAATACTGCACTGGGCCTGTGCCATGCAGAATATATTCCGGTGTTGTACCCAAAGCAATAGAGATGTTGAGCAGGCTCTGTCCTTTCGGAACATTTTGGCCTGACTCCCAATGAGTTACTGCAACACGACTTACCGAGCACTTTTTAGCAAGCTCTGACTGAGTTAATCCAGCGTCACTGCGCAGTTTTTTGATGCGGTCTTTTGTTTCCATGTAATTAAGATTACTCGGCAGCAGTGTAATTGTCATTGTAATACCCGTTACATGTACTTGCGATGTCTGGTAACTGACGTTACACTGAGTTCTGAAAGTTACATTTTCGGAGACAGCAATGCGCAAGCAAGACGTACTATCTTACTTTGGCGGCCCCAATGAAACGGCAAAGTTTCTTGGGATTTCCCATGTTGCAGTCGTGAATTGGCCAGAAGTCATCCCTAAAGGCAGAGCCTACGAATTACAGGTTCGCACCAAGGGAAAGCTTCGGGTAAATCCAACGGACTACTTAGGAAGGCATGCCGCATGAAAACTACTGTACTTAAGTTTTCAAAAATTAACCTGCGAAGACCAAGCCTGATTACTCAGTGCCCATTGGCCGCTGCAGCATCTATCACTGATGACTTCAATGTCAGCGAACTATCTCGCTTGATGGGTAAGAGTGAAAAGACGCTGGCTGCGAAGCTATCGAACGATGTTGATACGCACCACTTAAACCTCACTGAAGCTGTCGCTATCACTGAGCTTACTGGTGATGAACGTATTCTCAGAGCTTGGGCAGCTTCAAGAAGAAAAGTTCTTGTTCGCGTGCCATCGGCAGGGATTTCAGACGACGAATTTGCCGATGTTCTTTTGACTGTTCAAGAAACCTCAGGGCAGCTTGCTTCATCCGTTCGCAAAGCGCGTTCAGACGGCGTTATCAGTGAAAAGGATTATGCGGAGATCCACCAGTCAACTCTTCAAGCTGTGGAGAAGTTATTCCAGTTAGATGCAGAGTTAAAGGCTCAGGTGCGCGCTTGGGGGGATGAATCAGATGCCTGATTTATTTGATCAAGCGGCAGCATTAGAGCAGCTGACCATCGATGCAGCTCTTTCTCACAGAAAAGCCACCATGCCGTATACCGGCAAATGCCATTGGTGCGAAGAGCCTGTGCAAGCTAACGCGCATTTCTGCGACAGCGACTGCCGCGATGATTTTGAGCAGTACAAGCGGCGTAATGGAGGGTTCTGATGAAAAGCCTAAGTATTTATCCACTCCAAATTTCCATGCTGGACAATGGCGATATCGAGCTGACGCAACAGGTTGGCATTGATGAACCCGTTTCAATCTTGCTAAGCAAAGAGCAGGCAACTCTTGTCGCCAACATGATTGAGCGGTTCGCTGTACCGGCTTTGGAGGATGAATGATCTCCTTCAGCTTCCACATTGGTGATTTTGCCAAGAAAACATCACATCTGACGCACGAAGAGCGAGGTATGTATCTGGCTCTACTGATGAAGATTTATGATTCTGAATCACCATTGCCTTCGGATATAAAGCAAGTATGTCGCCTGATATGCGTTCGCAATGCCGACGAAGTGCAAACGGTTAGCGGTCTGTTAGAAGAGTTTTTCATTTTAACGGATGCAGGCTGGATAAATAGGCGCGTCAGCGAAGAGATTGAGCGCTACAAATCCAAGTCAGAAAAGGCCAGAAAATCAGCAGAAACTCGCTGGGGTAAAGGATTAAGCGCAAAGCAAACGCATTCTGAAGTTAATGCAGACTCTATGCAATCGCAATACGAGCGCAATGCGTCCGCTACCGAAAATGATAGCGGACGCAATGCGAACGCATCGGAAACGCATGACGAACGCAATGCTAACCTTAACCTTAACCATCTATATAACTCTCTAAACGCGCACGACGAGTTTTCAACGCCGCTCGACCACGGCGAAAACACCACTCACGACGACACGGACTTTGGTGATTACTGCACTGGTGAACAACTTCAGTTCGATGCTCAGCACCTGCGAATGGCTCAAACGACTGGATTGATTTTACCAGACGACGAGATCCAGCTTCGATTCGATTTGTTTCGCTGCTACGGCGCAAACGCAAACACGCTCAAATCAAAATCCGAATGGCTAAACGCGTGGCGCACCTGGTGCCAACGGGAGAAGGTTCAACATGCAACGCAATCAAAACCTAACGCCGGTAACGGCAGAAACTCTGCAACGCAATCTCGCAACGAGTCACCGACACAGCGAGCCATGCGACTTGCTCAGGAAGCAGCAGAGCGCGCTGCAACTGGCTCGAGGAACTGAGCGACTCATGGCCACGCTGCTCCCAACGCTGACCGCGTATCACCCGACGTTTGCAAGCCAATACTGCGGCAGCGACGAGCAAACGCAAGCGATGATGGCCCAATACGCCGAATGTTTGCTTGACGAGCATGTCGACGCCCAAGGCCTGCAACGCGGCTTGATGGCATTGAAACGCCGTGCAGCAACAGAGCGCTTTGCACCGAACCCAGCCGAGTTTGCAGTCATGTGCAAACCAGCACCGGCTGAACTTGGATTGCCAAGCTTTGACGCGGTGTACCTGCAAATCGTTGAACGCAACGGCGCGTGCGCTGGACAGGACTACGAGTTCAGCCACCCACTGACCAAGTTAATCAGCATGCGCAAAGGGGCGCTAATCCGTGAGCTCACAGGCATGGCCTTCGAGAAAGTCATTCGCGCCGAATACGACTCATGGGTCAAGCGATTGCAGGCAGGCGAGCAATTGCCAGAGCCACACGCAGCATTGCCAGACCACACCAGCGCAGCACGTCCTGCCTGGTTAGCTGGCGTCACACCAACGACAAAACTCGCACAGCGCGCAGCAGAGAACGCAGCCATTGCAGCAGCACGGCGTGAAGGTCGTGCGCTATGAGTCGGATAACTGGCGCTAACTTGGCCAATTTGCCAGCCGAGGAGCGTGCAGCGATTGAGCTCGACAAGCGTCGCTGGATGGAAGCGCACACGATGACGCAAACCAAGCGGCCAGACGAGATTAGAGCGTGGCTGGCAAGGATGGAGGAAGGTGATGAAAAGGAAGATTTGAGGAGACGATTGAACGTTATCAGGCTGAACCGGCAGGCTCAAATCAAAAATAACGAGCCTAGCGCAAGCCAGATTAAACGAACAGGGTAAGAGCAAGGGAGATGGTGCAGGTAGTTAAATTAAAACGAATACAGAGCGACTGGGAGATTTAGCATGAACGAATTTTCACAAGAAAAACCGACCGGATTAAGCGAAGTTGAACTGAGCTTCCACCTGTCCAACGCATTTAACGAGCTGCAAGCAAGCGCTCGCTTGTTGCCTGAAGATGATCCGCGCCGCTCCGCATTGGCCGGTATCGCCGGTGCTGTTAATGCGGTTAGGGAGGTGGCGTGATGCTAAAAGCTCTCAAATACAAAGCCGTCACTCTCTTAATGTTTTTGGGGCTCGCCTTGTCATTGTGCGGGGCTGGATGGTTGGCTGTGCTGCTTTATGGGCATGGCAGCAGTGCGGCGTTTGAGGTTGCTACGGGGCTGATCCTCTTTGCGCTGTACTGGGCTTTCTGGGGAACCCTCCTGATTATCCGTCTTAGAAAAGGCGGTGCTGCATGAGCCCACTACAAAAACAGTTCGAAGATTGGGCTAACGCCGAGGGCTTGCCAACTCTATTTTTAGAAAAGCACGGTTTTTATGAGTCCCATGTAACAGATGTTGCTTGGCAAGCATGGCAGGCCAGCAGAGCTGTGCCGGTTGTTGAGCTACCTCCAGAGCATGAAGTCGTTTATGGCGGCTATGACAGCGCAGAGCTTCTATACGCATTGGATTTAGCTGGTGTTAGCTATGACATTGAAGGGGGGGAGTGATGGCTTTAATCGGTTTTATCTTTTCACTTGTTTTTTGCCTTGCCATAACATTTTTCGCGGTTGCTATTGTTTGGGCTAGTAAAAATTTAGACGGTGAAGTGCCAGCGTTGGTTTTATTAATAGCGTTGGTTGCACCAGCCACGGCGTGGTATTTAACGATAACTAACGCGCCTGTGGTTGTCTCTTATCAAAATCAAGGCGGTGCGGAATGATCAACAACCAAGCGCTCGTAACCGCCATCACATCCATGACACAGGCGGTCATCGGCTTCGAAGATGGCTATCGCATCAAGCTTGGCAAGCGTCACACCAAACGCAGATCTCGCCGGTGCTACAGCATTCCTTACGAACACTTCCATGCAAAGCCTAAATCTTTTACAGCACGCAACAAAAAGGGGCGCCCATGATTGAGCTAACTCTACCCTTGCCACCGACAATCAACAGCTACTGGCGTGCAACAACCAAGAAGCCGCGCCAGTTTGGTAGTCGCATGCGCAGCGCGCAAAAGCCGCTGTCACCGATTACGGTCTACATCAGCGACAAAGGCCAGCAATTCAGAACCGACGTGATTGCCGCAGTCTTGCAGGCCAGAGCAAACAAGCAACTATCAGGGCGTCTGCAGGTTGAAATGGTTGTCCATCCAGCCGACAAGCGCGTGCAGGATATCGACAACAGAATCAAAGCCGCCCTAGACGCAATGACGCATGCCGGCGTTTACATCGATGACAGCCAAATCGACCGTCTGGTCGTGTCACGCGGCGAAATCATCAAAGGCGGTCAGTGCCTGGTAGTTATCAGCGAAGTTAAACCAAAGGATGCACAGCTATGACGATGACAGTTGAACGCTTGTACACGCGCCAAGTGCCGAAGAGCGTGACCGGTAGCGAACTCATGTTCAAGAAGTCAGCCAAACCAATGACCGGCGAAGATGTGCTCGGCATCCTTGGCCAAATCCAGCACGCGCATCCGGTCGGCGCTCGCATCCTTGACGCCAAAATCAGCCAAGACCAAACCGCACGGGCAAAGCTGGTCGGTGCGTTAACGGCAAAGCTTGTTTCGATGGGGAAGGCGGTCGACTTGGCCAGCGCTATGGCAGAGTGCGCAGTCTATGAAGTCTGTGGCACGCACATTTGCGACAAGTGCCACGGTACCGGCAGCGTATACAGCCGCAAGTACAGCAAGGTTTTTGAGTGCAGTCGCTGCAGTGGTGTAGGCCGTGTCATTCCAACGGATGCAACGCTGCTCAAGCGCATCAATGCAGAGCTGGGTACGCCAATCGACAAAGCCGAGTGGCAAAAGCGGCACTATGACCATTACATGGACGCGGTCGATACGCTGCACTGCAACGAGCGGCAGGCAGCGCAGTACGCAAGGCATTTGCTGGATATGGCAGATCAATAACGCCAGTCAATTAACATCTATGCTACAATCCATGTAGCAGCCATCACCGGAGCAATGGAATGCTCTTCGAATCCATCCCACGCGGCAGCATCGCCGCACAACTCACCGCGGCAGACATGCTCGCCAGACTTCAAGACCATCCAAATGCATCCATTGAATTGCACCAGGCGGTGACCGTAATTGGCAATTACATTGTGGATCCAGCGGTTGAACTAAGTGATAGCGAGATAAAAGCAAATATCGAATTCGTTGCCCAGCTGTATTCGTAGCGCTTGACACACCACAAAACTAGCTTATTATTTTCTCAACATCGGAGATTTCTACCCGATGCAAACTAACCCGACGCCTGTCGGGTTTTTTATTACCGCTTTCTACACCAGATTTTTACCCAGCCTTGTGCTGGGTTTTTTCATTTCTGGCAGGTGCAAAACATGAATGACCAGCAAGTTGAAGATACCGTAAAAGAGCTCGGCCTAGTTTATCCACGCGTTCGCAAAGATCGCATTGACGAACTTATGGCAAGTGTTGAAGTTGTCACTCACGTTGTTGAAGGCACAACCACTACAGTCGCAACGGCATTGCTTCCGGTGAAGCATATCAAGTTCACGCTGGCCACAGAGATTTCCGCCTGCATTGATCCGCGCAACTTCAACGCCGAACTTGGCGCCAACATCGCACGTGACAAAGCGTTAGCCACTGCTCGCAATAAACTTTGGGAGCTTGAAGGTTACGCGCTGGCATTGAAGCTGCTGGAAGAGTAGTTAATACATGACCGCTTTCGAATCTGCACTAAAGTTCACCCTCAAACACGAGGGCGGCTACCGCAATGACCCGAACGACACAGGCGGTGAGACTAACTTCGGTATCAGCGACCGCCGCGACGGTGTTGTCGATGGTAAAGCAGATTTGAACGGTGACCGCGTGCCTGACGTGGCTATCAAAGACCTGACACAAGAGCAGGCGGCCATAGTCTACAACCGCGAATACTGGACACCTTGCAAGTGCGAACAGTTGCATCCAGCTGTGGCAATGATTGTATTCGATACTGCCGTCAATGCCGGTAATCACCAGGCAGCGAAATTGCTGCAGCGCGCATTGAAGCTGAATGAAGATGGCCAGATCGGTCCACGCACGATAGCTGCAGCCAATGCAGATCCAAAACGCACAGTCCTGAACATGGCGACTGAGCGCACCTTACATAACGCATCATTAAAGTCGTGGCCGCATTTTGGCCGCGGTTGGACACGTCGAGTCATCGACCTGACGTTTGTCGCTGTCAGTCTGACTTAATCGGAGCACAACCATGCCTGCACTCATTTTAGCGGCGTTCAAAACGCTGCTGGTTAACCTCGCCCTGAAATACGGCGCTGAACTGTTGGTCAAGCATCTGCTGGTCAAGCTCGAAGAGCTGGCCAAAGACACAGCCAATACGATTGATGATGACCTTGTTGCTGTCTTGAAGGCAGAGAAGTCATCTGTTGTCGCAGCCATCAATGGGAAGGTGTCAGGCTAATGGAATTGGTAAAGCAAGGAAGCCAGAACAGAAAGCCTGCACGTGTTGCAAGCTCTACAGCCAAGCTGGATATCCTCATTGCACACAACGAACGGCTGGAAGTCAGCATAGGTCGACTGGCTGATTCAGTTCACCAGCTTGCGATTAGTAGCGTTCGCTTTGAAGAAAAGAGCTCAGCGCAAGAAGTGCGGATCAGCGAGTTGGAGCGCCGTAACGGCGAGCTTGAAGTCACGGTGGCACGACTCGAAGAGAATCGACTGACGCAGCAATACTGGATGCGCGAAATCGCTGGCAAGGTATTAGTGCCGGTGGTGATCGGCATTATGATGTTGTCGGGTTGGCTGTACGTCAAGGCAAGTAACTGATGGCAACAGTGGTAGCAAGCGGTGCGTGCGGCGAACAATTGAATCCGCGTGAAATCGCGTTCGTTTATCACTATCTCGAAAATGGTGGCAAGAACGGCGCAGCTGCAGCGATAGCCGCCGGTTATGCCGAGAGCAGCGCCAAGGTTCAAGCATCTCGCCTGCTCAGTAATCCGCGTGTCCGTGAAGCGATTGACCGGCACATGAAGAAGTCACTCGATAAGCTGGAAGTCAGCCGCGACCGCATCCTAACAGAGCTTGCGCGCATTGCGTTTTTCGATATTCGCAAATGCTTCAATGACGATGGTTCGCTCAAGAAAATCACAGAGCTGGACGACGATACAGCGGCAGCGCTTGCTGGCATGGACGTGATTGAACTCGAAGGCGAGAGCGAATCATGGCTCAAGAAGTTCAAAGCGACCGACAAGAAAGGCGCGTTAGAGCTTTTAGGCAAGCATCTGAAGATGTTCACGGACAAAGTCGAAGTTCACGACAACCGCCCACGTGTTCGCGTGATTGACCGGACAGGTAAAAAACAAACAGGTGAGTAATTTGTGCAGCAAGAAATCGAATTTCATCTTGCGGCGCAGGGCGACGTTTTAGCCGAATACATCGATTGCCGCGAGCCGGTGTCGATGATCATGGGGCCAATCGGGTCGGGCAAAACCACTGCATCGGTGCAGCGCGTGTTTACGCAAATGACCGAGCAGCAGCCTGACCAGTTCGGCAGACGCCGCAGCCGTTGGATAGCGGTACGAAACACTTATCCAGATTTACAAAGCACCACGATTAAAGACTGGTGTGAGATGTACCACAACGAGGAAGTGCGGCTAGGCCGATTCGACAACAGCTTTCCGCCGACACACTACCTCGACTTTGATTTAGACGACGGCACTCGCGTCGTGTCTGAGTTGATTTTTCTGGCGCTAGACCGGCCTGATTCGGTCAAAAAGTTGCGCGGTACTCAGGTCACCGGCTTTTGGCTCAACGAAGTCAAAGAGCTAAGCAAGGCCATTGTGGATATGTGCGACGGACGGCACGGTCGTTTTCCAGAATATCCAAGCTGGCACGGCATGATTGGCGATACGAACGCGCCAGATACCGACCATTGGTATTACCAACTGGCAGAGGAAACCAAGCCTCAGGGCTGGCGCTTCTTCCGTCAACCAGGCGGCGTGATTAAACAGCCGTTGCCTGATGGCGCGTTTAAATGGGTACCGAATCCCAAGGCCGAAAACATTCGGAACCTGCCCAAGAACTATTACATGCGGCAGGTTGGATCCAAGGCAGACGATTGGATCAATGTGAACTTGGCCAACAACTACGGCCATGTGTCCACCGGCAAACCGATTTATGACGGTCGCTGGGATGAATCAAAGCACCTAAGCAAACTTAACTTGCTGCCAATGCCGCGAGTTAAAAAGCTTTTGCTTGGGTTCGACTTCGGACGCACACCAGCTTGCATCATTGGCCAGCTGATGCCTAACGGCAAGCTTCGAATACTGGACGAGCTTGTTGCTGATGGCATGGGTATTCGCAGCTTTATGGATCAAGCGGTCATGCCGCTTTTGAAATCCAAGTACGCCGCGTTTGATTTGCAAAAGCACGTGGAGTGCTACGGCGATCCTGCTGGCGTGGCGAAGTCAGGTAATGACGAGAACAGCCCTTTGGGGATTTTGTGGGAAGACTACCACCTCAAGGCGTGGCCAACAGCAACCAACGTACCGCTAAAGCGCTGGGAAGCCGTGAACTACTACTTGCTTGGCTCGATTGATGGCGTGTCAGCGTTTGAAATGAGCCCAGCATGCAAAGTGCTTCGCAAAGGCTTTAACGGTGGCTATGCATTCCGACGTCTCAATGTCAGTGGCGAGCGATACGCAGACGCCGCAGACAAAAACAGTTATTCACACCCACACGACGCTTTGCAGTACCTGTGCCTTGGTGCGCAGGGCGAAGCCGATTACGCATGGCGCGATGACAAAGCAACGCAGCCTGGCACGTATTACAGCAGCGCGGTCGATAACCGCACCGGATATTAACGAGAACCATGAACATAGAGCCGCTGGATTACAAGCATAAGTACGACGACAACAATCCGTTGGACGCGTTAGCGCAAGAACTCGAGCGCAAGCTGACGGAGACAATGACCGGTCGTATCAGCATTGACCGCCGCATGGTGGACGATTTGCGCCTGTATCACGGTAAGTACGATCCAGACGTTGAATCTAAGTTCAAGCGCTCAAAGGTATTCGTAAAGCTGACGCGCGCCAAAACCAATGCAGCAGAGTCGCAGCTGGTTGATTTGCTATTTCCATCGGATGACAAAAACTGGGGCATTAAGCCAACGCCGAACCCCGAGATCAGCGCGCAGCTGATGGATGACCAAGCCGCTGTGGTCGATGGCCAGCAGTTCCAAGATGAAGAAGGCAACGTCATCACCAACGCAGTGTTAGCCCAGCGTAAGCAGGAGCTGATTGAAGAGCGTTGCCGCAACATGTCGACGCTGATTGAAGATCAACTGGTAGAAGCGCGTTACAACGCATCTGCACGCGTGGCCATCCACGACGCATGCGTGGTTGGTACCGGCATCCTGAAAGGTCCAGTGATCACCGGCAAGCTCGACAGAGTCTATGTTGAAACCAATGGAAGCTGGCAGGTCGAAGAGCGCGAAAGCTATGTGCCGACCGTCGAAGTAGTTCGCCCATGGGACTTTTATCCTGACTTATCAGGCGCCACGATTGACGAAGCGGAGTTCACCTTTGAACGTCGCTACATGAGCAAGACCCAAGTTCGCCGGCTGGCCAAGCGTAAAGGCTTTAGTGTCGAAAACATTAACCGCTTGCTTCGTATGGAAGGCCAAGCAACACAGCACAAATCATCGTTTCAAGACGATGTGCGAAAGCTGGCAGGCCTGTCCGATACGCTCAACGATACTCGTTTCGAGACATGGGAGTATCGCGGTCCAATCTCGATGCGCGTACTGGTCACGCTTGGCATTGTACCGGCGCCAGAATCACCAGAAGAGCAGCGAGCGCAAGAGCAAGAAGATGTGCAAGCCACGGTGTTTTACTGCGGTGGTGTTGTACTGGGTGCGCGTACTGACTTAATGGAATACTCCCGGGATAGCATCTATCGTGTGTTTAACTGGGAGCAAGACGACGCCTGTATTTTCGGCTACGGCGTACCGGCCATGGTGACTGACGAGCAGAGCATCATCAACACTACCTGGCGCATGATTCTGGACAACGGCGCTATCACCGCAGGACCGCAAATCGGTGTAAACAAGAAGTTCGTGTCACCGGCCAACAACAGTTGGGAACTAGAGCCGTTCAAGGTGTGGGACGTCAACGGCCAAGTGACCGATATCAAGCAAGCATTTAGTACCTTTGAATTCCAAAGCCGTTTGCAAGAAATGAGCAGCGTGTACTCGCTGGCTCGCGTGATGTTTGATGAAGTGTCAGGCGTGCCGATGCTGCAGCAAGGCGAGCAGGGGCCATCAACACAAACACTCGGCGGCATGTCCATGCTGATGAATGCGGCCAACGCCGTGCGCCGTCGGCAAGTCAAAGCGTTTGACGACAACGTCACTGCGCCGCTCATTGCAGACTTTTATCACTTCAACATGCTCAAGAGCGAGCGTGCTGACGTCAAAGGTGATTACCAAGTCGATGCACGCGGTACCAGTGCGTTACTGGTGAAAGAAACACAGGCGCAAGCGCTGACCAACTTCCTGAGCGTGATTGGTAGCAATCCAGTGTTTGCACCCATTCTGCAGCTAAAAGCGGTGCAGATTTTACGCCAGTGGGCGCGCACGCAAAGCCTGCCTGAGTCCATGCTGCCAAGTGATGAAGATATCAAAGTGTATGAAGAGCAGCAGAAGCAGAACCAAGGCCAGCAGCAAGATCCAGCAATTCAGGTCGAGCAATTACGCCAGCAAGCCGCGCAGCAGAAGCAACAGCATGAAGTGCAGATGGAACAAGCACGACTGCAATCACGCGCACAAGAAATGCAGTTTGAAGCACAAATCAAGATGCAGCTGGCCGCGGTGCAAGAGCGCATCGAAATGGCCAAGCTGGCACAAAGCGACAAGCACAACACTGAGCAGCTGTTAACCGAACTCAAGAAGCTGCAAAGCAAGACCGAAGCGGAATGGCAGCAGTTTATGGCTGAGCTGCAAGTGAAAAAGCAAGCCGGTTTAACTGCAAACTACGGGCTCGGTGAATGAACCTAAACGACGTATGGCAACGCATTGAAGCGCACCTAAAGCGCGAACGTCAGGACTTATTAGAGCAATTGACCGGACGTATCTCGGTTGACGATACCAACATCGTGCGCGGTCGTGTGTATCAAATCGATGATTTGCTCAAGTCCATACCGGACGCCATACGAGCCAGTAACTAATTTGCCGCAAGGCAATTCGAACCCGACAGTCGTCGGGTTTTTTATGACTGCAAGAAGCACTCAAGGTAAAACTACGATGACTGATCAAGTAAATCAGGATGAATTTTTAGACGCGTTTGGCGCTGCACTGACTGACTCGAATAACGACTCGGTACCAGCAGACCAACACACTGAAAACAATCCGAGCATTGTCGAAACAGCGAACGAACCACAGGAAAATCCAGCCCCTGTTGACGGCCAACAACAGAACGAGCCACAGGATGATCCATGGCAAGCCGTTCCTGAACCGCTGCGCATGCAGTTTTTCGAACTGCAACAAAATCACGAACGCCTGCAGTTAGACCATCGAGCTAACGCCGGTCGTGTCGCGGCATTAAACCGCAAGACACAAGAACTGGCTGACGCGCTGAAGTCTCGCGAACAGGCGCAAGGTGGCGCAGATACTAGCAATAAGTCGATGCCGACTGCTGCAGAGCTGCAAGGACGAACATTTGAGGAAGTTGAAGCAGAATGGCCTGAAGTTGCCGCACTGATTAAACACCAGGTGCAGACAACAACGCAGGCACTGCAGCAGCAATTCCAGCAGCAGTTAGCGCCGCTCAATGAACTGCAACAGCAGTATCAATCGCAGCAGCAAGAAGCGTACATCCAAAGCGAGTTAAGCAGGCTCGCTCAACAGCATCCTGATTACAAGGAAATTGCTGCCGACCCTGCATTCTCGCGCTGGATCCAAACGCAGCCGACCACGGTGCAACAGATGTATGGCAGCACCAGCGCTGACGATAACGCGGCATTACTGACGCTGTTTAAGGCACAGACCAACCGCCAGAGTCGAGCCCCAGCAAAACAAAACAACTTAGCAGACTATGCAACGCCTTCACGAAAGGGAACCGGCGCGCCCACTAACACGCGCGTTCCTGATGATGGCGACCTGTTTAGCCTGTTTGAACACCATTTGAACGAACAAAAGAAAAGGAGTTAAACCATGGCTAACGGCTACGGTGATATTTCGCTTGGCAACGCTGCCAAAGCAATGAGCGAAGCGTTAAAGCACGCTCAACCCATCCTCGTTTTATCAAAACTGGCCAAGTCAATTTGGCAAGGTTTTAACGAAACCAAGTCAATGAAGTTCCGCCGCATCGTGCCTTTGGCACCTGCACTGACACCAGTTAGCGAAGGTGTAACGCCCACCGGCACTGACTTCCGCTACGAAAACGTGCAAGCGGATTTGGTGCAACTGGGCGACTGGATGCCAACTACCGATGTGATTTTGGATCTGCACGACAATCCAATCGGCGCCGACATGTGGACCGCTGCGTCACAGCAAGCGGCTCAGACCATCGAACAGTGGATCTGGGGCAAAATCATTGCCGGCACCAGCGTCTACCGCGCCGGTACTGTTGCGTCTCGCAACTTAGTGAACACCTTTCTGACCAAAGGCGGTCAGCAAGTCATCACTCGGACGCTGTCGCGCAACAAGGCCAAGAAGTGCCGCCAAATGCTGTCTGGCTCACCGGATAACGGTACCCAGCCCATCGAAGCCGCGTTTATCTGTGTGACTCACACGGACTTAGCGCCATCCATTCGTAAGATGGAAGGCTTTGTACCGGTGGCGAAGTACGGTTCACGCCAAGCTATTTGTGATGAAGAACTTGGTTCCGTGGATGATGTGCGTTACATCGTAACGCCGTGGGCAACGCCATTTGCCAACGCAGGTGCAGCGAAAGGCTCAGGCGCTACCGAGTGTATGAGCACCGGCGGTACCAGTGCAGACGTTTATCCTGCCATCTTCTTCGGTGAAGAAGCCTTTGCAGCCTTGTCGATTAAGGCCGGTAAAGAGGGCGGTAAGGCATCTCCTGGTGCCGGTGGTATTCGCCCAATGGTTGTACAGCCAAAAGCGGCTGCAGGTGATCCATTAGGTCAGCGCGGCTCTGTAGGTTGGAAAACCTACTTCCAAGCACTGATTTGCAACGAGCAATGGTTAGTGCGCGGCGAGTTTGCCGCACCAGCGAACCCGTAACATCGGTTCGTTAACTCCCTGAGGGCTGCAATCGCAGCCCTTTTCATTTCATACATTGAGAAAAAAGCCATGACAGCATCTGTAAACAGTCGCTCAAGCAAGCAACAACTGATTGATTACGCAAAGAATGAACTCGGCATTGAATTGCCTGAAAGCATGAACAACAAAGAGATGTACGAGCATATCAAAGCTGCTCAGGGCATCACGACTGACGATGACGATGTTGATCAAGGCGTCAACGATGGCACCAATGACACGCAAACGCAGCAAGTGGCGGCTACTGATGCAGGCGATCTGCAAGTGGTTGCTGAACAAAAGGCGCCGACGCATTTCACCATTCGCGTAACCAAGCCTGCCGGCACTCAAATGGCTGACATGGTCATTACCGCTAACGGCGTCAACACACAGCTTCAATTCGGCAAAGACGTCAAAGTCTCTGCTGCCGCTTACCACGCCTTGAACGACGCGGTTGAACTCATTCCAGCACATCGCGATCCCGACTCGGGCGAACTGATTGGCGAGAAGTATGAGCCGCGCTACAACTTCATGGTCGTTAAAGAGCACTTCGAATAATGACTTTTTTGGAGCTCTGTCGGCGCGTTCGCGAAGAAAGCGCCGTAACCACGGCGGTACCAGACACAGTGATGAACCAGCGCGATATGCTGGCCAAAATCGTGAACTGGGTTCGCGCAGCAGACTTTGAGATCCAAACCAAGTTTAGCGACTGGTCATTTCTTTGGTCAGAATTGTCGAGCACACTGACCGCAGGCAACGCAGCGCTGACTATCAGCGGCTGCAGCACTCTGAATGTGCTAGAAGTGTCGAGCTATCCATTGGGGCAGATGGATTATCACGCGCTTCGCCGCTTGTCGATGAATGCACCGCAAGGATTGCCAAATCGCTAC
Organism: uncultured Rheinheimera sp.; assembly: GCA_964437935.1. Classification (GTDB taxonomy): domain Bacteria; phylum Pseudomonadota; class Gammaproteobacteria; order Enterobacterales; family Alteromonadaceae; genus Pararheinheimera. The sequence continues at coordinate 94,340 of CAYTIQ010000001.1, forward strand.
GCAATCGCGCCAGACGGCGACATTGTGCTTTATCCAAAGCCAGACAGCGCATATCCGTTTTATGCCGCGTATTACCGCGCGCCTTCGAAGTTAATGCTTGATGCTGATGTGTCGGCTATTCCTGATGACTTGCACATGATCATCGTACACCGAGCGCTGATGATGTTGGCGGTTAGTGAAGAAGATCAAGCGCTGTATGGGCGCAGCGAATACCAGTACGAGCTGTTATTGCAACAACTTTCAAACCGCTGCCGGCCAGCAGTGAAGGTGTTCTGATGCAGGCTGTACCTATTGCACTTGGCGGTGGATTGAATTTGGCGGTACCTGATAGTCGCATGGATGCTGGCCAGTGTTCGATGCTCATTAACTACGAGCTCACCACGTCAGGCCGGTACCAGCGCATGCTTGGCTATGAGCGTTTTGACGGACGACCGGCGCCTTCTTTGGTCATCGCATCCAGTTTGGCTGGCTATCCGTTTGCTACGGCTGAAGCGGCCATCGCCGCGATTAAGGCCGCGCAGCAAACAAGACGGCAAGCTATTCAGCCGGTGCCTGGGGCTGGTCCAGTGTTGGGTGTTGTGTGGTTTAAGGGCGTGCTTTACGCCTTTCGCAATACCGCTGATAACACGGCTGCACGGATGTACAAAGCGACGGCCACCGGTTGGCAGCTGGTCACCACGCCGACACTATCGCCAAGCGGCAAGTATGAGTTTGTTGAAGCCAACTTCAAAGGCTCTGCAGGCACTCGCGAGCTGGTCGGTGTCGATGGCGTCAATAAGGCGTTTCGCTTCAATGGCACGACGTTTACGCAAATCATCGGACCGATAACGCCAGACATGCCAACGCACGTTGAGGTGTTGGCTAGTCAGGTGTTGCTGCTGTCGTATCGGGGCGGCTCCTTTGTGTTCAGTGGCATTGGCGAGCCGACTAAGTTCAGTCCAGTGGATGGCGGCGGCGAAGTGGCGGTTGGCAGTGAAATCACGGGCATGGAAATGCAGGCTGAAAACGCCTGTGCGATTTTATGCCGTGACCGAACCTACATGCTGTATGGCTCAAGCAAGGCAGACTTCCAGCTTAAAGCCTTGGCGCTTAGGGCTGGTGCCATTGCCGGTACCATTCAGACGATGGGGCAATCGATTTACTTGGATGATCGCGGATTAACACGATTAGACCGCGTGCAGCAGTTTGGTAACTTCGATTCCGCAACGATTAGTCAGCTCATTCAGCCGTTACTGCTTAGCAAGCTGCAAAGCGTGCGCGCCAGTAGTGTTGTGCGTAGTAAAAACCAATACCGGCTGTATTTCAGTGATACCACAGGCATCACGATGACGACGCTGGGTAGCGAAATAGTGGGCTTTAGCGAGCTTTACATTGGCTTTGTGCCGTCTTGTTCCTTCAGTGGTGAAAACGATACCGGTACCGGCGAACTTCAATTTATGGGCTCTGATTCTGGGTATGTGTATCAAATGGAATGCGGCAACAGTCACGACGGCGCGGTGTATAGCAGCGTGATGCAGCCGGCGTTTATGTCCCTTGGCTCGCAAGAGCAGAAAAAACGATGGCACAAGGTTGTGCTCGAGTGTGAAGCCGTGGCCAAGGTCAGCGCGTCACTAACAATGCTCTATGACTATGGCGATACGTCGTTTGACACGGCACAGCGCGATATCACAATTCAGGGGGCCGGTTCTCGCTGGGACGTCAGCAACTGGGATGATGCCAATTGGGGCGGCTCAAGCGTTGCTTGGTCTGATATCTATATCGATGGCGTTAGCCGCAATCTGTCGTTCCTGCTCCAAGTAACAGACGACTACTACCCACCACACACGCTTTCACAAACATTCATTCATGCGAGCCCACGCGCTCGCCGGAGATAGTTGATATGGCATTGCTGAACTTATTTAAGTTCTTGTCTCCATTTATTCCGCAAACCAAAATCGAGTCTGCAAAGGTCAATGAGCAATTCAGTAAAATTGGCGATTCGATGGACACGATTGCAGCCACGCTAGACCGAACGCCAGTCTATGCGGCTGGCACCACATTTCCATCTGCCGCCAATGCTGGCAAGGCCATGGTGCTGGATGCTAGCGGCAATCCAACGTTTCGCGCTATTGGGACTGCCGCGGATTTAACGGCGACTACGAGCGATACAGACTCAACGGCAGGCCGAGTGCTGCGCGTTGGTAATCTTGGTTTTGGCTCACAGATTGCTGGGATTAAAGAGGTGTACGCAGCTCAAACGCCTGCGGATGTGTTAGCGGTGGTTGGCAATAATGCACACTATACCGGCAACATCCTGAATCATGGCGCTTCTGCACCTGAAGCGTGGGGTATTATTTCAGGCTACATCACAAACGGAAATAGCTATTCATACTCTTACGAGGACTTCACCGGCATCAACGGAGCTCGCTACCGACGAACAGCTGCGAGTGCAAGCACTTGGAATACGTGGCGCAAGGTGTATGAGCAAGGTGACTTGGGTTCTGCGGCGTTTCTGACTTCTACAACAAGCCCAACTGATCCTGCGCAAGGGCGCGCGATGCGTGTTGGCGATTTCGGTCTTGGAGCGGTGATAGGCCCCACCGAAACGGATCCTAGCGCGGTGAGGCAGAACCGGATTATGTCATTAAACGCGACATGGGTGACGTCCCCCATTGCTGGTACGGATGCTGCAAACCAAGGCCAGATGCTACAAATACAGCACGCGGACCCGTCGTACGCCGTGCAGGTGCTATACAGTTTAAGTTTATCCGCGGGGGATTTAGTTCGGCGGATCTCAAATAACGTTGTGGGTCCTTGGGTTCGAAATATCACGTCAGCTAACATGGTGGGAACTGTTGTTGCGAGCGGTGGGAGCCCTAGTCTTTTTAGTGCGGTTATCGAGCGCGGCAGCAACGCCAATGGTGAGTATATCAAGTTTGCAGACGGCACTCTGATTTGCTGGGGAACACCACTGGTGATAGCTAACCAACTAGCGAACGGTAACGTGGGTACTTATGGCTGGTCTTATTATTACGAAAATAATTCTGTTTTATTCCCTGCGGTGTTTACTTCAGCGCCATCGGTTCAGGTAACTCCACAAGGCGCTTTTTTATCAGCCCTTGTTACATCAGTAAGTGCGACGGCCTTTGTGGTCGCACCTATTACGACTGTCTTAATCACAGCAGGCGCGCCCATTATGTATGCCGCCATTGGTCGCTGGAGATAACCATGTTCAAAATCACGTATTTTTTGCAATCCACAGACCATGAAACCCAAGTCAGCGTATCAGGCCAAACCCTGATTGTTGATGGCCAGCATATTGATTTCAGTGAGCTGGGAGAGGGTGAGCAGTGCGAGACAGTGCTGCCACTTGTCGGAGTCGCCAAGCGAGTCAATGGCGTTGTAGAAGTCGGAGTGCAGCTGAAGTACAGCACGCAAACCGCAGAACCCATTCAATCAACCAATCAAGACGATTATGTTGTGCTGGTCAGTGATGGTCCGGTGCCAGACGTGATCCGACGTAAAACTGTTGTGCAAACGCCAATGATGGAGACTGCTGAAGATGCTCAAGCTTGATACGAAGGTCAAGATTTCTGAATTAGAACAGCAACAGGCGCAAGAACGCGAGCTAAACGAATTCCGCGCACGTCGCCAGGCAGCGATTGAAAACGCGGTGGTCACCACGAAAAAAGGCAACAAGTACGATGCTGACGAGCAGAGCATCAGCCGCATGGCCAACAGGCTGCTTTCAATAAGCGCTGAGCCTGCTACCTATTCCGTTCTATGGTCAATGGCAGATACACCGACCGGCGTTATGACTTCAACGACCAAGGCTGACCTAGCCGAAGCGCACCGGCTTGCCGTTGAATACGTGACAGCCAACTGGTCGCGCTAACAACCACCTAATCACTTACACACCCACAAAGGCCGCATGTCGCGGCTTTTGTCATTTTTGGAGCTTGCACAATGAATCCTAACGTACCTGCAGTAATGCGTAACACAATCTACCGCGAGCGGTTCGAAACCAGTGACGAGACTGTCACGGTCTGCACTATCTCCGGTGACTTAAACGTCTACATCGTTGCGCCAAACGGCACGGCGTATTTCAGCGAGCAAATTCCTGCACCTGTGCTGCCGCTGGAATGTACTGCGCGCGTGATTAACTCAAAAGGCTTGATCCTCGAATTCCGTCCTCAAGGCTCATGCCAGTATTGGATTGAGCGCTAACCATGAACCCTAAAAAAATCACGCGACCAGTCGCGACAAAAATCGTTAGCGGCGTCGTTAAAAGCGGCACGCAATCGCAAGGCGGCCAAACCATCAATGCGCCGCAAGGCAACGTGTACGACGATACGTACTCGACAACCTCGGGCGGCTTAATTCGAGCAGGCATCACATGACAAAGCCGCGCAAAAGCAAGCTATGGCGCACGCTCATTCTGTTTGACCAGCTTGTGGCGGTGTGGATTTTCAACACGAACGAAGATCAAACCATCAGCGGCCACGTTGGCTACAAAGCACAGACGACCGGCAGCAAAAAATACCTACTGCTGGAAAAGTTTATTAACTGGCTGTTTTTGCCGTGGGAGAAAGACCACTGCAGGAATGCCATTGAGTGGGATCGGATTAAATGACCAAACAAGACTATATCAATAGCCAGCTGGCACTAGGCAAAACTCATTCGCAGATTATCGCGGAGCAGCCGACAGTTAAAATCATTGGTTCCATTCGCGGCGATAACTTGCGTAATGTTGTCGCCATCCTCGCCGGCGGCTTGCAGTACCGGCTAGATAATGCGCCAGATTCACCAGTGAAAACCGCGCTTCTGACTGCTTTCCGGTATATGTCATTGCCAGAATACGCTATCAATCTTTCAATCAAAGAAAATGCTGACTTACTGAGTGACGCTGTATCGGTAGGTCTTGTAGATGCTAAGGAAAAAGAGCAGTTCTTTGCGCTGGCTACTTATGAGCAGCCACTTCACAACATCACACAGGCCGATTTTGTTGGCGATTGGCACGAACTAGGCGAAAAATCATCAAACCAGTTAACTATCAAACTCAAGCAAAAAGCGCCTGAACAAACCTACATCCTGGTGCAAAGCCGCGACATTTTTGACGATAACAGCAAAGGAGACTGGCGACACAATACAGCCTGTTATATCGAGCTTGCTGGCGTTTACCGCTGCGACATTCGCGCAGAGTCTCGCCAAGAAGTTCGGTGGTCTTGTGCTTATTCACTTGATGTTGAGTTAGGCTAATGCCGTATTACTGTAATTATAACGGCGCTGGGTATCTAACTGCCCCCACCTTGGGCAACTTGCTTACTGTGAACAAAATTAGGGTTGTTATAAAGCAGCTTAGGGTTGTTGGTGACGGTTTTATTTTTTCGCAGTCTGGCGCAGGCTCCGCTAGGGAATTCGGTGTGCTGTACTCTGGAGGCTCTTTAAATTACATATACGGATCATCAACAGAGCGCGCAATATTAACTACCGCTGAGGCGTCATCTAATTTTGGTTCGGGTGGGTATTTTGATTTAACGTTTGACAACACGGCTAATACAGCAGTCCTTAGAAATGATGCTGGCGGAACTATAAAGTCTGTCTCATTGGTGAAGGGGGTCAGCAGGCTTGACGGAATGCTTTTCCGTCTTGGTGCTCGGTGTGGTAACGACACGACCGATACTTCCGGCGGATTCATCGTCGCTAATGGAACATGGATAGGCGATGTTGCTATATATATCAATGACGTTTTAGTCAGAAACTACATAACTCCGTCAGGCGGAACAACTATACCGGATTCCGTTGGTGGCAACGACATGACGCAGCGCGGCACTTGGCCGGCTGGTGATGGCGAGTGGGTTTTTTACAGTAGCGGCAGCTCAACCCCAGCACAACAACCAGCAGTCACAATAAGCGCGGTCACTAACACCACAGCAACTGCAAGCTGGACGTATGGCGGTAGTGATCAAACCGGTTATGAATACCGCATCAATGGCGGTGCAGCCACGGCGACCACTGCGACAAGCCTGAACTTAACTGGTTTAACACCAAACCAGACGTATCAAGTTGAAGTGCGAGCAACCAACGCTAGCGGCGCAGGCGCGTGGTCATCGATTGCTGCGTTTACTACAAAGACGGTACCACTTGGCGTGGTGACTTTGGGGTCAATCACCAAGGGTCAAACCACGGCAAGCGTGCCGTTTACGTATTCATCAAACGACCAGACTGGCTTTGAATATCGTGTCAACGGCGGTGCTGCGCAGTCAATCGCAGCAAGTCCGGTGAGTCTGTCAGGTTTGACTGCGTCAACGGCATACACCGTTGAAGTGCGCGCAATCAATACCTATGGCAGCGGCACTTGGTCATCGCAGGGAAGCTTTACCACCGATGCGGCAGGCTATCCACCAGCTGGCACAGTCACGCTTGGTACCGTGAGCAAAACTTCGACCACTATTTCGGTACCGTTTACGTATAGCGCATCTGACCAAACCGGATTTCAGTACCGGCTCAATGGAGCTGCGCCAACGAGCACAACGTCACCCGTTAGTTTATCGGGATTGACGCCAAGCACAGCTTATACCGTTGAAGTCCGAGCCATTAACGGATTTGGTAACGGCACTTGGTCGGCACTGGCAAACATCACGACAAACGCGCCTGAGGTAGCACCTGCAGGCGTGCCGGTCATGGCGATTAGTGCAGTGACTAACCAAGGTGCTACCGTGTCGTGGACATACAGCGGCAGCGACGCCACCAGCTTTGAGTATCGAATTAACGGCGGTGTGGCTCAGGCCGGCACAAGTCCATTGGTCTTAACTGGTCTGGCGCAAGGCTCTACGTTTAGCGTCGAAGTGCGAGCTAAAAATGCCTATGGCGTCGGTGCGTGGTGCGCCGCGCAACAATTCACTGTATTTCGCGGTGTCCTTGCCAGCGCGGTACCATCTAGCGGCATCAGTGGCGCCAGCTGTATCTACAACGACATTCAAGCGTTAGGCGTTTCGCCTACAAGCTATTGCGCGTGCGAGTTCGTTACAGTGCCTGCAGTCGGTGCCTTCACTGGCTACAACAACGGCGCATTTGAGTTTTCAGGCGCACCGGACGGCGTCTATGAATTTCAATACAAGCTATTGGTTAACAATGCCTATGTTGGTGATGCGAAGTACGTAAAACTGACAATTGGTGCTTGAGTGACCGCATAGATAGTTTATTATTTTTCCATCGTGGACAGTTCTGTCCACGCCACCTCACACCGTCGAGTAAACACCATGAATCAAACCGTTAAGCCTGTGGCCTTAAATGCCACTGGGCAGACTTCTTTTTTGCCAAATAAACGCGTCGGCAACAAGTCTATTCAGCCGGTACCGCCAACTGGTGGCTATACCGGTGTGCAAGGTGATACGAACAAGCAATATCAGCCTGGTGCGAACTCGCTGGTGCAAAATCAAGTGGCTGGTTTGTTAGATCCAAACTCCGCCATCATGCGCAAAGCGCAAGCGAATGCCGCATCATTTGCCGCAAGCAAAGGCCTGCAGTCGAGCAGCATTGCCAACGAAGCGGCCACATCGGCCATGATTGATGCGGCAACACCAATCGCGCAACAAGACGCCAACACAAATGCGCAGGCGCAGCAGCTCGGCTGGCAGCAAAACTGGCAGTCCAGCGAGAACAACCTTGGCCGTCAACATGATGCCGCCATGGCCGATAAGCAGGGCTTACTGCAAACATTCCTGCAGCGTGACCAGCAAGGCTTTCAGGCCGACCAGAACGCACAAGGTCGCCAGCATGATTTCAACATGGCTGACAAGCAAACCGCGTCGCAAAAAGAGCTCGCTGCACTTCAGAACCAATACCAGTTAGGCCAATTGGATGTGCAAGGGCGTCAGCGCTTAGTCGAGTTGCAGCAACAACAGAACTTTGAAGCGACACAGTTTGATAAAAATGCTGCACTGCAAACTAACTTACAGAACAATGCGCAAGGCTTCCAAGCCGGTCAGAACTCATTGAATCGTCAGCACGACGTATCGATGAACCAAATGCAAACCGCAGCACAGAGAGAATTGGCCACACTTCAAAACCAGTTCCAACTCGGCCAGCTAGATGCACAAGGCCAACAGCGCATGCGTGAGCTACTGCAGCAGCAGTCGTTCGAGTCAGGTCAGTTTGATAAAAACACATCGTTCCAAAAGGAATTGGCGTCGCTACAAAACCAATTCCAGCTTGGTCAACTTGACGCGCAGGGTCAGCAACGTATGCGAGAGCTGCAACAGCAGCAAAGCTTCGAAGCAAGTCAGTTCGACAAGAACGCGGCATTGCAGCGCGACATGCAAAGTACCAACCTGAATTGGCAGTCCAATGAAAACTCAGTGAACCGCCAATTTCAGCAAGGCATGCAGCAAGACACGCAGAATTGGCAGGCTGGCCAGAATGCACTGAATCGCCAGCACGACGCGACCATGCAGGCCGGTACACAGCAATTCCAGCAGAAAATGCAGGAGCTGCAGTATCAGCAGCAGCTTGGCGTATTGGACGCGCAAGGTAAGCAGCAGCTGCAGCAGATGGAGCGCAGTGCGCAGATCCAAACCGAACGCGACAAGTTAATGCAGAATTTCAACCTGCAGAACATGGACAAGTCATTCCTGCAGAACCTGCAATCAATGCAAGCGCAGTTCGACCAGCAAGACCGCGTAATGACCGCGCAATGGAACTACCAAACGCAGTCGGATTACCGCAATGCAACGAGCTCGGCGTACAACAATTACTTGTCACAGCTTGGCGCGATTTACGCTGATCCAAACATGACGAATGACCAGAAGGCGGCTGGTGCTACTTACCTGCAAACGCAGCTCGAAGCACAGCGCAAGGCGCTTGAAACCATCTTCACGTGGACTAACACTTCGTCGTCAAGTGGCTCAGGCAGTACAACGGTGCCGCGCAATATTCCGATGCCGACGCCATCACCGACGCCACCGACAAACCCGAATCCGAATCCAACGCCGCAACCATTGCCACAACCAATTGAGCCACGACCAACACCAATTGAATTACCGCCAACGCCATCGCCAACACCACAGCCGCGTCCAACGCCACCGACAACGCCGCCACCACCACCGAACGATCCGCGCCGTCGTCGCATTGAGCAAAATGGCATGCCAGTGATTGACACCAGCAAGCTTTACACAGCTGAAGCGGGTGGCGGTTTACTTGACCGCATCACGACTCCACCGGTCTTTGTTCGGAGAGACTACCTGTGATTCGAAACGCACAGCACGCCGACATTCCTGCAATTCTGGATATCGGCGCGCACGTCATTGGCGCATCAACAACGCTCAATTGTGAGCTAGACCGAGACAAAGCGGCCAAGGTGATCCGCCAGGCACTGAATCATCGAATGCACGCGGTATTTGTCGCGGAACGAGCCGGCCAAGTGGTCGGCTTTTTTATTGCCGTGCAAGACCAGTTTTGGTTTAGCAAAGAGCGCTACGCCACGGACTTAGCTTTTTGCGTGCTACCAGAGCATGCAGACCAAGCCGTCTGGTTACTTCGTCGGTTCAAGCGCTGGGCGAAGGCCAGCAATATCAATCACGTCCAGCTTGGTTTAAGCACCGGCATGGATCCAGAGAATCGAACCGGTCGACTGTACGAAGCACATGGACTGTCAAAGGTCGGTGGCATCTATTCAACCATTTTCAATAAGGGGTAACGCCATGTCAGGCATTGTTAAAGCGGTTAAAAAAGTATTCAAAAGCGCAACCAACGTTGTGAGTAAGGTTGCGTCAGGCGTTACCAAGGTCGCCAAGAAGATTGTTAAGTCGAAAGTGTTTAAGGTCGCTGCTATTGCAGCTGTTGCCTACTTTGGCGGCGCGGCGCTCATGTCAGTGGCCAAAGGTGGAACGGTCGCGTCAGGCCTTAGTAGTGCATGGACTGGCGTGCAGTCAGCAGGCTCGGCACTTATGTCCGGTAACTTCTCAGGCGCAGCAAAGGCGCTTGGTACCGGCTTTACTGGCGGCAGCAGCGCAGCCACAGCGGCCAAAATCGCAACTACAGCAATCCCTGCAGCAACGACAACTGCAGCAGCTACCACAACAGCAGCGGCAACAGCCGCGCCTGCAGCTGGCCTTTTAGGCCTTGGCGAAGCAGGTACAGCAGCATTGATTACTGGTGGCATCAACATGGGCGGTCAGATGATCCAAGGCTATGCAGCCGAGAAACAAGCCAAAGAGCAGGCCGAAGAGCAAAAGAAAAACCTCAACTACTACGGCGTGAACGGCAACGGTAACGGCGGTGCTTTACCAATGCCAGGATTGCTAACGCCAAGTGTGCAGCAGCCAAACTTCGGCATGCAGCCACAGCAACCGCGCACGATTGACGAACTCATTAAACGCCAACAGCAACAAGTTAACCAATATCCGACGTGGGGCTAAGCCATGCAGCAACCAAATCAACCGATTGAACAAGACGAAGTGCCAGCATCAGCAGAAGAAGAACAGCAACTGCAGCAGGCGACGGAAGTTGCGCTGGATATGATCCACAAGGAAGGCGCAGCCGGCGACAACATCGCAGCCATGGTGCTGAAAACTGACGATGTGGTTAAAGGCCTTGGCCAAGCGATTGCGACAGTCGTCCTTGGCGTAGAGAAGCAAATTCAGTTTGGTGAAGATGTGAAGTTAGCACTGGCTGAAAACGTTGCAGAAGAGCTTGTCAATTTGGCTATTCAAGCCGGCGCCATTGCCGAGGACGAAGTAAGCGACGCGTTCATCGATAAGGTGGTAAGTCACGCCATCAGTCAATACATGTCCATGAAAGATGCGCTTGGCGAGTTAGACCAAGGCGCGCTGCAAGCTGGCGTGGATGAAGCGCAAGCCATGGTTCCTCAGAAGAAGCAGCAAGCACGCGGCGGCTTGCTCAATCGCACAGCGGAGTAACATTCTATGGGCTACGGATTACTGGCAGGTTTTGGCCGTGGTTTATCTCAAGGCGCATCCATGGTGCAGCAAGGCATGGCTGAAGATCGTGCCGTCAAGCGTGAGGACGAGCGCGAGAAAATGCGCCAAGCATCGATTGAGCGTCGCTGGAAAGTTGAAGATGACCGCTACAAAGATCAGGTTAAGCGCCAAGATGCACAAGACCAAAAGGCTGACTCACGTTACAAGGACGAAGTTAAGTGGCGTGAAGAGCAGTCGAAGAAGCAAGACAGCCAATTCAACGCGCAGATGCGCTCGCGTGAAGCTGAGCGGATTGAGCAGAACATCGCTGGATTAATGAGTGCGCAGGAGCGGCACGAACAAAAGATCCAAGACAAATATCGCGAGCAAATCCTATCTGGCAATGGCGATCCAAAAGCATTGCAAAAGCAGCTTGAAAATGAGATAGCGCAAACGCGAGATTATTACGATAGCAAGCTTGATGACATGGTCAAAGGCTATGGCAAGAACCTCAAAGGCACTAGCTTTGAACACTTGTTATTGCCGAAGCCTGAAATAAAAACTGATACACAGACTGACACGACAAAGGTTGATCCGCGCACCAAACTAATTAGCGACTATGTTGGAAAGCACAAACCATCCTCTAACGGCTTAGTTGATTTCGCCAATCAATACAACAACCGGAACGTGAAGCCTACGATTGGCCAGCAAGCTTCAAATCTAGGTTTGCTGCAGCAAGTACCTCTTAATTCAGGCCTGACCGATGACGACCTCGGGCAGTTCGCCAACTGGGCAATTCGCAAGTAAACAACAAACCGCTTCGGCGGTTTTTTCATTTATAGGACTACCATGTCACTGAAATACTTCTCAGACCGGCCAATGCCGAAGCTGTACGTCGAGCCTACTCAAGCAGCTGCGACTAAAAACGAGCCTGGTATGTTTGGCAATTTAGGCCGCGCATTTGGATCCGGTGCGTTATCAGGCCTTGGCGGTATCTTTGATTTTGTCGGCGCTGAAGGCATCGCCAAGCAACTTTATGGCTGGTCTGATGATGCGCGCGCGTCTATGTCACAAGAAGCGCAGCAAGACATGGCTAAGCCGTTTTTCGCAGAGAATGATCAAGGCGAAACGATTTTAGGCGATGGCTTAACCGACCTTGATACGTGGCTGCTGACATTTGCAAACGTTGCCGGCCAATTCGTGCCGACGGCGGTGCCTGGTGCTGGTGCTGCTGGTGCAGCAACGAAAGCGCTGTCGCTTGGAGCAAAAGGTACAAACGTAGCTCGCGCTGCCGCGTTTGGTTTAACTGGCGGTGCATCGGCAACCGGTCAAGGCATGGAGCAAGCACGGCAAGAGTTTTTGACGCTGCCAGACGAAGTCAAAATGGAAAGCGACTTATTCCGCCGGAAAGTGCAGGAAATCGCCGCCAAATCGCCTGAACTTGATGACATGGATATTTGGACGAATGCAGAGAAGGCCGTTGCTGACCAAATCGCGCAAGACGTTCGAACAGATCCAAAGGTACTACTCGCAAACTTTGCCGGTTCAGCACTGGCAGATCCGGTGATTGGTAAAGCATTAACCGGTGCGCGTATCGCCAAATCAGGCGCATTCCGCAGCGCGCTTAAAGGCTTTGTGGCTGAAGGCTCAACGGAAGCAGGCCAAGCCGCAGTGCAAGAGTACGGCATCAATGAAGCGCTATCGCAGGTTGATGGCCGTGATGCGTGGAATGGCGTTGGTATTGCAGCACTGAACGAAGGTTTAGCCGGTGGTGCATTCGGTGCCGGCGCTGGCTTGCTCGGTGGATTTGCAAACCGGCCACAACCTGAAGTACCTGTCCGAGATAAAGATGCAGATGCGATCCGCGATAGTAATAGCGCGCTGGCAGGGGCGTTTGATAGCTTGGCGCAGGACTTACAAAATCGACAAGTGGCCATCTATCAAGCGGCTAATACACTGCCGACGGTCAGCAGCCCTGCACTTGAAGGTGAATTGCTTGGTCCTGAAGTGCCAGAACAGCGGCAGTACAATCCAAATCAAATCGGCATGCAGCCGCGTATTGGGGGGCCAACGGTACCGCGTATCGAACAAAAAGATATTATCTTTGCTGCCGATGGCCGCGATCCATACGATGTTTTCCGCGAGCAGCAAGCACAACAAGCGCCGGCGATTGAAAAGAAAGACATTATTTTTGCGCCGGATAATAGCGGCGTAAAAGTTGACCACCGCACGCGCCAGCCGTTTGCATCTGAAGATGCAGCGCTCAAGTCAAAGACCGCTCGCCAGATGCGTGCCGACGGTTTGAACCCTACAGCGGTGCAGTTTGGTGACGGTTGGGGCTTAGTGCTTGGTCCACAGCTGCTTGACTCGCCAGTCTACGAAGGTGAGTACATCAGCGCAGCTGAAGAGCGTGCAATGATGGATAAGGCCAATGCTGATTATCGTCCACGCATTGGCCAAAGCGATGTGATTTTTGCAGCTGACCGTACCGACGAATTGAACGCAGCTGAGCGGCAGCAGCGCGCAGAAGCTTTTGCAGACAATCTGGCACGTGAAGCGCGAAACACGGCAGCCAATCAGGCGCCACGGTTACCACAAAAAGATATCATCTTTGCAGGTGATGGCAGGGCAGAACAATCGCGGCAAGAGTTTTCGCAAAACCTACAAAACCAAGTTGAGCGTGATGCCGCTATTCCACGCCTGCCACAAAAAGACATTATCTTCGCACCCGATAACAGCGGTGTGCGTGTTAAGGGCAATGGCGAGGTTTACAAGTCACCACGCGAAGCAGTGACCAGCAAGCAGGCGCGAAACACCAAGCGCACAGGCGTTGAAGTTGAAGCGGTTAAGTTTGGCGATGGCTGGGGCTGGCGTGTGAAAGAAGTGCAGCCCGAGCAGCAGACCAATCAAGTCGACGACATCAATGTCGTCGAGTCGGCGCAACCATCAGGAACTAATGAAAATTTTGCGTTTGAATTCCCTACAAAGCGTGTGGCTGACTCTTACCGCCATATCAGCACGAACCCCCGTAATGCAGGCCTAGCAGAGCAAGAAAGTTTTGATCGCACCATCAAAGATATCACCGATGAAGTGTCACCTTTGATTGAAACTGAAGAGCAGCGCGTAGCGTTTGAGTCTGCTTTATCTCGATTCAAGGAAGGCTATATCAATGAAACGATGAAAGTCGCTAATGTGCGGCAAGATACGGTTAGCTGGCACGTCGCAGGACGAAACAACTTCAACAGCAAGCAAGCTGGTCGACGCGGCAACGCCTATGAAAGCGCACAAGATGCGTTTTCGAGCTGGATCCGCAGCAATGTGCCACAAATCAAATCCGCAGTTTTGAAGGCAAGAACTCCGCAACAGGTGCAGGCCGAAGCAGATAAAGCGACAGCCAAGGCGCGGCAAAATGACGTTCTAAAGTTCGCTACACAGGTTGGCTACATCGCTGACGATCTTCGAAACAACCGATTAGAAACTGCAAAAGATACCCGTAAGGTTGCGAATGCTCAAATGGAGCGGCTACTGGATGGCATGGACGAAGAGCAACAGCGCCAGGCAATTGAGGTGAGCGATAATGCACTCAAAGAGCTTGGCGGTTTGGTTAAAGTCGTGGGTGAGCGTTCTAATCTAGGTAAGCGTATCGCTGGGCTGCTTAATACCAACACCGCAACACAGGCCGTTCAATTCAAAAAGTCCGGTGAACCATTCAAATCTGAAAGGGAAATGAAAGCGAGCGTGTCATTCAAGACTGCCGCGGCAAATGGCGCTGAAGTTGAAACCGTTAAAGTTGAGGGCGGATTTGGTTTCCGTGTTGTCACAAAAAAGCCAGAAGCAACAACCAATAAAACGGTTGTTGGCACAACTTCAAAGGCATTTACTCCATCGAACAAATCAATCGACGTACAATACCGAGTCATGGAAGCTGACGATTTAATTGCATCCAATGACATAAGTGGCGCAGTTAATGCCAATTATCCAGCAGAGCTGCAGCCACGCGACAGAAGTCGAGCAGATTACCAAGTTCAGATGCGCGGCATTGCAAAAAATCCAATTCCCGAAAAGTTAGGCGAGTCAACTGATACTGACCGTGGGGCGCCGATCGTCCGTAATGGCGTTGTAGAGTCAGGGAACGGTCGAACCATTGGCTTGAAAGAAGCTTATCGCGCAGGTACCGCCACCGCATATCGAGACTACTTAGCCGCAAACGCGGAAAAGTTCGGCTTAGATCCTGCCCAACTTGCAACAATGAAACACCCAATTTTGGTGCGTGAGCGCATGACGCAAATGACACCGGAAGAATTGACAGCATTTACGGTTGATAGCAACGCCAATGCAGGCGTAACGCAATCACCAGCTGAGCGCGCTAAGTCGGACGCCAGTTTGCTGGATGATTCGATCATGTCGCAGCTGGTCATTACCGATGATGGCGATTTAACCTCAAATGCCAATGGTCGTTTTGTGCGAGCATTTGCTGCATTGCTTGGCAATAACGAAGCTGCAAGTTACAAAACGGCTGATGGTCAGTGGAATAAGTCATTCAAAGATAGGCTGATGAATGCGGTATTCGCTAAGGGCTACGATGATTCAGATTTACTTGCGAGCATGACCGAGTCAACAAGTCCTGAGAGCAAGAATTTGCTGACTGCACTAATGAATGTTGCAGGCAAAATTGGGTCGGTGAAGTCATACGACAATGACGTCGGCACCTCGCTTTCAGATGCTATAACTCAGGCTGCAGCGTTACTGAATCGCGCAAAACGAGAGGGCGCAAGTGTTGCCAGTATTGATGCGCAAGCGGATATGCTGACCGGCCATACCGATGCTGATATCGTAGCGCTGGCAAAAGAGCTTGAATCCAACATTCGCAGTGCCAAAGCAATGACAGCGTTACTGGACAAGATCACATCACGCGTGTTGACCGATGTGCAAAACATGGGTCAAACTGACATTTTTACGGGCGAGCCTGGCGCGCGTCCAAACGTACTAGGGGTAATTCGAGATGCAGCAGGAAGAAGCCAGCCAGAGCAAAGTGACTACCGAGGAAATGGAAGCTTATTTGACAGCGCTCAAGACCAAGAAAGCGACACCACAGAGCAGCAGCGCATTCCGCAAGCTCCTGAGCGAAGCGAGCGAGGAAGCCAAGAAAGTACGGTAGCAACCGCACCGGTTAACGACAAAGCCCCAGCAGATGCTGGGGTTTCTGTTTCTGAAGATCCGCAACCATCGCTTGATTCTCATATCAAGGCAATGAAGGCCGTGCGCGACGGTACCGCAACGGTCGAAAGCTACCAAGCCGCATTTGCAGCGATTGCTGACAACAAAGATGCAGTGATTGCAGACCTCAATAAGCTGACGAAGCCAGAGCTCTTAAAAGCCGGCGGTGGCATGTTCACCTACCGGAATAAAGACAGCAAAAAAGCTGAAGTTGTTGAAGCGCTTTATGAAGAAATGCTTCGTGAATTCTCAATGGATCGCAGCTACGGGCCAACGTCTTACTTTATGACCAGCAAAGGTATTGCTGATCACAAAGCCGCGAAGGAAAAAGCACTGCGTGATTTGGTGCAAAGCACGACTGAAGAGGATCTAAAGGCATTTGCTGGGGAAGTTAAAAAGGCGCGCGACGAATATTCAGCACAGCGAGCAGCCAACAAAGCAGCGCTTGAAAATCCACAAACACTGTCAGACTTCAACAACTTAATGCGCAGCAAAATCAGCGACGGCATGACGAAGGAAGAAGCATTCCTGAGCTTGACGCCAGAACAGCGTATTCGTTACGACGAGCTTGCAGCTGAAGTCACTAAGCAGTCACGTGATGACGCCAAACGCGCAGCCAAAACGACGGTCAAAGCCGCAGGTCAACGCACGTCAGCCAACATCATTGAAACGAAACATACCCGTGATGGCTACGACTTATTTGTCGTGCAGCTGGATGACAGGTTAAGTAGTGATGATTACAAGACTGTCCTTGCTTCAGCTAAAAAGCTGGGCGGTTGGTATAGCTCATTCCGCGGAAAAGGTGCGGTACCAGGATTCCAGTTTAAGGACCGAGCATCTGCCGACGCATTTGCAGCATTAGCCGCTGGCGATACAACTCAGGCAGAGCAACAAGTTCAATCAAGCCGCGATGTATTCGAGGACGATAAGAGCCAGTCAGCTGCTGATCGCTTAAATGCCATGGCCGAACGGTTGGAGCAACGCGCCGAAGAAGAATCAAGCCGGCCACGTCTGGCTAACACCGCTCGCCGTGCTCGCTTTGCCGCTGCAGCTGAAGCATCTGTAGAACGTGACCGCGCGCTGGCCGGTACCATGCGTAACATTGCCAATGCGATCAGTAATGGTACCGCCAAGTTCATTGATGCAGTTCGGCAAAAAACACAGGTCGAATATCTGCAGCAGCTGCTAAGCCGTGCTCGATATGACGAGATCAAGGCGCGCTATTCAGGATGGCAGGAGCAGGAAAATCAGAAGCATTTACCGGCAACAGTTGAAACCGTCGACTTCGTGAAGTTCCCGAGCTTTACCGCCTACCGGTCTGACTTGGCTACACTGGCGCGCCAGATGTTAGAAATTGACGGCCTTAAAAAGCTTGGTCAACAACTCATGTCTGTTGCCGATGATGTAACGGATGCCTACTTAGAGTTCGCTAAAGAAAACCTCTATAAAGTGGCCACGTTCACCAAACAAACAAGTGATGGTACCAAGGCTGGTTTTGCAGTATTCAGTAACAGAGCTGATGCAGAAAACGCGATCCGCCGCTCTGGCTATCGTGGCAAGGCGATCGTGCTGCCATTCAAGCGCGGTGAAAACTTCGTGATTATGTCACCTAGTGAAGCAATGAGCCGCGGCGTCTGGAAGGGCGATGGCGATAAGCAAATCACGCTATCAAAAGACTTTGGTACCGAGCTGGTGCGCGCATTGGGCCGCAAAGCTAAATCTGGCAACGGCATTAGCATCCCATGGCAGCTTGAATCAGCACTGGAAAACCTAGAAAAACTTGAACGCATGGGCATTCAAACAGCGCCTGAGTTACGTTCGGCGCTGCGTGAGTTTGTCGGATTAAAAGAATACTCGAAGGCACCGGACAAGGTTCGCCAGATGGAACGTGACATGGTAGGTCGCGTTAATGATGGCCTAGATTTCTTCCCTACACCGCAAACTATTGCCGCACAGATGATTGAAGCAGCAGAGTTAACGCCTGATATGGCGGTACTCGAACCGTCAGCTGGCATGGGCCATATCGCTGAAGCAATTCGCGCCGCAGGTGTGGATCCTGATGTAGTTGAGTTCAGTGCAAACCGTCGTGAACTGCTCGAACTCAAAGGCTTTAATGTGCTGGCTAACGACTTTACTGAAGTCAAACCGCGCAGCTTCTATACCTTCGGTGATACGTTCCGCGCACCTGATGGGACTGTCGGTGTGATGAAAGGCAGCGGCGGCTTGGGCTCTAACCGTGTTCGCCTGGTGGACAGCAACGGCGAACAAATTGGCTTCTTTAACCGTGACGAGCTCGAAGGCATTCAGCACAACGGTACCATGAGCGGCTATGACCGCATTATCATGAACCCGCCATTTAGTAACCGTCGTGATGCAGAGCATGTGCAACATGCCTATACGCTTCTGAAACCAGGCGGCCGTATTGTTGCCATCATGGGCGAGGGCGTGTTTTTCGGTGAGGACAAGAAAGCAACTGAGTTCCGCGAATGGCTGGATAGTGTTGGTGGCACGTCTGAAAAGCTGCCTGAAAACAGTTTCATGGACAAGTCTTTGCCGGTAACCACCGGCGTCAATACTCGCATGGTTGTTATTGATAAGCCTGCTAGCAACATCATGTTTAGCAAGGAAAACACAATCGACACCAAGCCGCCACGCGGCGTGAGCATGGAGACTGCACGCGCTGAAGCTGCCGATATCCTGAATAAACTCAACGGCGCAGCTGGGATTAAGGTTGAGATCCTTGCTACACAAGCCGACGCTGAGAAGCTTTGGAATATGTCGCTAGAAGATAGCCTAGTACGCGGTGCGTTCAATGGCCAAACCAAGACGGCATATATCATTGCTGAAAACATTCGCAGCATTGAAGAGTTGCGGCAGACCATCGCGCATGAAGTCATTGGCCACGGCGGCTTGCAATCCGTTATCGGTGCCGAGCGATATGCTGAGTTCATTACGCGACTGACGCAAACGCGCAAGAACAATGCATTCAAAACTTTGTGGGCGCGCATTGATCGTGACTACGATGATTTTGATGTTAGCGCCGAACAACTGGAACGGATCAAAGCTGAAGAGGTGTTTGCATACTTCGTGCAGAACAAGCCGGTAAGCGGTCCTATCAAGTTCTGGTGGAATGCATTCAAGCGCTACGTGCAAAAGCTGCTGTCATCGGTTGGCCTGATGCGGCCTGAAGATGCTGACATTGCGGTGATGAAAGATATGCTTGAGTCTATCCGTGCAGGTTTCGCTGCAAGTCAGCCACAAAAAAATGATGGCAGGAAATCTGCGGCATCATTTAAAAAGCAGAATTTGAAATCCAGTGCGTTTGAACGTTGGTTTGGTGATAGCAAAATAGTTAACCCCGATGGAACGCCTATGATGGTTTATCACGGCAGTCCTGTCGGAGATTTGTCAGTCTTTGATACAGCTGGCGAGAAATCTCAAAGTGCTGAGAAGGGGATTGGAACAAAAGGAGCGTATTTCACTAAGAAGCCATCTTACGCCTATGGATATGCAGGAATGGATGGTTCAATTTACCCAGTGTACTTATCAATCAAAAAGCCATTGGTAGTGACAGGCGAAAGTATCGCAACAACAGGGCTAAAGGGCCTGTTAAATCGCCTGATTTATGGGCGCGATAAAGTTCAGGTTGAAAGCCAGCTAGACCGTTTCCGAGCTGGGGCTACACAGTACTTATCCTCTGAGGATATTGATGCTCTGAAAGCTGCAGGATATGACGGAATAATTAACGATCAGAATTCAGAAATAATAGTATTCGATCCAAATCAGATCAAATCAGCAATTGGCAACAACGGCGACTTTGACCCTAGCAACCCTGACATACGATTCAGCAAGACTCGAACAGAAGATCAAGCCGAAGCACTGGATAAGTTAGGCCTTGGCGAACAAATTGCCGAGTCCATTAGCGATAAAGCCAAACAGCGCGTTACTGAAACAATTGATACGTTGAAAAGCCAGTCATTTTGGCAGCGCCTGAATGAAGGTATTTTCGATGGTCTAGCCGGCATCAAGCAAGCCGAGGAAGCAGTCGGTGTCGTAGACCCAAACAAACAAGGCTATGTATCGGCGCGCCTTGCATCTGGTCTGTCCGATATCCTGCATGGTGTATTTCACTATGGCGCACCGGAGTGGCGCGACGGCGTGGTGCAGCGCAAAGCCGATACCAAAGGCTTGCTCGAAGTGTTCGGCATGCTAGGTGATGATCTCAATGATTGGCTTGCTTGGATGGGTGCTAACCGTGCAGAGCGATTGATGGCGGAAGGCCGTGAAAACAACCTGACCAAAGCAGATATCGATGAACTAAAAGCACTGGCTGCAGGCAAAGAACAGCTGTTCGAAGAAGTGCGCCAAGAGTACAACAAGATTAACTCTGCAATAATTGACCTTGCTGAAGATGCTGGGCTGCTTAATGCGGAGCAACGAAGCGGCTTTGATGAAGAGTGGTACGTACCATTTTTCCGCGACATGGAAGAAGAGGTGGATCCTGAAATGGCCGGCATTGCTGCCATGGTTCACGGACCGCGCAGCCGCAAAGGCATTGCAGGCCAATCGGCGCAAATCAAAGAGCTCAAAGGTGGCCGACAATCTACCAAAGACTTGCTGGAAAACATCATTCAACGGCAATCCACCATGATTGATGCGGCTATCAAAAACAAAGCCATGGCGGAAGTCGTTGGTAACTTGGAAGGCTCGCCATTCATGCAGGCCGTTGAAAGCCCAGAGATCGCCGCGCTGAGTCAAACCGAGTTGAACCTACTGCAGAAAGTAAAAGTTATGCGTAACGGCAAAGCTGAAGCGTATACAGTCACGGATCCTGCATTGCTTCGTGGCCTGCTGCAAATTCACACCATCGGTAATAATTCTTTATTTAATCGCATGGCTCGCAGTGCTAAGCGGTTCCTGACGGCCGGCATTACTCTGTCGCCTGACTTCATCGTGAAAAACTTTGTGCGTGATGCCGCTCACGCTTGGATGATCAACAAAGACGGTTTCCGGTTTGGCGCCGATTCTGTCAAAGGTCTGCGTAAAGCATTCACCGAAGATGAAAGCTACCGTGATTTGATCTTCTCGGGCGCTGCATTCCAAGGTGGTTATGTACATGGTGCAGATCCAGAAGCTGCCGCGCAGCAAATCCGCCGCGCACTGCGAAGCAAAGGCCTGACCAATGAGCAAGTAACTTCTTATATGGATAGCCTGATCACTAAAGGCAGTAAACTGTTTGAAGCCTACCGGACCGCATCGGACAAAGTGGAAAATGCCAACCGGTTGGGCACGTTTGAAGCGGCGCTATCAGCCGGCAAGTCACGTCGCCAAGCTGCATTTGAAGCCAAAGACCTGATGGACTACTCGCTCAAAGGTAACTTTGCGATGATCGGCAACATGATTGATATGCTGCCGTTCTTCAATGCTCGCCTGCAAGGTATGAGCAAATTGGTGCGTTCAATGAAAGGCGCCGACGGTGACCGCGTGTTGAAGGTGCTGAGCGCTAACCTTGCAATGAAAGGCCTGAAGATCGCCGCGTTTAGCTTGGCACTCGCTGCGCTGAATGATGACGACGAGCGTTACAAAGAGCTGCCAGATTGGGACAAGGATGCAAACTGGCACTTCTTCCTTGGCGATGATCACTACCGGATCCCGAAACCGTTCGAACTTGGCATTATCTTCGGCACCATGCCTGAGCGTATGTTCCACTATGCTGCAGGTTCACAGCCTGGTAGCGATATGGGCAAAGCCGCGGCGCATGCCGTTTGGAATACTCTGGCGTTGAATCCAATCCCACAACTGGCATTGCCGGTCATTGAAACGCTGACTAACAAGTCATTTTTCAAGGGCAGTGCTATCGAGAGCATGGGCGACGAGCAGCGCCAGCCAGAAGATCGTTACAACGCTTACACCAGTGAAACTGCGAAACAAATTGGCGCTGCGTTTGGTGCCAGTCCGAAAATGGTAGAGCATTTGATCCTCGGTTACACCGGCACTTTAGGCGGCTATGTATTGAGTGTGTCTGATGCTGTTGCACGGCAGATGCTCGGCGTTACGTCAGCTGATACACCAATCAGTCGTTATCCTGTCATTAAAGCGTTCTATCAAGGTGATGCGCCAAAGACTGCAACCAAGTTCCAAGACGAATTCTACAAAGCCATTGAGCAAGCGAATGAAGCCTACGGCAGCTATAAGCGCGCTGTGGAAGAGGGTGATGTAGTACGTCAGCAAGACTTGAAGCAAGATGAAGCGCAAGCGCTTGGTGCGCGCATTCAATTGAACAGGATCCAGCGGCAAATTAACGAACTGTCAAAGCAGGCCGACCGCGTGAACAACAACCAAGAGTTGACCGGTGCAGAGAAGCGCGAGCGCTTGGATAAAATTACGCGCCGCAAAAACGAGCTATACCAAAGCTCTTACGTCCGGTTCAAAATTGGCGAATGGTGATAAAAAAAACCGATTGCTCGGGCTTAAAAAATTTCGTCAAGGATGACGATCACTATACCGACCAATCCCAGAAGAAAAAACACGCCTTCCTGATCTGCACGCATCCGTGCAGACCTTTTTCCGCCCCAGTCACCAAAACCCACATATAGGCCTGCGCAAATTACTGGCAGGCCGAATATGTAGGTAACATTCTCGCCAAGCGCATATCCAGCGATGACCAGAAACAGCATGACAATAATATGCATAGTGGCTCCTGAGAACGAGCGCACAAAATAACTCAAGTGCAACTTGTTGCAAGAGTGAAATCATTAAATTTCCCTCAAATGCCGCTGTCAGGTAAAATAGATCATATCGATATAGGGTACTTTTGCCGTTGATTACACAGCGGTGTACATAATTCAAGAATTAGACATGATCAATCCAGAATTCCTCAATGAAATCAACAAGCGTAGAACGTTTGCCATCATCTCTCACCCGGACGCCGGTAAAACCACCATCACCGAAAAGGTGTTGCTGTTTGGACAACTGATCCAACGCGCTGGTACCGTCAAAGGTAAAAAATCTGGGCAGTTTGCCACCTCCGACTGGATGGAAATGGAAAAAGAGCGGGGCATCTCGGTGACCACCTCGGTGATGCAATTTCCTTATGCCGACTGCTTGGTCAACCTGCTCGACACCCCAGGTCACGAAGACTTCTCGGAAGATACCTACCGCACACTGACCGCGGTGGATAGCTGCTTGATGGTCATCGACGGCGCCAAGGGTGTTGAAGATCGCACCATCAAATTGATGGAAGTGACGCGCCTGCGCGACACGCCCATCATCACCTTTATGAACAAAATGGACCGCGATATTCGCGATCCGATTGATTTGCTCGATGAAGTGGAAAGCGTCTTGAAAATCGCTTGTGCGCCCATTACCTGGCCCATCGCATCCGGCAAAGAATTCAAAGGCGTGTACCACATCCTGCGCGATGAAGTGATTTTTTATAAATCCGGTATGGGCCACACCATTCAAGAGGTCGATATCATCAAAGGCATCGACAACCCTGAACTGGATGCCCGTATTGGTTATTACGCGGCGGACCTTCGCGAACAAATGGAATTGGTGCGTGGCGCCAGCCATGAGTTTGACCGCGATGCGTTTTTAAAAGGCGAATTAACACCGGTGTTCTTTGGTACCGCCTTGGGTAACTTTGGTGTCGACCATATGCTCGATGGCTTGACCGAATGGGCGCCAGCGCCGCTGTCACGCGCTACCACCGATCGCACCGTGGAGCCATCTGAAGAAACTTTCTCCGGTTTTGTGTTTAAAATTCAAGCCAACATGGACCCGAAACACCGCGACCGCGTGGCGTTTTTACGTATTGTGTCGGGCAAATACGAAAAAGGTATGAAGATGCACCATGTGCGCATTGGCAAAGATGTGCTGGTGCCGCAAGCCTTGACCTTCTTAGCTGGTGACCGTGAGCACGTCGAAGAAGCCTATCCGGGCGATATCATCGGTTTACACAACCACGGCACCATTCAGATCGGTGACACTTTTAGTGCGGGCGAGAAATTTACCTTCACCGGTATTCCAAACTTCGCGCCGGAATTATTCCGCCGTATTCGCTTGCGTGACCCGTTAAAGCAAAAACAATTGCTCAAAGGCTTGGTGCAATTATCCGAAGAAGGCGCGGTGCAAGTGTTCCGCCCGCTCGATAACAACGATTTAATCGTTGGCGCCGTTGGTGTGCTGCAGTTTGACGTGGTGGTGCACCGCTTAAAATCGGAATACAACGTCGATGCGATTTATGAATCGGTCAACGTTAACACGGCGCGCTGGGTGTACTCGGACGATGCCAAAGCATTGGAAGAATTAAAGAACAAAGCCAGCACCAACTTAGCGCTGGACGGTGGCGATAACCTAAGTTATTTAGCCCCAACCAATGTCAACCTGAACTTGGCGATAGAGCGTCACCCGAAAGTGACCTTCTTAAAAACGCGTGAACACGCCAAAGCTGGCAAATAACAGCCGGTCAATAACAGGATATCTTGATGAATATTAAACAGTTACTAGTTGATAAAACCAAAGCGGCCTTTGTCAAAGTAGGCCTGCCAGACAGCACCAACACCGGCGTAACCCAAAGCACCAAAGTTGAATTTGGTGACTACCAAATTAACGGCGCCATGGCGGCGGCGAAGCTTTTAAAAACCAACCCACGGGCGCTAGCCGAGCAATTGCTGGGCGCGCTGGATTTGACCGATATCGCCAGCAAAGTCGAGATCGCAGGCCCTGGGTTTATCAACGTCACGTTAAAACCTGAATTTATCGCCGCGCAGTTAACCCAAGCGGCGGCGTCGCCACGGTTGGGCGTGAGCGAAAACACGACACCACAAACCGTGGTGGTGGACTATTCGGCGCCAAACCTTGCCAAAGAAATGCACGTAGGCCATTTGCGCTCCACCATCATTGGTGATGCCGTGGTGCGCGCACTGGAATTCTGGGGCGATAACGTCATTCGACAAAACCACATGGGTGACTGGGGCACGCAGTTTGGCATGTTGATCGCGCACCTTGAAGACAAATTGGCGCAAGGTGTTGATTTAGAATCAGTCGCACTGGCGGATTTAGAAGATTTCTACCGCGAAGCGAAAAAACGTTTTGACGATGAAGCCGGTTTTGCCGACAAATCGCGCGACTACGTAGTGAAGCTACAAAGTGGTGATGCCCATTGCCAAAAACTGTGGCAGCTGTTTATCGACACGTCGGTCAAACACAGCGAAGAAGTGTACCGTAAACTCAACGTCACGTTAGGCCATGAACATATCAAGCCAGAATCGGCTTACAACGACATGTTGGCGCCGATTGTTGATGGGTTAAAAGCGAGCGGCATCGCGGTGGAAGACCAAGGCGCCTTAGTGGTGTTTTTACACGAACTGGCCGACAAAGAAGGCAACCCATCGCCTTTTATTATCCAAAAAACTGGCGGCGGCTTTTTATATGCCACCACCGACTTGGCGGCGTGCCAATACCGCAGCCACGAGCTGGCGGTTGACCGCATCGTCATTTTCACCGACGCGCGCCAAGCCCTGCACTTTAAACAAGTGGAATTGGTGGCCCGCAAAGCCGGTTTATTGCGCGAACAAACTTCGTATGAGCACGCGCCGTTTGGCACCATGATGGGCGAAGACGGCAAGCCGTTTAAAACCCGCACCGGCGGCACCGTCAAATTGGCCGAACTGCTGGACGAAGCGGTCAGCCGCGCCCTCGATACCGTCAAAGCCAAATCATCGGATTTAACTGACGATGAAATCGCTGAAGTAGCGCGCAAAGTTGGTATTGGCGCGGTAAAATTTGCCGACCTTTCGAAAAACCGCACCTCGGATTACATCTTTAGCTGGGATTCGATGTTAAGTTTTGAAGGCGCCACCGCCCCGTACCTGCAATATGCTTACACCCGCGTACGCAGTATTCTGCGCCGCGCCGGCGTTGCCGATAGCTTCCAAGCGCCAATGCAGCTCTTGGAAAGCCAAGAAAAACAACTGGGTCTGAAAGTGCTGCAGTTTGAAGAAACGCTGCAACAAGTGATGAAAGACGCGCAGCCAAACTTGCTGTGTAATTACTTGTACGAGCTGGCAGGCCTGTTTATGGGCTTTTACGAAGCTTGCCCAATCCTCAAAGACGGCATTGAACCAAGCGTGCGTGACAGCCGTTTAATGCAAAGCATTTTGGTGTCCAAGTTACTGGCCAAAGGCTTAGATTTACTTGGCATCGATGTGATGGAAAAGATGTAAATCATAAGCAAAAGGGCCAGTTATCTGGCCCTTTGTTTTGGTGCGAATGTGCGGTTTATACCCGCAGTGGCGAGAAGTGTTTGGGGTGGTGGTTCGACATCACGAAGAGCCACCGAGTTGCGCTTCCACACAGCGGCTGCGCAGCGAGACCCCGCAACGAGACAGTACAGGGTAGCGTTGCACCTGCACCCAAAGCAGCCGCGGCTACACTCCGCTAAGTACGTACCAAACTGATACTATGGGATAAGCACAACCTTTGCGCTCTGCTTATCTGCACCGACCGACATTTGTGCTAACAAGGAGTCCCCGATGAGCGTCAACGTCGCCGATATTCGCCGTAGTTACACCAAAGAAAAACTCGATATCGATAAGTTAAACCAAGATCCGTTTGTGCAATTTGAAGGCTGGCTGAAAGATGCCATCGCTGCCGAGTTGCCAGATCCAACCGCGATGTGCGTAGCAACGGTCGATAGCGAAGGCCAGCCGTCGCAGCGCTTGGTGCTATTAAAAGATGTAAGTCCCGCCGGGTTTGTGTTTTATACCAACTTGGGCTCGCGTAAAGCGCACGAGTTAAGTGGTAATCCGAAGGTGTGTTTGCACTTTCCGTGGCATCCGCTGGAGCGCCAAGTAATTGTGTATGGCACCGCCGAACCCGTGCCAACCGCGCAAGTGCTGAAATACTTTTTATCACGGCCGAAAGAAAGCCAGCTGGCGGCCTGGGCATCCGAGCAAAGCCGGCCCGTGTCTACGCGCCAAGCTTTGATGCAAAAGTTCGCGGAAATTAAACACAAGTTCGAACATGGCGACGTGCCAGTGCCAAGTTTTTGGGGTGGCTTTTTAATCAAACCGCACAAAATCGAATTTTGGCAAGGCGGCGAGCATCGCTTACACGACCGGTTTATGTACAGTCGCCAAGCCGATGGGGCATGGGCGATTGAGCGCTTGTGCCCTTAACGGCAAAATCCGTCACTCAACAGCAGCAATGTTCTCATAGGATACTGCTGCGGTCGTATCTGCGGTGTTCATCTGGCCGCATGATTGGCCGCAGCTATTTCGCCATTGCTTGCAAAGCAAACCGGTTTTTTCGTCATTGACTAGACCTGTCGCAATTCGCGAAGTCCTGTCGGCGCGCTAACGCCTGTGGAAACAGCTTGTTGCATCTTTTGCACTGCATCCATGCAGAATTTTACGTTACTGTGCAACTTTGCTGGTTATTGCTAATAGGAGCTGCATTGTATGGAGCTGCAACCGACACTATCGGGTCAAACCCTAACCTTAATCCCACTGGCTGTTTCACACAAAGACGATTTAATCCAAGCTGCTGCAGACCCGCTGATTTGGCAATTGCACCCTGAACCGACGCGGTATTTGCCAGAAGTCTTTGCCAAGGTATTTGAATCGGGCCTACAAAGTGGCGGGGCTTTTTTAATTACCGATAAACACAGTGGCGAGGTGCTCGGCACGACGCGATTTTATGAATTTAATCCACAGCAGTCCTCGGTGGCCATCGGCTACACCTTTTTGGTGCGCTCGCGCTGGGGCGGTTCAAGCAACAGCGAATTAAAACGGATCATGCTCGACTATGCGTTTTTGTCGGTCGATACCGTGTGGTTTCATGTCGGCGAGCATAACCTACGTTCGCGACGTGCGGTCGAAAAACTGGGCGCTCGGTTCAGTCATCTGGAAAACGAGTCACCGACTGGGGCTGTGCGCAACACGGTGTTTTATCGGCTGGATAAAGGAGATTGGGTCCGTCGTTTTCAAAACTGAACTAGGACTGGAGATTTTTCCGTAAAGACATTGCAACCGTTGCAGGCAACTTCCACAATAGCTTTAGGTGCGCTGGCACCTGTTCGTTTAATCATCTGCAAAAAAGGACCTTCGATGAAAACCTTGCCTGTTATTACTGCCGTCTTGCTGTTTGTTGTTGCGTGTCCAAGCATGGCCGCCCTTAAAAATTGTGACGAGTTAAAAGCTGAAATAGCGGCCAAATTAGATGCCAAAGGGGTCAAAAACTATCAATTAGAGATCGTAGCCACGGCCGATGCTGGCAATTCGATTGTGATTGGTAGCTGTGAGTCAGGTCAGAAAAAAATTACCTATAAAAAAGTTTAAGTGTGGGCCCGGAAGGGCCTGCCACACGAAAACCGCCATGATGTAATCACGCTATGCCCAACGACTGTTTGCTGTCAGCACCGCTGTTTGATACCCACTGCCACCTCGATTTTGCTGAGTTAGGCCTTGATCTGTGCCCGGTGTTACACCAGGCTGTCGAGGCTGGCGTGACGAGAATCTTAGTGCCTGGGGTAAGCCCAGCCCGTTGGGCCTTACAGCGCGGCATGTGGCAATGGCAGGCGCAGCAAGGCATTGCGATCCAACTGGATTTAGCGATAGGAGTGCACCCTTGGTGGGTGCAAGAATCCACCGCAGATGCGCTTGCAATGTTAGAGCGCGAGTTGCAACACGCCAGCCAACATCCAACCACGCCGATTGCCGCTGTTGGCGAATGTGGCTTAGATTTCGCGTTGGACTGGTTGGATCCCGCCGCTCAACTTAGTCATCAACAGCAACAACTCAGCGTGCTGGATGCGCAACTTTGGCTGGCGCAGCGTTATCGAAAACCCATCATTTTGCACCATCGCAAAAGCCAAGCTCAGCTGTTACAGCGCATCAAACAGGCAGGCTTTACCCAAGGTGGTATTTTGCATGCATTTTCCGGAAGTCAGGCCCAAGCGCATGCGTTTATGGATTTAGGATTTGTGCTGGGGATCGGCGGTACTATCAGTTATGAGCGTGCGAGTAAAACTCGGGAGACAGTCAAAAAACTGCCGTTAGAGGCCTTAGTGCTGGAGACTGATGCGCCGGCGATGCCACTGGCTGGTTATCAAGGGCAAGCCAATCATCCGGCGATGACACGGCGGGTGTTTGACATGTTATGCCAGCTGCGATCTGAGTCACCCAGCGACATTGCACTACAACTGTGGAAAACCAGTTGCGGTGTGATTGGCCCTTAACTCTTTTGCTGCTCTGTCTCGTTAGGGGAGGTTGGCGTTGCATCGCTAGACGCAGCTTGTGCCTGATCAGGCGCTGTGTGCACATGATGAGGGATATCCGCCGCGGCGCGTTTAAGGGTTCGGTTACTGGCGAGCCAATGCGATAGCCATTGCAAACTACTGCGAAACATCAGCGTTAACACCCCAGCAAAACCTAGCATCCATAACAATTGATGCATCAGTTGGCCCCAACTAACACTGACTTTGGCAAAACTAGCGCCTTGTAACAAGCTGACCTTTAAGTAACCTTTGAGTTGGTCACCTTGATAAATCTCTTGCACCATCGGCAACAAATCGTTTTTTTGTTGTGGCGCGTATAACAGCGATGCCGAGTCACCATCGCCAGAGGCTGCCAGTTTTACGCCGTTGGCATCGTACACCATGACATCGTTCAAATAAGGATTGGTGGCCATTTGCTTTACCAGCGCCTGCAAGCCATCCAGCTGATCGTTTTCAATCAAATAGGCACAGGTTTGCGCCAGCGCTTTCAGCTGTTCCCGCATCAGCACAGAACTTTGCTCTGCAAACAGCCGCTGCCCTTCTTTTTGGCTTAAATGCCACCACTGTAGCAATAACACTAAGCCAGCGACGGCGAGGGCAAATTGCACAAATTGCCAGAGACGGGCTGATTTTTTCCTAGGTTTTGGCGAAGTTACGCTCATTTTACACTGACAGGCTCGAAAAAATGTCGGTAGAATGCCACGTCATTTCGCTAAAGTACAGGGAACTCCCGTGTTGCAGTTTGCCAATTCTTGCGTGGTCTTACACTCCGATGTAGATCATTTCAGCCAACTCGAAGCTGGTTTTTATCAATGTGTCCGTACATCGGATAGTTTTGAATTCCATGCCATGCCGCAAACCTCAGCGGTCAGTCGTGTAGTGCTATTCGGTGAGCACTTGTCTGTTTCAGCGGTTGCCACATGGTTCGATGCGGTGCCAGTGTCGCTGCCTATTCCCGTGCGTTTGCTAAAAACTCATGCCGAGTTACCCGTCGCGCTTGAGCTCCGTTTTAGCTCTACCTTGCCGGATGAGCAGATCAAATCATGGCAAGACAGCGCACAGCAGCTGGGGTTGGAGTTAGTGTATCAGCAGCACGAAGTCTTCTTAGATCAGCCCGGTGTATTGGTGATGGACATGGATAGCACCGCCATTCAAATTGAATGCATCGATGAAATTGCCAAGTTGGCAGGCACCGGCGAACAAGTTGCCGCTATTACTGCGCGGGCGATGAACGGCGAATTGGATTTTGCTCAAAGCTTAAAGGAGCGGGTCGGAACACTCAAAGGTGCACCTGAGCAGGTGTTAGCCGATGTTCTGGCGCAAGTGCCCTTGATGCCCGGTTTGGAACCTTTATGTCAGTTGTTATTGGCAAATCAATGGCAAGTGGTGATAGCTTCAGGTGGTTTTACCTATTTCACCCAAGCTCTGCAACAACGCTTAGGCTTGTCGGCGACCTATGCCAATCAGCTGGAGATCATCGATGGTTACCTGACCGGCCAGGTGCTGGGTGACATTGTCGATGCAGCGCGCAAAGCCGATGTGGTACTGGACACTGCTATGTCGCACCACATCCCTTTAAGTCAAACCGTGGCGATTGGCGATGGGGCTAACGACTTACCCATGTTAGCGAAAGCGGCGTTGGGTGTGGCATTTCATGCCAAACCAAAAGTGCAAGCTCAAGCTAAAGCATCGATTCGTCACGGCAGCTTGTTGCAGCTGGCCCATTTACTGGGTGCCTGGAAAGCATGATGAAACATCAGCAAAGCAGTGAATACCTTGAGGTGGATGGTTACAGTCTGCACTTACGTCGGCTGACACCACATCAAGCTCATCAAGGGGTTGCACTGCTCTTGCATGGTGCTATCGAAAATGGTCGAATTTTTTATTCGAATTCTGGTAAAGGGTTGGCAAGTTTTTTGGCTGATCAAGGATTGTTAGTCTATTGCGCTGATTTTGCCGGACGTGGACGTTCGAAACCGCATGTCCGTGATGGCTTTGACCAATCACAACACCAACTGATTTGCCAAGATATTCCGGTGCTGATCCGTACCTTGAGCCAGCGCCACGGCTGTCAAATTCATCTGATGGCGCATTCGTGGGGGGGCGTCGTTGCAGTAGCAAGTCTGATTCGGTTTGGCGATGTTCGAGCCTTGGTGGCTAGCCAATGTTATTTTGGCACCAAGCGACGGATCTCCATCAATAGCTTACAACGCCGGTTTAAAATCGACTTGATGTGGAATACTGTCGGACCTTGGCTGGCAAAACGCTACGGCTATTTGCCCGCGAAAAAATACAAAATTGGTGCCGACGATGAACCGCATGGTTACTTGTTGGATACTATTGCTTGGATTAACTCGGCGACGTTTTGTGACCCAACGGATCAATTCGATTATGCCGATGCGGCCAAGGCGGTTTGTTGGATGCCCAGTTTGTTTTATGCTGCCGTGCGCGATACAGTGTTAGGCCATCCGCATGACGTGCAAGCATTTATGCACGAGTCCAATCTGGCTGATGCCAGCTATCGTTTGCTTGGAAAACAATCAGGCGATAGTCTGGATTTTGACCACATTTCCATGTTGACGCATCCAAACGCGGTGCAGGGGCATTTTAGTCAATTGCGGGCGTGGTTGCAGCAAGTACCCGTGCGTGCGGTGCCCCCAGTTTATTGATCCATCTGCTGAATAAACTGGCGACGTTTTTGTTGTTGCACAGCGATGACATCGGCTGGCACGTGGTAACGTAATAGCACTTCATCAGTGATATCAATTACATCGCCAACACCGACCACACTCCACAGTTCCTCTTCCAACACTTTTGCCTTGTGGATGGCGTAGACGCTGACGTAGCTTAGTTCTTTGCTGATGTGTTCGGTGTCAGGACGACCGGTTCGCGATAAATAGATGCGAAAACAAAACAACAAGTCGTTGGCCGTGGCATCTTGCACTAAATACTGACGCGCTTGCGCGGTTTTTAGATCGAAGTCGAATTCGGTGACAAAGCTTTGATCCAGTTTGGTTTGGCCTTGGCGGTAGCGAATAAACACATCAATCGTTTTGGGGAGATCTTGCCGCTTCATTTGCTTGAGTAAATTGGCAAAGTGCAAATTGACCGTGCTGTTTTTCAAAAACGCACCCATGTTGATGCGTTGAGATTTGTCCGAATGCACACTTAACAAGCGATGAAGGTTACTTGGCTCTGCCCCTCGACCTATGGCATTTAAATCGTATCGAATGCCATGGCGGTGCATGTAAAATGGAAAACTGTTGAGCGCTTTGACGTACATATTGCGTAGGGCCGGCCCAAGACCGGCGTATCTTGGAGTCTCTTCTGCCAGTGTCAGTTTCGCGCGGTTGTTTTTGATCAGCTGTTCAAAGAATAAGCGAGCTTGATGTGGCTTATCGCCTTCGACAATACGCAAGTTCATGATGAGTTGGTTTTTGCTAACCGCCATCACTTCATAGTCCAGCTCTTGTAAGCCATATTTGCTGGAGATTTTCTGCATGTCTGGCAGGGCAAGTTGGATTTTATCGCCTTTTTGGTACTCCACCGGTTCACTTAATTCAAGTTGCAAACCGCGGCAGGAGAAGTCCCGAGTATGGGATTCAATCACATGGTCTCGGTTGACCCGCACTAGCACCCGAGTTTTATACAAAAAACGCGCTTCTGAACGTAAATTGACATACTGCACGGCCACACCTTCCAGCGGTGGCAATTCTTCTGCCTTGGGATGACCGAACATTTTTAATTGCGAAACCAACTTCTCATCGTAATGAATTTGCTGATAATTCGCCGTGCTTTCTTGTTGAGTGATGTCGGTCAGCGCTACGACGTAACGGAAATCTTGGATCATGTTCAACACCAACTGTGGTGGTGGTTGATTGATTTTATCGATATCGGCATCCGCCGTATCCGGTAACGATAACAGCATCTGAGCGTCGGCAGGATGAGTACGGTGGACCACTAAGTGAAAAGCACGCCAACTCGATTTCTGCGCGCCAAAACCAAAAAACACCGACTGCAACTGGGGCAGCTGCATTAGCTCATCCATGGTGGCCGAATAAAAATACAAACGTCCTTTTGCGGCATGAGTGAACGTATACAAAATGGTCGAGCGCTCCGACGGCGCTTTTTGTAAACACTGTTTAATGCGTTTGCCTGACAAAATCTGGATTAGCACACTTTGTTGCCGCTCATCTTGGAAATAATGCAGGTTTTGTCGGTTATTCTCGGTTGTCAGTGCACAAACGGGCACAGGTAATCCTTCACGCACCGCTAAAAACACTGGCAAAGAGCTGATCCTTGGCAGGTAGAATTGTTCATAGCCTTTGACGATCACCGCATCTAAGGTGTTGTCGAGATTGACTTTATATCGACGTTTATTGCCATTGATAAAGTTACGCAAAAACCCACTAAAGCCGTGATCGTCGGTGTGGCTGGTACGCTTGACCCGTACGTATAAAGCGCGATCTACCGACTCGCTATCAATCACTTGATAGCTAACGCCATGGTTAAAACCGAGGGCAAATTCTTGCTCTAAGCCTTTAAAAAATACGGCAATTAACTGCCCGTTTTGCAAGCGTCGGCTATTAGGGATTTTTAGTTTGCAACCCGATACCGATAAATCGACGGTACTGGCTTGGAACTTCTCACCGCTGTCGGTTTCAATGTCGATGTCGATGATAAAATTCATCCGCTCTTCAGTACGGGTGCAATAACTAGCGAATTGAATGAGTTTGGTACCAGGTTTTTCTTCCGCAGGGTCTGTGATCGTGTCGCCGTCTTTACTAAGCAGCGCGTCACCCGACATTACGGCTTGGATGCGTTGTTCCGTTTCTTGTTTGTGGCGAACGCGGTAGTTGTTATCGGTATTGGTTACTTCTTCGTATAAGCCGAGCGTGTATTTGCCGTAACGTTTTAAACCGCGCTCGAAAGTTTTGATGGCGGTGTCATCCATGTAATGGGTTTTTCCGGCAAATTCATAGGGACGAACTTCACCATCGACGCGGCCGCGTAAATCAATGTAATAACCACAAGGCTGACCTAATCGTTTAAGTTCCATCTTAATTAAGAACTGCTTAGGTTTTGGGATCTCTGCCGTCAAAATATTGAACACCTCACTGAACTCACTCGTGTTCAGCAAGGGTTTTAGCCGTTCAATAATACCCGTGAAGGGTTGCAGATCCGATGTACTCATCCAGCAAAAGCCTGTGTATTTATACAGCTTGTGATACTATAAATTCCATAGCACCGAGAAAGCAATTTACGTGCCTAGAAATTCATACGAGGCAATAATATGGCAAAAACTAAAACAGCCTATGTCTGCAGCGATTGTGGAGCAGACTTTGTGCGCTGGCAAGGCCAGTGTACCGAATGTGGCGCCTGGAATACCATCAGTGAAGTTCGGCTCGCGGCGGCAAGCTCCAAGAGTACACCCCGCAGTGGTGGCTATGCAGGAGCAACTCAAGCCCAAATTATTCGATTGGATCAAGTCGATTTGCAAGAGTTGCCACGGTTTAGTTCAGGGTTTAGTGAGTTCGATCGTGTGTTGGGCGGCGGTATAGTGCCTGGTTCGGCTATTTTAATTGGTGGTCATCCTGGGGCGGGTAAAAGTACGTTACTGCTGCAAATTATGTGCTTTTTAGCATCGCAAGGCCCCGCGCTTTATGTCACAGGCGAAGAATCGTTACAGCAAGTGGCGATGCGCGCCAATCGATTAGGGTTGCCTACGCAGCAGTTGATGATGCTGGCAGAAACACAGGTGGAAACTATCTGTGATTTAGCGCTGCAGGTTAAACCACGCATCATGGTGATTGATTCTATCCAAGTGATGCAAATGAGCGATATTCAATCGGCACCGGGTAGTGTGTCGCAAGTGCGGGAAAGTGCGGCTTATTTAACCAAGTTTGCCAAGCAACATGGCATCGCGGTGGTGATGGTTGGCCATGTGACCAAAGATGGTTCGTTGGCCGGACCGAAAGTGCTTGAGCACTGTATCGATTGCTCGGTGTTGCTTGATGGCGACAGCGACAGCCGCTATCGCACCTTACGAGGGCATAAAAACCGCTTTGGAGCCGTCAACGAGTTAGGCGTTTTTGCCATGACCGGGCAGGGCATGAAAGAGGTAAAAAACCCATCGGCCATTTTCTTAAATCGCGGCAAAGAGGAAGCCCCTGGTAGTTTGGTGATGGTGCTGTGGGAGGGGACTCGGCCGCTGTTGGTTGAAATTCAAGGCTTGGTGGATTATTCGCCGTTAAATAATCCGCGCCGCGTGACGGTCGGCATGGAGCAAAATCGCTTGTCGATGTTGCTGGCGGTGATGCATCGTCATGCAGGCGTGCAAATGGCCGATCAGGATGTGTTCGTCAACGTCGTCGGCGGTGTCCGGGTTGCCGAGACCGGCGCAGACCTAGCCACTTCACTGGCACTGGTTTCAAGTTTTCGCAATAAACCTTTGCCGATGGATTTAGTGGTGTTTGGGGAAATTGGTTTATCTGGTGAAATAAGGCCAGTGCCTAGCGGTCAAGAACGCTTGCGCGAAGCTGCAAAACACGGTTTCAAACGGGCGATTGTCCCGATTGGCAATGTTCCGAAAGAACCTTTAGATGGCATGACGGTTATTGGCGTGGCGAAGTTAAGCGAGGCGCTGGAAGCACTCTAGGGCAGGGTGAAGACATCCGAAATAACAAAGGCGCTCATTGAGCGCCTTATGTATCCCTGCAAATCGTACAAGCGAGGGAATCAACCCCACGCTTGGCGTGCCGGTTAATTCGCGGCGTTGACTGAAAAGTTTTGTTGTAAGACCGCTTTGGCGTCATCACGCAGCTTGGTTAAGCCCAGAGCATTATAACTTTGTACCATCACTTCCAGTGCGGTTTTTACTTGTGGGCAATCGCGATAATTCTCCACCACGAAGCGAGCGCGATTGGCGGCTGCCAAATGCGCACCGCGGCGCGTGTAATAATCGGCAATTAACAATTCGTGAGTGGCCAACTTATCTTTGATCCGAACCAACTGCACTTTGCCAGCAGCGGCATAGCGGCTGTTTGGATAGTTGGTGACGAGAATTTTAAAATCATCAAACGCCTGACGCGTGTTGGCCAAATCGCGATCGGCACGTTCCACCCCAAAGAATTCCTGAAATGAATTTTGGTCTTGTTGCAGGTTCGTCAGGCCGCGCATGTAATAGACATAATCTAAATCCGGGTGATTTGGATTTAACTTGATAAAGCGGTCAATCGAGGCCAAGGCTTTTTTGGCATCGCCGGACATGGAATACGCATAGATGAGGTCAAGTTGCACCTGACGTGCCACAGGGCCAAATGGATAACGACTTTCCATGCCTTTTAACAGTTCGATGGCACGGCTGTAAAGGCCGCTATCAAGAATTGCTTTCGCGTCGTTGTAGGCTTGTTGGGCCGTTTGATTAGTGTTAACAAAATCATCTTTTGCTTCGTTCGAAGCGCATCCAACAAGGGTCGTGAGCAGGGCTACTGCGGCAAAAAACTTCAGCTTCATACAAATTTCCACGTAGACAGACGTTTTATCTGTCTAGTCCTACTTAAAATCGTTAAAATAGTCAGATCTGCCGATTCTACCCCAGCTTGAGCGGGGTGCACACAGGATATTTAGTCTGACATGTCAAAACAGTTGCAACTTTCCGAAATTGTACCGGATCACTTATACGGCAAACGCTTAGATCAGGTTTTAGCCGAAATGTTCCCGGATTATTCGCGTTCGCGGATAAAAGAATGGATCCTAGCCGGTTGGGTGAATGTAAATCACCGCGTCTGCCAAACACCACGCGAAAAATTGCTTGGTGGAGAACATATCGAAATTCACGCTGAATTACCAGACGATGAACGTTTTGATGCGGAACCTATTGAGTTAAACATCGTCTATGAAGACGAGCATATCTTGGTTATCAACAAACCTGCCGGTTTGGTGGTTCACCCAGGTGCCGG
Organism: uncultured Rheinheimera sp.; assembly: GCA_964437935.1. Classification (GTDB taxonomy): domain Bacteria; phylum Pseudomonadota; class Gammaproteobacteria; order Enterobacterales; family Alteromonadaceae; genus Pararheinheimera. The sequence goes on from CAYTIQ010000001.1 coordinate 131,695, forward strand.
CAACCACGACGGTACCTTACTCAATGCCTTGTTGCATCATTGCCCATCGATTGCTGAAGTGCCACGTGCTGGCATCATTCATCGCTTGGACAAAGACACCACAGGTCTGATGGTGGTTGCCAAAACGATTCCGGCACAAACCCACTTAGTCGAGATGATGCAACACCGTGAGATCACGCGGGAATATGAAGCCGTAGTGCATGGTTGCATGACTGCCGGCGGTCACATCGACGAGCCTATCGGCCGTCACCCGACCAAACGCACGCATATGGCGGTCACGTCCAGCGGTAAGCCAGCGGTGACGCACTACCGCGTAATGGAAAAATTCCGTAACCACACCCGTATTCGCTTGCGGTTAGAAACCGGTCGTACCCATCAAATCCGCGTGCATATGACGTATTTGAACTACCCACTGATTGGCGATCCGGTGTATGCAGGTCGTCCGCGTCCACCGCGTAAAGCCAGTGAAGAGTTGTTAGCCATTCTGCGCGGTTTTAAACGTCAGGCTTTGCATGCCACGATGTTGCGTTTGGCGCATCCTATCACCTTGGAAGTGCTGGAGTGGCATGCGCCTATCCCAGATGACATGGTGCAATTAACCAATGCGCTGCGTGAAGATACAAAACTACACGGCATGGATTCGGATTAAATCGTAATGAGTGCCTTGTTTAGCCACCCTGCAGTGCCAGTTGATTTTATTGTGCCGGATTGGCCAGCGCCCGCGAACGTTCGGGCGCTGTCCACTAGCCGCGCGCTTGACCATGTGCTTGCACACTCGATAGGGCCTTATGCTGGATTGAATCTTGGCGATCATGTTGGTGACAGCGCGGATGCAGTGACCTCGAATCGACAGGCGTTGCAGCAATGTGCAGGCTTGGCCGTTGCGCCATTGTGGTTGTCACAAGTGCATGGCACAGGTGTGCTTAATGCCGATACTGAGCCACACAGCCCAGCGATCGCGGATGCGGCCGTGACGTCACAGCAGGGGCTTGCGATGGTCGTGATGACCGCCGATTGTCTGCCGGTGTTGTTCTGCAATACGCAGGGCACACAAGTTGCCGCCGCCCATGCTGGCTGGCGCGGCTTGTGTGATGGTGTGATAGAGGCAACTTTGGCTCATTTCGCAACGCCATCAGAGGTATTGTGCTGGTTAGGGCCGGCGATTGGACCCAGTGCATTTGAAGTCGGGGATGAAGTCAAAGCGGCGTTTGTGGCAAAAGATCCGCAAGCAGCCTTCGCATTTGCCCCGTCACCACATGCAGGCAAATGGCTGGCGGATATTTTCTTACTGGCACGCCAACGCTTACTCGCCGCTGGCGTCACCCACATCTACGGTGGTGGCGTGTGTACGGTCAGCGATGCCACACGATTTTATTCGTATCGTCGTGATGGGCAAACCGGCCGTCAGGCCTCGCTGGTTTGGTTAACCCAACCCTCTTAAGCGGGTTGGACAACCTTGGATAGCCCCCTTGCCAAGCCTTAGCCCGCCTTGGGCTGAGTCCGGCGAAATGGCCGGACTTTTGACGCAAGTCAAATTTTTGACGGCGCCTGCTTGAAAAAGCAGCGCCTTCTCCCCATCTTACTGGTAACCCACTAGCAATTCAGGCTCAACATAGGAGTATCCCGATGCGCTTAGACCGTTTTACCAGTAAATTTCAAGAAGCCTTGGCTGACGCGCAATCCAATGCGTTAGGTCGTGATCATCAATTTTTAGAACCTGTGCACCTGCTGCAAGCCTTGTTGAATCAAGACGCTGGCTCGGTGCGTGATTTGCTGAACAAAATCGGTATCAACATCAGTGATCTGCGCAGTAAAACCACCCAAGCCATTGAGCGTTTGCCGGTGGTGGAAGGTACAGGCGGCAATGTGCAGTTGTCTGCAGCGCTGAGTAACTTATTGAATTTGTCCGATAAGTTAGCGCAAAAACGCAAAGACCAATACATTTCGAGCGAACTGTTTGTACTGGCAGGCTGTGACGACAAAGCCGAGCTTGGCGCTATTTTCAAAGCCGTCGGCATCACTAAAGACGCGGTGGAAAAAGCCATCGACCAGCTGCGCGCAGGGCAAAAGGTCGACGACCCTAATGCGGAAGACACCCGCCAGGCGCTGACTAAATACACCATCGATTTAACCGCGCGCGCCGAAGCGGGCAAGTTAGACCCGGTGATTGGTCGTGACGAAGAAATTCGTCGCTGCGTGCAAGTGCTGCAACGGCGCACCAAAAACAACCCAGTGCTGATTGGTGAACCTGGTGTGGGTAAAACCGCCATCGTGGAAGGCTTGGCGCTGCGTATCGTCAACAAAGAAGTGCCGGAAGGGCTAAAAGACAAACGGGTGCTGTCGTTAGACTTGGGCGCTTTGCTGGCCGGTGCCAAATATCGCGGTGAATTCGAAGAGCGCTTAAAAGCTGTGCTCAATGAACTGGCCAAAGAAGAAGGCCGCGTTATTTTATTTATCGATGAAATTCACACCATGGTCGGCGCCGGCAAAGCCGATGGCGCGATGGATGCCGGCAATATGCTAAAACCAGCGCTGGCCCGCGGTGAATTGCATTGTGTTGGTGCGACCACACTCGATGAATACCGCAAATACATCGAAAAAGACGCGGCACTGGAGCGTCGTTTTCAAAAAGTGTTGGTGGAAGAGCCATCGGTGGAAGACACCATCGCCATTTTACGTGGCCTAAAAGAACGCTACGAGCTGCACCATGCGGTCGATATTACGGACCCCGCCATTGTTGCGGCGGCGACCTTGTCGCATCGTTATGTGTCCGATCGGCAACTGCCTGATAAAGCTATTGATTTGATAGACGAAGCCGCGTCTAGTATTCGGATGCAGATGGACTCTAAACCGGAAGAACTGGACCGCTTAGAACGTCGGATCATCCAGCTAAAACTGGAAGACAATGCGCTTGCCAAAGAAACGGACGAAGCCAGTATCGAGCGTCGCGCATCGATTTTAGAGCAAATCCGCGAGCTCGATAAAAAATACAACGAACTGGACGAAGTCTGGACCTCAGAAAAAGCCGCGTTGCAAGGCACACAACATATCAAAGCTGAGCTTGAACAAGCGCGCTTGGATATGGAAGTGGCGCGTCGTGCCGGCGATTTAAACCGCATGTCGCAGCTGAAATACGACCGCATTCCGGCCCTTGAAAAACGCTTAGATTTAGCCGCGCAAGCCGAAATGCATGAAATGACGTTGCTGCGTAACAAAGTCACCGACCAAGAAATTGCTGAAGTGCTGTCTCGCGCCACCGGTATTCCCGTCAATAAAATGCTTGAAGGCGAGCGCGATAAATTATTGCGGATGGAACAAGATTTAGCCCGTCGTGTAGTGGGCCAAGTCGAGGCAGTCAGCGCTGTGTCCAATGCGATACGTCGCTCTCGTGCCGGCTTGTCTGATCCGAACAAACCGATTGGTTCGTTTTTGTTTTTAGGCCCAACGGGCGTTGGTAAAACTGAACTGACCAAGGCGCTGGCGCATTTCCTGTTTGACTCCGAAGATGCGCTGATCCGCATCGATATGTCGGAGTTTATGGAAAAACACTCGGTGTCGCGTTTAGTGGGGGCGCCCCCAGGATATGTCGGCTATGACGAAGGCGGCTATTTAACCGAAGCGGTGCGGCGCAAACCTTATTCGGTGGTGCTGTTAGATGAGGTAGAAAAAGCCCACCCGGATGTGTTCAACATCCTGTTGCAGGTGCTGGATGACGGCCGCTTAACCGATGGCCAAGGCCGTACGGTGGATTTTAAAAACACCGTGATCATCATGACGTCGAACTTGGGCTCGGATCTTATTCAAGAGCACTACAACGAGCAAAGTTACGAGCAGATGAAAACCATGCTGATGCAGGTACTAACACAGCAGTTCAGGCCGGAATTTATCAACCGCATCGATGAAACCGTGGTATTCCACCCGCTGGATCATGCGCAAATTCGCCATATCGCCAATTTGCAGCTCAATCGCTTGCGCCAACGCTTAGCCGAGCGCCAATTTGGCTTGGAAGTATCCGACGAAGCGCTGGATCAAATTGCCGCTGTGGGCTTTGACCCGGTGTTTGGCGCGCGGCCTTTAAAACGAGCCGTGCAGCAATATGTGGAAAACACCTTGGCGCAAAGCCTGTTACGTGGCGAAATTCCGTTGCATAGTGTGATTGTGCTTGATGTCGAACAAGGCCAGTTTGTGGTGCGCAGTCGGCCAAGGGCGGAACATTAGTTCATCTGTCAACCACGGGGAGCAAACTGCTCCTCGTGTTGTTTTTCTGGGACTGAACTTCTCTTGAGTCCTAACTGTCTGACTGTTATGGTAAATCCAAGATGTTTTGCTGTGCATTCGAGGAGTTTGCGATGTCTGTTGGCCATGTCATGAGCAAAAAAGTACGTGCAACGTCGGCGACTGCGCCGTTATCGTCGCTGCGTCGTATTTTTGAAGAAAGTAAATTTCAGCATGTGCCAGTCATTGACAGTATGCATCGGTTGATTGGCATCGTTTCGGTGAAAGACTATTACAAAGCGTTGGCGCCGCTGATCGATTCGGCGACCGGCAGTACGCTTGATGTGTTTATGCAAGAGCGGAAAGTGCAATCGGTGATGACAACGCCAGTGATTAGTGTCAAACAACATGTCGCTGTCTTAGATGCCGCAGAATTATTAATTCGGCACAATATCAGTGCGTTACCAGTCGTTGATGATCTACAGCGGCTGATTGGCATTGTGTCTTGGAAGGATATTTTGCGCTTGGTGGTGGTTCGTCAACAGCAAAAACGTGATCGCCGTCATCGCGAAGAAGAGGAATAAGCCGCCACGTCATCGATGAGGTTTGTCACTACAACACTGCGTTTATGGATAGGCCTTGTTTTTTTTACGGGGCTCCCCAATGATATGAACCCAAGCCGCTAACGGGGATTTTAATTGAATCAGCTTTTTACCGAACGTCTGCAGCAGTTACATGCTGCGCAGTGGTCTAAGACTATTACCGGTATTCGTCGTGGCATCGAACGAGAAACTCTGCGCATAAATGCTGATGGTACGTTGTCGCAAGCCGATCATCCACGAGCATTGGGATCGACGCTGACCCATCCAACCATCACGACTGACTTTTCTGAAGCCTTGTTGGAGTTCATCACGCCCGCCACGTCATCGATTGACACGACCTTGGCACAGTTAACAGACATTCATCGCTTTACAGCTCGGCAGTTAGGTGACGAGCGGATGGGGGTCAGTAGTATGCCGGGCTTCATTCAGCATCAGGATGATATTCGCTTGGCCTATTACGGCACCTCAAATATTGGGCGAATGAAAACCTTGTATCGCCAAGGATTGAAAAACCGTTATGGCAGCATGATGCAAGCGATCAGTGGCGTGCATTTTAATTTCTCTATTCCACAAGAGTTTTGGGCTCATTACCAACAGTTACTGGGCCATCAAGGCGAATTACAGGATTTTATCTCCGAGCAATATTTGCATCTGATCCGCAATTACAAACGCTATGCATGGTTGATTGTGTATTTATTTGGCGCATCGCCTGCCATGTGTGAATCCTTTTTGGAAGGGCGTTTATCCAACTTTAAATTTCAGCATATTGGCAAGGGCACCATTTATTTGCCTTATGCCACATCGTTGCGGATGAGTGATTTAGGGTATACCAACAGTGCTCAATCGACGTTGTCGGTCACCTATAACAGTTTGGATGAATACATCCGCGGCTTGCATCAAGCGATCACCACGCCAAGTGCCGAATATCAGGCATTTGGCGTAAAGACCGATGGCCAATACCAACAACTTAATAGCAACGTGTTGCAAATTGAAAACGAATTTTATTCGACTATTCGGCCTAAACGGACTATCCAATCGGGCGAGCGTCCGACCTGTGCACTAGCAAAACGTGGCGTGGAATATATCGAAGTTCGGGCTTTGGATGTCAATCCGTTTTCTGCCGTTGGTATCACTGCCGAGCAAATGCGCTTTTTAGATGTGTTTTTGTTGTATTGCTTGTTATCAGACAGCCCTGCGCTATCAAAAGAGCAACAAACCATCACCGAACAAAATTTAAAACGTGTGGTGGCCGAAGGCCGTAAGCCGACGCTTGAACTCAAAGACGGTGAGCACATGCGGCTGATGCAAGATTGGGCCGAAGAGATTTTTGCTGAGCTGTCGCCGCTGGCAGCTTGGTTCGATGTGCAGTTTGAGTCGCAGTATTATCATCACGATTTGCATCAATGGTACTTATCGTTACTTGACCCAAGCCGCACGTTGTCGGGGAAAGTGCTTGGTCATCTACAAGACAGCCAGATGGACCACAGTACCTTTAATTTGCAGTTAGCGACCTTGTATCGCCAGCAATGGTTACATGGCGATTATTTGTTTTATAGCCAAGCGCAATTTGAACAGATGGCCGCGCAGTCGTTAACAGAACAACAGCTGGTTGAACAACAAGATGTAGTCGACTTTGATCAGTATTTGCAACAGTACTTTGTCGAAAAGCCTTGTTAATGGATTAGTGATACGTCAACCAAAAAAAGCGGCCACATCAGTGGCCGCAAACTTTACTAAGGATAGGGAGAATCCAGGGATGAAACAAAAAACTGTTCACCTATTCAGACGATTGAATCGCGACTTAGTTCAAATAAATTTGAAGAAATTTAAAATATTTTTTAAGTATTTGCTTTCCTTAACTATTTTTCTCGCTTTGGCGGGTTGTGCGACCAAGCCACCCCGGCAACCTGACAATCTTTGTCAAATTTTCCGACAGTATGATGATTGGTATGACGCGACCGCTGATGCTCGAGATCGTTGGCAAGTGCCTATTTCTGTGACAATGGCCATGATGTTCCAAGAAAGTAGTTTTCGACATGATGCGCAGCCGCCGATGGAGTATTTTTTAGGGTTTATCCCCACGGGGCGTGCCAGCTCGGCTTTTGGTTATGCTCAAGCCAAAGATGAAACTTGGCGCCAATATGCCAGTGAAGCGGGGCGATCCTTTGCCAGTCGAGATGATTTTGCTGACGCCGCTGATTTTGTCGGTTGGTTTGTCCACAAGACTCATAAGATTAATAAAGTGCCAAAGAGCGACGCCTACGGACAGTATCTGAATTACCATGAAGGCTGGGGTGGCTATCGCAAAGGTAGCTATCAGAAAAAAGCCTGGCTCAAGCAAGCGGCGCGAAAAGTACAACAGCGTTCAGCCTTGTATCAGCGACAACTGCAGCGCTGCGAACAAGAGTTTAAATCATCATGGTTTGATTGGTTTTAAGCGGATTGTTCGGGTTTTATCAATCGTACTTGAGTCACCATCGTCAGATCGGTCGCGATAATTTCGATGACGTAAGCACCTATCAGCAATTCAGTGCCTACGGCTGGCAATGACTCTGTTTTTTCAAGGATTAAGCCATTTAACGTCTTCGGACCATCGGTTGGAAGATGCAAGTGCAGCTGTCGATTTAAATCGCGTAGCGAGCATGATGCATCCAAAACAAAACTACCATCGCTGTGCTGGAGAACCGGTTCTGGCGCTCGTTGCAGTTGTCCAAGTAGTTCAGCCAACAGATCTTCGAGTGTGAGCAGCCCCTTCACGTCACCAAATTCGTCAACGACTAAGCCTATCCGTTCCGAGCTTTGTTGGAACTTTTGCAATTGCACAGCCAAGGTGGTGCCACTTGGAATGTAATACACATCGTGAACTGAACGCAGCAGACTGGCTTTGGTGAGCGGTTCTTTCAGTTGCATGCGCATTAAATCGCGACTGTGAATAAAGCCAAGGACATCCTCAAGGCTGTCTCGATACAATAAAACTTTACTGTGTTGGATTAACGCCAGTTCGCGCTGCAGCTCACGCCAATCGTCTTGTACATCTAAGGCGACGATCTCGGCGCGTGGCACCATCACATCGTCGACTTGCGCTTCGCTAAGTGCCAGCACATCCAACAGTAAGCTTGCTTGTGCGTTGGGTGAGATCGCCGAATGTTCATGCATCAGTTGATTGAGTTCATCCTGCCCATGTTGATGCAGCGTGGTTTGGCTGGCGTTTAATGTGGTGAATTGACGTTCAATAAAGGCGGCGCAGCGATGCAGTAGGCGCACAATAAAGCGCAGTGGATGCAATGGACGGTACAGACCTTCGACCACCTGATCGGCAAAGCGGTGCGCTAAGGTGCGGGGGGCTAGTTCAGCCAGACCGAGTTGCAGAGGTGGCAACCACAACAACACCCAATACCAAGGCATGGCAAATTGCAGCGTCAGTTCAATGGACAACCCCGCAAGGACGATGCGGCACATGCACAACCAAATCAACAGATCGGTAAAAATCTGCGTGCCGGCGTGTTGCAGCGCCACCGCGATTTTAACCCCTTGTTGGGCTCGATGTTTTAATCGAATTGGGTTGGCGCAAGCCAGTGCGGATTCACACGCATTGACCCAACTAAGAGCAAGCAGTGCGACGATAACGCCCAGCGGTGTGATAAATAAATCGCTACTCACAAGAGCCTAATAGCAGTGGCATAGACAGTTATTAAGCGATGTTGCAGGCGCCACGTCAAGTGGCGCATGGCTGAAATCTATTGGATTAACTGACGTGATTGAGCAGGACTTCCCGTACGAATCGAGCGCCAAAATAGGCGAGAGTCAGTAGTAACGACCCAACGACGGTAAAGGTGTTTGCCGTACGGCCGCGCCACCCTGCGCGGTAGTGGCCAAGGAGTAATGCTGCAAACGTAGTAAACGCGGCAAGCGACAGGATATTTTTATGCAAGTTATGTTTTGCAAACCAATCGTCACTAAACAGTATACCGCTGACTAACGTCAGACCCAGCAGCACTGTGCCTAACATCACCAAACGAAACAACAGTGATTCCGCTTGCATCAGCGGCGGGAGCACGGTGCCTGTGGCCAACGGAGTTTTTTGTTTGAGTTTATGACTGATATAACTGACTTGAAATGAATACAAGGTGGCCATGATCAGCATGACGTAGGCCATAAAGGCCACCACGATGTGGGTCAGTAGCCAAGGGGCGTGTTCAAAATGATGCAACTGTGAACCAGCCGGGATCAACGCAGCGGCAAGTTGTACCAAGGTAGCAAAACCATAAATCAGTGGCATCAACAGCAAGATGGGCGTGCGCAAGGCAATAGCGGTGAACATCAGCGTGATCAGCCAGCAGACTAACGAAGAGACATTCATCAAACTAAAGTTTTGGCCATCCACTGTAAAAAGGGCCTGACTCAACCCCAGCATATGTAGCAATACGCCAGCGGTGGCTGCAGAAAAAAGCAATTTAAGCCGCGGCCCTTCAGCATGATACAAACGTTGACTGACCACAAAGGTAGCAAAGGCATAACAACAGGCAGCTAAAAGCGGCAGCACAGTGAACGTCATAAGGCACAAATCCGTGATGCAAAACAAAAGTCTATTGTATGGCAAGCTTTTACAGATTGACAGAGGGCAAAAGCTGCCGCATTTTGTCGCAGTTTGATATACTCGCCCGCATTTCGTTGTCGCTGGAAGCTCCACATGTTTGAAAATCTCTCAGATCGCCTGACCCGAACGCTAAAAAATATCAGTGGTCGTGGCCGGCTGACCGAAGACAATATTAAAGAAACGCTGCGTGAAGTGCGCATGGCGTTGTTAGAAGCCGACGTTGCGTTGCCGGTCGTGCGTGATTTCGTCAACCAAGTCAAAGAACGTTCCGTTGGCCTTGAAGTCAGTAAAAGCTTAACGCCGGGTCAAGAGTTCTTGAAAATCGTCCGTAAAGCCCTTGAAGAAGCCATGGGTGAAGCGAACGAGGAACTCACCTTAAATACCCAACCTCCAGCGGTCGTGTTGATGGCGGGTTTGCAAGGTGCCGGTAAAACCACATCTGTGGGTAAACTGGCGAAGTTCTTAAAAGAGCGCAAGAAGAAAAAAGTCATGGTGGTATCTGCGGACGTGTATCGCCCTGCGGCCATCAAGCAGCTAGAAACACTCGCCAATGACGTGCAAGTAACGTTTCATCCCAGTGATATCAGTCAAAAACCGATTGATATCGTCAATAGCGCCATCGCAGCCGCCAAACTAGGTTTCTACGATATTTTGCTGGTGGATACCGCCGGTCGTTTACACGTAGACGGCGAAATGATGGAAGAAATCAAAGCATTACATGCTGCGGTTAAACCTATCGAAACCTTGTTTGTCGTCGATGCCATGACAGGTCAAGATGCGGCAAACACTGCTAAAGCCTTTAACGATGCGTTGCCGCTGACCGGGGTTATCTTAACCAAGGCCGACGGTGATGCCCGTGGTGGTGCGGCGTTGTCGATCCGCCATATCACCGGCAAACCGATTAAATTCATCGGTATGGGCGAAAAAACCGATGCGCTGGAGCCATTCCACCCGGATCGTATCGCCTCGCGTATTTTAGGCATGGGTGATGTGCTGAGCTTGATTGAACAAATCGAGCAAAAGGTCGATAAAGAACAAGCCGCTAAAGTCGCAGCTAAAGTGATGAAAGGCCAAGGTTTTAGCCTTGAAGACTTCCGTGACCAATTAGTACAAATGCGCAACATGGGCGGCATGATGTCGATGCTAGATAAACTGCCTGGCATGAAGAATTTGCCCCAAGGTGCCATGGACCAAATGGGCGACAAGCAGTTTAAAAAGATGGAAGCCATCATCAACTCGATGACGCCCAAAGAGCGTAAGTTCCCAGATTTGATTAAAGGGTCGCGCAAAAAACGTATCGCAGCCGGTTCTGGCACCCAAGTGCAAGACGTCAATCAACTGCTCAAGCAATTTACCCAAATGCAGAAAATGATGAAGCAAATGACAGGTAAAGGCGGCTTAATGAAAATGATGCGGGCGATGGGCGGCAAAATGCCTCCTGGTATGTTAGGTGGACCGAAAGGCTAGTGCCGGCGTCGTTCTGTTCTCGCTGATGTAGCAAAAACGGGCTTGTGCCCGTTTTTTTATGAATGGAGTTCGGCGCTGAAAGTGCCGGATTCTATGGCTTGTCAATAGCTTATCCACTCGTTTATCCACAGATTATCACCGTGCGAAAGCCTTATTTTCCTTGCATTGCTGACAAAAACGAGTAGAATTCGGCGTCCCTGTGGCTTGTCTACAGGGATATGCTTTAAAAAAAACCTGAACGATTGATTTAGAGGACGGTATGGTAACTATTCGTTTACAACGTGGTGGCGCGAAAAAGCGTCCATTTTACCAAGTTGTGGTCGCTGACAGCCGTTTTGCTCGTGATGGCCGTTTTATTGAGCGCGTGGGTTTCTTTAACCCAATCGCCGCCGGCACTGAAGAGAAAACACGCATCGACCTGGCACGCGTTGATCACTGGGTAGCACAAGGTGCTGCTATGAGCGATCGCGTTGCGTCATTGGTAAAAGCAGCTCGTAAAGCTTCTGCTTAATTGAGCAACTGAGTAGGGTTTGGCCGTGAACGGTAAAGATTTAGTTGTCTTAGGTAAGTTTGGTGCTGTTTACGGCATCAACGGGTGGCTAAAAGTAAACTCCTACACAGATGATCCTGAAGGGATCTTTAGTTATAAACCCTGGCAGATTCAATCTCAGGGGCAATGGCGCCAAGTGGTGATCACCAGCTGGAAACGGCATAGCAATGGCTTAATCGTCAAGCTAGATGGTGTGAACGATCGGGATCAAGCTCAGCTGTTAGTCAACGCAGAAATTGCAGTGACGCAGACCAACCTGCCCAAGTTAGAGGACGGTGACTATTACTGGAAAGACCTGATGGGTCTGAAGGTGATCAACGAAGCCGGCTATGACTTAGGCGTGGTGGATGACTTGATGGAAACTGGTTCTAACGACGTACTCGTTGTCAAAGCCAATAAAACTGATGCATTTGGTCAAAAAGAGCGTTTGATTCCATTTTTGACAGACTCCGTCATCAAAAATGTCGATTTAACGCAAGGACGTATCATCGTCGATTGGGATCCAGAGTTTTAATGTCGCAACAAACAGGCATGTGGTTCGGGGTTATTACCCTGTTCCCGCAGATGTTTGACGCCATTACGCAATTCGGGGTCACTAGCCGAGCCGTAAAACAAGGGCTCATCAGCGTCGATTGCTGGAATCCGCGGGATTTTACTACGGACAAGCATAAGACAGTCGATGACCGGCCTTTTGGTGGCGGCCCAGGCATGTTGATGATGGTGCAACCGCTGACCGACGCAATTCGCGCGGCCAAAGCGGCAGCTGGGGAAGGTGTGCACACGATTTATTTGTCGCCGCAAGGCCGCAAATTAGATCAAGCAGGCGTACAAGAACTAGCGAAACGTCCCAAGCTATTGCTGGTAGCAGGTCGCTACGAAGGGATTGATGAACGTGTAATCGAAGCCGAAATTGACGAAGAATGGTCAATTGGTGATTACGTGCTGAGTGGCGGTGAATTGCCGGCGATGACGCTGATTGATGCGGTATCGCGACTAGTACCTGGCGTACTGGGGCATGACCTTTCTGCAGTCGAGGACTCGTTTGCCTCCGGATTGTTAGATTGTCCGCATTACACCAGGCCTGAGGAATTAAATGGCAAACAGGTGCCCGCAATCTTATTGAGCGGTCATCATGAAAACATCAGACGCTGGCGTTTGAAGCAGTCTCTCGGGAGAACCTGGCTTCGGCGACCAGAATTGTTAAATGCCCTGGCTCTGACTAAGGAGCAACGCAAACTTCTGGAAGAGTTCCAACAGGAACACCAGGCGTTGCAGCAACGATAGTTTATTCCAGGTAATGTGAGATTGTTATGAGCAAAATTAGCCAAAACATCATCAAAGAACTTGAAAACGAACAGCTGAAATCTGACGTTCCAGCGTTCGGTCCAGGTGACACTGTGATTGTTCAAGTTAAAGTTAAAGAAGGCGATAAAACTCGTCTGCAGGCTTACGAAGGCGTCGTTATCGCCAAACGTAACCGTGGTTTACACTCATCTTTCACTGTTCGTAAAATTTCGAACGGCGAAGGTGTTGAGCGTGTATTCCAAACGCACAGCCCAATGATTGACAGCATCACGCTGAAACGTCGTGGTGCCGTACGCCGTGCCAAGCTTTACTACTTACGCGATCGTTCAGGTAAATCAGCGCGTATCCGCGAAAAGCTTAACTAAGCACGAAAGGCTGCCTCCGGGCAGCCTTTTTTTTCCGATGAAACAGGCATGTTCTCGTTTCACATCGGGTGCAGCTCAGTCCACGCAAGAACATCACTGCACAGTCTGCCACTTGTCAGATCACGACCTAGTGATACTTCATCAACCTCAGCTACATCATAACGGCTAATCCTTCGCATCTCGTTTATCACTTCAGATTGCATTGCAGAAATTCTCAGCGGTGATGCACTTTTGTTGCCTGCGTCTGTTGTGTTGCCACAAAGCACTGTTAGTATGAAGCAAAAGATCAGCTGCATAGTTGACTGACGGATAAGGATAAAGCGCGTGCAATCGACTGAATTTAATGAAAAAAGAAAATTTATCGTCAAGCTTGGCAAAATGCTGCATAAGTTTGGAACCCCAGCGTATCGGCTCGAAGCGCATCTGCAAGATGTTGCCAAAGACTTAAACGTCGGCGCGTCATTTGCTATTACACCAACAGTACTGACGTTTGTGATTTGGGTGCCAGGAGAGGACGCTGAGTACACGCATGTGGCTCGGGTGTTGCCGGGTGACTTGGATTTAGGCTCGTTATCCCGTGCCGACGAAGTGGTGGATGCGGTACTTAAGCATCAGATGACGCTAAAAGAAGCGACCGAGCGGCTGAATGTCATTGCGACTATGCCCAATCCCTATTCGCGTTGGGCCACCTTTTTGGCCTATGGCGCGGCTGGCGGCGCTTTTGCCATGTTGATGCGTGCCAGTTGGCTGGATGTGGGCTACGCCACGGCATTGAGTCTGTTGGTGTACTTATTTGTGTTGTGGGCTGAAAAAAGCCGGCGCGTAACGCATATGCTGGAACCACTGGTCGCCATGACGTCAGCGCTAGGCGCAACGGCACTGGCGGCGTATGTCGACCCGCGGATTAACATTCCCATCGTCGTGCTATCGGCCATTATCGTGTTTATTCCAGGTCTTGCCTTAACTCTTGGTTTTGCCGAAACTGCGGCGCGTCATCTGGTGTCGGGGACCGCACGGATCATGGATGCGGTCATGATCTTATTTAAACTTTATTTCGGTGCATTTCTTGGGATGGCGCTGGGTGAAAAGTTATTTGGTAAGGTTGATTATGTCGCAACAGTCGCGGTGGATGCATGGACAGCATGGCTAGCGGTGGCCATTTTGTGTGGTTCGTTAGTGATTGTGTTCCGTGCCCGCCGTAAACATATCAGTTGGGGATTGATGTCTGGGTTTATCGCCTATGGTGCCAGCCAATGGGGCGGTCTGCATTTGGACTTAGCGCTTGGCGCCTTTGTTGGGGCGTTTGCTGTTGGGGTGTATGGCAACCTGTTTACTCGCTTGATGAATGCGCCGGCGAGTATTGTCAGTTTGCAAGGGATGATTGTGTTGGTACCTGGCTCAAAAACCTATATCGGTCTGAATAGTTTGATTTCAGGTCAGCACATGGTCGAGACCGATCATTTGGGGCAGCAAACGTTTTTAATTTTAATGTCGCTGGTCGCAGGTTTTATCTTTGCGAATGTGGCGCTACCACCGAAGAAGAGTTTGTAAAGCCTGGCAGCAAGGTCGCGTTGCGGCGTTGCTGCGTTTGCCATTGACAAGGCTAGGGCACATCGACACGCTCGACGAATTTCTCCGACCATTGCCCAACAATGGCTTGATAGCGGCCATCACGTTTGAGTTGTGCAAGTGCATCCCTCAATTTAGCGACGAGCTGGGGCGAGGTTTTCATACTGCAAGCAAGATGGAAATCAAGCGGTAAATCTGGCAGGTCTAACAATCGGACAAATTGCTCGCTATTCATGCCAGCTTCTTCGGCGCGGTATTTAAGGATGGTGGTGTTGACCAACACCAAATCGATCTCGTTGGGCCGATTAACCAAGACCTGCAGCATGGAATCGACGCTATCGAGGACATACAACTCTTTGCCTTCACGAAAGCCATGTTCAAGCAGGTAGTGATGGGTGATATCGTCACGCGTCACGGCAATTCGATAGTGGTGTGCGTCATCTAGCGATCGTAGTTGAATGTCTTGACGCTGCTTCAGCGCATAAATTCCGGTGATGTTATACGATAAGGCGCCAACCCACTGAAACAGGCGTTGCCGCTCCTCGCTTTTAGAAATGGAATAAATACATACGTTGGGATCGCGCAGTGCCAATTGGTAGGCGCGGCTCCAACTTTGAAACTCCACTTGGTAATCGACTTTTGCTTGTTTGAAGATTTGCTGCACTAACTCTGTCGCAAAGCCGCGCGGGCCCGCAGGGGTATTCATTTGATAGGGAGGTAAGTGCTCGGTCACGAGACGGATGTCGCTGGCGTGCCCCATCAATGGCCAGCCGCAACACAGACTCACTAGATACAGGCGCCAATTCATCGCTATCAAGCCTCAACTCTATTTCAATCTACTCTAACTGCTGTTGGTCTGGTCGGCAATTATTTGCGGGCCAGTCATGAAATTTATTCAAAATATGTCGTGAAAGACCGTTTGTGTAATTAAATGTTTACATTAATAAAAAGTTCTTAATGGGCTTGCGCTTAGCATTAATATTGACAATTTGGTTTGACATTGAACGTTTCGCTTTTTATGATGCCACTGGTTGTAAATTATGAAATACGTGGTGTATTGAAATGTGTACGGTTGGGAGCCCGAAATGAGTAAAATAGTGGATGACTTGCGGATCGTCGCGGAAAAACCGCTGAGTCCGCCTTTGGTATTAAAACGGGCATTGCCACTGTCTGCGCAAGGTGCGTTATTTGTGCAGCAGGCGCGTCAAGACATCGCCAACATCATTCATGGCCGCGATAAACGGTTGTTGGTGGTGACAGGTCCTTGTTCTATTCATGATCCGGTGGCCGCAATTGAATATGCGCAGCGTTTAAAAGCGCTACAAATTAAGTATGCAGATTCGCTGTACATTGTGATGCGGGTTTATTTCGAAAAACCACGGACCACGGTGGGTTGGAAGGGGTATATCAATGACCCGCATTTGGATGATTCCTTCGATTTGGAAACCGGTTTGACCCGCGGTCGTGAATTGTTATTGCAGTTAGTGGAAATGCGCTTGCCAACGGCCACAGAGGCGCTTGATCCGATCAGTCCACAGTACTTATCTGATTTAATCGCTTGGGCTGCTATTGGTGCTCGTACCGTGGAGAGTCAAACGCACCGAGAGATGGCGAGTGGCTTATCGATGCCAGTTGGCTTTAAAAATGGCACCGATGGAAACCTCAATATCGCCCTGAATGCGTTGCAATCCGCAGCCAGTGCCCACACCTTTATCGGTATCAATCAGCGAGGTGAAGTGGCGTTAGTGCAAACGGCGGGTAATCCGGACGGTCATATTATTTTGCGCGGTGGGGCCAAACCCAACTATGACGCTGACAGCATCAATCAAGCGGTCGCCGCCTTAAAAAAATTAAACCTACCCCAAGCCATTGTGGTGGATTGTAGTCATGGCAACTCCAATAAAGACCATAATCGGCAACCGCTAGTGGCAGAAGCTGTGGTAGCACAGCGCCTACTGGGAAATGACGCCATTATCGGTTTAATGTTAGAAAGTCACCTCAATGCCGGACGGCAAGATATTGTCTGTGGTAAAGCTGAAAAATACGGCGTGTCGGTGACAGACGCGTGTATCGATTGGGAAAACACCGAGCAACTGCTGGCTGGGTTGCATGCGCAGATGAAACAAGTGGTGCAGCAATCGACCGCTGAAGAGGAAGTCTCGGTATGACAGTGTCGACGTCAGCACAGGCAGCATCGGCGGCCGAACTGGCACCTTTGCGGCAACAAATTGATGACATCGACAGCCAGTTGGTCGAACTGCTGGCGCGTCGCGCCCAAGTGACGGCGCAAGTAGGGCAAGTCAAGCAGCAATATGCCTTGCCGCTGTATGTGCCTGAGCGGGAAGCTGCGTTGCTCAAAGCGCGGCGAGCACAAGCCGAAAACGCAGGGGTGTCACCTGAGTTAGTGGAAGATGTGCTTCGTCGCGTGATGCGTGAGTCGTATTCCACCCAAGAAAGCGGTTTTGTCTGCTGCAAAGAAGGTGGCGGTAAAGTCGTGGTCGTCGGTGGTGCTGGGGCATTGGGACGTCGCTTTGTCAGTTTGTTCCAGCGGTCGGGGTTCGAGGTGGTGGTCCTCGAAATTGACGATTGGCCTGACGCCGCGTCTATGGTTGCGGATGCGTCCTTAGTGTTATTAGCAGTGCCGATTCATTTGACGACTCAATTGATCCAGCAATTGCCACCGTTACCTGCGGACTGTGTGTTGGCGGATCTCACCAGTATCAAATCACAGCCGCTGAGCGCCATGCTGGAAAAGCATCCGGGGCCTGTGGTTGGTTTGCACCCCATGTTTGGGCCTGATGTCAGCAACATTGTGAAACAAGTGGTGGTGATATGCCACGGTCGTGACAGCGACAAGTACGACTGGCTGGTCACCCAGCTGCGGGTATGGGGCGCGGTCTTGTCTGAAAAAACCGCGCAGCAACATGATGAGTTAATGCAGTTGATCCAAGCGATGCGTCACTTTTCGTCCTTGGTGTATGGAGTGCATCTGGCTGAAGAGCATGCCGATTTGCATCAGCTGCTGCAATTAAGCTCACCGATCTATCGTCTGGAACTGGCGATGGTCGGCCGATTATTCGCCCAAAACGCTGAACTGTACGCTGACATTATGCTCAGCTCCCATCAGGTGACTGGGTTGTTGCAACGTTACCAGCATCGATTTAATCAGTTGTCACATTTACTTGCTGCCAAAGACAAAGCGGGGTTAATGGCTGAGTTTGCCAAAGGCCAGCAGTACTTTGGTGAATTGGCGGGTGAATTCTTGCAAGAAAGTCGACGTTTATTACAAAAAGCTGCAGATGAGCGCAGTTAGGTACATATTGGCCGCTAATTGCCAAAGGTTCTCTGCTATTGAGCAAAACACTTGGCAAGGCCCGAGCACTTCCATACACTGATGTTTTGCCTTTAGGAATGGGTGTGCTGCGTCGGTTTTTTCAACAGGTCCTGCAGGTTTTTAAATGGCTGACTGTGCTTGCGCTTTCAGCCGTTTTGTTGTTTGCGTATGTGCCGGTGGTTTACACGGGCGTAATGCTCGAGCGGCAGTTCGAGGCATGGTTTGAGCACAAGTCATATGACGCCAAGCATCAGTGGGTACCGATTGAACGCATCTCACGTCATGTGCAGCAAGCGGTGGTCACGTCTGAAGATCAACTGTTCACTCAGCATAGTGGCTTTGATATCAAGGCCATCAAAAAAGCCTGGAGTTTTAATCAACAGCGCAACAATAAGCGTGTGCGAGGGGCTTCGACTATTAGCCAGCAAACCGCAAAGAATGTCTTTTTATGGACAGGGCGCAGCTGGGTACGTAAAGGGTTAGAGACGGGCTTTACGTTACTGATCGAAGGGGCATGGGGTAAAGAACGTATTTTGGAAGTGTACTTAAATAGTATTGAATTTGGGGATGGCATCTTTGGTGTTGAAGCGGCATCACAACACTTTTTTGGCATTCCAGCGGCCAAACTAAGCAAGCAACAGGCCGCGTTATTGGCCGCCGTGTTACCAAACCCGCATAAAATGTCGGTGAAATCCCCGTCCGCCTATGTACGAAAGCGTCAAAACTGGATTTTGCGCCATATGTCGCAGCTTGCGCCCATCGATGACCAACTTGATGAATTAGAAGACGAAGAGTTGTAAAAACCGCCGGCAATTGTGCTGTTTTTCAGCACATCGAGCGTACATTAGCAAAAAAATACTGGGCGTGAGGGCCCGAAATCTGTATCTTAAGGCTCGCCATGTTCTGTGGACGGCTGCTTATTGCCAAGAACAACCAAGGCTTGCGCTGGTCGACGCGCACTATAACTAGAATATCCGAGGAATGTACCAAATGAATGAGATTGTTGCCGCGATTAACGGCATCATCTGGAGCAAAGCCTTAATCGCGCTTTGTCTCGGGGTGGGGTTGTACTTCTCGTTACGCTCACGTTTTTTGCAATTACGTCATGTCCGCGAAATGATTCGCTTGATGTTTGATGGTAAGAGCTCAGATTCTGGCGTATCAAGTTTCCAAGCATTAACCATGACCTTAGCTGGGCGGGTTGGAACCGGTAACATCGCCGGCGTGGCGACAGCAATCACCTTTGGTGGTCCAGGTGCCGTGTTTTGGATGTGGACTGTGGCGTTTTTAGGCGCTAGTTCCGCGTTTGTTGAATCAACCTTAGGCCAAGTCTATAAAGAAAAAATTGACGGCCAATATCGTGGTGGACCCGCGTTTTACATTGAAAAAGGTTTAGGCATGAAGTGGTATGCTTGGATCTTTGCGATTGCCACTATTATTGCAACAGGCTTGTTGCTGCCAGGGGTTCAAGCGAACTCTATCGCCTCTGGGTTGCAAAACGCACTGGGCATTGAACCGAACGTGACTGCTGCCGGTCTTGCTATCATGCTTGGTTTTATCATTTTTGGTGGTGTCAAACGGATCGCCAGTTTCGCTGAAATCGTCGTGCCATTTATGGCGTTGGGCTACATTCTGGTTGCCTGTGTAGTGATTGCATTGAATATCACTGAATTACCAAATGTGATCAAACTGATTGTCAGCAATGCGTTTGGCCAAGATGCAGCCTTCGGCGCTATCTTAGGTTTGGCCATTGAGTGGGGCGTCAAACGTGGTGTGTATTCCAACGAAGCGGGTCAAGGTACAGGTCCACATGCATCCTCTGCAGCCGCAGTGTCTCACCCAGCCAAACAAGGGTTAGTACAAGGGTTTTCAGTCTACGTCGACACCTTGTTTGTCTGTTCGGCGACGGCATTTATGTTGTTGATCACCGGTCAATACAATGTCGAAGCACCTGATGGCAGCAAATTGTACGAAGGGATCAAAGGTGTAGCGGCAGGTCCTGGCTACGCGCAAACAGCGCTTGAGAACATCATGCCGGGTTTTGGTTCTATTTTTGTTGCTGTGGCGCTGTTCTTCTTCGCTTTTACCACCATTGTTGCGTATTACTACATTGCCGAAACCAATATCGCTTATATCAACCGTGCGACTAATCGTCCATGGCTCCGTTTTTTACTGAAAGTCGGTATTTTAGGTGCTGTGGTTTACGGCACGGTCAAAACGGCGGATTTGGCTTGGGCACTGGGTGATATCGGCGTTGGCCTTATGGCATGGCTGAACATTATTGCCATCATTTTGCTGCATAAAACGGCTTTCGCCTGTTTAAAAGACTATGAAGCGCAAAAAGCCCAAGGTAAAGATCCGGTGTTTCATCCAGAGGCCTTAGGCATCAAAAATGCTGATTATTGGGCCGGAAAATCGGATAAAGAATTGCTGGCAAGCAGCCTCAATGAGCAGGCGAACGCGGAATCTACGTCCGCCCAAAAACAGACCTAACTCTGTGGTAAGACTTATCAAGGCAGCCCTGAGCTGCCTTTTTATTTGGTGTTAGGCGAGAACCTTGGTATGGTCAATGTGAGGTTTCAAAGAGAGTGTTGCATGGCCGTTTCGATCACCACCCCACGTTTAATCATTGATGAAGTCACGACTGCTGATGCAGCCGTGATCCTCGAGCTTTTGAATGAACCTGAGTTTATTCAAAATATTGCTGATCGTGGTGTTCGAAATTTGCAGCAAGCCATGCATTACCTCGACCAGGGCCCAATCGCTAGTT
The DNA here is from genome assembly GCA_964437935.1 of uncultured Rheinheimera sp. GTDB lineage: Bacteria > Pseudomonadota > Gammaproteobacteria > Enterobacterales > Alteromonadaceae > Pararheinheimera. The sequence continues at coordinate 152,469 of CAYTIQ010000001.1, forward strand.
ATGCCCAGTATGGCCATGGGTTATGGCGTGTGCGGTTGCAGCATGGGCCTATGATTGGCCTTTGTGGCCTCATTTACCGCGAATATCTTGGCATTCCCGATGTCGGTTATGGATTTCTACAACGGTATGCCGGCCAAGGATATGCCACTGAAGCGGCAGAGTCGGTGTTTAGTTACGGTCGTGACGTACTTGGCATGCGTAAAATTTGTGGCATTGTCGCCCCTCACAACCTAGCGTCGAAACATATTTTGCAAAAGATTGGCCTGGCGGCTCAAGGGCAAGTGCAATCGCCTGAAGGCAAATGGCTAGATTATTTTGAATGGTCTGCGGGCTGACGTGATTTTTGGAAGTCTTGGTAGGTCTTCTGCTCGACATCTTGCAAGCAGCTCGTCGACAACGGCTCGGGTAATTGGCTGCATTGCGCCCGCTGCTCATCTTTAAGTTTGTTGAACCAATATTCTTCGCTACCACGCGGCGGGGTATGGCATGCCAATAACAGCAAACTGACAACAACGACACACGCCAGACGACACATTCGGTTGACCCTTTCTTGAGTAGATGATGGATTGCTACGCCTAAGTACTACGCCTAAGTACTATGCGTAAGTACTATGCGTAAGTACTATGCCATATCGATGGTTGTCATCAAAGCGCCATCTAGCACCTTTAGGCTGCTAGTTATCGCTTAAGTTCAAGAGATTGCTATGCAACTACCTGAATTGCATCAACTTGAATATCTGCTTGCCAGCGCACCACCCGAGGTGACGCTGATGCGCGTGGGGGAGATCGCAGATGGCGAACGCGCATGGCCATTTTACGCGGTGCAAGTTGGCCAGGCTGGTGCTGATAAACCTGCATTGTTGCTAACGGCCGGCGTGCATGGGTTAGAACGTATCGGCAGTCAGGTCTTGCTTGCATATTTGGAGACGCTGTGCGCACGACTCAGTTGGGATGCCAATCTATTGGACCTGCTGGGGCGGGTACAGCTCTATCTGATCCCAATCGTTAATCCTGCAGGCATGAGTCGGGGGACACGCTGTAACGGCAATCGCGTGGATTTAATGCGCAATGCGCCGCTAGAATGTGTCGAACGACCCTTGCCCCTGATAGGCGGCCATCGTTTGGCCAAATGGCTGCCTTGGCATCGGGGCGAGGAAGGGCTACTCGAGCCCGAGGTGCTGTTACTTGAACAATTTGTGCAGACCGAGCTGCTACATCGTGCTCATTCCATTGTGCTGGATTGTCATAGCGGCTTTGGCCAACAAGACCGATTGTGGTTTCCTTTCGCCCGTTCAGCACTGCAGCCCATCGCCCATTTGGCCCATATGCACCGTCTGCGTGAATTGTTTTTTCAAACCTATCCACACCAAAACTACTTGTTTGAGCCGCAAAGTGCCCATTATTTGTGTCATGGTGACTTATGGGATTATTTCTATCTGCAAGCTGTGGCCGCTGACCATTTGATGCTGCCGCTGACCTTGGAAATGGGCAGTTGGAATTGGGTTCGCAAAAATCCATTTCAATTGTTGCGCCCGCATGGCCTGTATCATCCGGTCAAGCCACATCGAGTCAAACGGGTGTTACGTGGTCATTTGATCTTGTTAGATTTTTTGGTGCATGCCACCGCCGCGATGCCGGATTGGCTTGGCACTGTCAGTCAACGCAATAGTCTAGAGGCGCTGGATTTATGGTATCGACGGACCTAGCAGCCCAGAAAGGCAGTGTGGTGCTGCTGCGGGGGTTGGCACGACAGGCTGCACATTGGGGCGATGTACCGGCCAAACTACAGCAATCGCTGCTGATGCCAGTGTATTGCCCTGATTTGCCGGGGATGGGCTTGGCATGTCACGAAACTGTGCCTTGGACTTTAGCAGAACATGTGCAGTTGCTAAAACGTCGTCTCGAGCAGCACGAGCCCAAACCTTGGCATCTGGTTGGCTTATCGCTTGGCGGTATGGTGGCGCTTGAGCTTGCGCTGCAGGCCCAAGCCGATGTGCAATCTGTGGTGCTAATTAATTCCAGTGCCTCGAACTTAACGCCGTTTTATCAACGTTTGCAGTGGCGGCGTTATCCGACAGTCTTGCGCTGTTTTTACCAAGACGCACAACAACGTGAGGCACTGATTTTACAATTGACCAGTCGCCAAGCCAGCCCACATCCTGCACTTTGGCGCTGGCAGCAATTGGCGTTAGCACAACCTCTTCGTAAATCGGCGGTGCTCAAGCAGCTGTGGGCGGCCAGTCGTTACCAGCTTGCAACGACCCCTACCTGCCAAGGCTTAGTGGTGGTCAGTGACGGGGATCAATTAGTCTCACCACGCTGTAGCGAGCGGTTAGCGCAAACACTGCATTGGCCATTAGTGCGACATGCCAGTGCCGGCCATGATTTACCTCTGGATGATGCGTCATGGCTGATTGCTCAGTTGAAGCATTTTTATCAGTCGTGGTCTTCAAACTGAAGGTGCGGTTTACCTGCCATATAGCGACGACGGAATTCGCGAAAGTAGTGGCTTAAATCATTGGCCGCTTGATGATCACCGGCAAGTTTTAACACTTCAATACCGACTTCGGCTGTGCACAGTTGATGCAAATGAGCCGCTTCGCGCAGCACGTAATTTGAGCTTTGTTGTGGGCTGATGCCCAGTACCGGGAACTGGTTTAAGTACGGGCTTTTACTAAACATTTTTTTGGCTTCACGCCAGGTTCCATCCAGCATGATAAACAAGGGCACGCGGGTCGATGTTGCAGGTTGTTCGACAGCACTGACACAACGTTCAGGACTTGCATACTCGTGTGGAAACACCACAAATGGCTGATAACGCGGGTTTTGCAACAGTGCCAGAAGTTCCGCATCAGGCACTGTACGATCCCAGACATAGGCGAAACTTTCCGCGGCCACATCCGCAATCAAGCGGCCGGTATTGGAAGGTTTGTAGCATTCGCCGGTATACATCAGAAACAAAAAGGCGCTGCGAGCAGAAGCCTTAGGGACTAGCGCACAGATACAATCGGCGTTTGGTAACAAGCAGCCTTCACAACGTTTGACACGAGAACCGCGAGCGTTAAAGGGTTTGGTAGTTTTTGCCAGTTCGCGCTGGCGCAGTGCAAGCACTACGTTGGTCATGGACAGCTCTCTTGACAGCTCGTGGGGACATGGGGCGCAGAATGTAGCACACTCGCGCCGCATCGCCAAACCGCTGCAGCACCCTAGTTATTGCTGGTAACGCATGCAAAACCGCTGGGCTTGGCTGTATGGAAAGACATCTTCCACTTGGCCTTGCCGAATACTTTGTTGTTTTTGTTGCCAATACTGATGGTCTAACAACTCAGGATGGCTTTGACAAAACAAGGCTCGTAGCTCGGCCTGCGAAGTGACAAAGGTGGCGATTTGCTCGGGGAAGACATCCCCAGGATGTACCGGATACCAAGGCTCGGCACTTAACATATCGTCCCAATTTTGTGGCTCTGGAATGGCGCGGAAATTCATATCCAGCAAGTACTGTACTTCATCATAGTCGTAGAACACCACACGGCCATGGCGTGTTACGCCGAAGTTTTTTAGCAGCATGTCGCCAGGGCATATATTGGCGGCCACCATATCTCTCAGCGCCTGCCCATAATCTCGCATCAAGCGACGCTTTTCAGCGTGATTTGCGGTTTCTAGCGCGATATTCAACGGCGTCATGCGGCGTTCAATATACAAATGACGGATCACCAATTGATCGCCGTCACGATACATCGAGTCGGCAATCGAGGCGTTAAGTTCTTCCAACAGCTCTTTGCTAAAGCGATTAATCGGCAATGCCACATCCGAATATTCCATCGTGTCGGCCATCCGACCAACACGGTCGTGGCTTTTGACCAAGTGATAACGCTGTTTGACGGTGTCGCGGTCAAACTGTTTGGTTTCGGCGAAGCTGTCGCGGATCACTTTAAACACATAAGGGAAACTCGGTAGCGTAAAGACCATCATCACCAAGCCGCGAATACCAGGCGCAGCCACAAATTGGTCGTTACTTTGCGCTAAGTGACCTAATAATTCTCGGTAAAATTCGGTTTTGCCTTGTTTGTGCAAACCGACAGCGCTGTAAAGCTCCGCCAAGGTGCGATGCGGTAGCAGTTCTTTTAAGAAATACACCAGCGCCGAAGGCACTGGCACATCCACCATAAAATAGGCGCGCGAAAAGCCAAAAATAAGGCTCATATCGGTAGGCTCGGTCAGCAATGCATCGATATAAATGCCGCGTTTGGGGTCGTGCAGCACGGACAAAATAAAGGGTTCTTGCCCATCGGGGGTGACAATCCGTCCAACCAAATAGGCGGCTTTGTTGCGGTAAAACACCGTTTTTAGAATGTCCAAGCGCAGCAAATGGATAGGGTGCAGGTCATGGCGAGCTTGCTCGGCATAACTTTTTAATACGTAACGTATGTCGCGGTCTAAGTTGGCAAATTGCAGTGTTGGCATCATTCGGCGCAAGATTTGCCGGATGGCGGCTCGCATACCTGTTTCTGCCGGGAAATAGCTGTCATATACCGACGCCATCGGCACCGGCAGTTGTTCTTTGCGCACCGTTGATTCAACAAAGATCAATTGATTGTGGAAATACTGCCGGTGAAACAAGCGGCAAAACACGGAGTTATAGAATGTTTCCGCCAGTTCGGCCTGAGGATGAAAGTGCAGGGCACTTTGGTAATTGCTTTTAATCTCTTGCCATAACTCGGTGTTTGGTGTGCCGCGATGACCACGTTGGCGCAGTTGCTCGATGGTTTCTGACACCCGATCATCGTAATAGTGGATCCGAGCAGCGCTGTCGTGTTGATAACCACGCCAGTTGGCATTTTGAAAATGCTCGCCCGCTTGTTGGGTGATTTGTTGAAACAACCGAAAATGGCGGCGAAAGCCTTTGAGGATCAATTCAGCGATGGCGCGAGCATCAGGCATAACAGCGCTCTTGTTTGGAGTATTTACTCAAAAGTTATACCGAACTGCCGTCGATGTTGCAACTCGATCTCGGTGGTGTCAAAGTAACTTCAATCCTTAGCAAGCCATAGGACTTTGCCAGCATTGGCTGCACGTGGCAATGCGACTTTAGTCCGTGACGGCGGTCTAGCCTAAGCTGGACTTATGACAGGCGGGTGACACCAGGAGGAAGACTTGATGTTAGTGACGTTTCACAGTAAAGATCATTACCCGATACAAATGCTGGGACAACCAGCGCTTGAACTAATTCATCTGATGGGCATGACGGCCAAGGTCCCAGGTGCCATTGCCGCTGATGATGTACCGCAGGCGTATTGGCAGTTGCAAGAGGCTTTACAGGCGTTAGCCGGTGCGGCTGTGGCCGTCGATGAAGACGGGCAACCACAAGTCACATTGGCGCAGCGCGCAGTGCCACTGCTGGCGATGCTCAAAGCCGCTATCAAAACTCAGCACCCCATCTACTGGGATTAACACGGCGCCGAGTTATGTGACGTTATGCCGAAGATGGCTAACGCAGTTTCGCCACTGTCTCACTAATTTGGCCGGCACCGGCGGCAATTTTGTCGATCAGAGTAAAGGCCTGTTGCACCTGTGCTTCCGCGGTATCGGATTGAGCACGCGCGTCCAGCATTCCTTGCACCACACCTTGAGTTAGCTCTTGATTGCGACGCACCACCAGCTCAATTTCCCCGGTGGAGTTATTGGTGCGTTGCGCCAAAGTCCGAACCTCATCGGCCACAACCGCAAAACCGCGGCCTTGTTCGCCAGCCCGGGCTGCTTCAATGGCGGCATTAAGAGCCAATAAATTTGTTTGTTCGGCAATGGCGCGGATCGTGTTAACAATGGCGGATATTTGCTCAGATTGATCAGCTAATTGCTGTAATAATTCAACCGCCTGGCTTACCCCTAAACTGACTTTACGCGCATTCACCACGCTTTGTTGCAGCAGTGTGGCCTCATCCTGTGAAATCGCCGCGGTTTCTACCGCAGTGCTATACGCCAACTCGGCCGCTGAAGCGACGGCGTCCTGATGCTCGACACGTGCCGTGATATCAGAGGCGAATTTAATCACCGTAGACACTCGACCATCATCATCCACCACCGGGTTGTAAGTCGCTTCAAGCCAAATCTTGTGGCCGTCGCGATGACGTCGCAAAAACTTATCTTTTTTAAAGCGATTGGTTGCAAGCTCTTGCCAGAAATTGGGATGTTGTTGATAAAACTCGTCAAAACAAAACAGCCGATGATGTTTTCCTACGATATCCTTGAGTTGGTAGCCGGTGGCTTGCAGGAAATTTTCATTGGCACAAATCACATGGCCATCTGGGGTAAATTCGATCACGGCGAGAGATTTGTTCAGCGCATCAATAATGCTTTGTCGATTGTGGGCTGTTAAAACGGCAGCGGTGACATCCGAGGCAATTTTCACCACTTTGACTAATCGGCCTTGCTGCACTATAGGGCAATACGTGGCTTCCAAATGTTTGATTTGCCCTTGTTTATCTAAACTAACTACGAACCCATGCTGGTTTTTCGCTTGTTGTAAGTCACGCCAAAATTGTTGGTAGGCGCTGGAATTGGCGTATTCGGCAGGGCATAACACGCGATGGTGTTTACCGATGAGTTCATGCTCTTCAAAGCCCATAACTTGATTAAACAAAGCGTTGGTAGCAAGGATCTCGCCCTGCGGACTGAATTCAATCATTGCCAGGTTTGCTTGAATGCCATCGATCATGGCATTTTGCTGGGCGAGGGTGGCCGTTAAGTCAGCAATTTCAGTTTTTAACTTTTGATTGAACATGGCAACACTCCGCAACGGCTTAATTTTTTACCATAGCTCTTAATGCATAAAGATCAAGGTTCGTTATGTCTGTTAGGCTACCACCGAACCGCTGTTTGAGCCGAAACAAACACGAGTGCGATGGGGGAAAGAGGCCAGGGGCGCGCGTCCTCGCAAACTTTAATGATGGACGTCGCTATGCGACGTTGGATGCATCGACATAAAACTGTCAAACAGTTCGATGTCGCTTTGCGGTAACGAGGCTTCAGCGGAATGGTGTGCTTTGATTAGGGCACTTGCCGTGTCGGGGTTGATACCCGCCCTCATTAAATACGTCCTGTCGAGCAAACTCTTCCCTGCACAACTGATCAATTGCCACTTCCCATCGAGCCTTCGCCATAACGCGCGACCATGTTTTGCCGCTTGACCCTTCGCTTGATAATGCCAACTGACCAGCGCAACATGTTCATGTTGACTGATCGCTGGCATGTTTAAATCTCCAGGCCATAGTTGCTGCATCGCTTGTGCAACGGTTATGGAGTGCATATCGGTTGGAGCAGCGTGGCGCTGCTCGATAGGATGATTGCGGGCATCTGCATCTAGGCACCAGAGTGCACAAAGCAATAGCCCGCATAGCGGCATAACGCTTGAGAAACGCATTACAACATGCCACTTAAGCTGTAAGTTAACTTCAGCCATGCCGTGCGGCCAGGCTCATTGACCCGTGTGGTTTGAATAAAACCTGGAATTGCCCCGCCCATACCATTGCCACTGGCACGGCTGATAAATTCGGCGTAGTCACGATCAAATAGATTATCAATGCCGCTGGATAGGTTTAGATCTTGAGTGATTTGCCACGCTGCGTTCACCGAGAAAATGCCGAAGCCTTGGCTGGGGCCTAAATCTTGACCGACGATAGTGCCACGTTTTACATCAAATCGCTCTTGCGCTTTTACGCCACGCCACAACATGCCGAAGCTATAGTTTTGCGCCACGTAGCGACTACCAATGCGCAGCTCCGTTGGTGACTGCTGCGGTAGCGGTGTATGGTCAGTTTGGTTGTCTCCTCGCAAATAACTCAGCGCAAGGTCTGCCTGCCAATAGGGAGTGATTTTTTGTTGATACGTCAGTTCCGCACCATAGGTTCGAGCGTCAACATTTCGAACAAAACCATTCATTTTCATCATGCTGGAATAGTCCACCAGAATGTAATCGGCAACCTTGCCGTAGAAGCCACTGACAGACCATTGGCGAGTGTCGTCGCCGTATAACACACCGGTATCGAGTTGGCGGGTGGTTTCGTAGTTAATATCAAAACCACTGACGCTGGCCTTGCCTTCTTTGGCAATCAGTTCCCAATAATCGGGGAAGCGCTGTGCGCTACCGACGCCGACGTACAGTGTCGTTGGGCTGGTTGCGAGTGTTTGTTCATAACGCACAAAGCCACTTTGCAAGTTTTGCTTGCGGGTCTGACCATAACTTGGGTTGGCTTTCATGCCCATCATCATGTTGCCAACCATTTTGCGTTCATCGTCGGCGCGCCAATGATCAAGCCGCCCCCCCCGTAAAGAGATGTTGATGGGGCGCAACTGGATACTGATATTCGGCAAAGATCCCTGATTGTGAAATATCGGCGTCGCGGCTCCAGGCACCATATACGGCCGATTTAGGTGCTGAACGTGAGTCGTGCTGGTTGCTTTGCTGGTCAACGCCAACCAGCAATTGTTGATCCTTGGGTAAATTAAAATCAAATTGCGCCGAGCCACCTTGGGTCGCCCGCGCCAAATTGGCATAACCCATCATGCCGGGTTTACGCAGTTCTTGGTCGTCCATCAGATGATCCACATCATTGTCATACCAATGCAGCTTGATAGAGTCTAACCAAGGGCTGATGTCGGTTTGCTGGTAGCGCAGGTTGGTGCTGTCGCGCAAGAAACGCGTGCCGTCCATGCCACGGTCGGCATACGCCGCTTGGCCATCGCTTCGCGCCACCGATGCTTCAACCAAAGTGGTGGCAGTTGGGGTGTAACCCAGTGCCAACTGGCCACTATAGCGATGGTAATTCGAATGCACGGCATCGCCATTGCCGTCTTGATAATCACTGGCGCGTGATTGTGAACCACCTAGGCGCAGATAGCCGGTCTGGCTTCCAAGAGTGCCATCAATCAACTGATCATGACGACCAAAGCTGGCACCGAGCAGACTGCTATGCAGTCGATAGCCCGCTTGGTCAAACCGCTCTGGTGTGCGTTCAAATAACACGGTCGCTGCTGAATGACCGGCGCCATAACGTACAGATTGTGGGCCTTTGATCACCGTCATTTGGTCGTGTAATTCAGGGTAGATATAGGCCGTTGGCGCATCCATCCGATAGTTACAACCACCTAAGATATTTTCACCATCGACTAAAATGCCAAGGCGCGAGCCGGCCATACCACGAAAGGTCGCATCGCCATCGGTGCCGCCTTTGCGCGTGACTGAAAAGCCTGCGATGGTTTTTAAATAATCCGCGCCATCATGGGCGGGAAGCGGCTGACGGGCCGCTTTGGGATCTGTCACCACGACCCCTGGTTTTTCCGGGGCTTCCCCTGTGATCACGATATGCTCGATGGTGTCTTTCGCTGATGTGTGCCCGCGGTGTTTGGCCCCCTCATCTGCCATCAGTTGTGAGCTGAGCAACAGAGGGACTAAACATAACATCAGATAGCTTAGCGCTGGTGCACTATCAGTTGCCGCAAGGTTTTGTGTGGTTGGTAATAATTTCATCATGATAGTTTCGTATGGTCAGAAAAATTGTCGGTAGTTTATGGATGAATCGCTTGATACGCGTGCGGCAAAACGTCGCACCTCGCTGATAAACCGATGGTTTGGGAGCAAATCACCCTATGTTTTGCGCAAGATCAAAGGAAGGAGTGTTGCTATGTCAACAGAACTCGCGCTGCAGGCGTCGTTGACTTTATTACAGGCTCAATTGCTGTTGGCCATTCGGTATGGGCGTGGTGACGGCGTTGGCGTCACCGAGCATCAATTAAAATGTCGATTTGATGGTTTTGAGGTCAGTGAGGTACGGCAAACGCTCGAAGAACTGGCACAGCTTGCGCTGGTGACTTATCAACAAGGCTTGTGGTGCTGGAGCGATGCCGCTGAACAACGTTGGAGTCTATGTGGTGCGGCAAGTACCTGTGGCCTTGCCGCACAACTGGCTCGGATCCGCTAGTGCTTGCTGGTGAGAGTTGCTTCGTAACGTGGCGCTTGCCAAGCCTTTAAAGAGTCTTGCAGCTGCTTGGCAAGGCCAATCAACTCTGGCTCACTCCAAGGTTGACCTATCAGCGAAATGCCAAGAGGTAAGGCGCCATCAAAACCCGCAGGTAGGGTGATCGCTGGATAACCGGCGATCGCTGCGGCACTGGCGGTTTCGAAATTAAACTGATCGCCTTTAACATGATCAATAGCCCACGCCGGCCCCGCGGTTGGCGCAACAATCACTTGACCGTGTTGGGTGTCTGCGTCCAGCAAGCGCATGGCGGCGTGTTTGGAATGTGCGCGGGCTTGCTGGTAATGTGCTTTATCTTTCTCTAAATCTATAGCGTGTGCTTTTTCTAAGTATTGCTGACCATAAAATGCTAAGGCAGTTTTACCTTGCTGCTGATTAAAGGCGATGATACTGGCGATATCGTCGGCGGGCGCTTGGTAGTCTTTTAACCATTGGTTTAAGTCCCGCTTGTACTCATACACCAGCACATCAAATTCTGCTTGATAAGCTGAATCTGGCAATGACCAGTCGAGCCTGTCCGTGACCTTGATGCCTTGCGCTTGCAGATGGCTTTTCACGGTGTCTAGCATGGTTTTGATCGCCGGATAGTCCTTATCAAATGTTCGGACCAGCACCACGGAGCGAACCTTCTGATGCAGCAAGGCTTTGCTTAAATCACCATAATGTTGTTGTGCTGCAGGGCTTGCAAGGACCCCAAGTAGCAATGCCGCATCCTCGACGGTCCGAGTCATTGGGCCTGCGGTGTCTTGTGAGCTCGCGATTGGAATAATGCCGTCCCCAGCGATAGCGCCATGGGTCGGTTTGATGCCGACCACATGGTTCATAGCACTGGGGCATAAAATAGAACCATCGGTTTCGGTACCGACGGTCAGCGCCACGTAATCCGCTGCCACCGCCACCGCAGAGCCTGAACTGGAACCGCATGGGCTTTGACTTAACACATATGGGTTTTTAGTTTGGCCACCCAGCGCGGACCAACCGCTGGCGGAACCTTCGCCGCGAAAATTGGCCCATTCCGACAGGTTTGTTTTGCCAACTATCACCGCACCTGCAGCGCGTAATTGTGTCACCAGTGACGCTTCGCGCGGAGTGATAAAGCCTTTGAGCACTAAGGCTCCTGCCGTCGTCGGTAATTGGTCGGCGGTTGCAATGTTGGCTTTAATAAGCACTGGCAAGCCATGCAAAGGGCCACGAAGCTTACCTGCTTTGCGTTCGGCATCGAGTTGTTTTGCCTCGGCAAGCGCGGTAGCAGAAAGATCGGTGATGGCATGCAAGGCTGGGCCTTGACGGTCTTTGTTTTTGATCTGCGTCAGCGCATGTTCGACCAGCGCTTCACTGGTCAGGGTTCCTTGTTGTAACTGCAGTTTAGCCTCGTTAGCACTGAGATAACTCGGCACAGCCGCGTGGCTGTTATAAGCCACGGTCATTAACATCGTAAAGAATAAGGGGCGTTGCATGATGGCATCATCCGTGAGTTAGCACTATGCATCGACACTACGCGATGTAGTGTCGTGGGTAAACGCTCGTGATTCCCTGAATAGCAATTTTGCGGCGAACATCAAGTAGACTGCGCTTGATAACATGCTGTTGAGACAAAAGGCATGCTTGTTAATGTATCTGTTACTTGTTGGCAGAGTATAAATTACTTATTAGTTGTTGTTTCTGTTTTTGATAAAAAATGTCCGTATATTTTACAATTATCTAATATCTTGTTGTGATTTTTCTGTAAGGTATTGATTAATAATAACAAAAAATAGTGGCATGAATTTTGTTAAATCGGCGATGGAGTTATAACCCATAACAAGGAACTAAGACGTGAAAATGAAGTTATTTGCTGCCGGTTTATTGCTTGCAGCGTCAAGCGCACAAGCAACGATTGCCACAGTATTTGAAGGGATCCCAACAGGCGCGGCGAAATTTGATAACACAGTGATTGCTGCCGGTGGCACTGTTGTCACCGATGTGTGGACAAGCATGTTAAACGGTTCGGTGATTGATCGCGGTGCTTATTCAATCTCTCGCAGTAATGGTGGCACTGTATTTTTTGATGGCTACGGCACCATGTCTGGCCGAGTGTTGGGGATTGATCCAAAAGGTGCGACTCGCGATGCGCTTGCAACCAAAGCCAGCGGTATCACTTTAACCTTTAAAAATCCAATTAACTCGTTTGGTTTCGAAGTGGGTGATTGGGCGACCTGTTGTCATAGTCCGACTACCGATTTGTTTATCTCGTTTGACAACGGCGCGCCGATCTTAGTGGCATCGGCCAAAACTTCGGCCGATGGTTTGTTTAAAAACAAAGCAGGCAGCTCTGTGCATGAGATTTTTGTAGCGGCATTTGACGACAGCAGTTCATTTTCAAAAGTGCAATTTTGGGGAAATGGTATTGGTGAAGTGTTGTATGCCGGTGGCCAAGTCAAGTATGCGTTATTAAAGCAAAACAGCTTACCACCAAGCGTACCAGCACCAGCAACTGCAGCGTTGTTAGGTTTAGGTCTGTTCGCTCTGCGTTTACGCAAAACAGCGAAGTAAGTCGGACTAACCAGGCCATCTATTGGCTTGATGTCGAAAGAAATACCCCGGCAAGTCCGGGGTATTTTTTTAAGAATGCAGCGTTATACCTGCAAATAATCCATGATGCCTTCCGCCGCTTTACGGCCTTGGGCGATAGCGGTCACCACTAAATCGGAGCCGCGCACCATGTCACCACCGGCAAAGATTTTTTGCTGGTTGGTTTGCAGCGGAAACGGACTGTCTTCGGAGGCGACCACCCGGCCTTTGTTGTCCAGACTGACGCCTTGGTCGACCAGCCACTGTGGCGGGCTTGGTTGGAAACCAAAGGCGATGATCACCGCATCGGCGCTAAGTACTTGCTCAGAGCCCGCTACTGGCTCTGGCGAGCGGCGGCCTTTGGCATCCGGTGCACCCAGTGCGGTGGTCACTACGTTGACGCCACAGGCATGGCCTTGACTGTTCACTGCAATACCCAGCGGCTGCAAGTTAAACATAAACTCAACGCCTTCTTCGCGCGCGTTTTGCACTTCGCGTTTGGAGCCAGGCATGTTGGCTTCATCGCGACGATAGGCGCAAATTACTTTGCTGGCGCCTTGGCGAATAGCGGTACGGACACAGTCCATCGCAGTATCACCACCACCGAGCACCACCACAGATTTGCCTTGTAAATCCACAAATGGGTGTTCGGTTTGCCAGCCGTGTAAGTTGTTCACATTGCCAATTAAATAGGGCAGGGCTTCGTAGACGCCCGGCGCGTTTTCATTGGCAAGGCCACCTTGCATTGGCGTGTAAGTACCCAGCGCCAAAAACACCGCGTCATAGCCTTCAAGCAATTCATCAAAGCTGACATCGACGCCAACAGTGGTATTTAAGCGAAACTCGATGCCCATCTCGGTAAAGACTTCACGGCGGCGTTTGAGTACGTCTTTTTCCAGTTTAAATGGTGGAATACCGAAGGTCAGCAGGCCACCAATTTCTGGGTATTTGTCAAACACCACCGGCGTGACGCCGTTACGCACCAACACGTCGGCACAGGCAAGGCCGGCGGGGCCTGCGCCAATCACCGCAACTTTTTTGTCGGTTTTAACCACCGCCGATAAGTTCGGTTTCCAGCCCATTTCGAAGGCTTTGTCGGTGATGTATTTTTCAATCGAACCAATGGTGACAGCGCCAAAACCTTCGTTCAGCGTACAGGCGCCTTCACACAAGCGATCTTGTGGGCAGACGCGGCCGCATACTTCCGGCAAGGAGTTAGTTTTGTGCGACAGCTCCGCTGCTTCAATGATCTTGCCGTCGTTGGCCAGTTTTAACCACTGCGGAATGTAGTTATGCACTGGGCATTTCCATTCGCAATAAGGGTTGCCGCAATCCAAGCAGCGGTCGGCTTGACCGGCGGCTTGGGTTTCGGTCATCGGTTGGTAGATCTCTACGAACTCGATGGTGCGCGCTTGCAGCGATTTTTTCGGCGGGTCAACCCGCTTCACGTCGATAAATTGGTATACGTTTTGCGCCATAACTTCTCTCCTTACATCGCCTGCACACGCAGCTCGGCGGATGAACGGGCGCGATGGCCCAACAACGAATTCACATCACTAGTTTTGGGTTTTACCAAGCGGAAGCGTGGCAGCGCCGCTTGGAAGTTAGTCAGAATTTGATGCGCGCGCTCAGAGCCCGTCGCTTCAAAGTGTTGGTGAATAAGACTACGCAAATGCTCTTGCAGAATTGGCGTGGTCACTTCCAACATTTCGACCAGTTCGCCGTTGACGCGGCGTTCCAAATCTTGATGTTCGTCGTAGAGATAAGCAAAACCACCTGTCATACCGGCGCCAAAGTTCACGCCAGTTTGACCCAGCACCACCACAACACCGCCAGTCATATATTCGCAGCAGTTATCGCCTGTGCCTTCAATCACCGCGATGGCGCCAGAATTGCGCACCGCGAAACGCTCGCCGGCGCGACCGGCGGCGTACAAGCGGCCACCGGTTGCACCATACAAACAGGTATTTCCGCAAATGGTGGCGTTTTCTTTGGCAAAACTTACACCTTTGGGTGGGAAAATGGCAATTTGGCCGCCAGTCATGCCTTTGCCGACGTAGTCGTTGGCATCCCCTTGCAGCGACAGTTCCAAGCCACCAGCGTTCCACACGCCAAAGCTTTGGCCGGCGGTGCCGGTGAAGCGCACTTCAATAGGCTCGGCCGCCATGCCTTGGTTGCCGTGCAGCTGAGCAATGTAGCCCGACAACTTGGCGCCAACGGAACGATCCGTGTTACGGATACTTAAGTTCAAGCGGCCACCGGTTTTGTGTTTTACCATGTCGCGGCATTGATCCAGCATGTATTGGTTCAGCGGGCCGTTATCAAACGGGTCATTGCTTTGCACGCAATACAGCGGTTTATCCGAGCGTACACCGCTGGCCTTTAAAATTGGCGTTAAATCCAATTTTGCTTGACGCGTGGTTTCGCCCGGTTTGACGCTGAGTAAATCAGTGCGGCCAATTAAATCGGTTAATTGCGAAACGCCAAGTTCAGCGAGCAGTTCACGTACTTCCTGCGAGATAAACTTGAAGTAGTTCATCACCAGTTCTGGTAAACCGTGGAAGTGGTCGCGACGCAGCGTTGCATCTTGGGTGGCAACCCCGGTGGCGCAGTTGTTTAAGTGGCAAATCCTTAAGAATTTACAACCTAGCGCCACCATAGGACCGGTACCAAAACCAAAGCTTTCGGCGCCTAAAATGGCCGCTTTAATCACGTCCAAGCCAGTTTTTAAGCCGCCGTCGACTTGCAGCCGCACGCGGTCACGCAGACCGTTTTCGACCAGCGCTTGGTGCACTTCGGCAAGGCCAAGCTCCCACGGGCTACCGGCGTATTTGACCGATGTTAGTGGGCTTGCGCCAGTACCGCCGTCATAACCAGAAATGGTAATGAGGTCAGCATAGGCTTTGGCAACACCGGTGGCGATGGTACCAACGCCTGGTTCAGACACCAATTTCACTGAAATCAGCGCCTGCGGGTTGACTTGTTTTAAGTCGAAAATCAGCTGCGACAAGTCTTCAATCGAATAAATATCATGATGCGGTGGAGGCGAAATTAAGGTCACGCCTGGCACCGAATAGCGCAGACGTGCAATTTCCGCCGTGACTTTTTCACCCGGTAATTGACCACCTTCGCCAGGTTTTGCCCCTTGCGCTACTTTGATCTGAATGACTTCGGCATTGACCAAATAATGTGGCGTCACACCAAAGCGACCCGACGCAACCTGTTTGATTTTGCTGTTTTTCTCGGTGCCAAAGCGGCGTGGATCTTCACCACCTTCACCGGAGTTCGAGCGACCACCTAAGCGGTTCATCGCAATTGCCAAGGCTTCATGCGCTTCAGGGCTTAAGGCGCCAATAGACATCGCCGCCGAATCAAACCGCGGGTATAAATCGGTCACTGGCGCAACTTGCTCCAGTGCGATCGGCGTCACGCCATCGCGATTGACTTGCAGCAGGTCACGGATATGCGCGACAGGGCGGTTGTTAACGAAATCACGATAGACTTTGTAGTCCTCGTAATCGCCACTTCGCACCGCTTTTTGTAAGCTTTGCACCACGTCTGGGTTGTACGCGTGGTATTCACCATCGTGCACGTATTTTAATAAACCGCCGTGATTCAGTGGCTTACGTTTGAGCCACGCGGTGTTTGCGCGAACCAGCACGTCCGCTTCGAAGTCGCTAAAATCAGCGCCACCTAAGCGTGAAGGCACGTCAGGGAAGCACAGTTGCATCACATTTTTGTTGATACCGACGGCCTCAAACAGGTTTGAGCAGCGATAACTCGCCACCGTCGAGATCCCCATCTTCGACATGATTTTGTACAGGCCTTTGTTGATGCCTTTACGGTAATTCAGCACCGCCTCGCGATGGGTTAAATTCAGCTTGCCTTGGTCGACCAGCATTTCGACCGTTTCGTAGGCCATAAAGGGGTAGATGCCAGTCGCACCTAAGCCGACTAACACGGCAAAGTGGTGCGGATCGCGCGCGCCTGCAGTTTCAATGATGATGTTTGAATCACAGCGCAGTTGGTTATCCACCAGCGCATGGTGCACGGCACCGACGGCCATCGCCGCGGGAATAGGCACAAAGCCTGGGGCAATTTTACGGTCGGTTAAAATCAACAACACCACTTTATCGTCACGCACCACTTGCACCGCTTCGGCTTGCACGCGGCGCAGCGCGTTTTCTAAGCCTTCTTCAGGCGCATAGTTGAGCGAAATAATATAGTGTTTATAGAAATTCTGATCGGCTGTTTTCAGCTGTTTTAGGTCCGAATACATCATCACCGGCGATTCAAATTGAATACGGCGGGCGTAACCGGCGGTTTCGCTAAACACGTTGTGTTCACGGCCAATGCTGGTCGCCAGCGACATCACGTGCGCTTCGCGCAGCGGATCGATGGGCGGGTTGGTCACTTGCGCAAATTGCTGGCGGAAGTAGTCGTAGAAAGTCCGAGGCTTACGCGACAGCACGGCCATCGGCGTGTCATCGCCCATCGAACCGACCGCTTCTTGGCCGTCTTTGGCCAACACGGTGATGACTTGATCGATCTCTTCATAGCTGTAGTTAAACAGCTTGTGATAGGTCAGCATCTCGTCGTCGCTAAAAGCGCGTTTGCCTAATAAATCGGTTTCAAACTTTTCGTACGGCACCAAGCGTTGGACGTTTTGGTTCAGCCATTGACGGTACGGGTGACGGTCTTTGAGGTCGATGTCGATTTCGTCGCTTCGCCAAATTTTTCCGGTTTGAGTATCGAGCGCCAGCATCTCGCCCGGGCCCACGCGGCCTTTTTCCAGCACTTCATCAGGTGTGTAATCCCAAATGCCGACTTCGGATGCCAGCGTGATTAATTTGTCTTTGGTAATAACGAACCGCGCCGGGCGCAAGCCATTACGGTCGAGGTTACAAGCCACGTGTTGGCCATTGGTCAACACGATACCGGCAGGGCCGTCCCACGGCTCCATATGCATCGAGTTAAATTCGTAGAAGGCCTTTAAATCGTCGGCCATTACTTTGTTGCCTTGCCAAGCTGGCGGCACTAACAAACGCATAGCACGGAACAAGTCCATACCGCCGGCTAAAAACAGCTCTAGCATATTATCCAGTGAGCTGGAGTCAGAGCCTTTGGTGCCGACATAAGGCGCGGCGTCGCGCATGTCTGGGATAAGCGGCGAGGCGAATTTGTATTGCCGAGCACGCGCCCATTGGCGGTTACCGGTAATGGTATTGATCTCACCGTTGTGCGCCAAAAAGCGAAACGGCTGCGCCAGCGGCCAGCGCGGCATGGTATTGGTAGAAAAGCGTTGGTGGAATACGCAAATGGCGGTTTCCATCCGAATGTCGGCCAAGTCCAGATAAAAACCTGGTAAGTCTGCAGGCATCATCAAGCCTTTAAAGACGGTGACCAAACACGAAAAACTTGGAATATAAAAATCGGCGTCATCTGGGCTTAGCTCAGCGACTGCCTTTTCCACGCGCCGACGCAACATGTATAAGCGACGTTCTAAGTCATGATCGCTCCAGCCTGGCTGGGCGCTGACGAACACCTGCATAATGTTTGGCATTGAATCGAGTGCAATACGACCAAGCACGCTCGAGTCCACTGGCACTTGGCGCCAGCCGACCAGCGTCAGGGTTTCGCGTTCGATTTCTTGATTGATCACCTGTTTGGCAATTTCGGCTTTGACCGGGTCCTGACTTAAAAAAATCATCCCCACGCCATATTTCTTCCCCAGCACCCAGTTTTGTTCCGCCGCAACAGCACGGAAAAAACTATCGGGTTTTTGCATCAACAGGCCACAACCGTCGCCGGTTTTGCCGTCTGCTGAAATGCCACCGCGGTGCTGCATCCGGGCCAGACCGCTAATTGCGGTCCGAACTATCCGGTGACTGGCAACGCCCTCTAAATGGGCGATCAAACCGAAGCCACAGTTTTCTCTGGCTTGGCTATGACTATACAACGCCATGACACTAATCCTCCAACCTGTCCTGCAAATAAATAAAAATGTAAAAATAGTGAATATGTATTCTTTCTGATTTTGATTTTTACGTGTGAAAGAAAACAACAGCAAATCTTTCAAGGGTCGATGGCGTTTGGTCCATTGATTTTTGGATGTTTTAGACGTCTGAACGTCGGGACCAACTACAGATATACCGATATTTCAGTAAAAAATCAAGCTGACTTTTCGTCGGATTTGTCGCATTAACCGCAACATAGAATGGCTATAAACTGTAATAAAATTACAGTTTTTGCGATAAAACGAGGGTTTTTGTTGAAATGAAAACAAAAAAAAGCGGCCTTGAGGCCGCTTTGATGCTGAAAATGAACTCAGAGTTTATGCAAGACGTTATGCGCGATAACCTTGCGCTAGGCCTTTGACGGTAACGGCTACCGCATCGTGAGCGTGCAGCGACTCGTAGTGGTTTACCCGCAGCCAAAAATCATCAAATTCGGTTAAGCCGTTTAACGCGTGTTTTAAACGACGCGCCGCATCTTCGCAGAACATCAGATTTTGACCGTTTAAGCGGGCAAACTCTTGTTCATCCGCGCGTTTAACAGCGGCTTGAACCGGCGTCTTCAGCGCATCTTCGATAGCATCGATCAACGCAATGATTGGAAATTGACCCACGTGGTTATTTAATTTCACTTTGACTTCAGCAACCGAGCGTTGGCTATGTGGAGTTGCCACAATACCTTGGGTTGTGCCTAACCAATCAACAATCAGCTCGCTTGGGATCTGTTGCTGACCGGCAAACCGAGTCACAAAAGCGTCTTGGATCAGTTGGCGTGCCAAAGCCGCCGAACAAGGACAAGTCGATGAATAGGGGACATTCACTTTCATCTCGACTTGTAGATGACCGTCTTGCACTTGGCCAATGATGGTCACAGGATACGCTTTCCAGCCCTGTTTTTCGGTGATCAAAGCTTTACGACGTAAGTGCAAATCAAAATCGAACTTCACGAAGGCTTTATCGCTTAACTCGTCGTGCGTGGTAATAAAGGTATCGAGCAGTTCGCACAGCGTTTGGTAACTGAGGCTCGACTCACGCGATAAATCGTCCAGTGCTAAATAAAGGCGAGACATATGAATGCCTTTGGCTTTGGCATCTGCCAAATTGACGAAGGCTTCGACTTTAGCACTGACTTGACGTGGCGCTTCGCCAGGCAGAGCCAGCATGATAGGTACTTCAATATGGCTCATCCCAACCCAATCAAGAGTGCCTTCGGTGGTGGCACAAGAATGGTTGGCTACATCGGGCATTGCTGTCGGCATGGATACTCCAGAGTCCGTCGATTGCTGAATGTTCAGCGCATATCTGCTGAAAAGGGCGGCATTTTACCAATCTTCATCGATTTGTCTTATGAAAAATTTGCAAAGGTGCCATCGTTTTTTTCGAGCAATCCGCGGTATTGGTTATAAATAACAGACCATTGAGGGTCGCGAAAACCAAATACCTGATTAAATTGGTCAGGTATTTTACTCCTTCTATCTACGCGCTGACAAGGCAGGCAGATCAGCGAAACCGAAAAGTCGGCCTATCGTTGGCAAAGGGTACAAGAGCCTGTATTCTTGAGGTTTACGATTGCAGCTCGTATCTAACTCAGGGAATATTTGAATTTATTATGATTTTTCGTGTTGCATCCTTGTGCCTAGCATTGTTTTGCAGTCAATCAGCCTTGGCCGAAGCTGATTATTCGTTAATTTTAGTCGGCGGTGGTTTAAAGAGCTGCAGTTCTACCGCGTTGGATGGCTGTGTTGCTGGAACCCAAGCGCCTGCCAATAGTTTGCGTCAGCAAGAATTTCAGGTGACGCCTGATGCATTGGTTCATCTTCAGCAACTGTCCGTTTCCGCCGATCAACGCCAGCAACTGCAGGCGTTATTGCAGTTTCTGCAGGCTCGGATGGGACAACAACGGCTGAGCGAACGCGCTCTGTTGCAAGCGCTCAGAGCGGCGGAAGTCGAAGTCGCTGGCCAATGGATGTCAGGTCGCGAAATTTGGCAGGGTTTATCCACGGAGCACAAGGATGCGGTGCTAGATCTGTTGCAAACCCCGATGCTGGTTAATCAGCAACGCCTTATCGAACAAGCGATGCCGTTATCGTTACAAAATAAACACACCCTGGCCATTTACCAAGAAATTGTGGCGCAAGCACGCAAAGTCAACAACCGCGATACCCCCAAGATTGTGGTGATGACGGCGTCATCACGCGACCCATTTGCAGCGGTGGATTATTACCGGTCGTTATTTAATAGCTTAGGGGCAGAAACCAGTTGGTTGCCCATCAGCAAAACCTATCAAATCGTGCAAAGCGAAGGTCTCGCCGGCTGCGATAGCTTCGCTTTGCAGCTCGTTACTGAGCAACAAACGTATCAACGCGCAGACATTTATCCGGATCTTTTTAGCTATACGCAAACCATGTGCCGAGACGGTCGCAACTTCGCGTTACAGTTGCTGGCAGATGCCGATGCGGTATTTTTTAATGGTGGCGATCAAAGTCTGACCTATTTGGCCTTTAAACAGCCAGACGGCACCGATTCGCCTGAACTTGCCGCGATCCGAGCGAAGTTTCTGGCTAATAAATTAGTGATTGCCGGTACCAGTGCCGGCACTGCCGTGCAAACGGGCAGCCCGCATGCCATGATCACCGGCGGCGACAGTTTAGGCGCGTTTGCCGCGCCCGCCTTTCTGGCTCCACTTTGGTCGTGTCAGCCAGCATGCCCTGGGGCATCGACGCTATCTGCTCAGCCCACGTCGGGCTTTGGCTTTTTCCCCTACGGTATTCTGGATACGCATTTTTCGGAGCGGGGTCGGCAGGGGCGTTTACTGCAACTGTTGGCGCAGACCTCTGGCTCTCTGGGGGTGGGCATCGATGAAAATACCGCGTTGTTGGTGAAACCTCATGCAAAAGGTGCACAGTTTCGGGTGATGGGTGAAGCAGGGGTGTTTTTTGCCGAGGCCACTGACAGTGCCAGCAAGTGGCGCACCCATTATTTGACCCATGATGACAAAGCAACATTACAAGGCAAAGGAAGGACGCAAGAGCTGCAATTCCAACTGGCAGCCTGGAAGTACACCAACAGCAGTCGCAAACAGATGCTGATGCAAACACACGATGTGTTTGATGGCAGTCGCTACCGCGCTTTAGCCAGTTTGATGTGTGCTAACCAAAACAGTAAAGCGACCGGATTGTTTGAGGTCAATGGGCAATCCTGGCAACTGGTGATGGAGCGCAGCGCAAGAACGACCAGTCGACAGGGGGCGCTCCAGATCCAAAATCAAATGTTGGCCGTGTGTTCCTACCACGATTTGTTGGTGTCGTATCAGGAGCAGCATGAGTAATAGCGCCGCCAAGACCAAAGCGTTGCATCCACTGGTCCAGCAGATGGATAAAGTGCTCAAGCAGTGGGGCACCTTGCAGGTGTTTAGCTTGTTGGTGTTGTTTATTATCTCAGGCGCAGCGCTACTGGCAGTGGCTTTTAGTTTAACGCTATTGAACCAGCTCAATTGGGATTTGGTGATCGCTTGCGTGTTGCTTGCGGGCATTTTGGTGCCGCCAAGTGTGTTAGTGGCCTTGTATCTGGTGCGGAAGTTAAGCGACACCAAAGTCACTTTGGAAAATTCAACCCAACAAGAAACCTTACTGAACAAGAACCTGCAAGAAAACATCCGCCAACTGAACTTTGAAATCGAAGAGCGTAAAAAAGCCTTTCAAGCGAAACGGCGCGCCATCGATGAACTTCGCAAAGAGATCACAGAGCGCAAGCGTGCGCAGCATATTGTTGAAGAGCAAAGTTTGCTGATGCGCTCAATTGTCGATTCATCGCCAGATTTGTTTTATTACCGTGACGAAACGGGCCGTTTTGCAAGTTTCAACAAAATGTTTGAGCGGATGATTGGTAAATCGGCGGCAGAATTGATTGGTCGTTATCCGTCAGAAATTTATGCGCCTGATATGGCGCCGGCGGCGATCTTAACCGACCACGAAGTGTCGGTGAACCAAGCTGAATTAACGCTAGACGTGGAGTACCGTACGCCCGAAGGGCAAGTGATGTGGTTTGAGATGCGCAAAGTGCCGTTTTTCGATCGCCAAGGTCGTTACATTGGTTTATTGGGCTTTGGTCGAGACATCACCTCGCGTAAATTAGCCGAGCAAGCACTGGAGCGAGCTTATCAAGACAAGGGTAAATTTATTGCAACCTTAAGCCATGAGCTCCGTACGCCGCTGAACGGGATTGTCGGTTTAACTCGACGTTTGATGGAAACTCAGTTAACGACCGAGCAACGGAGTTGGGCCAATACTATTTTCAGCAGCGCTGAAACCTTAGGTAATATTTTCAACGATATCATAGATTTAGATAAGATAGATCGCCAAGATCTGGACATCGTCTACCAATCGATTGATATCCATCAGTTCGTCACTGACATTGCCAATTTTGCCGAGTTAATTTGCCAGCAAAAAGGCCTCGGCTTCCAATTGCGCTGGGGCAGCGACATGCATGGGTATGTGCGTCTTGACCCGACTCGGGTGCGACAAGTGTTGTGGAACCTGATTAATAATGCCGTGAAGTTCACCTCACGTGGTGAAGTGAGTCTGTTTGCCGAACTGTCGCACAATACAGAACAAACCCTGTTGCTGTTTAAAGTCAGAGATACCGGCATTGGCATTGCGCCGCATGAACAACAACGTATTTTTGATATGTATTACAAATCCAGCGACGGCCGCCGCTTGAGTATTGTGGGTTCAGGCATCGGCTTATCGGTTTCCAAGGCGTTGGTAGAAGCAATGCAAGGCGACATCAAACTCAGCAGCGAATTAAATAAAGGCAGTGAGTTTAGTGTTAGCTTACCAACGGCGTTAACCCATGCGCCTGACCAAGTGACGCCTTTGGTGATCCCTGAATTGGTGGTGTTGTTAGTTGAAGATGTGCCGCTTAATGCTGAGATCGCTATCAATTTATTAGAACAGCGCGGCCATCAGGTGATCTTGGCTGAGACTGGCGAGGACGCACTGGCGTTATTAGAAACTGAAGATGACATTGATCTAGTGCTGCTGGACATGCAGTTACCAGATATGACCGGCGATCAAATTGCTCGTGAGATGTTAGAGCATCCGCAGTGGTGTGATATTCCTATCGTGGTGCTCAGTGCCAATGTCCGAAAAGCCGAAGAGCAGCTTGCTGGGGTCCCTGTGGCGGCATCCCTCGCCAAGCCAATTAATACCAACAATTTGGACCAGGTTTTGGCGCAGTTGTTTGCCCCGACTGCCCTGCGTAAGCTCAGCATGCCCAAAGCCACACCGCCTGTGGATGCAGTGTTGGATGAAAACACGCTCGATGATTATCTTGGTTCGCTTGGGGTTCATGCGGTTCGGCGCTCTATCCAGTTGTTCCAGCAATTATTGCCAGGCTACATCAATAAAATGGTGGAAGCGGCCAGTCAGCAGCAATTAAACGAATTTCAAGAGGCTGCTCATAAGCTGAAAGGCGCCGCGGCATCGGTCGGGTTGTTATGGGTACAACAGCAAGCCAAAGCGATGGAGCTATTAGAAGAACCCAATTGGCAGGCGCTCGAACGGCAATTGATCGAATACCATTTGACCATTGAGCGGCATCTACAACTGTTGGCGGATTATGTGAATGAGCATGCGGATGATTAACCCTGAGTGCCGTAGCGCCTTGGCAATTCGTTATTCCGCGAATTTGCTTGCCCGCTGATGCGGCCCTGCAACGCCCCTACGAGTCATGCTGACTTCGCCTGATCTGATGGATATAAAAAAGGCACCCTCAGGTGCCTTTTACACAACACACAAAATTACTTTTCTAACTTACCGACAAAACGATAGCCTTCACCATGAATGGTGCTGATTAACTCTGGGCTTTCGATATCTGATTCGAAATGTTTACGAATACGGCGGATAGTCACATCAACAGTCCGGTCGTTTGGACGCAGCTCGCGGCCTGTCATGTGGCGGATTAACTGTTCACGGGTGAAGATTTTACCCGGTGTATCGAGCATCAAACGCAAAGCACGGTATTCGCCTTTTGGCAGACGGCGCGATACGCCTTTTGGCGATGTTAAGTTGCGGCTGTTTTCATCCAAGGTCCAGCCGTTAAATTTAACCACGCTCTTATGTTCTTCAACCACCGGTTGCGACACGGTGCGATTGAGCAGGTTGCGGGCACGAATGGTTAATTCACGTGGGTTAAATGGTTTGGTCAGATAGTCGTCGGCACCGATCTCCAGACCTAAAATACGGTCTACTTCACTGTCACGGCCGGTTAAGAAAATCAAACCGATATTTTCTTTTTGACGCAGTTCACGCGCCAGAATTAAGCCGTTTTTCCCTGGCAGGTTAATATCCATCACAATCAGATTCACCGAATTTTCGGTCAATTGCTGATTCATTTCGTCGCCATTTACAGCTTCTAAGACGTCGTAACCTTCACCTTCAAACAGGTTGACTAAGTTAAGGCGGGTTACTTCTTCGTCTTCAACGATCAAAATTACAGGCGTCTGCATCAGATGAACCTTATGTAAAAGTTGTTTGTTTTTTGCACAGTCAGCGCGGGAGTCGATGACAGTTGGTTGTCATTCTTAGCGAAATTATAGCTTTGCCAGAATTTGTTAACAAGTGTTTTGTTAACATTTGATATTTTATGTAATTCATAAAGTCAAGACTAAAAACGAATAAATCATAACTGAAATTAATTTATTCGTTTTATATCAATGGATTGAGGTGTTAAGAAAGGCTGGCCGCGGTATTGTTTTTAACGATCACAGGGAAATCAAAATCGATGCGAACCCCATCGCCAAGCGAACTTTCCAAGTAGATTTTGCCGTTAAGCGCTTGCGTTACCAAGTTATACACCAAGTGCATGCCTAAACCGCTACCGCCTTCACCACGTTTGGTGGTCACGAAGGGGTCGAAGATCCGTTTTTTGATATGTTCAGGTACACCAGCACCATTATCTTCATAGTGAACAAAGCAGCGGTTCTGATCGACCCGAACTTGGATTTTGATCTGACCTTTTTCAATATGTTCAAAGGCGTGAATCAAGCTATTCATAATTAAATTGATCAGGATCTGGTTCAATGGACCTGGTTTTGAGTCGATTTCCAGTTTCTCATCACATTCGACGATGACTTCATGTTGCGTCTTTTTCAAGTTAGGGCGTAACGACAGCAAGACTTCGTTTACCAACTGACTGACGCTAAATTGGCGACGGTTTTCATTGCTTTGATCCACCGCGACCTGCTTGAAGCTTCGAATTAAACTCGCGGCACGTTCAAGATTGCGGTAGATGATCCCTAAGTTCTCGTTACTCTCACTTAAGAAGCGCTGCAGTTGATTTGAGGTCAGTTTTTTCTCATCAAACGCCGTTTGAATATCCGCCAAGCGGTCTTGCATTAAGGTTGAGGCGGTGACGCCAAGCCCAATCGGCGTATTTACTTCGTGGGCAACACCGGCCACCATCTGGCCAAGGCTTGCCATTTTTTCGGTTTCGACAATTTGATTTTGATACTGATGCAAGGTTTCTAGCGTGTTTAGTAAGTCTTGGTTGGATGTTTTTAGCGCTTGGGTTCGCTCATTAATCTTTTGCTCTAAGCTTTGGTTTAACTGGCGGATCTCGGTTTCGGCGAGCTGCAGTTTACTAATTTGTTGTTCAATCCGATCCAGCATGGCGTTGATTGCGCGGCCAAGCACATGGATTTCTTGTACTTCAGATTCAGGAATGCGCACAGCATAGCTTTTTTCTTTGGTGACTTTTTGCACCACGCTGAGCAAGGTTTCGATGGGGGCAGTGAATCGACGTTGTAAATGACGACTGACAAAGTAGGCACAAGTCAGCGCGATACTGGCGATCAGCAAATCAAACAACAAACGGCTTTGCACATAACGGGATAACTCGTCCATGCCGGCGCGAATATAAATATAACCAATCACTTTGCCATCGAATTCAACCGATTTACTGATCTCCACCACGTCTGCATCGGCAAATGGTTCCGCAAGCTGGTTGACGCGCGCAAATTGTGTGGGGTGGGGGCCGATGTCTTTTCGGTTGTAGCTGGAGAAAAAACTGAGCTCGTTGGTTTCAGGAGACAATTTATAGATATGGATGTTGTACAAAATATCGACTGCTTCGAACGATTTCAGTCGATTGTCTTCCATTTCGGCATCATCTACTAAGATGCCCGCGACAGAGTTAAAGGCAATGATGTTGGCGTAAGCGTGTAACTGGTCGAGCAATTTTTTCTTCTGAAACCCGATATCTTGCACCGTCGAAATCGTTAACGAGGCCAACAAGGTCACGCTACAAATCAGCATTACGACCCAGCTCAACGCACTTTTGATTGACGTAGTCCTTAAAATCGACGCCATAGACTGCTGCTACCTGCATGTCAGAAAAAGGGAAATTGGACGATCACATCAACGCAAGATATTGATCTTTTATGATGTTATGCACTTTCTTTTAATTAAGCAAACTCAAGCCATAAAAACTTCATTGGCTGGTCGGCTTGGCAGATGAGGTTGGCCGAGTTAGTATCCAATGGCCTTTGTTGAGTTGTTTAACTCGTTCAATGACAGCTGCAGGAGCCGCTATGGATCTCTGGGAATGCTATAAGCACAGCGTTTTTTTATGTCACCAAGAGCTCGGTGACGATATCAATTTTGCCATTATTAGTGCGCAAAACCCCCATGGACATATCCACCTTCAACCCCACAATTTGCGTTTGGATTGCCAATTTGAGCATGACTTAGCTCGACACGGTTTTCCGTACCGGCGAGTCATCGGTGCATCCCCCGATTTAGCGTTTCGAGAGAGCAGTTGGGCGGTGTTATGCGATAAACGCCGTGCGCTGGAAATGGCCAGACAGTATCAGCAAAATGCTATTTATTGGGTTGAACAAGGGCAGTTGTATTTAGTTGCGGCGTTGTATGGCGACCATGAAGAGCATTTGGGGGCTTACCGTCCACGGCAAATTCGACTCGACGACTGAGCGCTTTGGCGATAAAAAAAACGCAGTAAGCGGTTTTTTTATGGCGCAAGCTTGGTCAAACCTTTAGTTTTTTCGAACAGCCTGCCAGACGACAAAGGCGTTGCTGCGGGCTAATTCTTTGACATTGCCAAACTGCGCTTGCAACCATTCTTGGTAGGGTAAATGGCTATTGGCCACTAAGGTTAAGCTGCCGCCAAGGCTGAGTTGCTGTTTTGCTTGGGCAAAAAACTGCTGCGCTACCGATAAATCCAGTTTCAAGCCGGTATGGAAGGGCGGGTTACTGACAATATGGTCAAATCGGCCTTTTGGTAAACCTGCTTGGCAATAGCTGGTCACAGTAAAACCGGCATGGGCAAAACTGGCGTCGGTGGCTGAAATAGCCAAGGCACAAATGTCACTGGCGGTTATAGTCAGTTTGTGGTTCAACGTTTTTAGATAAAGGCCTATAACCCCAGCACCACACGCAAAATCCAAGACGTTGGCAGCATTACTGTCACGTAAAAAACCAAGCGTCGATAGCAGTAATGCGGTGCCTTGGTCTAAACGGCCATGATTAAACACCCCTGGTCGTGAATACAACGTCAACGATGTACCCAACACATCCCAAGCAAACTGCTGTAAAGAAGCCTGTGGCAGTGTGACTTGCATAAGGCCTGACAAAGCAAACCACAAACAATGTTTGGCGTTATCTAATTTGTGCGCATGCAAGCCTAGCTTTTGCGCCTGCGCAGGTAGGCTTTTAATGCCACCTTTATTATCGCCCACCAGATAAATCTCTGTGGTGGCGTCGATATAAGGTTTTATTTCACCAAGTAATTCCGGCAGTTGCTCTTTACTTTTGGGGTAAAAAATCACCACGCTGTCAAACCGAGTAGGGCTTGGCAGCGTTAAATGAGCCGCCACTTGCAGCTGTTGTGCCGTTGGGAAACTCTGACCTACAGCGGCATCGGTGGTGTAGACGCTAAAGGCAACTCCTTGATGCGAAAGTTCATGGCCGAGCGTATCGGCCATAGGCTCAACCAATAAGATCTGGCCCTGTAAATCGGCAATATTTCGAACCAGCAACTGGCTTTGAGGGAATAACATTAGACCGTCCGCTTAAACATCAGATCCCAAACGCCATGGCCTAAATTCACGCCGCGATTTTCAAACTTGGTCAGCGGGCGATGGTCTGGACGTGGTACGTATTGGTTATCACTGGCTAAATTGCTAAAGCCTTCGGCGGCTGTCATGACTTCCAACATATGCTCTGCATAGTTTTCCCAATCGGTCGCCATATGGAAAACGCCGCCAATTTTTAGTTTTTGTCGAAGCATTTGCACAAACTCGGGCTGGACAATACGGCGTTTGTGATGACGTTTTTTATGCCATGGGTCTGGGAAGAATAACTGAATGGTGTCAATCGATGCATCCAAAATGCAGTCGCGTAAGACTTCTACCGCATCGTGTTCAAACAGCCGCAAGTTCTTCACACCGGCAAGTTCAGCATCGCCTAAGCAGGCGCCAACACCGGGCTTGTGCACTTCAATGCCAATAAAATCTTTTTCAGGAGCGGCTTTGGCCATTTCAACCAGCGATTTACCCATGCCAAAGCCAATTTCTAATACTTTGTGTGCATCGCGTCCAAAGACTTGATTTAAGTCGTAGCAAGACGATTGATAGTCCAAGCCCATTACCGGCCAGAACAAATCGAGGCTGCGCTGCTGACCTTTGGTCAAACGGCCTTCACGCAGCACAAAACTACGGATTTTCCGCAGGTGGCGTTGCTCTTGATTGTCGTCTAACTCAGCTTCTGGCAGGTTCGATTCGATTGGCGCTTGGTCTGTCATATCCGCTTCCTATAAAAAATGGCCGGCTATTATGCGTTTTTAGCTTGGCTTACTCAAGCAAGCTAGCTGACTTTGCATGTTGTAGCGCCTGAAAAGCGGCGTCATAGCCGTGGTTTGGTCGCAGTGTCGTTGGCCTTCGGGGTTGGAGTCGTTACACTAGGCAGCAAAAATGCAGTAAGAACCCACCGATGACCAATCCTATCGCTGAAAAAATCATTGCTTGGCAACAACAGCACGGACGACACCAGTTACCGTGGCAACAGGATGTGACCCCTTACAAAGTGCTTGTTAGCGAATTGATGTTGCAACAGACACAAGTCGTCACCGTTATTCCGTATTTTGAACGTTGGATGCGTTCGTTTCCAACGGTTGAGGCACTGGCTCAGGCGGATGAAGACCAGGTCATGCAACATTGGCAAGGGCTTGGTTATTACGCCAGAGCGCGCAATTTGCATAAAGCAGCGCGTTTTGTGGCCGAGCGAGGCGCTTTTCCTGAGGACTTAACCGAGTTACTACAAGTGCCTGGGGTAGGGCGTTATACCGCTGGAGCCATTATGAGTTTTGCTTATGACCGGGTTGGGCCAATCGTGGATGGCAATGTGCGCCGTTTGTTTGCGCGATTGTTTGCGCTGGATGGTGTGCCTAACTCAACGGCACTTGAGAAAAAATTATGGGCGTTAGCCGAGCAATACACGCCACAACATGACAATCGACGTTTTGCCCAAGGCTTGCTCGACTTAGGCGCAACCGTTTGTAAGCCAAAGGCGCCTTTGTGTGATCAGTGTCCACTTGCCGCCGATTGCCAAGCCTTGGCGCGTAATGCAATCGATCAATACCCAAACCCCAAACCGAAAAAGCAGATCCCGGTGAAAGCGGGGCATTTCCTGTTGTTGCAACTCGATGGTTGTGTCTATGTAGAAAAACGACCGTCGCCAGGCATTTGGGCGGCACTTTGGTGCTTGCCACAATTGGAACAGCCGCCGCAGGCCGCCCAATTACACGGGGGTTTTAGTCATCAATTCAGTCACTACAAACTCGAAGCCAGTGTTTGGTTGGATAATCGCGTGCAAGATATGCCAAGCACAGGGCGTTGGGTTGCTTTGGCGAACTTGGAGCAAATTGGCTTGCCGGCACCGTTAAAAGTCTACCTATCAGGTTTGAAGTAAAGGTACTTAAACTCTAGCGTCATGCTCAGTACTTTCAGCGCTGTTGTCGTTGAGGTGCCTAAAGTACAGGCCAGGCTGCATTCGAAGCGCCTAGGCTGTGTGATAGCAAACTAAAGCTTTGCAGCAAAATAGTTTACAATGCTCGTTTTGCTAACAACAGTTAGCCTGTTGAATAACCGATGTGAGGCAGTTATGGCTCGTGAAGTGTTTTGTCAGTACTTAAAAAAGACCGCCCCTGGTCTGGACTTCAAATTGATCCAAGGCGAATTAGGCCAAAAAATTTTCGACAACATCAGTAAAGAAGCCTTTGCGTTGTGGCAAGCCAAACAAACCATGTTAATTAACGAGAAAAAGTTAAACATGATGAATCTTGAACACCGCAAGTTTCTCGAAGAGCAAATGCAACAATTCTTATTTGAAGGCGCAGATGTTCAAGTCGAAGGTTATGTACCGGTTGCGCCTAAGGCCTAAACCAATCCGCGTTACTGCCGTTGCATAAAAGGAAATCACTATGGCTCGTCGTCTGCCGCCACTCAATGCGTTAAAAGCCTTTGAAACGGCTGCTCGGCATTTAAGTTTTACCAAAGCGGCAGAGGAGATGTTTGTCACTCAGGCGGCGATTAGCCATCAGATCAAGGCCCTGGAAGATCATTTGGGCTTAAAACTGTTTATGCGGAAAAACCGCTCTTTGTTGCTGACAGAAGAAGGCCAAAGTTATTTCCTTGAAATCAAAGATATTTTCTTGCAACTGTACGAAGCGACTGAGAAGTTGCTGGCGCGTGGCGCCAAAGGCGCATTGACGGTCAGTTTGCCGCCGAGTTTTGCCATTCAGTGGTTGGTGCCGCGGTTGAGCTTGTTTAGTGAGATCAACCCCGACATCGACGTGCGGATCCGTGCGGTCGATTTTGAGGAAGGCTCGCTGACTGATGATGTCGATGTGGCCATTTATTATGGGCGCGGCAGCTGGCGCAATTTGCATGCTGACAAATTACACACCGAATATTTAGTACCGGTCTGTTCGCCCTTGCTGCTTAAAAGTTCCAAACCATTAAATGAAGCGGCAGATTTGCGATTTCATACCTTGTTGCACGATGGCAATCGTGATGCATGGAAAGCTTGGTTTACCTCGCAAGGTTTTAAGCATTTTAACGTCAACCAAGGGCCGATTTTTAGCCATACCGCTATGGTGTTGCAGGCGGCTATCCATGGCCAAGGCGTCGCCTTAGCCCATAATGTGTTGGCGCGACCGGATATCAGCTCGGGGCGATTAATAGTGCCGTTTAATCATGTGTTGCAAAGTAAAGATGCGTATTACTTGGTGTGTCGTGACAATCAAATCGAACTTGGCAAAATCGCTGCGTTTCGTCAGTGGATGTTGGATTTAGTCGCGCGTGAACAAGAAGCCTTTGCAGAGCAGCAGTTTAATATTGCTGTGGCGGATTGATGTTAAACCAATCAGTTCATGTGCAAGCGCAACCACATCCGATCGCTCGGCTTGTCCTGTTGCACGGTGCTGGAGCTCCTGTCCAAAGTGAATTTTTTTCCAAGCTACAACTGCAACTGGCGGGGCTTGGCATTGAAAGTATTGCGCTAAACCTAGCGTACATGGAGCAAGTTCGACTTGGCCATAAGCGTCCGCCACCCAAGATTGGCTTGCTGGTCGATGAATTTCGCCTTGCGGTGGCGCAACTGCTGTTGGATTTGAAAGCGTCAGATGCTGCTGAGTTGCCGTTACTCTTGGCTGGCAAGTCGATGGGGGGGCGAATCATCACACAATTGCTTGCTGACTCTACGCTCACCAAAGAATGGTTAACGCAGCCTCAGGCGGGCGTGGTGTTTGGTTACCCTTGGTGTCCTGCCAAGCAGCAACAAGCGGGCGGCGATGCTAAGGCAAAACACCTAGCGGCACGGTGTGGCTTTTGGCCTCGGTTGCAACAGCCGGTGATGGTATTGCAAGGAACTCGGGACGCGTTTGGTACGCCGTTGCAGCTAGAGCACTATTACCAACAGGTCGCGCCACAGCAGGCCATGTTGCAGGTGCAAGCTATCGTGGGTGCCTGCCATGATTTTAAAGGCGTGCCGCAAGTATTTGAACAGCTGGGGCAACACCTGGTGTGGTTTATTCAGCACGTGGTTCATGGAGCACGAGATGCCTAAGTTTTGGACTGTTAGTTTTGCACTTTCAGCTTTGTACGGCGCGGTGGTGGTTGGCATGGGCGCAGCCATTTCGCATTACTTTCAATATCGATTGCTCACCGAAGAATTTAGTGCCCTGTTATCCAGCACAGCGATGTTGGCGGTGCATGGCGTTTCTTTACTGACGTTGTCGGCCATTGGTCTTTGGGGCAGACCGCTCTCGCTTTGGCAGCAGCGGTGGTGTGCACTGGTTGTTGCTGCGATGCACCTAGGGCTTTGGTTATTTGTGTATACCGTGTGGGCGGGGTTGTTTGAGCTGCCGCTGCATTATCGTTTTTTAGCGCCAATTGGCGGTCAAACCTTGCTGGTGGCATGGTTGGCGTTGATGGCTGTGCCTTTTATCAGGAAATAACATGAAACAATTACTTTTGTATTGCCGTGCCGGCTTTGAAAAAGATGCCGCGGCTGAGATCCAAGATAAAGCAGCACAGCACAATGTGTTTGGTTACACCAAATTGACCAACGACAGTGGCTTTGTGGTGTTTGAATCGTATGACGCAGAGGCGTTACATAAGTTCTTCAAAAAACAGCCATTTCATGAGCTGGTTTTTATCCGGCAATGGATTTTATTGTTGGGTGATTGGTTAGAGTTGCCACCGGGGGACCGGGTAAATCCAGTGGTTTGTCAGGTATTGGAACATGAGATCGAAGGCTTAGGTGAAGTGCGGGTGGAATACCCTGACACAAACGAAGGTAAAGAGCTGTCGACGTTGGCGCGTAAGCTGACGGTGCCACTGCGTCAAACCTTGCGTCAGGCCAGCGTCATGCTGCCGAAGGAAAATTTGAAAGCTCCAGTGCTACATGTGTTTTTGCGCAGTGGCAAAGAAGCCTTGGTTGGCATTTCGTACCCAGATAACAACAGCAGTTTGGAAAATGGTATTCGGCGTTTGAAATTTCCTGCAGAGGCTCCTAGTCGTAGTACCTTAAAACTCGAAGAGGCTTTTTTAGAGTTTATTCCCAAGCACCAGTGGGACACGCGGTTAGCGCCAGGCATGAATGCAGTAGATCTGGGCGCATGCCCAGGCGGCTGGACTTATCAATTGGTCAAACGCAGTATGTTTGTCACCTCGATTGATAATGGCGCCATGGCGGATAGTCTGATGGAGACCGGCCAAGTTCGACATTATATGGTGGATGGCTTTAAATACCGTCCAGAACGTAAAAATGTGTACTGGCTGGTTTGCGACATGATCGAAAAACCGCAACGCGTCGGCCCGTTGATGTGCGATTGGCTCATTGCAGGCGACTGCCAAGAAATTATTTTTAACCTGAAATTACCGATGAAAAAGCGTTACGAAACAGTGCAAGAAGTGCTGTCCGATATGCGTGAGCGTTTCGTCAGTGCCAATTTAACGGTTGAATTTCAAGCCAAACACTTGTATCACGACCGCGAGGAAGTGACGGTTCACTTGCGTAAAACACCACGCGCATAGCCGTGCACAGCTCCGAAGCCCCCATGGGGCAGCAAAAGCTGCTCCATGGGTATTGGTTTAACCAAGAGCAAGGGGGCGCTAAGCCATAGCCAAAAGAGAGCTAGAACTCTGCACCTAATGCCAGCTGTTGGTGAATATCAAAAAAAGACAATGGCAGCGGCGGCAGATTTGGTAGCTCAAGTGCCAGTCGGGTTTGCTGAATGCCCCAGCTGTAACTGATACGTACTTTGTCTGTCAGGTGGTAACGAACGCCGAATTCATGATCAAGTTCTGATTTAAAATCCAGTAGGCTGATCGGCTGATGTGTCATCTGTAAATAACGCCCTTTGGCGTAGACACTGAGCACCTGCCACAGTTGGCGGCGAGCGTCCCAATCAAGTGCAACAAATTGATAGGTGAGCGGGGGTTCAAGTTGAAACAGGCCCTGATAGGCACGATCGTCGGTTCGAAACCAGGCTTTTTTCACCCCATAACTGAGCATCGTCTCGGCATAGTTATCTTCATCTTTGGACCACCAACGCCACCCTGGACCTGCGCTGAGATCTAAGTTTTGATAGTCACTGGCGAGAAAGTCGTATTGAAACTCCAGTTGGCTGCGAAAAAACAGCTGCGGGCTGACAAAATAATCCAAGGCTGGGCTGAGTTGGTATTTGTGACTTTTCCGATTGCCCTGTTTATTTTCAAAATCATAATCGGCCGCAGCCGAATAACGCCATTGATTAGGATGATATTTCCAATTGGTTTTTAGCAATAGGCTATCGGAGTTTTGAGTGCCATGGCGCTTACTGGCGCTGACATCCAAGGTCAGCTGCCAAAGCTCCGAATCGGTTTGCGACAGCGGCGGCGCTTGGACCGTGTGAGCGGCGGACTCTGTAGTCGATGCTAAGGGCGTCAGCTGTGGTTGCGCTAACGAAAAATGGCCTAAAGTCGGGTGATGACACTGCCAACGTTTGGCATGGAGTTGGCAGTCGGCTGTGATGATATCGCCATTTTGCAGCTGAAACTGTGATTGGGCGCTGCAGGTCATCGACAGCCAAGCGAGGAGATAAAAAAGCCGCTGCATCAAGAACATCCGTATTGCTGTTTGCAGCAGCTTATCGTCAGATCAAAAACTTTGCCACGAATCCTCGGCATTTTTCTCGGCAATTTTCTCAGCAATAATCACTCGCGCTTGGGATGTCTGACGGGACTTGGTTGATACAGGCAGGGCTGCGGTTTTCCGCCGACTCCCTGTGTCGAATCGACTGACTTGATTATCCAGCTGCTCTGCCTGTTGCAACAAACTTTCAGCGGCCGCGGCGGCTTCTTCAACCAGCGCAGCATTTTGTTGAGTCATTTCATCCATTTGTGTAACGGCACGACTGATTTCATCCAAACCTGCGGTTTGTTCGGTTGAAGCGTTGGCGATATCTCGCATCAGTTGTTCAACGCTTCGAATTGAATGCACTATCTGTTGCATCGTGACACCGGATTGCTCGACCTGCTGATTGCCGGTATGGATACGACTGACCGACGCCGAGATTAACGTTTTGATATCTTTCGCTGAATTCGCTGAGCGCTGTGCTAACGAGCGGACTTCGGCAGCCACCACAGCAAAACCTCGGCCTTGCTCGCCGGCACGCGCGGCTTCAACTGCGGCATTTAATGCCAGGATATTGGTTTGGAACGCGATGCCATCCATCACGCTGATAATATCGGCAATTTGCTGTGCTGATTGATTGATCGATTGCATGGTGCTGACCACTTGCGAAATCATCTGCCCACCTTGCTCGGCAACTTCACGTGCGGCGGTGGCTAAGTCACTGGCTTTGTTGGCACTGTCGGAGTTTTGTCGCACAGTTTGCGTTAACTCTTCCATGCTGGAGGCCGTTTCTTCTAAGTTAGAGGCTTGTTGTTCGGTTCGCACCGATAAGTCGGTGTTGCCTCGACTGATTTCGCTAGCGGCTTGATTGATTTGACCGGACGCCTCGGCGATTTCATTGAGCATGACGCTTAGCTTCTCAGCGGTCTGGTTACAGCCGTTTTTCAGCGCTTCGAAGGTGCCTTGATATTGACGTTCCACGCGTTTGGTTAAATCACCTGCGGCGATAGATTGCAGCACGCGACTGATATCTTGCAAGCTTTGTTCAGACACCTCGAGTAAGTCGTTTAGCTCCACTGACATACTATGTAAGAAGCCGCTGCGGCCAACCGGGTTGGCTCGGCGGTCGAACTGACCGGCTTTGGCCGCGGTGACAATACCGGCTATTTCCGCTTCGGCTTCAACTTCCGCTGTGCGATTTTGCCACTCGGTGACAAAACCAATGGCTTCATTGGCTTGATTACGGATAGTCGATTGCTGCAAGCGCAGATGCAGTCCGGCGATGGTGATATTGCAGCTGACTAAGTCAGCTTGTTGCTTACGTTCGACGTACTGCAGCGGGAATACATCCATATGCTGACCGAGGATGTTTTTCGCATCAAATTGGGGCAGGGCACTGCGAATTCGCACTTCGATACTCTGCAATAAACTTTGCAACGCTTTATTGCAGTAGATGACGATACCGCTGTTATTGGCAATGGTGACACAAGTGGATGCACCGTCGAGTGCTTGGCGTACGCGAGTATCTTCTTCGGCTTTAATAGCATCTTGGCGGGCTTTCTCGGCATCGGCCAGACTGCGCGCATGCAGCTCTTTTGCCATTTGCGACGCTTGTTCTAACGAGCTATTCATCTGAAATAAGGCATTGATCAGGGTGCCCGTTTCATCGCGTTGGTTGGAGGCTTTGGCGACATCAAATCGACAGGAGGTAATAGCACCTGCTGTATCGACGGCTTGCTGGATTGAGCGTGTTAAGTTGCGCACCAGCAGATATGAGATGGTCAACATCAGAATTAACAGTACCAGACCTTGGCCAAGGACTTGATAAAGCGTGGCTTTATCGTCTGACAGCCGTTGATTTAATAGCGATGTTAGCAGTGGTGAAAACGATTGATTAAAGTCGACAAACTGCTGGAGCAAGGTGTTGGATTCAGCATAAAAGGCGTTCGGGTCTACACTGGCGTTTTGCTGCAGCGCCTTGGCCTTTTGCACATAATTTTCCAGTGCCGCACTAAGTTGTTGTTGCTGTTGATTGACCTTGGCAAAGGCGGTTGGTTCTAGCTTGTAGGCGCTTTCTAAATGCTTGGCCATATCCTGCAACGGCTGTTGGTAACTTTGTAAATGCAGTTGCAAGCGTTGTTGATGAGCGAGCAATCCGTCACTATCACTATGTTGTCGGGCAAGCAGCCACAAAATGCTGCTGCCACGTAATCGAGCAATGGCTTCCGTCAGTCGAGGCGCATCTTGATAGGCGGCGATAATCAGGTGGTAACTAGCAGGTGTCGGGTCAAATGCCAACCCTGAGTCTTCTAACACATCCGGTAACATGGCCAAAATCAATGACGTGATCTGAGAATGTTGTTCAAACGATTTGGCCGCATCGATTTGCCCAGCAGCAACAGCGCTGTGCAATGCGGTGAGTTGCTGCCCAATGTCTTGCAAGCGGTTTTGCGTATCCGTGTTATTTGAGAGTTGTTTGACGTCTTGTTCTAACTGTCGAAGTTTATCTTCAATTTGTAATGCGGTTGTTTTGATAGACGCTATATCACCGTTTTGCAGTGCAAAGTTACTCTGACCCCGATGTTGTTGGACCAGCGCCATCAGTTGCAGGGAGTGATCGGCAATAGGTATTCCTTTGATTTCCTGATCGGTGAAGGAGACTGCCTCGGCCAGCCGACTTTGCAGGTGCCAAGTTGGCGCGGCAATGGTAATTAACATTAACAAGCCCAGTAGGCTCATTTTGTGGCTGAATTTGAGGTTATAAAAAAACTTCATAGGCTTAGTTCCTTGCCGTTCAATCCATGGGATAGGTGAACAAAACCATAAGCTACTGATTTTTATATGAATTCAGTAAGTGGCGCTCAGGTGCCTATTAACCATAGTCATAGTTGAAAAAAATTTCATTATCGGAACATGAATGTTTGATAACAATTTGTTCTTAAAGAACACCGCTGGCTAACATATAAGCACAACATAAATTATCAGTCTTTAACATAAGGCTGTCTTTAGAGCAGGGACATATCCAGGTTCCAGTTGAAACAGCCAGCTTTACCAATAATTTACTTAAGGCCGCATCGGGTAAATTGCCGGTAAAGACGCTTGGCGTATTTGCATCAAGGCGTAGATTTAACTGCAGATGTTTGCTGGAGTATGATCATGAAACACTTCTGTGGTTACCCCTTGTTGGTAGGGCTATTAGCAGCCTGTGGTGGGGCAGGTTCAGACGCGGTGTCATCCGCGGTGGGGGCGGGCGAATCTCAAACCCCAACGCCACCGGTTGCCCAAACGCCTGCGCCGGTGCTCAAAGCGGCCTGGCTGCTGCCTCAAAGCGCCAGTGATGGTGTCAACGTGTTAACCGTGAGTGCGTTTGATAGCCAAGGGGCGAGGTGGAATACCGCCTTGCCAACGCTACAATTTAGTTCGTTGTGTGAAAGCAAAGGGCAAGCGCAATGGTTAGAGCTGCCAGTTATTGATGGCCATCAGGTATCTCAGGCTTATGTGGCAAAAGGCTGTACTGGTACAGACACCACGACCATCAGTTTTGTTTGGAACAACACCACACAGCGCCAAACCGTCTCGCTGACCTTCACCCCAGCCAAGTTATCCGCCAAAGCGCTATTAGGCCAGCAGCTTGAATCGCAC
This sequence comes from uncultured Rheinheimera sp., assembly GCA_964437935.1. Taxonomy (GTDB): domain Bacteria; phylum Pseudomonadota; class Gammaproteobacteria; order Enterobacterales; family Alteromonadaceae; genus Pararheinheimera. The sequence continues at coordinate 191,402 of CAYTIQ010000001.1, forward strand.
CGGTAAATTCGGAGGCGGATTTGTTTGAGTCATGCTGCCGTAT
>CAYTIQ010000002.1:0-1099 GCA_964437935.1 uncultured Rheinheimera sp.
GAAACAAAAAAAGCAGACCGTCAGCCGCAGGGATAGCGGATGACGAGCCTACATGGACGTATTTACGGCGTGTCTGCGTTTTGTTTCCACTGCCGCTTTCGCCAAACTTGTTAAGTATTTGTATAAAAATACTTAACTGACTGGCATTAGCAAGCACAATCCTTCATTCAACATCACCTCCATGGCCGGCGGGCTACAAACCTATGTTGTTTTGGTAACAACATGATTACTATGAGCCGGTGCATGCTAGCAAGCTAACCGTGTTATCTCCGAAGGTTGGTTTGAGCACATTGATCAACATGCAGATAACAAAGGATGAATCGATGCAATTCAAACAAGCAATTGGCTGGCTCAGTACTGTGGTGTTGCTCGTTGGGTGTCAAACGGTGGATGACACCAAAGTGACCATTAGCCCGGACTTAAATAGCCGCGCCACCATGTTCAGTATCAACCAACCGACCGGCTTGTTAACGGCCGATAAATATCAGCAGCAACTTGGCGATATGCGTATTTTTAACGTCGATATCGGCGGTACTCGCACGACCAGCACACCGATTTATCGCTCGGTCGGTGAGTGGAGCCATGATGTGGCCAATGCCGCATTTTTGTTTTTGGTGTTTGATATGCGAAGTAATTATCCAGGCTTTGATGAGCGCAATCAGCAGGTGTCAGAAAGTCGTTTTAGTTTTGATATCGAGCAAGCAGGGATCAACGTCCACACCGAGTGCCGGCGTTTAGTGGTGCAAACCCAAACGGTGTATCAACGTGACAATTCAGGTGATGCAATCGACAGCAGCACCGCCCGTGAGCAAGCAAGCTTGGGTTGTGTATTCACCGAACAAGGCCAGGTCTCTGAGCTCTTAGTCTCCACCATGCACGGTAAAGCGCCATCGATGCGCTTACGCCATGCGCAACAGACGTTAGCGCTGAAGCCGCTAGGCGGCTTACAAATGTTGGTTGGCGGCAAATGGCAAGCGATGCCGATGTTTGGCGCTGTGGGTTTACAGGGCTTAAGTGTGGCGGATCAAGGCATTGAACAAGCGGCGATCTCGTTGTTTGGCTCGCACAACAAGTTGTGGTTAGACAAATCACTGCCAGC
>CAYTIQ010000002.1:1109-115965 GCA_964437935.1 uncultured Rheinheimera sp.
GGCTTACAGTCTGATTTTATACAGCTGGAATGACACGGATTGGCTTATCGATGCTGCGCCAGATACTGCTGACGCGGCACGAAGTCCAACACCGTGGCATTAATGCAATAACGAAGTTTGCCGTTGGGGCCATCGGGAAACACGTGTCCCAAATGGATTCCGCTGCGCTTGGCTTTGACTTCGATGCGGTCCATGCCATAGCTATGGTCGGGATGTTCGGTGGTCGCGCCCGCCACGGGTTCGGTAAAGCTCAGCCAACCGGTGCCTGAATTGAATCGGTGTTGGGTGTCAAACAAGGCCTCGCCGCTGAGCTTATCGACAAAGAAACCATCTGGCGTCTGTTTAAACAAATCGTATTGCTTGCAGAATCTGTCGTCAGTGCCTTTCAAAAATGCCACGTCAAAGGCTTCACTGTCGCCCAAACTAAAGGCGCCTAATGCTTTGTAAAACTCTGCGGGTGTGACATACCCTTGGTGACCAAACACTTCGTTGCCGTTGTCTAAAAACAACAGGGTGGGCGTGGCAAAGGTTGGCGTTTTGATGGTTAATCCTTGCAGTTGCGTCGCTGTGCGATAATGCAATGGGATAGCCCCGCGATAGCCGTCGCTGACATCTTGGCGAAACTTCTCGCAATACGGGCAATACCCTTCCGCTTCAATGACCACGATGTGTTTGCCTTGCAACAAGGCGCTGTTGTCGACGGCGAGTGGCTTGGCACTTTCTAAGAACTTCACGCCAGTGCTGTGATCAGGGCAATAACCATTGGGGTTTTTCACGAGATAATCTTGGTGATAGTCCTCGGCGTCGAAGAATTCGGTCAGCGGTTTAATCTCGGTGGTGATGGCGCCAAAACCAGCCTTGGTTAACTCGGTTTGATACAAGGCTTTCAGTTCACGCGCCAGCGCGGCTTGCGAGTCATTTTGTGTCAGGATCACCGAGCGGTATTGCGTGCCGATGTCATTGCCTTGGCGATAACCTTGGGTCGGGTCATGGCTTTCAAAGAAGCGAATGAGAATATCGCGCAAGCTGACTTTGCTGGGGTCGAAGGTGACTTTGACCACTTCGGCGAAGTTGTTAGGGTCCATGCGATAGCGATCTTGGGTAATTTCACTGTAACTGGGCTTGATCCCTTTGCCATCGGCATAGCCGGAAACCGCATTGATAACGCCAGGGATCGCCGCATATCGTTTCTCTGCGCCCCAAAAACATCCGGCGCCAAGCACAATCGAATCGACTTGCGCGCTGGCTTGCATGTCTTTATCCAGCGCCGTTTTTGCCCCACCTATACTTTGAAACACCCAGCTGCCTAACAGCAGGCCGCTTATGATCATCACCCATCGCCATAGTTGCATCGACATTCTCCCCAATCACTCACTTGTGTGGTTACGGAATAGACCGAGCTTTGGCGCAAAAAATTTCAATGCGACTTAAGACGGGTCAGTGCCAATAAAAAAGCCTGCATTGCAGGCTTTTTTCGGCTTGAACCAGTAACGTCTGTTAGAACTTGTAGCTAACGCCCAAGCGAACGGCGGTTGGCGAGCCCGGCATGATATTGTTGTTGGTATGGGCGGACGCGTAATAATGCTTATCCAGTAAGTTTTCGATATTTAACTGGATTTTTACCGCATCGACCGGTGTGTAATAGGCGGCGGCGTCAAGACGGCCATACCCCGGCAACACTACCAAGTTATCGGCAGTGGTGTAGACCTTACTGCGTGCGGTGAATCCCAGACCAAAGCCCCATTGATCATTCAGATCGACGCGGTTCCATAAAGAGAAGGTTTGTTTTGGTACTTGTGGCAAGGCATTACCGGCATTGGCACCCATGGCGCCATTGGCTGAATTTAACACTTCGGAATCTTGGTAGGCATAGCCCGCCAACAGGTTCCATTGCTCGGTGATGGCGCCGTTGAATTCAACTTCCAGCCCTTTGACGCGTTGACCGTCCATCAGCACCAGTTTGCTGGAGTCTGTTGGGTCGGTAACCGCCACATTGCGACGATCCAGTTGGTACACCGCGGTTGCCATGCTGAAATCATCGGACAGATCCCATTTCAAGCCGGCTTCTTTATTGTGGAATTCTTCCGGGTCCAAGCTGCTGTTGGCAACGGTCAACGACGATAACTGGTCGCCAGCACGTGGTACATAGGATTTACTGACGCTGACATACGCAGACACTTGCTCCAGCGGTTTGTAGATTAAACCGGCTCGAGGCGACAGCAAATTGTCGACGCTTTCCAACACTGCGCCATTGCGGTGGTTGGTTAAGGTGTTTTCAAATCGGTCATAACGCACACCGATCAGCGCCTGCCAATTGGCGGACAGCTCAATTTGGTCTTGCAGGTAGGCCGCATTGGTGCTGGCGTCGCTGTGGTTGTCGGCATCGGTCGCGCTTTGTTTAAACACCACGCTACCGGTATAAATTGGATTGGTCACATCAACGTTGACGCTGGTCGCTGTTGGGAAATACGCGGTGTAACGCACGTTATCTGTATCTTGCGCATTCAGTTCAACACCGGCCAATAAGGTGTGCTGAATACCTGCCGTGGCAAAATCGAAGGTCACATCGGTTTGGTTTAACAAGTTTTTGCGGTAGGTACCACTTTCATAACCGGCTAACGCCACTTTTTGGGTGGTTTCATTAAAACTATTTGGGTAGACGTTGCTGTACAACTTGTCGTAATAGGCATACCGCGTGTGGTTGGCCACTGTGATATGGCTGTTTACTTCGTGCAGGATGTCGAGATTAAAGCCATCGGCTTCGACCGTTGAGTAGCTGTCTTCTGGCTTGCCAAAAAACTGACTACGGCGAGTGTCCAGTGGCCGCTTTTTCGATGCCAGCGACGGCACACCACGGTCAGTGGTGCGTTTATCTTCCATATGTTCAAAGCTGAACTGGATCAAGGTTGCATCGGTAGGTTGGAAACTGACCGTTGGGTTAAAGCCTTTGCGCTCTAAATCCATGTAATCACGGAAGCTACCGCTGTCTTCATACATGGCGGTCAGTCGAACCGCCAGTTGCTCGTCCAACGCGTGGTTGACGTCGGCCGTGACGCGTTTTTGATCAAAATTGCTCAGCGTTACATCAATCGCTTTGCCTGACGACCAATCGGCTTGTTTGGTCACGCGGTTGATCAAGCCACCCGAGCCGCCACGACCGAAAATCATGCCGCTTGGGCCTTTTAACACTTCGACTCGTTTGACGTTATACAAATCACGCAGGTACTGCGCATCGTCGCGCACACCGTTGATAAAGAAGTCGCCGGTGGTTGCCGAGCCACGCAGGATAGGCGCGTCGCGATGGCCTTCACCTTGCGCCATTTGCGCACCGGGGACGTAACGCACCACGTCGGCCATGTTTTGCATGGCTTGGTCTTTGGCAAGTTCTTCCGTCACCACGGAAATGGCTTGCGGGGTATCACGCAACAAGGTGTTGGTTTTGGTGGCGGTGCTGCTGCTGTCCATGCGGTATTTTTGCGATTGACCAACGATTTCAATACGTTCAATCGGTGCTTCATCAGCAACAACGGCCAGCGAAGTCACCACGGGCGCTGCACACAGCGCAATTCGAACAGCTTGAGCAAGAACAGACGACGGACGACGAACCATAACACACTCCAACAAAACCATGCGGGATAGCAAAATTGGCGCGCAATATAACACGAATTATTCTCATTTGAAATTTGATCTTATTCTCATTTGCGTTTGATCAATGTTTTTGGGACTAAGCAGCGTTGAGTGCCATATACGCAACGCCGCTGTAGGTGGTATTCAAGGCACTTCCTTTGTATGATCACGCTGAAGTTAAGGGTTTTAGTTAGATGAGAGGGCGTGACGTGCATTGGAGTGTGTGGCTATACAGCCTGTTGGTGTATTTGGCGCGTCCGTTTTATATGCTGTCGTTTATTTGGCGCAGTCGCGCCGATCGTAGCTATCGTCAGCGATTGGCAGAGCGAATGGCGTGGCAGCACGTGCCACAAAGTGCCAAAGGCGGCATTGTGGTGCACGCCGTGTCGATGGGCGAAGTGGTGGCCGCGACGCCACTGATTGAACGGTTGCTAGCCCAGTATCCGCAGTTGCCGCTGACCGTCACTTGCATGTCACCGACTGGCTCGAAACGCATTCAACAGAGTTTTGGTGCCCGTGTACATCACTACTATTTACCGCTAGATACCCCAGGTGCCAGCCGACGCTTTTTAAACAAGCTGCAGCCGCAGCTGATTGTGCTACTTGAAACCGAGATTTGGCCTAATTTATTGGCGCAAGCGGCGAAAGATCGAGTGCCGGTGATGCTCGCCAATGCCCGCTTGTCGGCGCGTTCGGCACGTGGCTATCGTAAGGTGTTGTGGCTGATGCGGCCGGTGCTTGGCAACATCAGCGCCATCGCCGCGCAAGATTTAGCGACAGCGCGGCGTTTTAACCGCTTAGTGGGCCGCGAACTGGCCACTGCCTGCGGCAATTTAAAATTTGAAATGCGCATCGCCGACGATTTAGCCGAGCGCGCCGCCGCCTTAACGACGACGTGGCAACGTCCGGTCTGGGTCGCCGGCAGCACGCATGCCGGCGAAGACGAGATAGTACTTGCTGCGTTTGCTAAAGCGCGGCTGACCATTCCGAACTTATTGTTGATTTTGGTACCGCGTCACCCAGAGCGCTTTCAAGCGGTCGCCGACCTCATCAGTGCGCACCAGCTGTCCTATGTCCGGCGGTCGTTGCAACAAGCGGTACATACTGACACCAAAGTGTTGCTGGGCGATACCATGGGTGAATTGATGTTGTGGTACCAAGCAGCCGATTTTATCTTTATTGGTGGTTCGTTGATTGAACGCGGCGGCCACAACCCACTGGAAGCCATGTGTTTAGGCAAGCCTGTGATCTCCGGGCCACAGGTGTTTAATTTTGCCAAAGCCTTTGCGGCGCTTGAGCGCGCGGATGCGGTGCGTTACGTCCGTGATGCAGAGGAATTAGCAGAGTGCCTGTTAACGTTTGCCGCCCAACCGCAAGAGACGGCAGAGCTGGCGCGCCGTGGCTTGGTGCTGTACCAGCAACAAGGGGGCGCAGCGGTGCGAACGCTAGATTTGCTGCAGCAGCAGTGGCAGCCCAGTCGGTTGCAAATCAGCGGGGCGGAGCACAAGGAGCACGTTGAGCTGTATACCTCCCAGCATGTGCCTGCTCAGTGGCAACAGGCCAGCACGTGGCAGGCGCTGGATGCCATCACCGGTCAATCGACCGGGCGCAATACGGTGTATTTCGTCAAGCCGACGGCGGAGACTTCGCCGCAGTGGGTGCTGCGGCACTATTATCGTGGTGGTCTGATTGGCAAAGTGCTGCGCGATTGGTTTTGGCAAGTGCCGGTGGCGCAAAGCCGCGCCTTTGCCGAATGTCGATTATTACAACGGTTGCGATTGCTCGGGCTGCCGGTACCTGAACCTGTGGCGGCGCGTTACCAACAGCGCGCGGGCGGCTTCTCAGCGGATATTTTGATTAAACGCATCGATGGCGCCACCGATCTATGCCACTTGCTGCAGCAACAAGCGTTGAGCGCCACAGACTGGCAGGCGCTGGGCCACTTGATCGCGCGTTTTCACCAGCTGCAGGTATGGCACTCCGATTTAAACTGCCACAACATCTTACAAGACCGCCAAGGCCAGTTCTATCTGATTGATTTTGATAAATGTGGCATCCGCCAAGGCCAGCAATGGCAGCAGCAAACGCTCGAGCGATTATTGCGCAGCTTGCGCAAAGAAGCAGGGAAATACCCGAACTTTGCGTTTGATGATGCTGCGTGGCAGCAGCTATTGCTAGGGTATCAAGCGCACTAATTGCGGATGCACGAGCTAGGTTAATTGTCTACAACAGAGTGTGTGTTGGTTATGGGATTCGTTTATTACCTGGGTTGTGCGGGCTCATGTCGAATCATGTGCCGTTGTTTAACAAAAGCTACCTTGATAAAAAAAGCCCCGAAAATTCGGGGCTTTTGCATGTTAATCAGCAGGTTAAATTATTGGTAGCTGGTTGTCAGCGTCAAACCAGACACCGCACTGTAACCGTAGATACCGATGTAGTACGTGGTTGCAGTTGGGTTGGTGAAGGTACAAGTCTCAGCATTACCTGTTTTGTACGGACGGCAGTCGTAGGTAGTGCTTGTTGGTTGAGCACCTTTACGAACATACAGATCCGCATCACCTGTACCACCAGAAGTGCTGATGGTCAGTGATGTTTTACCCGCTGGAACGACTAGCGTGTAGTACTTCCACGCGCTCTTCGCCACAGTAATGTTGCTGGTCGTTGAAGTCACAGGTGTAGTGCCACCTGTAGTGCCGCCTGCAGCTTTAGTCACTGCTGCGTTGGCATCCACAATACCAGTACCGCAGTTGGTGCATGTTGCTGGGAACGCACGCGTGGTGGTTTTTAGGATGCTTTCGACTTCATCTGGCGTGGCCGTTGGTTTCTTCTGCAGGATTAATGCAGCAACACCGGCTACGTGTGGAGCCGCCATTGAGGTGCCTTGCATGTAGGTGTACGTGTCTGAACCAGGTGTGGTTGAACCCGTGTTGTGAGTCGACAAGACGCCGTTTGAGTCGTTCGCTGAGTTTTGTGCGCCGCCTGGAGCTGCCACGTCAACTGAAGTACCGTAGTTTGAGTAATAAGCACGGCCACCTGAACGGTTTACTGATGCGACGTTCACCACGCCAGCACAGTTACCTGGGTTGAAGTTGTTGGCGTTGCTGTTGTCGTTACCGGCAGCAATCACCAGCACAGTGCCACGTGAACGGGCTGAGTTAATCGCCGCTTGCGTGGTGGTGTCACACGCACCTGAACCACCTAAGCTCATGTTGATGACTTTGGCTGGGTTCGGGTTGGCTGGAACACCAGACACTGTGCCACCGGAGGCCCAAATGATACCGTCCGCGATATCTGAGGTGTATCCACCACATTTACCCAGTACGCGCACTGGAACAACTTTAGCGCCATATGCCACACCTGCGACACCAGTGCCGTTATTGGTCACCGCTGCTACTGTGCCAGCAACGTGCGTACCGTGCCAGCTTGAGCTGCTGTTGGATGTTGGTTGACCGCCACCACACTCGCCGACATTGGTCCAGTCGCCTGGATCTTTGGCATCCGCGTCACGGCCGTCGCCGTCGTTACCGACAAAGCTGTCAGAAATCATGTCGTAGCCGCCAACGATGTTGGCTGCTAAGTCAGCGTGTGGACGGTAGCCGGTATCCAGAACCGCGACAGTCACGCCAGCACCTGTGGCTTGGTCCCATGCGGTGTTGGCACGTAAACCACCTGTGGTTTCGAAGTAGTGCCATTGGCTGGTGTATTGGGCATCGTTTGGTGTGGCAAAGGCGTGCATCATGCGGTCTTCTTCCACGCTAGCAACGTTTGGATCGTTACGCAGCGCGTTGATGACGTTTGTTTTTTCTTTATCGGATAAATGACGGTCGCTACGGACCACGTGGCGTTGCGCCAGGCCCATTTCACGCACGTATTTCAGCGGTTCGCCAGCAAGGCTCGCTAATTGTGCTTCAACGTGGGTTTGCACTTGTTTCTTGCCGGCGATTGAGCTGGTGTTAACGCCCACCGCATTGGCAGAAACGGCTTGGCTTGAATCCTTGTAGGTTACGATGAAGCGTGTTGGCGCTTCCGTCGTCGCTTCCACTGCGACAGGCGAAACGATGTTCCCAGCTGACAGGTTCGCAGCAAACGCTGGTGTGAACATCAGTGCAGTCAGGGTGCCGAGGGTGACTTTATTTAAATTGAACATGTTCTTAGACATTTTTTTCGGTTCTCGTTGCTTATGTGTGTTGCCTGGACAGCGCCCGCTCTTTGTTATGGTTTTGACCGTTAGATGGCGGGTCGAGCAATAATTCATCAACACTTTTGCGCTGTAAAGTGTCGATAATTAACATATGTTTACAAGGCAGGTACATTAGTGTTTACTGAATCACTAATGACAAGGCTGTCAATTTTGTCGGGGTTAGTCCTAACGTACAGATTTTATTATTGTTTTTACAAAAAATTACAAATTGCCGTGGAATGGCAAAATAAAATAAGTTATTCCAAAAAGTTATTAAAAATGACGATTTTTTTGTATTTATTGCCCATTTTGCCTGATTTTTTGTCATCAAACTGTGGCACAACGCCCCCCCAATGCATGGAAATTGCCATTCACGCCGGAGTCACCGACAATAGAGCTTTGGTGTAGCAATAGGTGTGGTATGCAACAGTGGGATGTGATCGTCGTGGGTGCCGGTGCGGCGGGGTTATTTTGTGCGATAGAAGCTGCTAAGCGTGGACGGCGCACTTTGGTCCTTGATAACGGTAAACGCATCGGCCGTAAGATCCTGATGTCGGGTGGTGGTCGTTGTAACTTCACCAATATGTATGCAGCGCCTGCCAATTACTTATCCGCGAATAAACATTTTTGTAAATCGGCACTGAGCCGTTATACCCAATGGGATTTTATTGCCTTGGTGCAGCAATACGGCATTCCTTACCATGAAAAGACCTTAGGTCAGTTGTTCTGTGACAACAGTGCCAAAGACATCGTCGATATGCTGCAAGCGGAATGCGACAAAGCCGGCGTGTCGATCGCACTGCAACAAGAGATCACCGAGGTGATCCATCAGGATGGTCAGTATCAGCTGCAGACACGAGACTTGGTGCGCAGCTGCCAAAGTTTAGTGATCGCCAGTGGTGGTTTAAGCTTACCGAATTTAGGGGCTACGCCTTTTGGTTATCAGCTGGCGGAGCAGTTTGGTTTGCCCGTGTTACCACTGCGCGCCGGTTTAGTGCCACTGACGTGGCAACCGGCGGACAAAACCACGTTTGAAGAACTCAGCGGTTTATCCTTACCAGTGACGGCGCAGAGCAACGACACTAGCTTTGCCGAAGATATGTTGTTCACCCACCGTGGTTTAAGTGGCCCGGCGATCCTACAAGTATCTAGTTTTTGGCTGCCAGGCGATGCGGTCGAGGTGAATTTTTTACCGCAAACCGATGTGGTGCAGCAACTGACGGAGTTACAGCAAAAACACCCGGACCAAGAGTTAAAAACGGCGTTAGCGCGACTGTTGCCCAAACGCTTAGCTGAAAAATTATTAGAGCTGGGCGTCTATCAAAATCAGCCGCTGAAGGCGCTGAATCCGAAAAGTATGCAAAAGATCGCCGATAGTTTGCAGCACTATGCGTTTAAACCCAATGGCACCGAAGGGTATCGCACGGCAGAGGTGACCTTAGGTGGGGTCGACACCAACGGGCTTTCGTCCAAAACCATGGAAGCCAAAAACCAGCCGGGTTTGTATTTTATCGGTGAAGTGGTCGATGTCACCGGCTGGCTTGGTGGCTACAATTTCCAATGGGCATGGAGCTCAGGTTGGGTCGCAGGCCAGTATTGTTAGGCGTGGCATTAAAACGGTAACACTTGCCCATCCCAGTTTAATAAGCAGCCGTGTTGGGCGGGGATAAGTTCTGCCATCACCTGCGCCAGCCGCGCTGCGGTTTGTGCAGGTGATTGCAAGTATCCTTCGGCCAAGCCGCGTTGAAAGGGCGCGGATAATGCCGTATCCGTAGTGCCTGGATGCACAGCGGCAACCACAGTGCGATAACCCGAGCGTTTTAATTCAATGGCAAAGGTCTTCACCATCATGTTCAGTGCTGCTTTACTGGCACGGTAGCTGTACCAGCCGCCCAATTGGTTATCGCTAATACTGCCGACCTTTGCCGACAACACCAAAATTTTATGACTGTGTCGACGGTCGATGTAGCGACTGATGTGCTGTAACCACAGCATTGGCGTGATCAGATTGTGGTGCATCAGCTCGCTGGTTTGGGCAACATTAAACTGGCGGATGCTTTTTTCTGGTTGGATGTGATCGGTATGCAGCACGCCGATGGTGCAAATGACTAGACAGTCGTCCTGTTGCAACAAGTCCTTGAGCCATGGCATATCATTTGGCAGTGCTTGCTCATCAATCATCCGCCAATGGTAGCCGTGATGATCGGGCGGTTGCCGACTCGCCACCGTCACCGCATAACCGTGTTCGGCATAATAGGCGGCCAGCGCCGCGCCGATACCGCCATAACCAATAATCAACACCTGCTGCATACACATTCCTCCGAGTTTGCAATGTGTACGTCAGGTAGGTGAATTCGATCAGTGGTGTAGGCAATCTAAGGCGTGCTGGCATTCCCCAATAAAAACTGCAAAGGAACGTCCAGTCGTTTCGCCCAATCCGCTTCACTGTGGCTATGGCCTTTGAAAAATCGGGTCTGCCACATCGGAGCCTGCCAGCCTAACTCGGTAAGCAGTTGGTCGGCTTGGCGCTGTAAAGGCGGATACCAGGCATCGAGGGTTTGATCGCCATAATCAAAATACAATTTCCGGCTGTTGGCCTTGGGTAAATGCTGGCGCATGTAACTGAAAAATGTCGCCGGTACAGGATTGTGATCGGTTTGAAACACGCCTGGCCAATGGGTCGATAAGCACGCGGCGCCGCCAAAGATCTGCGGATATTCACTTAAGGCATACATGGAAATTAGCCCTCCCATGCTTGAGCCCATGATAAAGGTATGCTCTTTATCGGTGTACACCGGAAAGTGACGATCGATATAGGGCTTGAGTTCCTCCACCAAGAATTTTAAGTACCGATCGGAATACACGGCTTGGGAGAATAACTTTCGTTCAGGGTCACGATTGAGCTGATAAAACTGCTGTTGCGTGCTGACAGGCAAGGCTGAAAAAGCCTGCTGCGGGAAATATTCAGCATGACGGTTCAGGTCGCCATTGTGCACACCAACCACCATAAAAGGCTGCACCTTGCCGGCATCTATCAAGGCTTGCGCAACTTCATCCACTCGCCACTCTTGGTGATTCCAGGTCACCTTCGCATCAAACAACATTTGGCCATCGTGCATGTATAACACGGCAAGTTTTTGCTGAGGTTTGATACCCCGCGGGATCCACACATCTACCAAGCGCGCCGGCACATAGCGAGAGGGGATCGAGTCTAGACGCTGCAAAGTACCACTACTCACCTTGGGCAATGCCGCGACATTGTCTGTCTGTTTTTGCGCCTGTGCCGCAGCGGTTAAGCTGATAAGGATCCAAAAAAACACAAGGTAGCGCAGCTGATAAAACGACGATGCACGCATGGAATTCTCTCCTAACCAGTGCTGGGGTCTTTGCACAGTGTGCACAGACGAGAGCGATGCGCCAAGGTGCATACGAATGCGGCCTGACCAGCATTATCCGCTTGTTTGAATTTTGTACAACAGCAAAGGCTGAACTATAGTGAAAACAAGGGTGCCAAGCCAGTAGGAGGAATGATGGCGACTGTATCGGAAAACGCATATCGACTGATCCGCTCACAGGTCAGTGATAACTATGATGCCGAGCAATTTTATCAACAGGGGTTGTCGTATTTTGGCTCTGATCGATTGTTTGCTCAGTGGCTCACCAGCGCGAATGCTTATACGATGGGACAAGCGCCTATCACCGCATTGGGCGCAGACAATGGCTTGGATTACCTACGAAGCCTCATGGAGCGAATGCAAGACGGCTATTACGAATAGCGAACCGTAAAAACGAAAGTGATGTGCTTGTTGTATGAAGTCTGGGCGGCAAAGCCGCCCATCCATCCGCTGACCTGACGGTCAATTGTGCTGCTGGAGATCAGACAATCGACCGTTTCCCAACCAGATCAACGAAAACCCAAGCAAAGAGGTTATGCGTAGACCTGACCAAAAATCGACAAAAAGGTCGGATTAGGTTCGATCACCGGCGCTGGTACATGCAAGCGTGTTGCAATCTCACGCGCACTGATCACGCCACGAATTTGGTGTGAATCTAAATCGATCACGACGCAATACGGTTCACCATTGTGCTGCAATGTATTTAACACATCGCCCACAGAGCAATGCTGCAGTTGTTGGTAAGACAACGCGATGATGTCTTCGCGCCGACGCATTAAATCAGATACCAGTAAATCAGTGGCTTTTACATCTTTGCTGACGTGCTGCATGATGTTTTGTGTTGAAAGTTCGGCGGTGCTAATGAGACCAATCAACTCTTGCTTGGCATCCACCACCAGTTTAATGGTGGCATGTTCATGCTTCATCATCTCTGATGCTTCCAACGCTGGTGTATCGGCATCGACAATGGCAGGGGCTGCTACCTTGAAATCATTAAAGATTTGCAAAGCGGGTGACGTAAGCGTGGTGTCGTGGAACTCAGATGGTTGTACCAAATGATCAATATGGTCGACTGTATAGACGTTTAGCTTTCTCATGATTACCTCTTTTGATCTGTAGACAGATCGAGAATTCGATACGATTAATTCACGTGTTAGGCGAAGAGTACCGGAGGTGCGCGGGGTTGGGCCTGTTGACAAGGCTCTAATAGCGCAGGGGTTTCAATGGAGCGCAAGGCCACGGTGCGTTGCACAGTAGCTGGCCATTGGAATTGATGAGAAGCGAGAATCGGTGGGTGATCGTGTTTGTCTTCTTCAAGTACATTTTCGGTCGGTGTGGCATGGACCGTACTTGAAACCAGTTGCGTGCTGTAGAATTGTGCTTCTGTTGCGTCAACCCAATCATCGGAGGCTGACTTAATAGTCCCCGATAACAGAGTGCATACATAAAGTAGCGCAAGCAGAAGTTGAACAAAACGCATCTATAAACCCCAAAGCAGGGAAGAACGTGACCCTAAATCTGACTATAGCAGCGCTTCATGCCTACTGACAATGTGCAAGTCGTGCAGATTGATTGAAAAAAAGTCAATTCAACCGGCAATGCCAGACTGTGATCTAGGTCAAAAACTGTGCTATTAGCGCCATCTTACACGCTTAATCAGCAAAATAATGCACTAAAAACCGCAACATAGCTGCGAAATGACGGCAACTTTTACTATCCGCATTTCGACAACGCCAACCGACATCATTGCTATCTTTCATCTGGTCATACCAGATGAAAATGCGACGGCTGGCCTGGAAATAGCTCTGAATCAGCGTAGTGGTGAACAACCGATGACGTTTTATAGCACAGGTTATGGGGTGATCGCCGTGTCGCTGTCCATCCGATACAGCACCACATCATAGTCACCCAGCGGGTCGCGGTGAATGTATCGTTTGATATAGCGCATGCCCAGTTTTTTCATCACGCCCGTTGAGGCGTGATTGTCAGGCAAGGCGATGGCAGAAAACTGAGTCACGGCGGGGGCTTGCTGGGTCATGGCCAGATGTTGGCGTTGGTTGCAGACTTCCCGAGCGATGGCCGAAGCCGCTTCGCTAGCGATACCATGCCCCCAACACGCGCGTTTCAACCGCCAACCGAGTTCAAGGTTGTCATGCTCAGCACCGCTGGTAAAAAAATTCATCGGCCGCACGAGCACCCAGCCGACATAGTCTGGATGGGCTGAGGTCTGATCTAACCAAGGTGCGGACGGTTCATTGGCAAAAATACCATACAGACCATAACCCAACACGGCATCACGATAGGCCTGCATTCGTGGCAGCATACGTTGTTCGATGTCTTGCCAGCTACTTTTGTGGCCACCGTTGATGTACTTCATCACCAACTCATCTTGGTCGACCTCAAACAACAAGCCGGCGTCGTCTTGACTGAGCAAGCGAAAGTGCAAACGTGGGGTGGCAGCAATATGCATGCGATGACTCCATCAATCCTTGAGCGGGCAAGCTCAACCGACAGCGCTTAATCCTCGCTGGCCAGACTTAAGTAATACTGTTCGAATAACACTTTTTCCAGCGCTAACTTCATCGCGTCATTGATGGGATAGTTCAAACCACCTAGCTCATAATCGATTTGGCGAATTTGTTCTTTGCCATTTCGAATCATGGGTGGCGGATCCGATTCCAGCGCAATGAGGGTGTCTTGCAGCGCTTTGGGGTGATCGACTTTGATGTTTTTACACACCGACAGCTGCACGTCGCCCTCTCGACCGTTATAACCAGCCGCGCCGAACAAACGGCAGATGCCAGGGCGTTTCATATAGACCGAACATTGGCCTTGTTTGCCGTCTGCAGAGTGACGGCTGTAGAAGAAACAGCCAGGTAAATCATGGGTTTGCAATGCATCTAACGTACTTTCGGCTTTGCCTTCCTGCAACAAACTAAAGGCCAGCGGCAGCATTTCTAACACAGTGGCTTCGATGCCGGGGTGCAAGCAACATTCACCACAGCCGCTGCGACAAAACAAACCGCGATCGCGTTGGTACTGACCATAGCGCTCGCCGATCTCGGCCATGACCTGTTCAACTTGCTGGGAAAGATGTTCTAAACGTTGCATGAAGGGCTCCTTGGGGCAAGGGGCGTATTGTATGCGGCGAGGGCTAGAGCAGCAAGCGTAGCGATCAGCGCTCGTCGTTGTCGTCCGTCATCGCTCGTGGTTTGGCAATGCCATACCCTTGCGCATAATGCACCCCCATGCTGCGCAGCGCGATGAGGATGTCTTGGTTTTCGACAAACTCAGCGATGGTTTGAATGCCCATCGCACTGGCCACATCGTGGATCGATTGCACGATGGCTTTGTCGTATTTATCCGAGAGTAAATCCCGCACGAAGTTACCATCGATTTTGACAAAATCGACTGGTAAGTTTTTCAAATAACCATAGGATGAAAAGCCACTGCCGAAGTCATCTAGCGCAAACTTACAACCTAAGCCTCTGAAATGTTGAATAAAATCCAGGGTGTTGTGGAGGTTTAAAATCGCGACACTTTCGGTAATTTCAAAACATAAGTGGCGAACTGGAATGCGGTATTCGTCAATTAACGCTTGCACGTACGCTTTAAACAGTGGGTCAATCAGCGACGCCCCAGATAAATTGATGCTACAAAGCCCCAAGGTTGCTAGATGCTGCGGATGTTGCGCCAACCAGCGGAAGTAGGTTTTTAGCACCCAGCGGTCGATTTGTGGCATCAAGCCGTAACGCTCGGCCGAGCTTAAGAAATTACCTGGGCCAACCAAGCTGCCGTCTTCGGCTTTTAAACGCAATAATACTTCGTAATGCGCCAACTGATCCCGATGCTGAATGGGTTGAATGGCTTGGACATGCAGTACAAATAAATCATGGTCCAGCGCATGGCGGAGGGTATGCAGCCAGTGGATATCGCTGTGATGTTTTTGTAACTCCTCATCACTGGCATCAAACACATGAATGCGATTGCGGCCTTTTTCTTTGGCAACAAAACAAGCCGAGTCGGCTTTTTTCAAGACGTGTTCTGCAGATAAGTCGTCCGAAGTCAATTCGGCAACACCAATACTGACACTGATGTTAAACAAGCTGTCTTGCCAAAAGAAGCGGAATTCTTTTACCACGTCGAGCAAGCTGTAGGCCAAGGTAAAGGCTTCTTGGGCAGTTTTGCCTTGCAACAACAGCCCAAACTCGTCGCCACCAAGCCGTGCAAGAGTGCCGTGGTTGGCCAAGGCATGGCGTAATTGCTCGGCGATTTGTTTTAATAACGCATCACCCGCTTCGTGATCACAGCTGCTGTTAATCACTTTGAACTGATCGATATCGATGTACAGCAGCGCTGCGCTAGGTTGGTCCAGCTGCAGTCGTTGCCAAGCATGTTGCACTTGCGACATGAAGTAGTGACGGTTATACAGGCCCGTTAATGAGTCGTGGGAAGCAAGATATGCCAGTTGTTCATGGGCGGTTTTTTGTTGAGTAATGTCGATAATCGAACCATGGATAAAGGCGTCGCCGTCTTTGGGTCGAGTTAATCGCGCCGACATCATGGCCCAAAATGGCGTGCCATCGCGGCGCACCCCGCGTAGTTCTGTACTGATATTATTGGCATGTTGCAGCTGGCGCACCAACTGGATTCGCTCTTCGGGGTTGGCATAAAACCGCCCCATGCCATCTAAGCGCACGTCGTGTTCCAACTGTTGCAAATCGTTGTAGCCCAAAATGGCTAAAAAGGCTCGGTTGGCCGACAACAGCTGACCATCGAGGGTGGTGCTGAACATGCCTTCAACCGCGTTATGATAAATATCGGCATATTGGCGCAATGATTTGATGGTATCTGCCGATTGTTGCGCGTTTTCGTTGACCACCTGCTGCATTTCACGCGCCAAACTAAAACCAATCAGCATCATGGAGCAAACCACGGATAGCACTAACAAAATCTGCCACAAATGCGCATTACGGAAATAACCAAACTCAGTTAACACCAACACCGAGCTGGCAACAAAGAACAGTAACCAGCCGACGGCAAAACTACGCGCCAGCGGTTGACCGCTAAAACCAAAACGAATGGCGATGGTTAAATTACTTAACATCACCCAACTGACGACCCACAGCAGCATATCCAACTGGAAGTCCCGCAGCATAAACAACGGACTAAACAGCAGTGCAACTGAGGTGGCAACATTCATCCACATTAACCAAGCAGGGGTTGGGAACGGTGAGCTTCGAGTCATTTCATAGCTAAACAAGCTCATAAAGCCCATACATGCGCCACAGGCAATATAAAATAGCGCCGGATTTAACTCGGGGTGGTTCGGCCATATCAAGGCAAAACCGCTGCCGTTTAGCACCGACACCACCAGCAAGAAGCTAAAGAAAAAACCTGCAAACAAGCCATATCGGGCTTGGCGCATATTCCACCATAACAACAGGTTATAGATGCCGAGAATCGCCAGAATCCCCATCACTATGCCATCAATCAATTGATGTTCTAGTGCGTCTTGTTCAAATAATTCAGGCAGTTGCAAAGTAAATGCGGCAGGAACTATCGCACCATCTTCAACCTTGATATAGAGGTCGATTTCTTGACCTGCTTTTAACGGTAAATTGACGGCAAAGGTACGAGCCCTGATTTGTCGTTCACTGAACGGAAAGCTAGTTCCAGCACGATTGAGCAGGTTCAGTTCGTGGCTCGTGCGGTCGTACGCATAAAACTCAATGCGATCGGCGTTGACCGATGGATAATTTAACACCAACGTTAGCGGTTTTTGGCCAATGTAGGTCAAGCGAGCGTAAAACCAAACCACGTTAGGAAATGCGCGCAAGGCTTGGTTGGGTTTGTCGACCGATACAAAGGCATGCTGACGAGCGGGTTCGAAGATAATGTCTTCGACGCCGGTATCATTGTCCATCACTTGGTAATACAGCTGAGGGAATAAATCGCGACTGCGAGTATCGGCGCCCAGGCGGATCTCTTCGGCAGGAAAGGCTGCTGTTATACAGCTCCATAGTGTTAACACCACGAGAACAATAGCCCGGATCACCTGCCTCTCCTGTCCAAATTCGACTGCTTACAATGGCTTGGCGAGTTGACTTGCCAAGGCTGACAGTAGCACATCCGGCTCAGAACTGTCAGTATGGATCCAGCCTGTTTGGCTGTAATATTCAAATTGCATCATGCAGTTATGCTGCTGGAAACGAAACCTGATTTCGACTAAATCAGCCCCTGGCTCTAGCTGCAAGGCGCTGACGCCATCGAGCTGCTGTAAGTAAGCTTTGAGTTGCGGGCAGTCATCTGGGATGCTCAGCGTTTGCTGGCTTTGAAACTGCAAATGAATGCCATGTTCGGCGTTGTAGGTTAATTCAATCGAATGCCACTGCATACACGACTCGCAAACTGGGTTAAATACGACATGCGCCACTTGATGTTGATAGCGTAACACGACCAAAACGACGGGACGCGGCAGTGTATCGCAAAACATGACCACATCGCAGCACCAGTACCCTGTTCATCACGCTAATTTAGGGAAATGACATGCAGCTGAGATCGCCTTGGCGGGAAATAGGCAAGCGTATGTGGTTGATGTTAAGGCTGAACATGCCGGGAGCACGGTTTTGGGCGCTGTGCATCCTGCTGCTGATGCCACCGTTAGCCAGCGCTTATCATCCAGAGACTGGGCATGCGCCGCTACTGCGTGTGGCCATCAGCCAGTACCTGCAATGCACACCAAGCAGTCGACTATTGGCGGATGATGAGGCAGATCACGGGACAGAGCATCCGGCAGATAGTACCGCCACCAGTCTAGCCGATAGTATGGCTGCGTCGCGCCTGCTGCAAGGCAATGTGGCGATGGATCACGGCCTTGGTTTTTCATTCAGTGGTGAGGGGCTGCGTGATTGGTGGCGGCTTGAGCACGACGATGCGTTGCGCTTGCCTAAACGCTTATTGCATTGGCATTTTTATAATCCCGACCAGCAAGCGCTGGCCAAGATTGGCTTAATCGACCAATCCATGCTGGGTTTATGGCAGCAATTGCAAGCGGGTTGGGTAGCCAATAGTGCGCCATATGACAAATTATTGTTTGTTGGCGGCTTGGCGCATTTCATCGAAGACTTGACGGTGCCCGCGCATGTGGTGCCTGTGTACCACGGCCCAACGGCGGTGTATTTGGAAGGGCCGCGGCGCTTACGCGCTTTGGTCGATTATTATGTAGCGGCGCGGCCAGACACCGGCGCTATGATTGACGATGCCATTGATAGCTGGCCGGTCGATACAGCGCAGCTACGCCGTGACTTGGCAGCGGACAAAAACCTCTGCGCGCAACACCATGCCAGCCTGCTTGCACTGCGACCGGACCACGCGACATCGCAGCGTGAAAACAGCCAACCGTCATGGCATGGACTCGATAGGCTTCGCGACACCACCGCCCGCCAAACGCTGGTGCTGCTTCAGCAGGCCATCCCTGGTTGTCCTGGCGTTTACTGGCAAGATTTTTGGCAATCGCCGACACCGGGGCAGTATTTTGGGCGTTATGCAATGAACCAGCCGTTATTTGGCGAAGCGGGGGACGTAGAAGGCGCAAGTGGTGCGCGTTGCCTGATGCAAGCGGCAGACCCGCGCTACCACGCGTTTGTTGCACTGTTGCACCGCCAAGCGGTGCTGGCGGACATGGTGCTGCTGGGCTGGTTTGAACAACAGCAATCAGCAGAGAAATAAGCAATAAAGATCGAGCTTACAGCTAATGCCAGTCAGATAAGCTGACTGGCATTATTTTTTCGTGTCAACGAACCTTAAAAGGCGAGCGGCGGCAACAAAAAAGCAGACCGTCAGCCGCAGGGATAGCGGATGACGAGCCTACATGGACGTATTTACGGCGTGCGTGTGACGCCCAGTCCGTCTTGTTACCGCAGCCGCTTTAGCCAGACTTGCTAAGTAGTTGCATTAAAAATGTGCTTAACTTACCGGCATTAGAGCTTACAGCTCCATTTCATCGACGTATTCGGTGATTAAATCTAAGAAGTCATCGCCATAGCGGCTGAGTTTGGTTTGACCGACGCCGCTAATTTCTAAAAACTCGCTGCGGCTTTGTGGCAGCTGCTGCGCCATTTCAATCAAGGTCGCATCGGAAAATACCACGTATGGCGGCACGTCATCGCGCTCGGCGATTTGGGTGCGAAGCGCCCGTAACTTACTGAATAACAAGCGGTCGTACACTTGTTTTTGCTGCGAAGCGGCGCTTTTACTGCTTTTTGGGGTGGTTAAGCGGGGTTCAGCCAGTAGCAGCGGCGTTTCACCACGTAGCACAGGCCGCGCGGCGGGCAGCAGTTGCAGCACCGAATGGCGGGTGATGTCTTGGGAAAGCAAACCATGGTGAATAAGTTGGCGAAACACCGATAACCAAAAGTCGTGCGATTTGTCTTTGCCGATACCAAAGACTGATAGTTTGTCGTGGCCAAGTTCATGAATTCGCGCCAACTGCGAGCCACGTAGCACCTCGATACTGTGATGCATGCCAAAACTCTGGCCAGTGCGATACACACAAGACAGCGCTTTTTGCGCCAGTTCAGTGCCGTCAAACCGTTTTGGGGGATCTAAACAAATATCGCAGTTGCCACAGGCATGTTGACTGGCTTCGCCGAAATAATTCAGTAGTACCAAACGCCTGCAGGTTTGCGCTTCCGCAAACGCCGCCATCGCGTTAAACCGATGCAAGGTGACTTCGCGCCGCTCATCCGACATTTCGTCGGTTTCGATCCATTTGCGCATCCGCGCCACATCGGCTGGGTCAAAAAACATCACGGCTTCGGCGGCGACGCCATCCCGGCCAGCACGACCGGTTTCTTGGTAATAAGCTTCGATGGTACGCGGCAAATCAAAATGCACTACGTAGCGAATATTGGGTTTGTTGACGCCCATGCCAAAGGCGACGGTCGCGACAATCAGCTGCAGATGGTCACGCTTGAATTGGTCTTGCACCAACGCGCGGGTCTCGGCATCAAGGCCGGCGTGATAAGCGCCGACTTTAAAGCCTTTGCTTTTGAGGCTCTCGGTCAGTTCATCGACTTTTTTGCGCGACGAGCAATACACGATACCGCTTTGTTGTTCTTGGCTTTTTAAAAGTTCCAGCAGCTGCTCGAGCGGCCTGGAGGTTTTTTCTTGCACCGTATAACGAATATTCGGCCGGTCAAAACTGTGCACACTGGTAAAGGGCTGCACTAAGCCCAGCTGCTGCAAAATATCCTGACGCGTGGCGGGGTCGGCGGTGGCGGTTAATGCCAGCAGCGGCACCTGCGGAAAACGTTGCTTGAGCTGCTTGAGCGCGATGTAGTCGGGGCGAAAATCATGGCCCCATTGTGATACGCAATGCGCTTCGTCGATGGCAAACAAACTAACGCCCAGCTCTTCGAGGCGCTGCAAAAACATGTCTTTTAATAAACGCTCGGGCGCCACGTACAACAGTTTGACTTGATTGGCGCGCAGCCGACGAAACACGTCTTGGACTTCGTCACGACTTAAACTGGAATTGATAAAATCCGCCGCAATGCCCATGGCTTTGAGGCCATCCACTTGGTCTTTCATCAACGACATCAAAGGCGACACCACCACAGTGACTTGGGGCAACAACAACGCAGGTAGTTGATAACACAACGATTTACCGCCGCCGGTTGGCATTAGCACGAAGCCATCCCGTCCCGCCAATAAGTTGGCGATCACATCGGCTTGGCCTGGGCGAAATTCGCTGTAACCAAAATACTGTTTGAGGGTGTCGTGAAGCAGGTCGTGCACAAGAAGTCCGCGGGCTCGTCAAAAAGCGCAAAGGCGGCATTGTAGCCTAATCCGCCGCCTTGGCACAGTCGCGCAGGACATCAGTGACCAGCGCTTGTTCCTTTTGGCACAAACAAGCGTGGATCAAAGCGCTCGCGCAGCTGCATCGCCGGTTGTTCAACCAGTCGATACAACAGTGCCGCCACCAGCAGCGACACCACACTTACCAGCGTCAATAACAGCCAAGGTGATGGTTCGGATATCAACATCGGCAGGTAGGTTTTACCCAAATGCCCGACCGCTTTGTGGGTTAAATACAAGGAATAGGACCACAGCGCCAGCTGGGCGACGCCTGGGATTTTGACTTTCTCAAGGCCAGATGAGGGGCTAAGTGCAGCAAGCAACAACAGGCCAAAACTCCAGCTGATCCAGGTGTAGCCAAACACTGTCATTATGGGCAGATACCCAAAGCCATCTTGGTAATAGCCATCGCGAATGGGCAGGGCTAACAGCGCAAGCAGCGCCAGCGACAGCACGAGCCAGCTTTTGCCATAAGCGGTGAGGCGGGCAAACAACGCCGGGTATTGGAACTGCAAATACGCCACCGCCATACCGGGAATAAACTCTTCGACCCGCGCCAAGGTGCCGTAATACAGCCATGGATAATAGTGGTTCAGCTGGCCAAAATCCTCGCGGCCATAGTCACACCACAGCACAAAACGGTACACCCAGCTGCTAACTACGGCCAGCACGACTAAGGCCCAAAACTGCCGCTTGTGCTGGCCGACTTTGCACGCCAGCCAGACCAACAGCGGCAGCACTAAATAAAATTGTTCTTCGACGCACAAGGACCAAGCATGCGAAAACTGCGTGCCGGGTTGCAAATTATAGTTTTGGGTGAAGGTTAAAAACATCCACAGCGGCGGCGGTTCGCGCCCGCCCAGCTGATCGCCCCATAGCATGTAAACGGCAAGCACCAGCCAAAACGCCGGCCAGGTGCGCAGCGCGCGGCGCAGGTAAAAGGTGCGAAACGACAACTGACTGTCTAAGCCCGCACGTGCGCGGGCTTTCAGTAGCTGCGCGGTGATCAAATACCCGCTTAACACAAAAAACAAATCGACGCCGATCCAGCCAATTTGCGCCAAGATGCCAAACGGCTGCTCAGGCGAGACAAAAATGCGGTAGTGATAAACAAACACCAAAAAGATGGCGCAAGCTCGCAATAAATCGAGCGCGTGGTGGCGCGGCGACGGCTGAACAGCGGTCATAGGAACTACTTCAAAGGTCAGGGCAGACGAGCGTAACAAAGCCTGCACAGCGTCAGCAAGTTGTTTGATGTCGCTTTACAGTGGCTACAGCAGCGATTAGAGTCAGGTCATACCAGTTTCAACAAGGCCACTTTTTTATGACTTTGCCCAGCACCGCGTTATTGCCATTTATCGGCGATATCTTCCAACAAATGCCGTTTAATCAATTGCTTGGTTTGCGTGTGACCGACTTTAGCGCGGAGCGTGCCGAAGTGCGATTCGCGTGGAACTCGCAGCTGGTGGGCAACCCGGTGCAACAGATTCTGCATGGCGGGGTGATTGCCTCGGTGCTGGATGTGGTCGGCGGCATCATGGCGGTCTCCAGTGCCTTACTCAAACTCGACAGCACCGACGCCGCGCTGTTGGCGGCTAAACTGGGCAAAATGAGCACTATCGATATTCGCACCGATTATCTGCGCCCAGGCCGTGGCCGCGAGTTTATCGCCACGGCGCAGGTCATTCGCTCCGGCAATAAAGTCTGCGTCTGTCGGATGGAGCTGCATAATGACGAAGGCGTGCATATTGCGCTTGGCACCGGTACTTATTTGGTGGGGTAGCGGTGCTTAAGCTAGTGGGTGTGCGTTAGCGGTGCTTCAGCTGTCCGATAGTTACCGAATTCCAATCCATGCCATGACGTTAGCGGGCAAGGTGTCGCACAGCATCTAGCCGAGATTGTTTAGCCAAGGAAACAATCCGTTTTGACGGTCTGACCATACGGCGCCGTGCTTTTCGGCTACAATAGCCACTTTCCTTGCGGCCTGTTGCGCTCGCAAGCCTTTCTTGCAGTCGCCAACCGCGCCGCGGTGGTGCTGAACACTCAGGTTGTTTCCATGTCGTTAACTCGCGAACAAAAAATCGGTGGCGCGCTCGCCGCGACGGCCTATACCCTTTGGGGTGTGGCGCCTTTGTACTTTAAACAAATTCAGCAGGTGCCGGCGCTGGAAATTCTGGTGCATCGAATTGTTTGGTCCTTGCTGCTGTTGGCGCTGATCATCACCGTCATGCAGTTGTGGCCAAAGTTGCTTGGCGTGTTAAAACAACCGAAAAAAGTGCTGGCGATGTTTGGCACCGGCGCCTTGTTGGCGGCGAACTGGGGTTTGTTTATATGGGCCATCAATAATGGCCATATGCTGGATGCAAGCCTTGGTTATTACATTAACCCGCTGCTGAACGTGTTGTTTGGCATGTTGTTTTTAGGCGAGCGTTTACGAAAGCTGCAATGGCTGGCCGTGGTATTGGCCGTGGTTGGGGTGCTGCAACAGTTGATCCATTTTGGCTCCTTGCCGTGGATTGCCCTGGTGCTGGCCAGTTCGTTTGCCGTCTATGGCTTATTGCGCAAAAAGCTGGCGGTGGATGCGATTGGCGGTTTGTTTATTGAAGCCCTGTTATTAACGCCGTTTGCACTGTGGTATTGGCTGGGGTTTGCCGACTCGCCGCATGCGAATCTACTCGATAACAGTTGGAGCTTGAACCTGTGGTTGCTGGCGGCTGGCATTGTCACCACGGTGCCGCTGTTGTGTTTTATCGGCGCGGCGAAACGCTTGCAGCTGTCGACCTTGGGTTTTTTCCAATACATAGGCCCAAGTTTTATGTTTGTGTTTGGCGTGTTTTTATATGGCGAGCCGCTGGACCCATCGCGATTAATCACCTTCGGTTTTATCTGGACCGCGTTAATCGTCTACAGCAGCGATGCCTTGTTACAGATAAAAAAACGCAGTTAAGTCATTCCATCTGCCGCGTTGTTGATTGCACCAAGCCGAGCTTTACGCTCGGCGTTGTAATGCCACCAAGGCCTTGCTTCGTCCCCAGCCAAAAAGTGCTGCACCGATAAAAACACGTCGATGACACACGGATCATGGCGCTGACCTGTCACTTGGCACAAACGCTGGTACAGATAGTAAGCGTCCACGCCGACTAATTCGGCGACACTGTGATAGCCAAGGACTCGATAGTCGGCGGCAGCCGCAGGGCCGATGTTGGGCAGATCGGTGAAGGTGTGCAGTGCATGGCGGTTGACTTTGTTCGGATGCATAGTGGTCATTCGACGTTGGCAAACATCTAGCTTGCCTGAGCCGGCAGAATCTTTCTATGCTGTGCCGACGAATTTTGTAGGAGGAATGTAGCATGTGGTTGATAGTGGCACTCGACAGCGCTGATGACGATGTAGACCTGCACGAGATCGCCAGTCAATGTGGCTATGATGTGCCACTGCCTGGCATTGACGATGTCGCAGAGCCGGTGGTGGTCGAGTGGCAGCATCAGCCGTGCTTGGCGCTCAAGCTGGCTACCTTGTTGTCCGAGAGTGACGTGCAACAGCAGTTGCAAGGCCTGAAACAACGCTTGATTTCACACCCGTCAGTCAGTGCTGAGCAGGTGTTGGCGGTGGTATTCGACGACCCGCGCTAGCGGCTGTAGAACCTTAGGCTTGGGCGTAGACTTCGCGATAGCCAAGCCAGCGCCGGATCAGCGCTTCGCTAGCCGTTTGATTTTGCTGCCATAGTTGTTGAGCCGCGTGTTGCGCCGCCGGGATCAGCGCTTGGTCGCGGCTTAAATCGGCAATGCGATAACTGACCACGCCGGTTTGACGCGTGCCAAGCAGTTCACCTGGCCCTCGGATCTCCAAGTCACGTTGGGCGATGACAAAGCCATCGTTGCTTTCGCGCAGCACCGACAAGCGTGCTTGAGCTGTTGCCGACAGCGGTGCATGGTACAACAACACACAATGCGAGGCTGCACTGCCACGGCCGACTCGTCCACGCAGCTGATGCAATTGCGCGAGGCCTAATCGTTCCGGGTTTTCGATAATCATCAAGCTGGCATTGGGGACGTCGACACCGACTTCGATCACGGTAGTCGCCACCAATAACTGCAATTCATTGGCGGCAAACGCCTGCATCACCGCTTGTTTGTCGGCTGACTTTAAGCGGCCATGCACCAACCCTATCTTCAACTCCGGCAGCGCGGCGGCGAGTTCTGCCGCGGTAATTTCGGCGGCTTGGCATTGCAGCGCATCCGATTCTTCAATCAGGGTACACACCCAATAGGCTTGACGTCCTTGTTCCTGCACCACTTGTCGCACGCGTTGCACCACATCGACGCGACGCGTGTCGGGGATGGCGACCGTGGTGACTGGCGTTCGGCCAGGCGGTAATTCGTCGATGATCGAGGTATCTAAATCAGCATAGGCTGTCATTGCCAGTGTGCGCGGGATCGGCGTTGCAGTCATGACCAGCTGATGGGGATAAAACCCTTGTAACGCGCCCTTTTCACGCAGCATTAATCGCTGATGCACGCCGAAGCGGTGTTGTTCGTCGATCACCACCAGCGCCAGGGCTGAAAACTGCACTTGCTGTTGAAATAATGCGTGCGTGCCAATCACCATCTGCGCTTGACCTTGCGCGATCCCCGCGAGCTCTTGCTCGCGCGCTTTGCCTTTCGTTTTGCCGCCAAGCCATGCCACCTGTACGCCAAGCGGCTCCAGCCAGCGCCGAAAATTGGCTGCGTGTTGTTCAGCCAATAATTCCGTTGGCGCCATCAAGGCCACTTGATAGCCTGCGGCAATCACGGGTAAGGACGCTAATGCCGCCACCAAGGTTTTACCAGAGCCGACATCGCCCTGCACTAAGCGCAACATGGGTTCAGTCTGAGCAAGGTCGTGCTGGATATCTCGCAACACGCGCTCTTGCGCCGCGGTGGGGACAAAGGGCAGTGCCGCCCGCAGTTGTGGCGACAGGCGAGTATCCGTGCCGATAGCGCGCGCTTGTTCGGCGCGGGATTGACTACGAACTTGCAGCATCGACAGCTGTTGGGCGACTAACTCTTCGAAAATTAGCCGTTGTTGTGCGGGATGCTGCGCTTGCTCTAGCAGTTGCAGTGACGCATCCGGCGGTGGCCGATGCAAATACAACAACGCATCACGCAGACTCATGGCGTGTGGGCTTAACACCGGCGCTAAATATTCAGCCGGTGCGCAGCGCCTTAACTCCACCAGTGCGGCCTCGGTCAGCTGCCGCCAACTGGCTTGTTTTAAGCCCTCGGTGGTCGGGTAGACAGGCGTTAACGCCTCCTGCAGCTCTGGGCCCGTGTCGTCTTTTAGCACTTTGTATTCAGGATGCAGCATTTCCACACCCCGCAGGCCGCGTTTAACTTCGCCAAAACAGCGCATTGTCACACCGGGCGTTACCGCATTTTTCTGCGCGGCGCTGAAATGAAAGAACCGCACTGTGATGGAACCGCTGCCATCACGCAGTACCACCACCCAACTGCGGCGTTTACCGAAGGTGATCTCACTGCTTTGCACCACCCCTTGCACGCTGACTTGTTGTGCTGGCCAAACATCGGCAATTGGGTACACCCGGGTGCGATCTTCATAACGCAGTGGTAAATGAAACAACACGTCTTGCACTGAAAATAGCCCAAGCTTTTGCAGCAATTCCGCGGTTTTGGCGCCGACGCCCTTTAATTGCGCAAGCGGCAAGTTGGCCAGAGTGTTGTTAGCGTTGATTGGCATGGTGCGAGCATGGGTCCAAAGTCAGGTGCGAGCGAGAAAAGGCAAGCAAAGCAACATGATAAACCAAAATCAGGGCCGCTGACGATGGGCAATTAGCAGCGTTGTTTAGTCGCTTGATGGTGCAGCGGGGACTTGGTAAAAATCTGGTTTTTCTGCGGCCAACACCTGCGTTAACGCTTGTTCTAGTTGGCTGGCATAGTCGGTGTGTTTGCTTTTACGCGAAAATGCCAAGTAACTTTTGGCAAAGCGGGTCGACTCCAGTTGTACTTCTTGCGCCACAATGGATTTAAAGCGCGGATTTTGCGCGATGGAATGCAAGGTAATATGGTACGGCGCCACCATCACCTCGGCATCTTGGTACAGCAGGGTCGCGAGCGCCTGTTCATTGGATGCGGCCCGCACGATTTGCACTTGCAAGGCGGTTAGTTCCGCTCGAATATCCTCGGTATAGACATGGCTGTCGACCAGCACCACCCGCCGGCCACGAAGATCCTGCACTGAGCTTAACAACTGTGCTGTGTTGAGGGTAAACAGGCTCGCCGGGCGCGCGACATCAAACGGCCACATATGCATATAACTGGCACGTTCGTTGGATTTCACCAAGCCAATCATCAAATCAACCCGCCCTTGCTGCATCAACCACAAACAACGCGAGACAGGCGTTGGTGGGGTGAATTTCAGTTGCACCTTCGCGGTCGCCGCCAGTGTTTTCATAAAGTCCACCATCGGGCCATAAGGTTGCCCGTCGGCAGGATAATATTGGCGCGGCGGTAAATCTTGCAAACACCAGGTCAATGCTACGCGGGGTGGAGCCGCTAGGTTAGCTGTTGTCGCAGCCGTGACACCAGTCGCCAGTGTTAGCGCCG
Organism: uncultured Rheinheimera sp.; assembly: GCA_964437935.1. Classification (GTDB taxonomy): domain Bacteria; phylum Pseudomonadota; class Gammaproteobacteria; order Enterobacterales; family Alteromonadaceae; genus Pararheinheimera. The sequence continues at coordinate 28,775 of CAYTIQ010000002.1, forward strand.
TACCGAGAAAAACGCGACCGAGCCATCTGTTCATGGGTGTGCTCCTGTAACCGGTGCTGACACTAACTTATCGCTGATAGCGCGCTCTCGCGGGCCATACAACGCCTCTAACGTGCCATCGCGTTGTAAGGACAGAATAGCTTCTTCGATCGCATGTGCCCATTTGGCTTGCGGTTTCGCCACACCCAGATACACAAATCGATGATCCTTTAAGGTCAAGGCCAGATTGGCTTTGCGAAATTCAAAGTGAAAGTGGGCATCACTGTCGATCAGAAAGGAGGTGGCTGCCACGGGCGCAATCAGTGCGTCGGCCCGTTGTTTTTTCACCATCGATAAGCCGTCTGCAATACTGGCGACTTCAATTCTTTCGCTGGCGCTGCGTGCGGCAAGGGCTTGCATAATCTCAGGGTGATAGCTAAAACCTCGCACGGACACGAGACGCAAGGACGCCAAATCCTTCACTTGATTGACAGCGCGGGTTTCGTTGGCCCGCAGAAACACCGCTTCGGGCAAGCGAGCGCGGTAAGGCAGCATCAGCATGTATTGTGCGCGTTCGTCGGTGTAGTTCAGATTCGACATCAGGTCGGCTTGATTGCTTTGCATATCGCGAAAGCAGCGTGAGCTTGGTGTTTGATCGCTGATTTTCAGGGTAAAGCCGGCACGCTGGGCGATGAGCTTCATGAAGTCGACGGACGGGCCGCTAGGTGCGGCGTCTGGGGATGAAAACTCATGAAAGCCGGGGAAATGATCCAGACACCAGCGAAGCTCCGGTGTCTGGGCAAAGGTCGTTCCTGACCCGAACAACGCAATCCAGCAGCAAAGTGCGCGGAATTGCTGCATCGGTTAGTTGGTCGACGGCAGTTCCATCACGCCGTCAATCTCAATTTGCGCGCCACGTGGCAGGGCACTGACTTGAACGGCAGCACGCGCTGGATACGGCTGGCTGTAGTATTGCGACATGATTTCATTGACGGTGGCAAACTTGGACAAATCCGTCAGGAAAATATTCACTTTCACCATGTCGTTGATGCTGCCGCCGGCGGCTTGGCAGACCGCAGCGAGGTTTTTAAACACTTGATGTGCTTGCTCGGCGAAATCTTCAGACACCATTTGCATGCTGCTTGGCACCAGCGGAATTTGGCCACTTAAATACACGGTGGTGCCAATTTTCACCGCTTGCGAGTAGGTGCCGATCGCCGCTGGCGCATCGGCAGTGTTGATTATCACTTTTGACATGAGAGTTATTTCCTTCGGTAGACTTTGATCACATCCGGTACCACCCGGATTTTACGCATGATATTGGCCAAGTGGATGCGATCGCGCACGGACAAGGTGATTTTTACCACATAGTCGCCATTGTCGCGGTCGTCGGTCGATAAGTCTTGGATATTCGAATCTAACGAGGCAATAGCGGTGGTTAATTTGGCCAGCATGCCTTGTTTGTTGACAATAAAGACGCGGATGTCCGCTAAAAATTGTTTGTCGCTCGATTTATCCCATTTCACAGGGAAATACTTACCGGGTTCTTTTTCCCAGCCACGAATATTTTTGCATTCAACCCGATGCACGTTCAGACCTTTGCCTGGGGTTGCACTGGCTGCGACCGGATCGCCAGGAATTGGCCGACAGCACTTGGCGAAAGTCGTCAACAAGCCTTCTGAGCCAATGATCACGGCACTGGCTTTGCCAGTATTGCTGGTAGTGGCTTGGGTGCTGGCGGTATTGTCTTCAAATTCACCTGATAAACGTCGTGCTATGGCGATCGGTAATTGGTTGCCAAGCCCGATGTCTGCATACAGCTCATCTAATGTTTTGGTGGTGATGGTCTGCAGTACTTGTTCGATGCGAGCCGTAGGGATCGACTCGAGTGGCGTTTCGCCCAACGCTGAAACCAGCAAGCGCTTGCCCAACGCAATAGCTTCGCTTTGTTGCTGTTTTTTCAGGTAGTTACGAATACCCATGATGGCCCGACTGGTCACCACATAGTTCAACCAGTTGGCGTTGGGTTTACCGCCATTGCTGGTAATGATCTCCACCGTTTGGCCGGTTTCTAGTGGTTTGCTCAGTGGGTAGGGCTTGCGATCAACCCGAGCGCCCACACATTTATTTCCGATGTCGGTATGCACGGCGTAGGCGAAATCAACAGCGTTGGCGCCAATAGGTAGTTCAACAATTTTGCCTTTGGGCGTGAATACATACAGTTCATCGGGGTAGAGTTCAGTTTTGACGTTTTCGACAAATTCGTAAGTATTGCCGGCGCTTTGCTGAATTTCCAACAGGCTTTGCATCCAACGGCGGGCTCGAATTTGTGCTGTGGTATCGCCTTGTTCACCAGCTTTTTTGTATTTCCAGTGCGCGGCGATGCCGTTGTCGGCCATTTCGTCCATTTCACGGGTACGCATTTGGATTTCGACCGGAATACCATGCGGCCCGACCAGCGAGGTATGCAGCGATTGATAGCCGTTTTGTTTCGGAATAGCGATGTAGTCTTTAAACCGAATTTCAATCGGTTTGTACAGATTGTGAACCACCCCTAGCACGCGGTAGCAGGAATCGACCGAGTCCACAATGACACGGAAGGCGTAAATATCCATCACGTCGTTAAACATCAGCTCTTTGCTTTTCATCTTGCGATAAATGCTGTACAGATGTTTTTCCCGACCAGACACCTCAGCGACGATACCGGCGTCTTTGATGCGGTTAGAGATTTCGTTGCGAATACGCTCAATCACTTCACGGCGATTGCCACGGGCTTGTTTGACGGCGGTATCCAAGGCGCGATAACGCATCGGATATAACGCGCGAAAGCCCCAATCCTCTAATTCATTTTTGATGTTGTGAATACCGAGCCGATTGGCGATCGGTGCATACAACTCTAATGTTTCACGCGCGATACGCCGACGTTTTTCGGGCTTGAGCGCGCCGATGGTGCGCATGTTATGGGTGCGGTCGGCCAGTTTAATCAAAATGACGCGGATGTCTTGAGTCATGGCCAAAAACATCTTTTGCAAGTTCGACACTTCGAATTCTTTGATGTCTTTGAATTTTACTTTGTCGAGTTTTGACACACCTTGCACTAATTCGGCGACAGTTTTGCCAAAACGCGTGGCGATGTCGTCATAGTTGTATTCGGTATCTTCGATCACATCGTGCAGCAGCGCCGCCATGATGGTTTCGTGGTCCATCCGCATATCTGACAAGATACTGGCGACAGCCACAGGGTGGGTGATATAAGGCTCACCACTGGTCCGAAATTGCGGGGCATGCGCATCACGCGCCAGCACATAAGCCTGTTGCACTTGGGCAACCTGCTCAGTGGGCAAATAAGCGCTGATCTGTTGTTTCAGACCTTCAAATAAGTACACGGTTGGAAACTCCACATCGCGGTGTCAGTCAACACCGGTTATCTGGCTAAAATATACGTGGATTTTAGGGACTTGCCAACGGGAACACCCCGTTGGCGATGCCAGATGGTCGGTAGGGGATGCAGTGGATTACTGATCTTGACCGATAATTGCAGCGACAGCAGCCATTTCTGAGGCTTCTTGTTGCAATTGTTCACGACGTTCCTGTTGGTCCAGAATATCCGCAGTGATGTAACCTTTTTCGATTTCGCGCAAAGCGAGCACTGTTGGTTTGTCGTTTTCTACGTCGACCATTGGATCTTTGCCTTCGACAGAGATCTGACGAGCACGGCGGGCGGCGACCAGGATCAGGTCAAAACGGTTACCAATTTTATTTACTGCATCTTCGACTGTTACGCGAGCCATGAAACCACTCCGGGTAAAATTTGTATTCGGGAAAGACCGACTAGTCTACTGTATTTTGCTTAATCCGCCAACAGGGACGCCAGTAAAGCCTGTTGTTTCTGTTGTTGCTTGGCTTTGGTCAGTCGCTGAGCCAACACCACATGGCAAAAATCGTCAAAGCAAAGCTGAAATTGATCGTTGATCAACAGATAGTCATATTCATCGGCATGGCTCATTTCGCTGCGTGCTTGTTGCATGCGTTTGGCAATGACCTCTGCGCTGTCGGTTCCCCGTTGATTTAGGCGACGCTCTAATTCCGGTACGTTTGGCGGCAGAATAAAGATGGAAATCACCCCTGGGACTTGCGGCCGAATTTGTCGGGCACCTTGCCAGTCGATATCCAAGAACACATCAATCCCTTGCGCTAATTGGTCGGCGATAGCTTGTTTGGACGTGCCGTAGTAATTACCAAACACTTCCGCCCATTCTAGGAAGGCGTCGTCGGCAATTAACGATTTAAATTGGTCGACCGTGACGAAATGGTAATGCACGCCATCGACTTCGCCGGCTCGTGGTGCACGCGTGGTGTGGGACACGCTGAGCTTCATGTCGGCATATTTGCCAAGCAGCGCATTGATTAAGCTTGATTTTCCAGCACCACTTGGTGCCGATAAGATAAACAAATTTCCGGGCAAATGTTGCATGGTCATTCTTTACGGCTAGTCAAAAAGCGAAGTGTACGCAGGAACAGGCTCAGAGGCAAATGGTCAGATGGACAGACCTTGCCTCGGCCTGCTGATAAACGCGATGCAGGGTTGCGGCGCTATTTTTTACGAGTGGCTTTGACCGATAAAGTCAATTCAAACAATGCCATCGCTTCATCACCATGCAAGGATGGGCAAGTGACTTTGATACTGACGGTTTTGTTAATGCGTTGGCCTGTGGCAATCGATTCGTCCATCATGGCGTCAATCACTGCACCGTCATCACTGCGGAAAAATACCTCAGCCTCAGGACGCTTTAAAAACTGACCTTTGACATCTTTGAAGGCAAAGTTGGCATTAATGCCACGTTCCCGTGCTTTGGAAAACACTAAAAATGCCCCTGCAAGGTCGGCACCTATCGCCAAGGCGCCGAAATAAATGCTGCCCAAATGATTTTTGGTGCGCCAGCTGTGCGGCATGCTGATCACCAAATGTTGCTCGCTCATTTCGCGAATTTTGGGTGAACAAAAGCCAATCAATGGGATGTAACGCACTCCAAACCAAAACAACATGCGTTGTGCCTGTTTCATTGTGACGGCAGCCATAAGAGTTCCTAAAAAGTAGTGATACGCCAGCTTACCAGTTCGTCACTGGTCAGACAAGTTGCCGGAGCCGGAGGGCTTCGATGGTCGTTGCTGGTGCCAGAGGTGCTCAAATCGTTGTCGCGCTTGTTGTCTGGCTTCGGCACATTGCACGATACGGCTCAGGTCGCGAACATTAAAACAATGAGGTGGTTCGCGGTAAAAACCAAGCCATGCCATCAATTTTTCCCCTGAATAAGGGGCCGAGAGTGATACGCTGCTGACTTGCAGACCCGGAAACACAGTGCGAACGGCTGTGGTCGAGGTTGGTTCGCGGCGCGGTTTGCTTCGGGCGGTCTTGATGGTGCGCGTTGCCCGCTCGCGGTGAGTCTGTGGCTTCACCTTGGCCCGTGTCGATGGCGCGAGACTCCGCTGGTTTTGGCGGGTGACCTGCTGGAATTGTTGCTGGGGATCTTGCGGCTCCGGATCGACCCGTGGTGACTGACAGGCATCATCCAGCAGCTGCTGCAGCGACGCTGCGGCTTTTTCGATCGCTTGTTCTTGGCTGAGGCGGAATCCCTGCCGCTGTCGATCGTAATTCGCGCTGAGTTCTTGCTCCAGCTGCTCGCATTGCGATTCGAATAATTGGTCGGTGGTCAGGCTGTTGGCTGAGGCGCTCCATACACTACAACACAAGGCTCCCCCCAACAGGCCCAACCATGGTCTGGTTGTGCGTGGGGTCATGTTGACATCCTGTCGTGGTTAAATAAATGTTAATTTTGACAGTGTAGGAGGCTTTGTGGAAATCACCAGTCAGACCAGCGGGTCGTCTTGGTTACCTGCGGGCGCAATCGCTAGCGTGATGCAGGGGATATTGGCTTGGCGCACTTGCCAATGGCTTGGACTACAACAGCCGAACTCGATGGGCAGATCATAGTGCACAGGTTTTAGAAATTGAATACGACAATGCTGTAACGGGGTTGGCATTACACTTTCGAGCAAGCTCACCAACGCGGCACCATGCACCAGCGCCTTCGGTTGACCAAACCAACGGGCGACACTGTGCGCCAGATGGATCGGATTCCAATCGCCGGACAACGCGGCGTAACGTCGGCCTTGTGATACACGCAAGGTGCATTGTGCCATCACCGACCATGGCGCATCGGCGAGCGCTGGGTGCTCGATACGGTTGGCCAATGCCAGCGGCTGTCGCCAAGCTTGTCGTGTCAAATAACGACTCGATGCCTTGAGCAACAACTGTTGGGACGCAACATCAAACACTTGTTGCTGGCAGTCTAACCAGGTGCCAGCTTTCCCTTCACGACGAAATGCTTGCCATTGGCTATCTATGGCGATAGCACCCGCCGGCCACTGTTGGACATCTTGCCAGTCAAACGACTGACTTGCATGCACTAGCCCTAGCAAGGATGGCCCAAATGTCGGATGCAACATACTGGCAAGTTGTGCTTGTTGTAACGGCAAGTATCCAAAGCTTGTAAGTGAGTGCGGGGTCGGCAATACCTGCTGACACCAGTCTCGATGCTGCTGTTGTTGTGCCAACGGCCACGCGGGCAGAATGCAACGCAATGGCGCGGTAGGTAAGGTCGACGCGGTTGCTTTGCAAAGTTTCAGCAAGGCGCGACGTTTCAGAGATTGAGCTGAACAAAATTCCATAGCGACACCATCACGTCGAATTGTGAAAAACAGCAGCGAATGGCTGTTCATGCTTGTCTTTGGCCGAAATTAGCGCAAACTCAACAAAAGAACAATGTTGTCTTGGCCGAATTTAAGGAAGCTAACACAGTGTTTCGATTGCTGTTTTCCATCGTTTTATGTTGGAGTTTTCAATTGGGCGCGGTGTCTTGGCAGCGCCTGACGTTGGATGATGCCCTGCCGAATGTCGGGGTTTATTCATTGGTACAAGACCCGTCCGGCTTTATCTGGTTTGGCTCGACCAATGTTGGCATTGTGCGCTATGACGGTGTTGAGTTTCGTTCCTACTCATTAAACAACATTAATCGGATCGGTGAAGTTCCTGACATCAATAAACTGATGTTTGATCAGGATGGTTTTTTATGGGCGGGGAGTTGGGGTTATGGACTGTTACGCATTGATGTACGAACCGGGCATGTTGAGAGCTTCAGCGCCGGTGATTTAGCCCATCAATTACACAGCCCCTTTGTGCAATCGTTACTGCAAGATCATCTCGGCCGAATTTGGATTGGTACCAATCAAGGTTTAAACCGTTATGACACGCACCATGGGCTTATCAAAATACCAGGCGATGCCTCGCCACATCAGCAACGGCTGATCCATCCACGGATTTGGTCGATCGCTGAAACAGATAATGGTCGAATTTGGTTGGCGACGAGCCGTGGGTTGCATTTTTACACCGATCAATCAGGGCTCAGCGCGGCAATTGAACCCCATGGCCCCGCGCACGCGGACAATGAAATTCGCGCCTTGTTAAGCGATGGTCGTTGGTTGTGGGTTGCCACGCGGGCGGGCTTGTTTCGACTGGATAGCGAAACGCTAGCGATAGAGCAAATCCCTTATTATCGCGGCACACAGTTTCCAATCATTAACACCTTAGTCAAAGATCAGCATGGCCATATTTTGGTCGGCAGTTTTGATGGGATCAGTCAATTGCACCTTGAAACGTTGCGGTTGCAACCGCTGGACGCTGGCGGCAATACGTTAAGTGGGGTCAATGTACGCACACTGTTTGTCGATAAAACAGGGTTAGTGTGGGCGGGTACGCGTGAGCGCGGGATTTTTAAAGCACGTTTATTCGATGGCGAATTCAATTTATGGCCAGCGGATGCAAGCTACACGGAACTGCGCCAAGCCGCGCAGCCGGTGCTTAGCTTTTTTCATGACGAGCAAGGGTTATGGTTAGGGCGTGCCAATGGCATCGATTGGCAACTGTCACAGCAATCTCAGGTCGAGCATTTCATCAGCAATGCGCGTATCAATGCCTTTGCCAAAGACAATCTAAAGCAGCTGTGGGTAGGCACAGATACAGGCTTGCTAAGGTTTGCGCAGGGCACGTTTGTCCGTGACAATCAGCCGCTGGAAGGGTTATCGCTGGCAGCGCGAAACGTCCGTGATATTCAATTTAGCCCAGATGGTCGCATGGTGCTCGGGCTGTGGGGCGATGGCGTCGTGATACAAAGCCCCACTGCACGACAGCATCTGCTGGCGACGATAAGCCAAACCACCACGGGGGATGCAGTCCAAGATATTGAAATTATTGGTGACTATCTCTTTATTGCCACTCGGTTATCTGGGCTTTATCGCTATTCATTCGCCAACGGCGAGTTGCAGTCGATGAATCAGCGCTTGCCCAGTCTCGGTCGAGCTATCAATTGTCTCGGGCGTGGCCCTAACGATTCGTTACTGATGTGTTCAGAACAAGGATTGCAACAATTGCACTTGTTAACGCAGCAGATCTCAAGCTATGGCATAGAACATAACCTTGTTTCTGAACATTTGCTGGGCGCGTATACGGACGAATTTGACCGCATCTGGGTATTGTCCTCGCAAGGTCTGAGCGTGTTACCTAAAGCGGAGCAGCGCTTTATCAACTATGGCGAGGCCGAAGGGTTGTCGTCTCGAGAAATGATGTTTAAAGCGGTCGAAGGCCAAAAAGGCGCAGTATTTGTCGGCACTGCCGCAGGCATTGACCGAGTTGGTACCGCGCGGATTTGGCAGAATCGGGCTGTGCCAACCCCCATTTTAAGCACTGTGATCATTGATCATCAATCGCTGCCTTCGCGTTGGTATGGTCAATGCTGTGCACAAATCCAGTTAATGCCAGGTCAAAACTCCATGCGGCTGCGCTTTGCCAGCCTTGATTTTAACGATGTGCAACTCAACCAGCTGGATGTTCAGTTAGAGGGGTACGACAAAGAGTGGCAGCAATTACGCGGGGATATGAGCAAAAGTTATGACAACTTACCGCCCGGTCAGTACCAGTTAGCCTTTCGGGGCAGCAATAACCATGGTGTGAAGTCGCCCATAACTCGAGTGCTTGTGGTGGTTGAACCTGAGTGGTTCCAACGGACATGGGTTCAGCTGCTTATGTTATTGCTGGTGCTCGGCAGCATTGCTGCGTTTTATTTATACCGCTTAAAACAATTACATAAGATCAATCAGCTGTTACACGATTCGGTGCAAGCTAAAGCGGTCAATGAGCAGCAATTAGAGCTAAAAGTGGCAGAGCGCACCACGCAGTTGCGAGCAGTGCTGAGTGACTTGGCAGAATCGAATGTTCATTTAAAACACCTCGATAGTCTCAAGGATGACTTTATCTCAACGGTCTCGCATGAGCTTCGCACGCCGTTGACCTCGATCCATGGCGCGATTCGCTTGTTAAATAGTGGCCAGATGCAACAACGGCCTGAGGTGGCGCAGCAGCTGTTACAAACGGCCGAAGAAAATAGCAACCGTTTGATTGTTCTGATCAACGATTTGTTGGATTTACAAAAATTTGAAAGCGGCGCCATGCAGCTCAATACCCAACAAGTCGATTTACCATTGTTAGTGCAGCAAGCCGTACAGGGGCTTCATACCTATGCCAGTCGTTACCAAGTTCGTTTAGCCATCCTCAGTCCGTTAGCCAGTGTAGTGATTGACATCGACTCACTGCGCATCCGCCAAGTGCTGGATAATTTATTGTCGAATGCGATTAAATTCTCAAGAGCAGATGCTGTGGTGGAAGTGTCGCTGCATGTGCTTGGCGATAGGGTGCGGGTTGAGGTGAAAGATTATGGTGAAGGTATTCCGCTTGACGTCCAGCGTCGATTGTTTGGTAAGTTTGTGCAAGCGGATGGCTCCTCCAACAAAATGCGGTATGGCTCAGGTCTTGGCCTGGTGATCAGCAAGCGAATTATTGAATTGCATGGCGGTGAGATTGGTTTTGAATCCAGCATCGGTGTCGGCAGCACCTTTTGGTTTAGCTTGCCATTGCATCAAGCGGAACTTCAAGCCGCTACGTCAACGGAGCCGTCAATCCGAGCGTGGCCTACGGCCTCGGTGAACCCGCGTTAACGTGGGGCTGTTGCTAATAATCCACAGGCCGAACCGACTGGACATCAGGGCATTCGGCGGAGGGTTGGTAGCTTGATTCGGCGCTGGTACAGCGTTGGTCGATGGGCACTTGATTGGCATCCAGCCATTGCTCATCCACCGTGGCGGGTTCTGTTGTTTGATGGAAAAAGTACATCAAAGCGGTTGCGCATAAGGTGATAAGCACCACCAGTCGTTTCATCCTATGTCTCCTTGCTAAGCGAATCCTTGCTGTTAGCTTAATTAGAGTAACACAAGATAAGTGGTTGTATCCATTGAATAATGTTGGCTATTTTACAGGCAAAAAAAGGCGACTTCTCAGCAAAAGAAGTCGCCACTGTAGCCAACTGCAACACAGCGGCCAGACATGCTTGCTATGCGTACGAGTGACAATGTTCTTGCTGTCCTAGCGGGAACACTGCACCCAATTCAAGGTACAAAGAGTCAGGTCGCTGTACTTGATAGATGTGCGATAAAAATTTGATATTTTGTTGATATGCATAGATTTTCAACAATTGATAGCCCAGAGCAAATGCCAAGGTTGACCGGACTAATAAAAAAGCCAGCGGGTTACACTGGCTTTGTCTGGAAAGGCGCGGATTATCGTGCAAAGTGCTGATGATGCGCCCGCACCACTTGATTAAAAATATCCACCCAAAATGCATCAAAGGTTTTACCTGTTTGATTATTGATATCAAGCACTGCTTTCATCATGTGACGACGGGCGGCGGTTGCATCGTCAATATTCTGTGGCCTTGCATCAAATTCATCGGCAATACGAAGAATTTTAGCACCATCGGCAATATCATCGCCTTCAAGCCCATCTGGAAAGCCAGTGCCATCCACATGTTCATGATGCTGCCAAATAATGGCTGCCGCCTCTTGCCAGCGAGGTGAACTCGCCAGCAGACTGGCGCAATGTTCTGCATGGCGCTTCCACAGCGACAATTGACTCGGATCGGGCTGCATTTGTTGGTCAAATAACGACAGTGGCAAAAAGGCCATGCCTAAGTCATGTAACATGACGGCGATTGCCAGCTGGTCTTTGTCGACTTTGTTACCCGCCTGACGATTCATTTCTAAACACAAAAACAACTGCCGAGCTGTGCGGCCTTGCCAATGTGGGCTGCGATTTTCAATCGACTGGACCAGCCCGGCAAAAAACATCGTGTCTTCATCTTGTGGAATGCCATACAGCTGCAGCATGCGGCGCCACACCAAGAGTGGATCTTCATACGGCACTTGTTCGGCGCTCTGTTGCGAGTTGCTCGCAGTAGCCGCTGTGGTGGCGCTTGGTGCACCTGAGGTTAATTCTTTAGGTAAATCATCAATATGACTGGCCGGATCAAGCCCAAGCAAAATATGTTTAATGCAGATACTTTTAGAGTCCGCATCGATCGACGTCAGTTGAGTGAGGTGTTCACTAATATAATGGATCTTGGCGTTAGATAAGGGCCCTGGCTGGTTATCCATTTTGGCATTGACGATCCCTTTGGTTCGATCGAGAGACTGCAAAATGACATCACACAAAGAACTATCGTAAGCCATATGGCCTTTTCGTATGTCATCCAGCACATCTTCTAAGCTTTGTAACAGCGGGATCAAAGAAAACAAACCAATAAAGCCAAGATTCCCTTTGATGGTGTGCACCACTCGGAACAAACCATTCAGCAGGTTTTGGTCGTCTGGTTTGTGCTCCAAGTCGATTAAAATTGTTTCGCAATTTTCGTAAGCTTCACGGAAATCTTCGAAAAAATCCTCGATCGAATCGCGTTGAATGTCATCGGGACGGTTTAAATCAATACTGCTCATAATGCCGCTCTTTTGCTCATTGTTTAACCAGTGTAGTTCAGTCCTTGCGATCTGTAACCTTGGCTCGTCGTTCAAGTTATGTGCCGAGTTGTTGTCATCTGGAGCGTGACGGTTAGGGGCAGTAACTTGGACAAAAAAGCCCTGCAGATTCAGGGCTTTGTTTTTCTATTGACGCAAGTTACTCGGTTATAGCTTAAAGTTCCAGCGAAATCCAATGGCCGTAGCATGGTCATGAGTGCCAACAAAATCGATATAACTGGTCAGGACATACCACTGCATATCGTTTTGCTGCAAATAGTCGGCTCCGATATGAATAGCTCGCCCTATCGACGCGTGGCGTATGCGACTGGTATCCAATTGAGTCTGGACTTTATAAGTCCATGCCTGCAGTTGGTAAGCGAGTTGGATGAGATAGGCATTGCCTGTCAAGGCCTTGGTGAGGTGCTTGCTGTGTTGCCACATCAAACCACCACTGACGTGCCCCGTATGAATATGTCCAAGGCTGTGTTGCACCGTTAGTCGATTCGCATCGAGTTGGTTCAGTGCATGCACCCGGGCATACGCGACATAATACGGCTGACGTTTTAAGGTCGCATCGCCATAGTTGACGGCAACATCATAGCCGCCCGCGGTTTCATCACTAACGCCGGATTGCCATGTAGTTGCAATGTGCAGGCCTTGCCAATCAGGACTTTGATAACTCAGGACATTCTCGAGACGGTCTTGCCCTGGTGTCAGCTGGGCCAGATCCGCTAGCGTCTCATTAAACAGATCAACCTTGCCCTCGGCGCGTTTAAAGCGAGAATCGTTTTTACCAAAGGTCAATTCACCAAAGCGTGGGTTGGCGATCCCTGCATATAGGTTACGACTACCGAACCTATGACGTTGATTGGCATGGTCTAAGCCATTGACCTGCCATTCGTACACCGCCAGTAAGGACCAATCTGCAGCAAGCGGCTGGCTGGCTTTGGCACCGAGACGTGAACTTGGCGCTTCGATTTGCCAACCTTGGTCGGCGTATCGCAGCAGGCCTTGTTCAACATACAATCCTTGCAGCTCTAGTTTGCCATAGATGTCAACATGGGCGTCACCATTGGCAGCCTGAGCGGGCTGTAGACTCAAAGCCACCACGAATACAAGGAGCAATCCGAGGACTGTTTTAGCTGACATAACGTTGGGGAAAGATTGCATGGAAAGCAAAAAGGCAGGCCTGTATCGCGTTATCAGTTAATCCAAGAGTAGATCTGACGATGACGTTGCGACAACTCAGCGGAACGCATGACATTATCGATCGACCTTTGCAATAAAAGCCCCCGCAGGGGCTTTGGGGTTGTTATTCGACGTTTTGGATCTGCTCGCGCATCTGCTCAATAAGCACTTTTAATTCCACCGCCGTATTGGTGATTTCGGTAGAAATCGCTTTGGACGACAAGGTGTTCGATTCGCGGTTGAACTCTTGCATCATAAAGTCCAGGCGTCTGCCGATGGCGCCGCCTTGTTTTAAGTGATGGCGGGTTTCTTTGATGTGCGCATCGAGGCGGTCGAGTTCTTCGGCCACGTCGGATTTTTGCGCCAAAAACACCATTTCTTGCTCGAGGCGATTTTGGTCCATGTCAGCTTTCATTTCCGCTAAGCGGCTGACGAGCTTGTCGCGTTGCCATTGCAGCGCTTGTGGCAAATGTTGCCGTAAGTTGGCGACATGGGTCGAAATTTGGTCTAAACGGTCGCGGATCAGTTGCTCGATTTGCGCGCCTTCACGGCCACGACCGGCTAAAAAGTCTTTGATGGCGACATCAAAACCTGCCAGCAGTTGTGCTTGCACGGCGTCTAAATCTTCTTCTTGGGCTTCAATCACACCCGGCCAGCGCAGAATATCCAGCACGTTTAATTGGGCTTGCGGGTTTTGCGCAGCAAGGGCTGAGGCGGCTTTCATCAGCTGGGCGGCGAAGGTGTCGTTGATGGCCAAATCGCCAGTTTGTTGCGCGGCGCTGTAACGCAGCATCACTTCGACTTTGCCGCGTTGCAAGCTTTGACGCAGTTTGTCACGCAGCATGCTTTCAAGGCCACGGAACTGCTCTGGCAGACGGAAATAAGTTTCTAAATAACGTTGATTGACCGAACGGATCTCCCACACGGCGTTGCCCCAATCGGCTTTAACTTCGTGGCGAGCAAAAGAGGTCATGCTGTGGATCATAGTGATATCCCAATCAAAAATACGGCGCCAACAGTGGCGGAAACCTTCGAGTATAACCACAAGCACTCGGCTTGGCGATATCTAGCCCTGATGGATGACCCGCTGCGGACAGCGCTGATTTTGACCGTCCTTTGTGGCGGGCATCGCCGCGTGGCGTGACACCAGAGCCAGAAAAGCCCTATAATCGACCATTCTTTTGTCGAATTTTCGATTCAACCACCGAGCCATTCATCGAGGTCACCATGCGTCCAAGCGGCAGAACCGCCAGTCAGATCCGTCCTATCAGCTTCACTCGCCATTTCACCGCACACGCCGAAGGCTCTGTGTTGGTTGAATTTGGCAACACCAAAGTGATTTGTACTGCGTCTGTGGAGGAGGGAGTTCCTCGTTTCATGAAAGGCCAAGGCAAAGGCTGGATCACCGCAGAATACGGCATGTTGCCACGCGCGACCCACACCCGGAACGACCGTGAAGCGGCGCGCGGTAAACAAGCCGGTCGTACCATGGAAATTCAACGTTTGATTGGTCGCGCACTGCGCGCTGCGGTGGATTTAACGCTGCTTGGTGAAAACACCATTACTTTTGACTGCGACGTGATCCAAGCCGATGGCGGCACACGCACCGCGGCCATTACCGGTGCTTGTGTCGCGCTGTGTGATGCATTAAACGGTATGCGCGCCAAAGGGTTAATCAAAACCAACCCTTTAAAATACATGGTTGCAGCAGTGTCTGTCGGTATTTACCAAGGTGAAGCCATTGCCGATTTGGAATATGTTGAAGACTCAGCCGCCGATACCGACATGAACGTAGTGATGACCGAAACCGGTAAAGTCATTGAAATTCAAGGCACGGCTGAAGCCGAGCCATTTAGCTTTGACGAAATGAACGACATGCTTGGCCTCGCCAAAGCGGCTATTCGTGAAATCATCGATGAACAAAAGAAAGTGTTAGCCTGAGGTTTTAAATGAAAGCGTTTCAACAAGAATTTATCGAATTTGCCCTGTCGCGTCAGGTGCTGAAGTTTGGTTCCTTCACGTTAAAATCGGGCCGCACCAGCCCATACTTTTTTAATGCGGGGTTGTTTAACACAGGCGGTGATTTGGCCAAGTTGGGCCGCTTCTACGCTGCAGCGCTGACCGACGCTGGCATTGCCTTTGACGTGTTGTTTGGCCCTGCCTACAAAGGTATTCCAATTGCAACCACCACCGCGGTGGCGCTTGCCGAGCATCACAATCACGATGTGCCTTATTGCTTTAACCGCAAAGAAGCCAAAACCCATGGCGAGGGCGGTAGTTTAGTGGGCTCGCCGCTCCAAGGCCGCATTATGCTAGTGGATGACGTGATCACCGCAGGCACCGCTATTCGCGAGTCGATGGAAATCATCAAGGCTCAAGGTGCCGAATTGGCGGGCGTGTTAATCGCGCTGGATCGCCAAGAACGCGGCCAAGGTGAACTGTCTGCCATTCAAGAAGTTGAACGTGATTTTGGCACCAAAGTTGTGTCGATCGTTGGTTTAAACGATTTGATCAGCTATTTAGAGGGCAAACCAGAATTAGCCGAGCATCTGGACGCGGTGCGGGCTTACCGCGCGCAGTATGGCGTTGCATAACACGCTGCTGCTCTGCGTAGCTTCAATGTTGAGTTAAGACTCTCTTCAGGCTAAGCTGCCAGTATCAACCATCTGAGGGCCAGTGACACTGGCCCTTAATCTATCAAATTGAATACACTCGTTTTTCAGTACAGTATTCGGAGTACAGCGTGATCAATAAACCCAACGGTGGCGGCATCGCCCGTATTTTTAAAGCGACCGAATGTTCTCGCAAAGGTCTCGTCGCCGCTTGGCGCTTTGAAGCCGCATTTCGTCAAGAAGCTATTCTGGCGATGTTGATGTTTCCGTTTTCGTTTTATTTAGCCAGTTCGACCGAGCATTGGGCTTTGTTGGTCGGCACTTTATTGTTGGTGATGATTGTTGAGTTGCTGAACTCCGCCATTGAAGCCTTAACGGATCGGGTCAGCTTAGAGCGCCACGAGCTCTCTGGCCGCGCCAAAGATATGGGCTCCGCTGCAGTGACCTTTAGCTTGTTGATCGTCGGTTTGGTCTGGGGCGTGGCAATTTATAATAAGTTTTTTGGGGGATGATGGGCACAGTAGCCCGTCTGCGTGGCGGGCTGTCGGTATTTGAGCGGTCGTTGACTTGCTTAAGGCAAGGATTGATGCACCCCAAATAAGCCGTGGCGTAACATTTCCCATTGGTTTCGAAAATCAGCATAAGGTGATTTAACGAAATCGGAACGTACAAACTGGTGAATTTTACCCTCCACCGTGGCCAGTAATAGGCTGGCCAAAGCGCCTTCATCACCACCGAGCGGTTTGCCTTCGCGAAGACGTCGTTCACGCAGGCACTGCTTTAGCTGTTGTTCAAGTTTATCAAACAGTTGGGTGATGCGTTCACGCAGACGTTCTTGTTCCCCTTGCAGCGCTTCCCCTGTTAACAAACGGCACATACCTGGGTTTTTCTCGGCAAATAGCAGCAAGTTCTGCACAATAAGTTGCACGCGGTGTTCGGCTTGTTTGTGTTTTTGCAAAATATCAAAGATGGTTTTTTGTAGGCTGTCTTCGATGTATTCGATTAAACCTTCAAACATCCGCGCTTTACTCGGAAAATGCCGATAAAGCGCGGCCTCAGAGACGCCCACATGCTCCGCTAATGCCGCAGTAGTAATGCGTTGACCTGGATTTTTTTCCAGCATCGCTGCAAATGCCTGCAGAATTTGCTCTTTTCGATTACTAGGGCGTGTTTGAGTCATATAGCTTATTGACGTCCGCTGTGGCCAAAGCCACCTTCACCGCGTTCTGAAGCATCGAAATCCTGCACAATGGAGAATTGCGCTTGCACGACCGGCATAAATACTAGCTGCGCGATGCGATCGCCTGGTTGAATCGTAAAGTCGCTCTGGCCACGGTTCCAGGTGGACACCATCAGCTGGCCTTGATAATCCGAGTCAATCAACCCAACCAAGTTCCCCAGCACGATACCGTGTTTATGGCCCATGCCTGAGCGCGGCAGAATGGTTGCACACAAGTTCGCATCACCGATATGAATGGCGATACCCGTTGGGATCAACACTGTTTGGCCCGGTTGCAGCGTCAGCGGTTCATCAAGAATGGCGCGTAAATCCAAACCGGCAGAACCCGGCGTCGCGTATTCCGGTAGCGGATATTCAGTGCCGATGCGAGGGTCTAAAATTTTTAACTCAATGTTTTGTTTCATGATAATGCTCAACAATTAATGAAATCAGGGCACTGGCCAACTCTGTTTTACTGCGACGGCCAAGCGGGTACTCTGCATTTTTGCTGTACACCGTCATTGCGTTATCGTCGCTGTTAAAGCCAAGGGCTGGGTCAGAGACATCATTGGCACAGATTAAATCTAAGTTCTTTTTCGCCAATTTTTGTTTGGCGTAGCTGTCGACTTGCTCGGTTTCTGCGGCAAAGCCCACCGTAAAAGGTCGCTGGCTGGTTAGCGCTGCGACGCTGGCAATAATGTCTGGATTTTTTACCAGTTTCAGCGTCAGGCCGTCTTCGTCGGCCGTCTTTTTCATTTTCTGGGTGGCCAAGTGGGCCATGCGAAAATCGGCAACAGCTGCGCAGCCAATAAAAATACCGTGTTGGGGTGCGTGTAGCATCGCTGCTTCGAACATGTCTTGGGCACTCACCACATCGATGCGTGTTACACCCGTTGGCGTTTTCAGTTGCACAGGGCCGCTTATCAAAGTCACATCAGCCCCTAACTCAGCAGCCGCTTGGGCGAGGGCGTAACCCATTTTTCCTGAACTGTGGTTACTGATATAGCGTACCGGATCTATGGCTTCCCGCGTTGGGCCTGCGGTAATGCAAAAGTGTAAACCTTTGAGTGGTCTAGGTTTTTCAAACAAATCAATCACAGCATCAACCAGTTGCAATGGTTCTAGCATCCGGCCCATGCCAACGTCACCACAGGCTTGCTCACCCGCTGCTGGGCCTAATATGTGAATATCTCGTGACTTTAAGGTTGCCAAATTGCTTTGAGTAGCTATGTTTTTATACATCTGCTGATTCATCGCTGGCGCTATGGCCAGCGGTGCCGCGCAGGCTAAGATGCAGGTCGTTAATAAGTCGTCGGCATGGCCGTGGGCGATTTTAGCGATGACATCAGCGGTCGCGGGGGCGACCAGGATTAAATCGGCCCAACGTGCCAACTCGATATGGCCCATGGCTGCTTCTGCGGCTGGATCTAATAACGATTGGCCGACTGGATGTCCCGATAACGCTTGTAAGGTTAAGGGGGTAATAAATTCGCTGCCGCCGTGGGTTAACACCACCCGCACGTCCGCGCCACGTTCTTTTAAGCGGCGGACTAAATCAGCGGCTTTATAGGCGGCAATGCCGCCACAAATCCCTAAAAGTATGTTTTTGCCAGCAAGGATGTTGTGCATAACCAAACCGTCTGCTTGAGAGAAGGCAGATAAGATACCACGAAACACAAGGACGTGAATCCATGGCTCTACGAGAGTTCCCCGTCGCGGAGCAACCGCGGGAAAAATTATTGCAGTTCGGTGCCCAAGCCTTGTCGGATAGCGAATTGCTGGCGGTGTTTTTAGGGCATGGCGTAGCCGGCCAAGATGTGGTGAGCCTATCGCGCCAGTTGTTAGCCGATTTAGGGGGTATTCGCAGCTTGTTTACGGCCAGTCGTCAGCAGTTTTGTCGACAGAAAGGTCTCGGGCTAGCTCGGTACGTCAAGACGCAAGCGGTTCTGGAATTGTGCCGCCGCTGTTTGTATCAAAATCTGCAGCGTGAAACCGTGTTTACCGAGCCCAGTCGTGTCAAACAATACCTGCAGTACTCACTTGGGTTTGAACAACGTGAAATATTTATGTTGCTGTATTTAGATAGCCAACATCGACTTATCAAAGCCGAACCCCTGTTTTATGGCACGATTGACGCATCTCCGGTGTATCCTCGTATTGTAGTTCAGAGCGCTTTAGCGCATAATGCGGCCGCCGTTATACTAGCTCACAATCATCCGTCCGGAGTTGCTGAGCCAAGTCGCGCTGACAGAGCGATAACGGAACGCCTGACCCAGGCTATGGCCTTGGTCGACATCAAGTTATTGGATCATTTTGTAGTCGGCGATACCGAGGTAATCTCGTTCGCAGAACGCGGCTGGCTGTAAGATCTGAAAGATCGTTCACGATCCTTGCATAAACTTGGGCAGAATTGCCTTGAGTTTTTTTGGCATATCGTGTATAAATTGCGCCCTTTCAGAAATCCGGCGTATTCTTCTTGGCCAGAAGAATAACGACAAGCTCGAGCTGAAGTAATTTTGGAGATACATTGACATGTCTAGAGTGTGCCAAATCACTGGCAAAGGTCCGATGGTAGGTAACCGTCGTTCACACGCCAACAACGCTACTAAGCGCCGTTTCCTGCCTAACCTGCAAACTCACCGTTTCTGGGTTGAAAGCGAAAACCGTTTTGTGACTCTGCGTCTGAGCACAAAAGGGATGCGTATCATCGATAAAAATGGTATCGATGCAGTATTAGCTGACCTGCGTGCAAACGGTCAAAAGGTCTAAGGAATTAACAAATGCGCGATAAAATCCGTTTAGTTTCTTCTGCTGGTACAGGCTTCTTCTACACTACTGATAAGAACAAGCGCACCATGCCAGAAAAAATGGAAATCAAAAAATTCGATCCTAAAGTGCGTAAGCACGTGATTTTCAAAGAAGCGAAAATCAAGTAATCGAAAGATTTCTGTCAAACAAAAACCCGGTTCTGCCGGGTTTTTGTTTTTTTGCATTCTGGAATATGCTGTACGCGGCTCACGTCAAGTCGGCTTGGGTTGTGGAACACTGAACAATAAAGCATTGAATTGATTGGTTATAGCGAAGGAGAGTACTGTGAGATTAACTCGACGCGGCTGGAATAATGTCATTGTGTTTGGCGTGTTAACGCTGTTTGTCTTGTTTTACATCGTGCCGCATGTATTAAAGGGCAAATCTGACTTACCCACCCAGCTAATCTTGCCACATCAGCAGTATCTCGAATATCGTTTTCCCGCCGCTAAGCTTACCAATGTCGCTGGCGTGTGGCAGTTTATGCCATCTCGTCCGCTGGCGGTGGACCCTGTGATGCAAGCATGGCAAAGGTTACAGCTGCCAAGTGCTTTGCCCGATGCGCCGTTGGCTGCGGTGGTCTGCCAGGTGGAGTTGGTTGTATCGGGTCAAGCGGAAAACTTACGGGTTCAGTTAAGTACAGGCACAGATGGAGATTATCTGCAGGTTGGCAACGCCTGGTATCGGTTGTCGGATTTGTTACTCAATCAGTTATGTCCTGTGTCGCTCAGACAATAGCCTTTCCCATGCATATTGGAGTTTGTAATGCCTGAATTACCAGAAGTAGAAGTGTCTCGTTTGGGGATTGAGCCTTATTTAACTGGAGCCGTATTAAAAAAAGTAGTTGTGCGCCAACCTCAGCTACGTTGGCCGGTGCCAACTGAAATATCCCAGCTAAAGAATGAACCTATTTTAGCGGTGAAGCGTCGAGCCAAATATTTATTGATTGAGTTACCAAGCGGCAGCATTTTGATTCATCTAGGAATGTCTGGGCATTTAAAAGTTCTAGATGCGACTGCGGCGGCTGAAAAACATGATCATGTGGATTGGCTGTTGGACAATGGCAAGTTGTTGCGACTGAATGATACTAGGCGGTTTGGCGCCGTATTGTGGCAGGATCATCAGCACCCTCATGAATTGTTGCAGAGTCTTGGACCAGAACCTCTGACCGCCGAGTTCACCGCTGAGCATCTATTTGCTTGTTGTCAAAAGCGCAGCGCTGCTATCAAGTTGGTGTTGATGGATAACCATGTCGTCGTGGGCGTTGGAAATATTTATGCCAATGAGGCGTTATTCAAAGCCCAGATTTTGCCAACAAAACCGGCCAAAACGCTGACCTTGGCGCAATGCGCAGTACTGACTGATGTCGTCAAGAAAACTCTCGCGCATGCAATTGCACAAGGGGGGACGACGCTTAAAGATTTCAGTCAGGCGGACGGTAAACCGGGCTACTTCAAACAAGAATTATTAGTCTACGGACGCGGTCAACAACCATGCGTGACCTGTCAAACCCATCTAGTTGAGATAAGACTTGGCCAGCGTAGTACAGTGTTTTGCCCGAATTGTCAGGGATAACTCTTTTCAGAGGGTTGCTTAACCAACGTCCACCGTCTAACAGCAGATGGCGGAGCAAGCATACTCCGCCATCTCAACGTTACTTTTGAGTTTTATTTAACGCTTGTAACATTTCGATTTGGCTGGCAGATAAACGGATCACGCTGCCTGGATAGGGCCGACCACCCGGGTAATCCCATTCTTTCGGACGAGATTCCGACACGATTTCGCGAAAACTATTACACACTTTCATCGAAGGTTTAGTCCCTAGTTTACGTGCGTACGCGTTTAAATAGTCGTTCGATACCCCCTCGTTTGATAACAAACAGTATCCTTCAGTCGAGTACACAACTTCGTCAGAATCATCCCCAGCAAATGCAGTAGGCGCAGTTAACAGGCAGGTAAACAGAGCGATGGCGGTCAACTTCTTCATATTTTTCCTCTTGTTATAGTTGGCAAACAAAGTTTGCGTCTTTTTAACCCTAGCTGAACAACCACAAGATGCCAGTTTTAGAAAGGTTAAATTTTCTGTATTACCTTGCTGCATTTGCACTTTGGTTATAAACTGCCGGCCAAAACCAAGGGGTGCGAAAGCTGAGATGCCGTCAGGCAAACCCTTAGAACCTGATCCGGGTCATACCGGCGGAGGGATGGTCGTATTTACTTCCTAGCTGCGCGCATGATCCGTTTTTCCTCGGAGTATTTATATGTCGCGTCTTGCTGCGTTTTCATTTTCTCTTCTTACCCTTGCATGCCACAGTGCCTTTGCTGCTAAGGCCGATTCCTCTGCGATTGAGGCCATCGAAGTTCGTGGTGATTTCCATCGGCAAAATTTGCAAAAAATTCCAGGCAGCATCGCGGTGCTGAGTCAAGATGAGCAAGCTCGTCAAGCTGCTCAGCATTTGGATGATCTTTTAAACTCAGTTCCTAACTTAAACTTCACGGCAGGTGCGTCTCGCGGTCGTTTTTTACAAATGCGTGGCATCGGCGAGCGCAGCGAATTTGTTGATAGCATCAACCCGTCGGTGGGGGTGTTGGTTGATGGTATTGATTACTCAGGGCTTGGTGTATTGAGCCTTGCCGATAATCAGCAACTCGAAGTATTCCGTGGCCCAGAAGCCACGCGCTTTGGCGCTAACGCCTTGGCTGGTATGCTAAATCTTACCACCGAAGATGCCTCACAGAGCACTGAAGGTAGCTTGCAAGTTACGCGCGCGAACTATGATAGTTTTGCTTGGGCCGCCGTTGCCAATACACAAGTCACCGATCGCTGGGCAGTCCGCGTTGTGGCCGACGGTCAAACGTCAGATGGATTTATCTACAATAAGTATTTACGCCGTGACGACACCAATAATATTCAAGAGCGCAACTACCATCTAAAAAGTCGTGTTGAGCTAACGGGTGATTTGACGCTTGATGTCATTATCAACCGCCACGATATCGACAATGGCTACGATGCGTTTTCGTTGGACCGCGATAGGTCAACGTTATCCGACCAACCAGGTCGTGATGCACAAGACGTGTGGACAGGTGCGATCAAAGCAAACTACCGTGGTTGGGCATTTGCCGATAGCCAGACGCAGTGGAGTATGGTGGGTGCTGACACCTCCTACGGCTATGACGAGGATTGGGCTTACACTGGGATACATCCCGATGAATACAGTTCAGAAGATTTGTACCTGCGTGATCGCCAGTTGTGGAGTGTCGATCAGCGATTTACCAGCAAAAACGCGGCAGAATCGGATTGGACTTTTGGACTCTACGCCTCGGATCTTTCGATTGACCTAACACGCAAATACACGTATCTCGATCAAGACTTTACCAGTGAGTTTTCTCGTCAGAATACCGCCGTATATGGTGAGCATGCACAATCGCTCGGTTCTGACTTGACCTTCACCTATGGTGCACGTGCTGAACGTTATCAAGCGGATTATGTCAGCAATGGTTTTAGCAAGGACACCGACTATTGGATGTGGGGCGGTAAAGTTAGCCTTGCCTATCAAGTTACAGCCAATACCCAAGTGTATGGCTTGGTGTCGCGCGGTTATAAAGTTGGCGGCGTGAACGGTGAAGCCGTCTCGGAAAGTAAAAATAGCAAATTCGGCGCTGATATCCGGCAGTTTTTGGATAAAAAATCAGAGTTTTCACCAGAATATCTGTGGAATGCGGAATTTGGTGTCAAAGGGATCAGCCTGGATCAGAAATTAGTCAGTCGTGTTGCTGCGTTTTCGATGTGGCGTGACGACATGCAGTTAAAAGCCTGGTTGCGTCAAGGTACTAAGTTTGTTGGTTACATTGATAATGCCAGTTCTGGTCGTAATTATGGCTTAGAGATGGACAATAGTTACCAGCTGCTTGAGTCGCTGCGTTTGATCGTCAATGCCGCTTGGCTAGAAAGCTCGATGGACGGTTTTGTCACCAAAGCAGGGGTTGATCAATCTGGTCGTGACCAAGCGCAAGCACCAAAGTGGCAATTCGGCACCGGGTTTGATTGGCAAGCGCTGGATGCATTGTCGCTGTCGCTACAATTAAATCGCAAGGCCGGTTATTTTTATTCCGATTCTGATGATATTCGAGCGCAGGCGGTGACGCTGATGGCGCTGAATGTACGTTACCAGCTTGAGAATACCAGCGTGACGTTGTGGTCACGAAACTTGTTGGATAATACGTACGGCGTTCAAGGCTTTTTCTTCGGCAATGACCCACGCGATGGTTACAGCGATCATCTGTATGAACAATTGGGTGAACCGCGTCGTATTGGTGTTACGGTAAAAGTTCAGTTCTAAGGAGCGCGAGATGAAGTTATCTGTCGAGATCAGCAAGTATCCGCTGACCACTGAGTATATCGAACCTATCAAAGGGTTCATTGAAGAACTGAATAAAGAACACGAGATGCTCGTGATCACCAACACCATGAGCACCCAGCTTTTTGGTGATTATGATGTGGTGATGGCAGCGTTGCAGCGTTGCATTCGGTGGTCATTCGAACGCTACGGCAAAGTGGTGTTCGTGTGTAAGTTTTTACATGGTGATCTGCGGCCATGACCGACCTGTGGCAACAAGTTGTTAGCCAATGGCAGTTGCAAACAGGCATTGAACTGTTAGCAACTGCGTTAGCCCTGAGTTATACCGTGTTGGCAATCCGCCACAGTTTGTGGTGTTGGCCCGCGGCGTTACTGAGTACGCTGCTCACTATTCAAATCATGTTGCATGCAAACTTGATGACGGATGCTTTGTTGCAGTTGTATTACGCAGGGATGGCATTGTATGGCTGGTGGAACTGGTATCAACTGCGTCAGCACAGCGAGGATGCCAAGCCAGTGGTCGAGTGGGGGGCGCGTCAACACGTCAAACTTATTGCAGTAACAACGGCGATAGGCGCGGTGTTGGGATATCTGATGCAGCAGTTTACCAGCACAGATTTTGCCTATCTGGGCGCGCAAATCACCTGCTTTGCAGTACTTGGTACTTACCTCACTGCGCGTAAAGTTGTCTCCAATTGGTTGTATTGGGTGGCGATCGATGCTGCGTCCATCTACATGTATTTGCAAAAAGATTTGTATTTTTTCAGCGCGCTTTTTGTTATATACACCGTGATAGCAGCATTGGGATACTTGGCATGGCGCAACAGCTACCAACAACAGCAACTGAACGTCAAATCTGGCATCTTTGCCAACGGTTAGAGTTTTTCGCCAACCATGTGCCGCTAGCCTTACAAAAGTTAGCGGCCAGTTCTACCAATGACAACTACTATGTGCATACCCAACGTGGCCATTATTTGGTTCGGCATTATCGACCGAATGTGGCTGGGGTATGTCGTCAACAAGAATTACGTTGCCAGCATGCCGCCGCTGCGGTTGGCATTGCGCCAGCGCCTTTGTGTCTGAATAACCATCAGCGGATTTTAATCAGTGATTTTATCACGCACTCACGTCATTTTTCGTGGGAATTGCATCATGCTGAATTTGCCCAGTTGGTTGAAAAATTGACCCGATTACACAAGCTCAAAGTACAAACCCCGGTGCTGGACACTGCAGCGTATTTGGCTGAGTTACGACAGAAAGGTCAGGCCGTCTGGCAGCGAGAGGACCAAGACGCTTGGCTATGTTTGCAGTGGGCTAGCGCACAACTGGCGCAGTTGCCGATTGATCAAGTGCTTTGTCATATGGATTTGCACAGTGGCAACATTTTGTTGCAACACCATCAGCTGTGGTTGATTGATTATGAATATTGTCAGCGAGCGGATAGTTGTTTTGATTTAGCGGCCTTGGTGCTTAATCTCGAACTTAACAGCCAAGAGCAACAGCGTTTGTTGGATCTGTATTTACAATATCGACCTCAAGCGAATGTCGCAGTGTCAGAGCGCTTGTATTATTGCAAATTGTTGTATTGTGGATTTTGTTGGTTGTGGTATCGATCATTGCCAGACGCTGTAGATAAAACACGATTGGCACGACAAACCCTGCTGCAACTTGCGCAGCATCCATTAGACGTGCCGTCGTCTTTGGTTTTATAAACCACCCAGTCGTTGTGCTAACACCTTATAACGTTTGACGTCTTCTTCCTCGAACATCGGTTTGCCTGCATCATCCTTCGCGGCAGGTACCAGTAAATTTTCGCGTGCTAATCGTTCGACGCGGATATCTTGTATTCCTAAAAATGCTGCCACTTCGTTAACTGTCATCAGTGCCATGGTCATATCCTGTTTTGATGGTAGGTCTACCAACTATGAACCATTTTCCGTCAATTGTGCAAATCCCTGATGCAACATGCAGAACGTTTCAGCAATTTTTAGCCTGTTTTCACTATCAAGTTTACTCAGGCAGCGTCTGCAACCCCCACCCAAGTTAACGTGATAACCATTTGGGGTCGGGGTTTTCAGGTTTTGCATTGAGACTAAACTCGTGACTAGCGGTAGACAAAACACGCTAAATCTGGCTATATCCTTATAGATATTTGCAATACACTGAATAATTGATTGAGATCTAAAGTAAAAGTAATCATTCATGCATCTTGCATTGACATGTCAGTCTTAGTAGTCGCTTAGGCGAAACTTGTGGAGGGGAATTATGCAGCCTACCAGTATACCGTTGGCGATGTATCATAACTTTCTTGGTAGTGCACCAAGTTGGTATAAGTTAGTCATTATTGCGTTCATGTTTATCAACCCGATGTTGTTCGTGCAAAACCCCTATGTTGCAGGTTGGGTTCTGGTCATCGAGTTTATCTTCGCGTTAGCCATGGCATTAAAGTGCTATCCATTGTTGCCTGGTGGTTTGTTAGCTATTCAAGCAGTTGCGATGGGGATGACCAGCCCTGATCGAGTGATGCACGAAGTGACGGCGAACATGGACGTGGTTTTATTGCTGGTATTTATGGTGGCGGGTATTCATTTTATGAAGGACTTACTGCTGCTGGTATTTACCAAGTTAATGATTAAAATACAGACCAAAATCGGTATTTCGTTTGCATTTTGTCTAATGTCAGCATTTTTATCTGCATTTCTTGATGCACTCACAGTGATCGCTGTGGTGATAAGTGTTGCACTTGGTTTTTATTCTATTTATCACAAGGTTGCCTCAGGCAAACAATCCCATGACAGTCATGACCATTCTGTTGA
The DNA here is from genome assembly GCA_964437935.1 of uncultured Rheinheimera sp. GTDB lineage: Bacteria > Pseudomonadota > Gammaproteobacteria > Enterobacterales > Alteromonadaceae > Pararheinheimera. Next base: position 55,713 of record CAYTIQ010000002.1, read on the forward strand.
TCATGAGTTGCCAGATTTAAGTCGTTCGGATTTAGAGACGTTCCGTGGTTTTTTACGAAACATCCTGATGCATTCAGGCGTCGGCACTGCATTAGGTGGCGTTTGCACCATGGTGGGTGAGCCGCAAAACTTAATTATCGCCAATGCGATGAGTTGGAATTTCACCGAGTTTGCGCTGCGAGTTGCCCCGGTGAGTATTCCTGTGCTTTTTGCAGGGTTGCTGACGTTGTTAATTGTTGAAAAACTGAAATGGTTTGATTTTGGTTACGAATTGCCGGCGTCGGTACGGCAAGTCTTGTTGGCATATGACCATGAACAAAAGCAGAAGTTGACAGCCGTGGTGCGTGCCAAGTATTTGGTGCAGACGGTGATCGCGGTCTTGTTGATTGTATGTCTAAGCCTGCATGTTGCCGCTGTAGGTCTTATTGGCTTAATGGTCATCATTCTGGCAACAACCTTCACTGGGGTGAATGACGAGCATTCGATTGGCCATGCGTTTAAAGAAGCCTTACCATTTACTGCACTCTTGGTTGTGTTTTTCGCCATTGTAGGTGTCATTATTGACCAGAATCTGTTCAAGCCTGTGATTGATTGGGTATTAACTTTCCAAGGTATTGAACAATTAGGCGTGCTGTTCTTAGCCAATGGTTTGTTATCCATGGTCAGCGATAATGTGTTCGTTGGTACTGTTTACATTAACGAAGTGAAAAATGCCTGGATGGCGGGCCACGTGACTCGCGACCAACTGGAGTTTTTAGCGATTGCGATTAATGCCGGTACCAATTTACCAAGTGTCGCGACACCAAATGGCCAAGCAGCATTCTTGTTCCTGTTAACCAGTGCTATCGCTCCACTCGTTCGTTTGTCCTATATGCGAATGGTTGTGATGGCTTTACCTTACACCTTAGTGTTAACCGTCGTTGGGTTGTTTTGTACTGTGGAAGTGTTGCCACACTACACGAACTGGATGTTAGAGATGGGGTATTTAGTCAACCACGACCCCGCTTTAACAACACCTGTTTCGGGTCACTAAGTCTCAAGTTGATTTACTTCACATCCCCCGGCACATGCTGGGGGATTTTTTTTACACGGATGGTCAAGCACAGGTGGGCAAGGGCAGTACAGTGTCTGAAACCTGCATGGGTATGCTTTTAGAGGGCGTTCTTAAGTTGTCTAGACTAGTGCTGTAGAAGCTTAGAGCGGCGCTCACAGCGCGCGAGGAGCCCTAAACAGCATTGCTACCTTAGCTAACAGAGGCGCAGTGCAGGATGACGTCACTTCAGCAACTTAAAACCGCCAGTTTATTGGTGGAGGGGGGGAGGATGTTACTCCTCATCAAACCCATTACGAATTAAACCAACCACAGCCGCTAACGCGAGCTCAGCTTGTTCACCTGAAGTTACCACATCTAAGCTTTTACCTTTGCTGCTCGCAAGCATCAAGAGCGCGAGAACGCTACTGGCGTCGGCAACCCGTCCTTCTTGATGTAATTCGATACGCGCATCAAATTGTTGGCACAATTGAACCAGCTTGGTGGCGGCACGGGCATGCAATCCTAATTGATTGACGATAGTGACGGTATCTCGAAAGTTATTTTCCATGGTGACGGATCAATTCCCTATGACGGATCTGTACATCTTCTCGCAATGCTTTAAAGCTTTCTGCTAAACGTTCCACGATATACACAGAGCGATGCTGGCCACCGGTGCAACCTATCGCTATGGTTAAATAGCTGCGATTGTTCCGCTCAAGTTGCGGTAACCAGGTATTAATAAAGCTATTGATTTGCCATGTATATTTAGCAACCGCAGGTTGCGCTTCCAAATAATCTTTAACAGGTTGGTCTAAACCGGTCAGAACTTTTAACTCGGGTTCCCAATGTGGGTTGGGTAAAAATCGGGCATCAAACACATAATCAGCATCTTTCGGGATGCCGTACTTAAAGCCAAACGATTCAAACAGGATCACCAAGCGACCTGTTTTTTGGCCCAAAATACGCTCGCGTAGCTGTTCAGCCAGCTGGTGGACGTTCAACTCAGTGGTATCAATATACAAGTCGGCACGGCTGGAAATAGGGTCCAGCAATTGCTGCTCGCGTTGGATGGCTTCATCCAGCGACATCGCCTGATGCGACAGTGGATGCAAGCGGCGCGTCTCACTAAAGCGTTTAATTAAACTGGTGTGGTCGGCATCGAGATAAAGGATCGTCAGCTCCACTTTGCGCGGTAAATACGACAGGATTTCGGTGAGTTCTTCTGGGTCTTGAGGCAAATTACGCACGTCGATGCTGACCGCGACGCGTTCATATTGACCCATAACCGCGTTAGCGAGCGTTGGCAGCAGGTTGACTGGAATATTATCAACACAGTAGTAGCCCAGATCTTCCATTACCCGTAGTGCGACCGATTTCCCTGAGCCTGAGCGACCGCTAACAACCAGAAGTTTCATGAATGTGCTGTCGCCTCCGCTTGCGCAACCAATAATTGATACAGTTCGTCGTCGGTTTTGGTATGTCGGATTTTGCGAGTAAAGTCTTTTTGACTGAGCAAACGAGCAATACCAGACAAAGTTGTTAAATGCGTTTGGCATTGATTTTCTGGGATTAAAATCGCACAGAAAATATCAACCGGTTGGTTATCGATGGCATCAAAGCTTATACCGTCCTCACTGACCACAAAGATCAATACTGGCGATGTAATATCTTTCATTTTGCCATGCGGGATGGCGATGCCTCCACCGATGCCGGTAGAGCCTAGTTTTTCACGCGCGGTGAGCGCTTCAAACACCGTTGTTTCAGCTAATTGGGGTTGGGATTGATGGGCAAGCTCAGCAATGTACTCGAGAATGCGTTTTTTGCTATTAAAAAGGACCGCACTTTTCGTGCAGTCCTTGGTCAACATGGTGCTTAGGTTCATAGTTGGCAATTAATGACGAGAAATTTTCTCTTTATGTTTAATGACTTGCCGATCCAGTTTATCAATTAACTGATCAATTGCAGCATACATATTTTCATCTTCACATTGGGCGAACACTTCACCCCCATTGAGATGCAATTTGGCTTCGGCGATTTGCTTTAATTTTTCGACGTTGAGAATAACATGCACGTTGTTGATGTGATCGAAGTGTCGCTCCAATTTTGCAAACTTGCTGTCCACGTAGTCTTTCAGTGCTTCAGTAATTTCGACATGACGACCAGTTAAGTTGATTTGCATACGCTTTTCCTTCTTTGATGAGCACTTTATTAAAGCAAGCTCTTTCGCTGATTTGACGGCGGAATAAACAAGGCTTCGCGATACTTGGCGATGGTACGCCGTGCTACGTTAATACCTTGCTCAGAGAGGATCTCTGCCATCCGGCTATCACTGAGCGGTTTTGCCGGATTTTCCGCTGCCACCAATTTCTTGATAAAGGCACGAATTGCTGTGGAGGAGCATTCTCCGCCACTGTCTGTACTTACATGACTAGAGAAGAAGAACTTAAGTTCAAAAATTCCTCGGGGTGTATGCATATATTTTTGCGTGGTAACCCGCGAAATTGTTGATTCATGCATACCGACCATCTCCGCAACATCATTGAGCACCATAGGTTTCATGGCTTCTTCACCATGCTCAAAAAATGCTTGCTGTTGTTGCACAATACAATTGGCCACTTTTAACAACGTCTCGTTTCGGCTCTCTAAACTTTTCAGAAACCACTTGGCTTCTTGTAGATGGGAGCGAATAAACTGACTATCCGATGAGTTACGCACTTGACGCGACATCGCGGCATATTGTTCGTTGATGCGGATTTTGGGGAACGCGTCGGGATTTAACTCAACCACCCAGCGACCTTTCACCTTTTTCACTGAGACATCAGGAATCGTATATTGCTGCTCTTCGCGAATGACGTCAGCACCAGGTCGAGGATTCAGACTGTGGATTAACCGCATCACTTCGCGCAACTCATCTTCTTTGAGTTTAGTCACACGCATCAAAGAACGGAAATCCCTATTCGCTAAAAATTCGCTATGAAATTGAATTACATCACGAGTTTCGCGTAAAAAAGGTGTATTGGGGTCAAATTGTTTTAATTGGATTAATAAACATTCTTGGATCGACCGCGCAGCAACCCCCACAGGATCAAACAGTTGAATACGTTTGATCACAGCTTCGACTTCATCAGCCTCGACATCATCGAGCCCAAGAGATTCTAAAATTTCTTCGGCACTGATGGTCAATAAACCATTTTCGTCGACGGCTTCAATAATAATTTCGGCAATAGCGCGGTCGGTGTCACTAAAGGGTGTTAATTGCATCTGCCAACGCAAATAGTCTTGCAAGGTCTCTGTGGTTTCACCTTGGAACACCATGTCGTCATCCACTGGCGTGGTACCGGCTACTGGGGCGGCGCTGACCATGTCATCCCAAGTGCTGTCTAATGGCAAATCTTCTTTGATGTTTTGTTCGGTGAGGGCGTCGCTAGTATCTTGGATTTCTGGTTCTGAATATTCGTCGGTATGAACTTGTTCTGAGGAGTCGGCCAAGTCACGTTCTAACGAGAGTGTTGATTCACTGGCACTAGCGCTCGTGTCGTTGCCAAATTCTTCTTCCATTTCTAACAGCGGATTGGCGTCCAGTGCTTCTTGGATCTCCTGCTGCAATTCAATGGTCGACAACTGCAGCAATTTGATTGCTTGCTGCAATTGCGGAGTCATTGTGAGTTGCTGACCAAGCCTGAGCTGTAACGATGGCTTCATGGACGTCCTGTTGCTCCTGACAACCTAAATACGGTTTTTTGCTAACTATAGCCTGAATTGATCCCCGAGGTACACATCCCGTACCTGCTGATCGGCTAATACTTCGGCAGGTGAACCGGCAGCTATCAGATTGCCGTGGCTAACAATATACGCAATTTCACATACATCGAGGGTTTCGCGCACGTTATGGTCAGTGATTAACACTCCAATCCCACGATTGCGAAGGTGTTGAATGATCTTTTTGATGTCGAGCACTGAAATAGGATCGACTCCCGCGAAAGGTTCATCCAACAAGATAAATGCTGGATTTGCTGCTAAAGCGCGAGCAATCTCCACGCGGCGGCGTTCGCCACCGGACAGACTCATGCCAAGGCTGTTTCTGATATGAGTAATATTGAATTCATCCAGCAGTTCGTCGGCGGTCGCTTCTTGTTGCTCACGGTTTAAATCTTTGCGTGTTTGCAAAATCGCCATCAAGTTTTCCCACACGCTGAGCTTGCGGAAAATAGAGCTTTCTTGAGGCAGATAACCGATACCAAGCCGAGCTCGAGCGTGAATGGGCTCATGGGTAATATCATCATCGCCCAAGGTGATAAGGCCTTTATCGGAGGGGACCAGTCCTACAATCATGTAAAACGTTGTAGTTTTACCTGCACCATTGGGACCTAACAAACCGACGATTTGACCCGCGTTCACTTCAAGGCTGACATCTTTGACAACTTGACGGCCTTTGTAGCTTTTCGCCAGATGGGCAGCACGCAACGTTCTCACTTAATTCCCTCAGGTGTAAAGATAGTAATGACGCGGTCGGTTTCTTTGCCGCTTTCTGCCGATAATTGTTGCTTGTCTAAGTCGTAAACAATCCGAGCGGATTGCACCAACGAACCGCTCTGGGTAATTTCGGCTTTGCCTGTTAGTGTTAAGGTGCGGTCGGCAACGTTATAGCGAATTTCCTCAGCACTGGCTTGAATAGGTTTGTCACCATCCAGCAGTTGGGAATAGACCGCAGGTGTACCTTGGGCGATAAAGACTTCTTTGCCATAACCGGCGGAGCGGTCCACAGTTAACTTTTCGGCTTTGATTTCCAGCGAGCCCTGCTTGACCGAGACATTGCCAGAATACACCAGCATTTGGTCTTTGATCGACGCATCGGTGCGCGCGGCATCGACGTGGATGGGCTCTTTCATGTCGGTGGACTTGGCCACTGCGCCGATGCTGAGCAGCATAGACAGCAAAAGCACTGCGTTAATTTTTTGCATGTTGATATACCGTACCCTGATGCTTAAACAGCTGCATTTTTTGCGAGACTAAATCTGCGCGAATGCCCTTGCCATCGATAATAAAACCTTGTCCTAAGATTTTGACGGGTTGTTGTGTTTGTAAGATCTGGGAGTCTAAAGCCATTTCCAACTGCTGTGACTGAATTTTTCGAAATAATTCGTCGCTGTGCAGGTTTTCGACTTCAACATTTTGTTCCAAAATGACACGATTCCCTTCAAACCAGACCCCTTGTTCACTGGTCGCTTGCCAGCGTGGTGTTTGTTGATCAAACAACGTAAATGCAGGTCGCTCGAATTGAACCTGTTCGAGTTGGTTGAAAAATAGCATTTGGCTTGCGGCCACTTTGCTAATCCGTTGGCCGTTCGCGTCGTAACTGGTTTGGGTCACATTGTAGGCGATGTAATCAGGCACTAACTGGTTTGGGCCCGAACGAGGCGCATCAGGCTCAGCCATATCAAACCAACCATACAATACAGCGGCACAAATAATAATCAGAGCTAGCCAAAACAGTTGGCGAATCATGTACTGCTTCCGTTAAAGCTTAAGAATTTATCTTGGGCGATCAGTAACAGATCGCACAACTCACGCACAGCACCGAAGCCACCAGGTCTAGCAGTCACTAGGTTGGCATGTCGGCACAACCAAGGATGGGCGTCTTGAACGGCTACACTCAGTCCGACATGCTGCATCACGCTCCAGTCTGACAAATCATCACCTAAATAGGCAACCTGTTGCGGTTGGAGCTGTAATTTCGTCAACAGTTCCTCAAAGGCCGGTAGTTTGTTCTCTTGCCCTTGGTAGATGTGTTGCACTGTTAACGATGCCATCCGCGAGGCAACAATTTGCGAGTGACGTCCAGTGATAATGGCGACTTCGATGCCTGCTTGGCGAAGAGCTTTGACACCGTATCCATCTCGGGTGTGAAAGGCTTTCAGTTCTTCGCCGGTATTTCCCAGATATATTCTGCCGTCGGAAAAAACGCCGTCGACATCAAAAATCACTAAACGAACCTGACGTGCTTGGTCGAGTAAGTCCTTGGCAATGGGCTGGTACAACTCTTGATATAGCGACATCAAATGACTCCAGCTTTGAGCAGGTCATGCATATTAAATGCACCGATAGGCACACGTTGTTCATCAACCACCAATAGCGCATTGATTTTTTTCTTTTCCATGATTTGCAATGCTTCTGCAGCCAACATCTGTGGCTGAACAGTGACGCAATTGGCCGTCATGACGGCTTTGATCGGCGTATTATGGATATCCAAACGTTGGTCCAGCACACGCCTTAAATCGCCATCAGTGAAAATACCACAGAGTTGGCCACTAGAATCGGTGATACCGGTCATGCCTAAGCCTTTTTTACTAATCTCGAGTAGAGCTTCAGGCAAGCTAGCTCCGGCATCGACCAGCGGGATTTGTTCACCCGTATGCATGATATCGCAGATCCGAAGTAGCAAACGACGGCCGAGGCTGCCACCTGGGTGTGACAACGCAAAATCATCGGCAGAAAAGCCTCGGGCTTCCAACAAGGCCACGGCCATCGCATCACCCATCGCTAACGCGGCGGTGGTGGATGCTGTGGGGGCTAACCCCAACGGGCATGCTTCTTGTTGCACTGACACTTGCACATGGACAGTGGCGTGACGAGCTAATGTTGATTGAGGATTGCCTGTCATGGCAATCACAGGGATATCCAAACGTTTAAGCACTGGCAGTATTTTCAAGACTTCGTCAGTTTCGCCTGAGTTTGACAGTGCTAACACCACATCGTTGGGCGTGATCATGCCCAAATCGCCATGACTTGCTTCACCTGGATGGACAAAAAATGCAGGACTACCGGTCGATGCCAAGGTTGCTGCAATTTTATTACTGATATGGCCGGATTTACCCATTCCAATGACCACGATACGGCCTTTGCACTCAAACATCAGCTTGCAAGCATGTTCAAAATCAGCGTTGAGGTAGTGCTGCAATTGGGCAATTGCGTTGCTTTCAATGTCGAGGACTCGGCGTGCGACAGCGCGATAATCAACCATGCGGCAGGTGCTCCAGCGGTAAAGATGCTTAACAGGTGATACCATTAAGCTGAAATTCAGTTTCGGCCCCGAAAATACGCTGTTTATGTCTGTTGTTCTTGCTTCAGCGCTAATTTTCTACAGAAGTTGGCATTTTCCTGATTCTGCAGCGTAAAAGCAAAAAAAACTGGTTTCTTTCGGATTTAGCGAAAAGTTGCAACTCATTATTACAATTTTTGTGCATGTTTAGCGTTCAAAAAAAGAGTAGAATATTCATTCTATATTTTTGTGTAGTTGCCAGCTGATTCGGTGAACTTTATAGTGCGCGCGCTTTTTGGTCTGTCTCGCAGTTTGACCAGCCAGTTGCATTCAGTGAATTCGAATATAAGTGAGAGAGACGTGGGGTTGGATAATCCACTGGTTGATATCCAGAATTTAACATTCCGCCGAGGCGATCGTGTCATCTATCAAGACATGAGTATGCAATTCGCCCGTGGCAAAGTCACAGCCATTATGGGGCCTAGTGGCATAGGTAAGACGACCTTGTTGCGTTTGATCGGTGGGCAATTAAAGCCTGACCATGGCGCGATTTTGTTCGATGGCGAAAATATTCCCACCTTGTCTCGGCCAGATTTGTATCGCGCCCGGCAAAAAATGAGCATGTTGTTTCAAAGCGGCGCTCTTTTTACCGAGATGACGGTGTTTGATAATGTCGCATTTCCGATCCGTGAACACACCAAACTCTCTGAAGACATCATTCGTCTGATGGTGTTGATGAAGTTGGAAGCTGTGGGTTTGCGTGGTGCCCGAGATCTTTATCCATCTGAGCTATCGGGTGGTATGGCCCGCCGAGCCGCCTTGGCGAGGTCTATTGCATTAGATCCGCAATTGATTATGTATGACGAGCCTTTCGCCGGTCAGGACCCTATTTCCATGGGCGTGATTGTTCGATTAATCAAGTCACTCAACGATGCGCTGGGTCTGACGTCTATCGTGGTATCCCATGACGTGGACGAAGTGATGAGTATCGCCGATTACGTGTATGTGGTGGCGGATAAACGCGTCATTGGGCATGGCACGCCGGAACAGTTGCGTCAGCATGAGTCGCCGCTGGTGCAACAATTCCTTAAAGGGGAAGCGGATGGTCCGGTTCCCTTTCATTTCCGTGCGGCCAATTATGCCGACGAGTTGTTGGAGATGTCGCGCTGATGTTGCATAAAATAGAACAAATTGGCGCGGCCACTTTAGATTTGTTATCAGGGCTTGGCCGTGCAAGCTTGATGCTGGCTGGCGCTTTGATGGGGCGGCCACGGCCTATCAAAGCTTGGCCGCTGTACATGAAACAGCTGTATGTGGTGGGTGTCCAGTCACTAGTGATTATAGTGGTATCGGGCTTGTTTATCGGTATGGTCCTAGCGCTACAGGGCTATACCGTATTGGCGAAGTTTGGTGCGGAGCAGATGTTAGGGCCGCTGGTCGCGTTGAGTTTGCTACGTGAACTTGGGCCAGTGGTGACAGCACTGCTATTTGCTGGTCGGGCAGGAAGTGCCTTAACCGCAGAAATCGGCTTGATGAAAGCCACTGAGCAGTTGTCATCGATGGAAATGATGGCCGTTGACCCATTACGTCGCGTGATCGCTCCGCGTTTTTGGGCTGGTGTCATCAGTATGCCACTGCTGGCGTTGATTTTTAACGCGGTGGGTATTTTGGGCGGTCACTTAGTTGGGGTGGACTGGCTTGGTGTGGATGCTGGTGGTTACTGGTCGGCGATGCAAGCCAACGTTGATTTACAGCAAGATGTTTTAAATGGCGTAATCAAAAGCTTTGTGTTTGCGCTGATTGTTACCCTCATTGCATTGCACAAAGGGTATGACGCGGTGCCAACATCCGAAGGCATCAGTGCAGCGACAACACAAACAGTGGTGACTTCGTCATTGGCTGTGCTTGGTTTTGATTTTGTTTTAACAGCAGTCATGTTTGGTGGATAAAAAATGACGACGCGTAAACTTGAATTATTTGTAGGTTTTTTTGTTTCTCTAGCCATCGCAGCCATCTTGTTATTAGCGCTGCGTGTTGCCAATACCGGTGTGACTGGCTCTGATCAGAGTTATCACCTGCAAGCTAAATTTAGCAACATTGGTGGTTTAAAAGTGCGTTCACCGGTCAAAGTGGGGGGCGTGGTGGTGGGCCGAGTGGAGTCCATTAAATTAGACCCTGAGAATTTTCAACCTGTGGTGGTGCTTGAAATTAATAGCGCATACAGCAACTTCCCTGAAACCAGCACCTTATCAATCCTGACTTCAGGCTTGTTGGGAGAACAGTACGTTGGCTTACAACCTGGTTTTGTGGATGAAAGTGTGTCGATCCTAAAAGATGGCGATACCATCGAAGACACCAAGTCAGCCATAGTGTTGGAAGAGTTGATTGGTCAGTTTTTATTTAATCGTGGGAATCAATAATGAAAAAATTACTGAGTTTTGTAGCCGCTCTAACGCTGACATTATGGCAACCTGTTCAGGCTGCGGACACACCGCAGACCTTTGAAGATCCATACAAAATGATGGAGTTCGTCGCCGATAAAACATTCCAACGCATTGCACGTGAACAAGCGGAAATTAAGAAAAACCCTGAAATCTTGCGTACCATCGTTAATGAAGAAATGGTTCCTTACATCGACAGCGGTTACGCCTCACGGTATGTTATTGGCAACTCTTTAAAGTTGAACACGGTTGATAAAGCTGAATTGGCCAATTTTGAAGGTGCGTTCCGCGACTACATGGTCGGTACTTACGCGGGTGTGTTTACCCAATACCATGACCAAAAAGTTATTATTGAACCGGGTCAGATGCCAGATGCTGGCAAAAAAATCATTACCATCAAAACACGTGTGATTGACCCAGGTAAGCCAGATATCAACATTGAGTTCAAGCTTAAAAAAGGTAAAAACACCAATACTTGGCTGGTTTATGACATGGTTGCAGAAGGTATCTCTTTGTTAGACAGCAAACGCTCTGAGCTGAGTAATTTAATCAAGCAACAAGGCTTGACCAGTGTTGCCTCGCTGTTGAAAGAAAAAGCTAAAGCACCCATCAAAGCGCCTGAGAAAAACAAAAATGCTTAAGATCGAGTTACAAGGCCAGGTGCTGTTGATTCAAGGTGAGTTGAATCGCCAGACAGTACCAACGGTGGAACCTTGTAAAGCATTATCAAGTGCCAAAGGAGCGGTGGAGTTTCGCTTGGGGCAGCTGCAACAAGTCGATACCGCCGGCCTTGCCTGGTTAATTCACCAGTTAGCGTTGGCGAAGCAGCAACAGCTGCAGATCCGCTTAACCCAAGTGCCTGAGCAATTACGACAAATTGCCAGTGTCGGTGGTGTATTAAACCTGTTGCCGATAGAAAGCTGAAATACCTATAAATTCGCGTTATAATCGCAACCCGGCTGCTCGCCGGGTTTTGTTTTATGGCAATAACCTGCCATGTTTTATTTGCTGACGAGGGGTCCGTATGGATTGTAAACAGATTGAGGAACGCTTGGCGCAAGCTCTGCAACTTGCTGAAGTATATGTGAAAACCGATGGTAGTCACTATCAAGTGGTTGCTGTAGGGGATTGCTTTGAAGGCTTAAGCCGCGTGAAACAACAGCAACTGGTTTACGCTCCATTGATGGATGATATTGCCTCAGGCGCCATTCACGCCTTGCAAATTAAAGCTTTTACACCTGTCCAATGGCGACGGGAAAAACTCTTAAATCCGGTATAAATCTATGCAACAGTTTCTCGTCAAAGGTGGCGCTCGTTTAACAGGTCAAGTCTCCATTTCAGGTGCAAAGAATGCGGCGTTGCCGATTTTGTTTGCAACCTTACTGGGTGAACAACCTTCCATTATTAGCAATGTGCCTGCACTGCGCGATATCGACACCACATTCAAGTTGCTACGCTTGTTTGGCGCGTCCGTTGAGCGCAACGGTGATGCGGTCACTGTCGATGCAACCCATATCAATAGCCAAGTGGCGCCCTACGAACTAGTTCGAACAATGCGTGCCTCTATTTTGGCGTTGGGGCCTTTGCTTGCGCGTTTTGGTTATGCCGAGGTGTCATTGCCTGGTGGTTGCGCCATTGGTGCTCGACCTGTGAATTTACATATCGATGGCTTGCGCAAAATGGGTGCAACCATTGTTGTTGAAAATGGTTATATCAAGGCAAAAGCCGAACGTTTGCAAGGCGCTCACTTAGTGATGGATCTTGTGAGTGTGACCGGCACTGAAAACCTGTTAATGGCAGCGACCCTTGCGCAGGGCGTTACTATTATTGAAAACGCGGCGCGTGAGCCTGAAGTTGTTGATTTAGCAAACTATCTTAACGCCATGGGTGCGAAGATTAGTGGTGCAGGCACCCCAACTATTCGTGTTGAAGGGGTCGATAAACTGATTGGCGCACAGCACAAAGTATTACCTGACCGTATTGAAACCGGTACTTTCTTAGTCGCAGCTGCAGTCACAGGTGGTGATGTGACCTGTATCAACACAGATCCAGGTGAACTGGAAGTTGTGTTAGAGAAATTACGTGAAGCAGGCGCAGATGTCACGACAGGCGCTGATTGGATCCGTGTGAATATGACAGGCAGAAGCCTGAAAGCTGTCAATGTTAAGACGGTGCCGCATCCAGGCTTCCCCACCGATATGCAAGCGCAGTTTACCGTGCTGAACGTTGTGGGCTCGGGTGTTGGTATGGTCACAGAGACTATTTTCGAAAACCGCTTTATGCACGTGCCTGAATTACAGCGGATGGGCGCCAACATTCAGTTAGAGGGCAATACGGCGGTGTGTCAGCATTCAGACCAACTGTATGGTGCACAAGTGATGGCAACGGATTTGCGTGCATCCGCCAGTTTAGTGATCGCAGGCTTAGTTGCCACAGGGGATACTGTGGTAGACCGTATTTACCATATTGACCGTGGTTACGAGCAAATCGAGCACAAATTACAAGCCTTAGGCGCGAACATTGAGCGAATCAACGCTCCTGCCTAATGTTTTACGCGATAGCAAAAAGCCAGTCACTTGACTGGCTTTTGTATTTTTACAGCGTGCACGGGCGCAAAGGGCAACCTTAAGTTGGGGGATAGCTGCTGATGTTAGGCTTCGGGTCTGGTGCCAAGCACCGCTTTTAACACTTTACGCTCGCCTTGACGTTCGATCGCGATATCAATGCTAACGCCTGGTTCGGTTTCTGCAACAATGTCTAAGGCCTGGCTGACGCTGGTTAAGTGTTTACCGGCGATTTCAAGCACGATATCGCCCCGCAACAGGCCTGCTTGCTCGGCAGGTCCAAATGAATCGACTTCACTGATTTGCACACCATAAAATGGCTGAGCCGTGGATACTTGAATATCGCCAGTTGCCGTGGTGACCGCAACGCCATTCATCCCCAGATAACCACGGACAACTTTGCCGGATTTGATTAGCTTATGCATGATGGTATTAGCGAGATGATAAGGCACGGCGAAGAAAATGCCCTGTACTTCCAAGTTGGACTGGCGCTGAAAAGCGGCGGTATTAATCCCCACCAGCACGCCATTGCTATTGACCAAGGCGCCGCCTGAGTTTCCTTCGTTAATAGCTGCGTCCATTTGCATAAAGTCAGTGTAGGAATTGGTGCTTAAACCGGCACGTCCCGTCGCACTAATGATGCCTTGGGTAATCGATTGGCCTAGGTTTAACGGGTTGCCGATGGCGAGGACTAAATCACCCACTTGTGGTTGAATATCGGTCTGCTGGGGGATCACGGGTAGATTTTCAGCTTCGACTTTAAGCACGGCGAGGTCGGTCATTTTGTCTTGCCCTATGAGCAAGGCATCGAGTTGACGCCCATCTTGCAAGGCCACCACGATCTGATCCGCGCCATTGACGACATGGTAGTTGGTCACGATGTAGCCATCTGCTCGCATGATCACACCAGAGCCCAGCGATTGATTCTGAATCAGGCGTTGGCCATAAGAGCGCTCATCCACTTGGGTGCTACGTGTATAGACGTTGACCACCGAAGGTGCAGCAGCGCGCACCGCTTTGGCGTAGGAGATGGCCTGCGCAGGGCTTGAGTTGGTGGTTAACAGAGTTTTCAGTTGATTGCGTCCCTCGGGCTGAACAAACAACAACCATAACAGAGCGACAGCTAAGCCGTATGCGACACTTTTCAGAATAAAAATCAGGGAGTTGCCCACAGCGCTGCTCTGTTTTTGCCAAAAGATTGAGCATAGCATTTTCGTTCAGTTTCGGCAGTAAAAAAAAGGCTGCCGTAGCAGCCTTTTTAACCGTTGCGATGTTTAGCGAATCAACACGTAAAACAACACATCGTCGCGTTGAACTTGCAGAGCAATCACGCCGTTGGCTTTGCTTAAAATATCGCGCAACTGATTGATAGTTTCAGTTCTTGCACGGCCAACACCGACAATCACATCCCCTTTTTGTAACCCTAGGCGATCGGCTGGCGAACCTTGCGCGATGCTGCTGATCTGGATGCCGTTGTCACCATCGATAGTTTTGCCGTTGCTAAATTCTGCGCCGGCTAACATTTCATGCAGATTGCCTGCGGTGACTTTTGCTTGATCTTGGGCACTTAACGTTACGCTCAGTTCAAGCTGTTTGTCTTCACGCAAAACCCCAAGTTTCACTGATTTACCAACACCTAAAGTGCCGACACGTGCGCGTAACTCAGACATGCTATGAATGGGTTTACCATTAAGGCTGGTAATAATATCGCCTGCCTTAATACCGGCTTTGGCAGCGCCTGAATTTGGCGTTACTTTGCCGATGAACACCCCTTGGCTTGACTTAACGTTCATGTTTTTGGCCAGTTCAGCGTTTAAATCACTGCCTTCGACCCCTAACACGCCCCGTTTTACTTCACCAAACTCAATGATTTGGTTCACTAAGTTTTGCATCATGGTGGATGGAATCGCAAAGCCAATCCCAATGTTGCCGCCATTTGGCCCCAGGATCGCCGTGTTGATGCCAATCAGTTCACCCTTTAGGTTCACTAACGCACCGCCGGAGTTCCCACTATTGATGGCCGCATCGGTTTGAATGAAATCTTCATATTTTTCAATATCAAGCCCGCCACGGCCTAGCGCAGACACAATACCGGACGTCACGGTTTGACCTAAGCCGAAAGGGTTTCCAATAGCGATGGCATAATCACCTACACGCAGGTTATCGGAATCAGCCACCGGGATGGCCACGAGATTGTCTGCTTTGATTTGCAGCAGGGCGATGTCACTTTCAGGGTCTTCGCCGATTTTTTTGGCTTCAAAAGTTCGACCATCTTTTAGCGTGACTTGGATTTCGTCTGCTTGATTAATGACGTGTGAGTTTGTAACGACGTAGCCTTTGGCCGCATCAATAATGACGCCAGAGCCTAAGCCACGAAATGGTTGTTGACGACTTAATTCGCCTTGGCCGAAAAACTGTTGGAAGGCATCAGGAAGGCGTTGTTTTACTTCTCGATTTCCTGCGACATTGATGTTAACGACCGCAGGTGTCGCCTTTTCGAGCATCGGCGCAAGTGACGGTGTGTCGCTAGACGTGCTATTGCCAAAAAAAGGTAAAGCGGCATGGGCATTCAGAGAATGGGCCGCCAATACGGCCGCGAAAATACTGGCGGTGACAAGCGATAACTTCATTTTCATAACACAGTTGTCTCCTTAGGATAACTTTCCGTTGAGACAGACTGTGTTTTAAAAAGTTCACTCGGATTGTTCAGGTTTTGCTGGATTGGCTTTCATTAAGCCGCTCGATTGCCCTGCATAATCAAGTGGTTGAACGCTGTGGATCACAGGTTTTCTGCGGCGTTCTTCGATTTGGTCAATCGATTGACGGATCTGTTGAGCGGTATCCGAGGATAAATAGTTTAAATTCGAAGTCGGGGATGCCACGGAAGGGCGATCGACCAGCGTCATTTTTGTACTGGCCATGTGACGCGCAATTTTCTCGTAGTTATCCTGCAGTTGAGTCATCAACTGTTGCGTCGTTTCTAAATGGCTGGAGACGTCAGAACGATACTGTTGTAATTGTTCTTTGCTTGCGCTGAGTTCTTTTTGCAGCTGGTGCTGATTAAACTGTCGCATCGCTAAAAACCACGCGGCGAGGGCGCCAACTGTTGCGCCGATAAAAAATGCTAATGCATACATCATGATAAAACTCCAAAACCAACAACTAAGTCGATAGTGTAACCGAACTTCTTACCGACAGTGGTAAGGCATGTTAATATATCGGCAGTTTTTTCGCCGCTACTTAGACGTTATTCCGTGATGACCCCGTTGCAAAAATACCAGTTGGATCTACAGCGTCCAGATTTCCACTTTGATGAGGCTCAACAGGCTGCCGTACGCCATTTACAGCGACTGTATGACGATTTCACCAAGCATGAACCGGTAAAACCTTCATTGTGGCAAAAGCTAACGGGAAAAACGCCTGCGGTGCAGCCGCTTAAAGGCTTGTATTTCTGGGGTGGCGTTGGCCGGGGTAAAACCTATTTGGTGGATACCTTTTATGACTGTTTGCCAACCACCCGGAAAATGCGTGTGCATTTTCACCGTTTCATGCACAAAGTGCATGATCAATTAAAGTTACTAGCCGGTGAAAAGAACCCGCTGGAAAAAGTGGCGGATCAGTTTAAGTCTGAAACGGATATTATTTGTTTTGATGAGTTTTTTGTGTCTGATATCACGGATGCGATGATTTTAGGCACTCTAATGCAAGCTTTGTTTGCTCGCGGCATCACTCTGGTCGCAACGTCTAATATCGAACCCGATGGCTTATATCGGAACGGCTTGCAGCGCGCTCGGTTTTTGCCTGCTATCGCGCTTATTAATCAATTCACTGAGGTGGTCAATGTCGATAGTGGGATTGACTACCGATTAAGAACCTTGACCCAAGCAGAAATTTATCACTCACCGTTGGATGTGCAGGCCGAAGATAACCTGCATAACTATTTTATGGCCTTGTCCACTGAGCCGCGTCAAGCCAACGCGACTATTGATATTGCTCACCGGGCTGTGCAGTTTCGTCGTGAGGCGGAAGGGATTATCTGGTTTGAATTTAGTGAATTATGCGAAAAGCCCCGCAGTCAATATGACTACATGGAACTCAGTAAAATCTATCACACCTTATTAATGTCCAATGTCAAACAGATGGGGCAGGGCAATGATGATGCGGCACGGCGATTTATCGCCTTGGTGGATGAATTCTACGAGCGAAAAGTGAAGTTAATCATCTCGGCGGCAGTGCCGATGGAACAACTCTATAGTGGTGGAATTTTGTCGTTTGAGTTTCGTCGCTGTTTGAGTCGACTGCAAGAAATGCAATCGCATGATTACCTAGCGCTTGCGCATTTGCCATAAAGCGCAGGTACTGCGGTAATTCCTTTGAAAAAGTGTACGAAAAGGGCTGTTTTTTGTGCACGCATCCTATATAATCCCGCGCCGGCCCACGTTACAGCCTGAGCCCACCTTAGCCAGGTGGGGTGCGGTACTCGAAGGGGTACGATCAACGACACGGTTCGAAGGGGCTGTGTAAGGTGTAACAATTTTATTTTTGGGTAGTTTCAATGAAAACTTTTACTGCTAAACCAGAAAGCGTACAACGCGACTGGTATGTTGTTGACGCATCAGGTAAAACCCTGGGTCGTTTAGCAACGGAAATCGCTCGCCGCCTGCGCGGTAAGCATAAAGCTGAGTACACTCCACACGTTGACACTGGCGACTACATCATCGTCGTTAATGCTGACAAAGTGGCTGTTACTGGCAAAAAAGCGCAAGACAAAATGTACTACAGCCACTCTGGCTTCCCAGGCGGCATCAAAGAAATTAACTTTGAGAAGCTGATTGCGAAGAAACCAGAAATGGTTCTGGAAGTTGCTGTTAAAGGCATGCTGCCAAAAGGCCCACTGGGTCGCGCTATGTTCCGTAAGCTGAAAGTGTATGCAGGTGCAGAGCACCAGCACGCCGCTCAGCAACCACAAGTTTTAGACATCTAACGGGAGCATAGAACATGGCACAGAATCAATATTACGGTACAGGTCGTCGTAAGACCTCTACAGCTCGTGTATTCCTGAAAGCAGGTTCTGGTAACATCGTTATCAACCAACGCTCTCTGAACGAATACTTCGGTCGTCCAACGGCTCGTATGGTTGTTATGCAAGCATTAGAGTTAGTGGACATGGTTGGCAAGTTTGACATGTACATCACTGTTAAAGGTGGTGGTATCACTGGTCAAGCTGGCGCAATCCGCCACGGTATCACACGTGCTCTGATGGAATTCGATGAGTCGCTGCGTCCAACGCTGCGTAAAGCTGGCTTCGTTACACGTGACGCTCGTCAAGTTGAACGTAAGAAAGTCGGTCTGCACAAAGCGCGTAAGCGTCCACAGTACTCAAAACGTTAATTCGTTTTTATCAAAAAACCCGGCCTTGTGTCGGGTTTTTTATTATACGGCGTCTATAGTTGCCTAGAATGTTCTTCATTGAGTTTGTTGCAGGATGCGGCAAACTAGCCAAATCGGTCAAAAAGCAAACGGACTCCCTGTCGTGGATCAAAGCATCGACATAAATGCGGCGAGAAGGTGAACTCTTTACGCCTAAATCCTTGTGTCGCACAGGGCTTTTCATTATGATCCGCGGTATTTTTTCAACTTATAATAATCGCTGTAAGTCAGCCGTTCATATTGGTCAACAATTGAGCGTAAACGTGGAGATGAGTGGATGAGCAATGCGCCAGTAGATCATGGTCGCCGTCGCTTTCTGACCATCGCAACTTCAGTCGTTGGGGCTGTTGGTGCGGTCGGAGCAGCCGTTCCCTTTATTGCGTCTTGGAATCCGAGTGAGAAGGCAAAACAAGCGGGTGCGCCTGTTTCTGCCAATATCAGCAAACTCGAGCCAGGTCAGCTTATTCGGGTGGAATGGCGCGGTAAACCAGTGTGGGTCGTCAAACGTACCCCAGAGATGTTGAAGAGTTTAGAGACGACAGAACCAAATCTGCGTGACCCGAACTCTGATGTTGAGCAACAACCAGCTTACGCGAAGAACCGTCATCGTTCGAAAAAACCTGAAATTTTTGTTGCTGTAGGTATTTGTACCCACTTAGGTTGCTCACCTACCTACAAAATGTCTGATTTTGACGCCCACGTGTCAGGCATTGCATCTGGTTTCTTCTGCCCGTGCCATGGTTCAACCTACGATATGGCAGGCCGCGTATTCCAAGGTGTTCCAGCTCCGAAAAACTTGATGGTTCCACCATACATGTTTAAAGACGATAGTAATCTGGTTATCGGTGTGGACGAGGGGGTCGCCTAATGTTCAAAAACCTGATGAGTTGGATTGAATACCGCATGCCATTTATGGAGAAAATGAATCTCCACGTCATGCAGTATCCTGCGCCAAAAAACTTTAACTTCTGGTACTTCTTCGGCTCGCTAGCGATGTTGGTACTGGTGAATCAAATCGTCACAGGTATCTGGTTGACGATGAACTTCGAACCGACAGCTGAACGTGCTTTTGCTTCCGTTGAATACATCATGCGTGAAGTGGATTACGGCTGGTTGCTGCGTTATATGCACTCCACGGGTGCGTCTGCTTTCTTTATCGTCGTCTATCTGCACATGTTCCGCGGGATGATGTACGGCTCTTACCAAAAACCACGTGAGTTACTGTGGATTTTCGGTATGTTTATTTTCTTAGTGTTAATGGCTGAAGCGTTCATGGGTTATTTATTACCATGGGGCCAAATGTCATTCTGGGGTGCGCAAGTTATCATCTCTATCTTCGGTGTTATTCCAGGCATCGGTGATGACCTGACACTGTGGATCCGTGGTGACTACGTTATCTCTGGCGCGACGTTGAACCGCTTCTTCGCCCTGCACGTCATTGCACTGCCGTTAGTGTTGGTCATTTTAGTGTTCCTGCACATTATCGCCCTGCACGAAGTGGGTTCTAACAACCCAGATGGTATCGATGTCAAAGTACCTAATGAAGGTCAGAAAATTGAGAATAACGTTTCTGATAAATTCACTTTCCATGAGTACTTCACCAAAGGCGGTAAGAAAATTATCGTTGATGCGATCCCTTTCCATCCGTATTACACCGTTAAAGATATCGTGGGTGTGGTTGGTTTCTTAATTCTGTTCTGTGCGGTGATTTTCTTTGCACCAGAAGGCGGTGGTTATTTCTTAGAAAAACCAAACTTCGAACCTGCAAACCCAATGAAAACGCCAGATCATATCGCTCCAGTATGGTACTTCACTCCGTTCTACGCCATTCTGCGTGCCGTACCGGATCAATTGTGGGGCGCGATTGCGATGTTCGCGGCGATCATTCTGTTAGCGCTGTTGCCATGGTTAGATCGTTGTAAAGTCCGTTCAGTGCGTTACCGTTCAACCTTGCATAAAATCAACTTAGTTAACTTCGTGATCAGCTTCGTGGTGTTAGGTGTGCTTGGTGTATTACCTGCAACCCCAACGTATACATTGTGTGCTCAAATCGCGTCGTTCTTCTACTTCGGTTACTTCATTGCGCTGTGGTTCTACAGCAAAAATGAAAAAACCAAGCCATTGCCAGTGAGGTTATCATAATGCTGAAAAGAGTATTGTCAGTCCTGGCTCTGGTGGCATCTACATCGGTATTTGCAGCTGCTGGCCATGACGTGCACTTGGATAAAGCGCCGGTCAACCTGAAAGATACAGAGTCGTTACAACGCGGTATGCGTTTGTACCAAAACTACTGTTTAGGTTGCCACCAAATGGAATATAACCGCTATTCACGGACCTTCCGCGACTTGCAGATTCCAGATGAAGTGGGCATGAAAAACTTGGCGTTTGGTGCCAACAAAGTGGGTGACTACATCAAAAATGGTGCGCCAAAACTTGACCAAGCCACTTGGTTTGGTGCGGCGCCACCAGATTTAACCAACGTTACTCGCGTGCGTGGTTCTGATTGGGTATACACCTACTTACGTTCGTTCTACGTGGACCCAAGCCGTCCATTTGGCGTGAACAACGTAGTGTTCCCATTAGTGGGTATGCCGCACGTGCTGCAAGAGTTGCAAGGTATTCCTACGCTGGAACATACCACCACCACTGATGCAGACGGCAACCAACATCAGAAAACAGTCATTGTGACTGATGGTTCAGGTGAGATGAGCACCGACGAGTACGATCGTGCTGTGGGTGACTTAGTCAACTACCTGACCTACGCCGGTCAACCAAGCAAGCTTGAATCGCAAAGCTTGGGTATTAAAGTGATGATCTTCCTGTTTATTTTCTTCATCTTTGCATTCTTGCTGAAGAAAGAGTACTGGAAAGACGTGCATTAATACCGCACCCGCTCGACAAAAGGGGCCTCTGAGGCCCCTTTTTAACTTCACGTTAAAGAGGATTGTTCATGGCAACTCAGGCCAGTCGTCGTAATACCATGACATTGTTTACCGCCAGTGATGATATGTATTGCCATCATGTACGGATGGTCTTGGCTGAAAAAGGCATTGCGGCAGATTGGGTGCAAGTCAAGTCAGATATGCTGCCTGAGGACGTGTACGAGGTGAATCCTTATGGTTCGCTACCGACGTTAATTGACCGGGATCTGGCGTTGTACCAATCCGATATTATTTTGGAATATTTGGACGAACGTTTTCCTCACCCGCCGTTGTTGCCTGTTTATCCGGTCGCTCGGGCACAGAGCCGCCAAATGCTGTACCGCATCCGCCGCGATTGGTTGGTGCTGGTAGACAAGATTTTGGCAGATAGCAAAGATGCTGCCGATGCACGTCGTGACTTGCGGGAAAGCCTGTTATCGATTGCGCCGCTGTTTGACGAGCAGCCATTTTTTATGAGTGATGAATACAGCTTGTTGGATTGTTATCTGGCAGCCTTATTATGGCGGCTACCGCAACTAGGTATTGAGCTGGTTGGTCCTGCGGCAAAATCAATTAAAAACTACATGTTGCGCGTGTTTGAACGCGACGGCTTTCAGCAATCATTGACCGAGCAAGAGCGGCGTATTCGCGCTGATTGGTAGGAATTTTTTATGCAAATGACATCAAATCGCCCTTATCTGCTGCGCGCGTTTTATGAATGGATTGTCGACAACAACGGCACGCCATATCTGGTGGTGGATGCCACGCAAGTGGGGGTTAAAGTACCGCCTCAGCATGTGCAAAATGGTCAAATTGTGCTGAATATCAGTCCTGGCGCAGTCGGAAATTTAGAGCTTGGCAATGACGCTATCCGCTTTAATGCTCGCTTTGGTGGTGCGCCGTTTGCCATTTGTGTACCGCTGAAAGCCGCGTTGGCCATTTATGCTCGTGAAAATGGCGCTGGCACAATGTTCTCTGCTGAAGAGTACGACGATGAAGAGGCGTTGGAAGAGATTGAATTGACCGAAGAAGAGTCGTCGACAGATCCTACCCCAGACCCGACACCGCCGAAGAAAGGTGGGCATTTACGGGTTGTGAAATAATCTCAGTCATCCCTTAAATCGCGTGGCAGTTTGGTGCTGCCATGCTGTTTGAGGCTCTCAGTTTTATTTAATCGAAGTTCCACTATTGCCTCTTTCGGCATACCCCTTATTCAGATTCATTTTCTCTGCCGACCATTTCACTGTCACTGCTTGTAATACTTAGCCATTTTTCTTCATTTGAAACAATCGCTTGCATCTTTGTTTTTGCTTTGTTAGCGTCATGTTGCATTTATTTTTAATGCTGCGACATTGTGATGTCCGCTTACACTCGAGAATGGTTTATGGAAATTCCTACCGAGCGCGCCAGCATGCACCAACGCGTTGTGTTAGTGGGTATAGCGGGTCTTACCGTTGTAGCACTGACGCTGTGGCTTTTGGGAAGCCGTGCGCCTGTTGATCGCATCGCAAAGACTGCAAAAGTCGAGGTAGCCGCGACCACGGCTACCATCAATGCCTTTGGCGTGCTGGTACCAGAAAAAGTACAAAGCTTAATTGCAATGACCGAAGGTCGGGTGCTCTCGGTTCAGCAACGCGCTGGTGCCTTGGTGACAAAAGGCCAAACCATTGTGCAGTTGGTTAATCCTAAGTTGCAGCGGGTATTTGAAGAGCAACAACTGGCATTGCAAGCGCAGCAAGCGGAGTATTTGCTGGTGCAACAGCAACTGCAGCAAGAACAGCTACAGCTTTCGCATGATCTGAAATTAGCCAAAGCGGAGCGTGATTTATTGCAAACGCAATTAACCGCAAAACAAGCGTTGTTCCAACGTCAAATCATATCCGCACTCGATTTTGCCCAAAGCCAAGCCCTGTTGGCACAAGCGCAACAAAAAGTGGAGTTGGCCGACGAAAAACTCAGCGGCTTTTCGGCGTCCAGCCAAAGTCGGTTGCGTGCAGCCTTACTTAATCAGCAACGCACCGAAAAAATGCGTGATATCGCAGGCCAAGATATCCAAGCGTTACAAATCCAAGCGGATTTAGCAGGCCAACTGGTGATGTTGGACGAATCCTTAAAAGCTGGTAGCCAAGTCGTCGCTGGGCAAGCGATAGGCCAAGTCGCAGAGCCTGGGCTGTTGGTGGCGGAACTGAAAGTAGCGGCGATGGATGCTGCGCAGATCAAAACCGGCCAACCCGTATTGCTCAATATCAAAGGCAAGACGATGTCAGGGCTCGTCAGTTGGTTATCCCCGAATATCGTCGATAACTTCTTGCGGGTGGATGTGACCTTACAAGGCGATTTGCCCGACACAGCGCGGGCTTATATTGAGGTGCGTGGCGATATCCAGGTGTCGAGCGACAGCAAGGGCTTGCGTGTAGCACGTGCGGATTACATTGCCAAACGGGGTGCTAATCAGTCGCTATTCGTCTGGGATGATGCCTCGCAGCGTTTTGTTCGTACCTCGGTCGATATTCAACAACTTACGGCAGAACAGATGGTGTTGGGGCAGGGCATCGCGGTGGGCGCTGAAGTGTTATTACAGGTGCCATCGAGCTTGTTACAGGCGGATTCCATTGCCTTGGAGGATGTGCATGGCTGACATCTTGGTTGAGATCCGGCATGGCGTTAAGTCATTCCAGCAAGGTCGTGTGCAGTCGAGAGTATTAACCGACATCGACTTCAAGATTGAGCGTGGTGAGTTTGTGGCGATTGAAGGCCGCTCCGGTAGTGGGAAATCCACCCTGTTGTCGATCATCGGTCTGTTGGATCATTTATGCAGCGGCGAGCACTGGTTATTGGGGCAAGCCGTGTCGGGATTGTCGTCGTATCAGTTAAGTGTCATTCGTAACCGTCACATCGGTTGGGTATTTCAAAACTTTAACCTGATCAGCCAAATGACTGCGCTGGAAAATGTCATGCTGCCGCTACGTTACCAAAAAGACCTGAGCCAGCGCCAGCGTCAGCAGCTAGCAACGCAGATGTTGGCGGATGTCGGGCTGGACGATAAAGTCGCCAGTTATCCTGAGGAATTATCCGGTGGACAACAACAACGCGTGGCGATAGCCCGTGCTCTTGTCACTAAGCCCAGCCTGATTTTGGCCGATGAACCCACAGGTAATTTGGATAGTCAAAGCGCCAGCTTGGTGATGGATTTGCTCCATCGGCTGCATCAGCAAGGGTCGACTGTGCTGATGGTAACTCATGATCCCCAGTTGGCAGCCTCCGCCCAACGCCGTCTGTATTTGGCGGATGGATGTTTTGTCGCTCAGCACGATCAGCAGATGCAGCGAGTTGTATGATGTTTGACGTGGTGTTTGGTTGGCGGTTGTGGCAAGGACAACGGTGGCTCTGGGCCTTGTTAGCGCTTGGACTTGGCGGCTTTGCTGCGTTGGTACTGTTGTTGTTGCAGCTGTGGCCACACTTACATAATCCCCTTCCAAGCTGGGTTAGCACCCAAGGTGCGGTTGCGACTGTGCACCGCATTGATGCGCGGGGGCATTATGCCAAAAGTAGTAATGCCGAATTGTATCGATTACAGCAGGTGGCTGGGGTGCAACAGCTGGCGATTGTGCAGCTGCAACAAAGTAGCCTGCGTATCGCAGAGCAAGAACTTGAACAGATCCATACCGCGTATTACCAAAGCTCGCTGCTGGAAGTGTTGGGGCTGACGGATGCTTTCGCCCACGTCAGTAGCGACGGTGCTGTGCTGAGTCATTGGTTATGGGTGGCGCTAGGCAAACCAGCACTGCAAACCAGCGAGGTGCTGGTACGCAAAAGTGGTCGTCGTTATGTGATCCAAGGGGTATTGCCCGCCGCCATGGACCGGTTCGGTACCGAACGGCCAGGGCTTTGGCTGCCGTGGGAAGAGCGTTTTGCCCCATTTTTGCAGTTAGATCAAGAACGTAGCACCTCGAGTGTCGGCCCCAAAGCGTTGGCGTTTGCTGAAAACTTGCCACATAGCATTGCCTTTATTGCGGTCGCGGACTTCGCAGATTTGACCGAGTTGAGCCAAGCCTATCAACAGCGAGCTGTCGAGTGGCTGGGTCAGCAAGACTATCGGATGAGCGAAGATGACCATACCGCAGTGCTGTTGGCTGGCGTGGAGCTATTTCCAGAGCAACGTCAGCAATTAAGCCGGCAGTTTTGGTTGTTGTTGTGTTTTAGTGTGGTCTGCGCGGCAGTGGTTGGATTGAATTTAATGTTGAGTTTTATCAGCCAGTTCAGTCAGCGCCAACATGAATTGGGCATGCGACAAGTGCTGGGGGCCACAAGCGGGCGTCTGGCATGGCAATGTGCGGTTGAGCAGTTGCCGTTGATCCTGACCAGTGGCGTGCTTGGGGTTATTTGCTTTGGGTATGTGCAGCAACAGTTAACCCAGTTAAGTTTGTTTGAACAGTATTTTGGTGCCGCCGGCATGCCGTTTCACTGGCAATACGCCGTGTGCGCCGGGCTGGTGATTGTGTTGTTTTTGCAAGTGTGTGCGCAGTTACCACTGCTTTGGTTGCTGCGCGGGCAACTGATGTTTCGCCAACGGCAAGGTCAACAAAGCAAAGTGCAAATTCGTTTGGCGTATGCGCAGTTTGTGCTGCAGCTAAGTTTTGCTGCTGTGGCGCTAGTGTTAGGCTTGTCTATGCAGCAGCATTTACAACGGCAACAGCAACAGATTCGACCTTGGCAGGCTTTTGAAGAAGTGGAGCTAACCTTTGAAACAGGCATCCAACCTGATATAGCCGTGCAACAGGGGGCGTTGAATCCACGTTATCCGCAACAAACCTTGGCAGCTTCGTCGTTTATGCGAGCCTTTGAAACTGAAATCCAGTACCAGTGGGGGCGCCAACAACTACAGCAGTTTGTGATGGGTCAAGCCATTAGCGCTAACTATCTAGCGGTACTAAATACGCAAGTTCTGGCCGGTAGCACGGTTTTAGAGCCGCACACAGTGGTGATCAATCAGGCGCTGGCTGATGCCCTGCTCGAATCAGATCAGCCTTACAGCCAATTGATTGGTCGACGTTTGCAATACTCCGAAGGGGTATTCAAAGATGTCACTATCGCCGGTGTGGTTGCCAATTTACCGCACGCAGGTGTCGCGTCCGCATCTCAGTTGCGGCTGTATTTACCGCTGACACCGACGGCATGGGGCGGCTATCGTCAGTTGTGGTTGATAGCGCCTCCTGCGGCGTTAGAGCAACGAGTGCTGGAGCTGGAGGATTGGGCTGACCGACAAGGTCAACGTGTCGAGGTTCGCTACCTAGGGACTTTGGCGGCACAGCTGACGGCGGCCAATGAGGCGTATTGGTTATTTAGCCGTATTGCCTTCGCGCTTGCGTTGTTAATCGCCATGTTTGCTGCGTGGTGCTTGTATGTGCAATTGCGTGTGCAGTTTACCTCGCAACAGCAACAACTGGGAACACAACTCGCGGTGGGGGCGACTGCACAGCGTCTCTTATGGCAAACGTTTGGCCGCTATGCGGGGTTGGCACTGGGCAGTAGTGTGCTGACGGCTGGTATCGCAATGCTGCTGTTTCCATGGTTACAGCGGATGATCGCAGCGCCGGTGTTTGATTGGCATGCGGTGATGCCAAGTTTGTGCATTTTACTCGCCGTGGTGGCACTGGCGACCTTGCTGCCACTAGGGCTGCTGTTAAGGCGTCCGATTGCCCTCTTGTTGCAAGGCAGGGTGACCTGAAGCCAGTTGCCAAAACGCCCGCATCAACGGCTCGTGCAGGCGTTTGGATTGCATGCATAGCCCCAAATCAAAGGGTTCGAAGGCAAACCCGGCGTCGATAAGACGTACGCGTTCCCGCACCGGCGAGTGTTGAATAACTGGCTCTGCAGCAATGGCGATGCCGGTGCCAAGCGCCACCATACTGACCATGGCTTCATGCCCTTCGACTTTGGCGACCACATTGGGCTCAATGCCTTCGTGCTGTAACCAGGCATCTAGCCGTGCTCGTGCTGGGCCGTGTTCTGGTAAAATGAGCGGTACTTCCTGCCACGGCACTGGCGTTTTGGCCAGTAGCTCATTGACCTTGCAAGGGATCACCGGCGCAATCAAATACAGCGGCAATTTGGCAATGCTGGTAAAGGTTAGATTCAATGGCAAATTCGGTGGATAGACCGCTAAGGCGATATCTGCGTCATCTTGTTTTACTTTTTCCAAAGCGGCCGCTGCATCCCCGGTGGTCAGTTTGATTTCGGCTTTAGGGCACAACACGCGGAACTTATCTAAAATCTGCGGCAGATGGCTGTAACTGGCGGTGACAGTGCAGAATAACCGGATCTCGCCGGCTAAGGCGTCCGGCGTGCCGCTTAAATCATGCTGCAATTGCTGCCAATCATTCAGATAATTCAACACAAACTGGCGAAACCGCTCGCCGGCCGGCGTGAGTTTTACTGACCGTTTATCCCGACTAAATAGCTGTACGCCTAGGTCGTCTTCAAAGCGCTGAATGATACGGGTCAAGGTCGATGGGCTGACATACAGCTGCTCGGCGGTACGCGCAAAGTTCAAGCTATTGGCCAGATGCAAAAACAACTGACAACTTCGAATATCCATCTCAACTCCATGGCAGACAGCGCGCCGTGATCAGGCTGTATTGCAGAAAGTGAAATACTGACTTCGAAATATATCACTTCACGCAACACAAACCAATGGCTACAGTAGCTTCATCAACACAACGAACCAACATCGTTGTGACGCTGCCAAGTCCGGTGTTCCGGCGCAGCACATGAACAAAATTAGGTGAAAACGATGGCTAATTATTTCAACACGTTAAATCTGCGTCAGCAGCTGAATCAGTTAGGCAAATGCCGTTTTATGCAACGCGACGAGTTTGCAGACGGCTGTAACTTAATCAAAGGCTGGAAAGTGGTGATTGTTGGTTGTGGTGCACAAGGTTTGAACCAAGGTTTGAACATGCGCGACTCCGGTGTTGATATTTCGTATGCACTGCGTGCAGATGCGATTGCTCAAAAGCGTAAATCGTTTGTCCAAGCCAGTGAAAACGGCTTCAAGGTTGGCACCTACGAAGAATTAATTCCAACAGCAGATTTAGTGCTGAACTTAACGCCGGACAAGCAGCATACGTCGGTAGTGAAAGCCATCATGCCGTTGATGAAAGAAGGCGCGACACTGGCGTATTCGCACGGTTTTAACATCGTCGAAGAAGGCACGCAGATTCGTAAAGACATCACTGTGATCATGGTGGCGCCGAAGTGCCCTGGCACGGAAGTGCGTGAAGAATACAAACGCGGCTTTGGTGTACCGACCTTGATTGCCGTGCATCCAGAGAACGACCCGAAAGGCCAAGGGTTAGCCATTGCTAAAGCATACGCGTCGGCAACCGGTGGCGACCGCGCTGGCGTTCTGGAATCAAGTTTTGTTGCCGAAGTGAAATCCGACTTGATGGGTGAACAAACCATCCTGTGCGGTATGTTACAAACCGGCGCCATTTTGGCGTACGACAAGTTGGTCGCCGAAGGTTATGAGCCAGGTTACAGCGCCAAGTTGATCCAATACGGCTTTGAAACTATTACCGAAGCGCTGAAGCTGGGTGGCATCACACAAATGATGGATCGCCTGTCCAACCCTGCGAAAATCAAAGCGTACCGCTTAGCCGATGAATTAAAGGGTATTTTGCAGCCGCTGTTTGCCAAGCATATGGATGACATCATCTCTGGTCACTTCTCTGCGACCATGATGGCGGATTGGGCCAACGACGATAAACAACTGCTGACATGGCGTGAAGAAACCCGCCAAAGCGGTTTTGAAAATGCACCTGTGTCGCAAGAACACATTGCTGAACAAGATTATTTCGACCGCGCGTTGTTTTTGGTGGCGATGGTCAAAGCGGGTGTTGAACTGGCGTTTGACACCATGGTTGAAGCCGGCATTCTGCCAGAATCGGCCTACTACGAGTCGCTGCATGAAACGCCGTTGATTGCCAATACCATTGCGCGTAAACGGTTGTATGAAATGAACGTGGTGATCAGCGACACCGCAGAATACGGCAACTACTTGTTTGCCAATGCGGCTGTACCGATGCTGCGCGAGTTGGCAAATAGCTTAAGCCCTGAGTTATTGGGCAAAGGTGTCGACTCTGGTAAAAACGGCGTTGATAACTTAGAACTGATTGCCGTCAACGACGCTATTCGCCATCACCCGGTGGAAGTGGTTGGCAAGACATTACGTGGGTACATGACCGCGATGAAGCGGATTGTCGTCAGTCAGTAAGCCGCAGCGCTTGCTTGACGAATACGACGGGTCAGCATTGCACTGACCACCAACGAACCGAGTTTTTTACGTGGACCTTGGTTGTTTGCCCAGCTTTGCTGGGCTTTTTTTTGCCTGAAAACAACATTTTACTGTTGAAACAGCCAAAGGCTTGTGGTGTTGTCGACATTACTGCTACAACAGCGCTATTGCAGCACATCTTTGATAATGGAGCCGGTATGAAATCAATTGCGTTGGTTGCCCATGATGGAAAAAAAGCCGAGTTGTTGGACTGGGTAGAACGACACGCCACCTTTTTTCACGATAAACAAGTGTATGCCACCGGCACCACGGGCAAATTGGTGAGCGAACGGTTGCTGTTACCAGTGACCTGTTTTGCCAGCGGTCCACTGGGCGGCGATCAACAAATTGGTGCGCTGATCACAGAACAACAGATTGATTGGTTGGTGTTTTTTTGGGACCCACTGGCATCGCAGCCACACGACCCTGATGTGAAGGCGTTAATTCGTCTGGCGGTGGTGTGGAATATTCCGGTGGCGTGTAATCAAGCGACGGCAGATTTTATTGTGCATTCGAGCTTGTTGCACAGTGGCTATCAGCGGCAAGTTCCTGATTTTCAGCAGTATTTAAACCGGCAAACGCCGACGAAGCCATAACGCTTCAACCTGCATTGTGCGGACAAAGAAAAATGCCAGCTACTTGCTGGCATTTTTAATCCGCTCGGCAATCGCCGGGTGACTGCTAAAGAAGCGGAGTAGACCCTCTTCGTCGCCAGGTTCGATGTCATGTGCTTTGGCCAGCGCTTTGAGTGCATCGGCAAAGGCCGTCGGTGATTTACCCAAGGTGGTTAATTGCTGATGGGCAAACTGGTCGGCTTGTACTTCAAACTCACGTGAAAAACTGGCTTGCGCCATGCTAGTGGCAGAACCGACCACCACTTCTTGCATAGCACTTAAATCGCCCAGAGCGACCGCCAAAATCACGGCATTGGCAGCCGACTGTGTCAGCATTTTCAGGCCATGTTGATGCTGGACATGCCCCAATTCATGCAACAGCACCGCCAATAGAGCGTCAGGCTGATCTTTGAGTAGCTCTACCAGTTGGTCAGTGACCACAATGGTCCCGCCTGGCAAGGCAAAGGCATTGGCGCCAACGTTGGGTGCGTCGCGGAATTCGATGCGACGCACCGGTACCGTTAAGCGGCCAAGTTCGGCAATGGCTGCCATCCACTGCTCACGCAGCTCGGTTTGCTGATCTTGCGGCAAGGTACTGGCATTGAGCATGCTGCTGTCCAACGCATACACCGTTTGTTCATCTATGGCGGTGACGACCGAGTTTGGCACGTACGGCACTAACTGATAGGCGAGGGCAGGGATGCCTCGCAGGTAAACCCAGCCACAGATCAAAGGGATCAGAACGATCGCCAGCAGCGCCAGCATGGTACTTCGTTCCATGCCAGCGAGTTTGGCGTGATGCTTAAACCGCGATGGCAGGTGCGTGGTCTGGCTGGTTTCAAAACAACCGCCGTTGCCAAGGCTTAAGCGTAGCGGCAAACCTGGCAACAGTTCATCGGCCTGATAATCACCGCCTTGCCACAGGATCTCGTTGCTGCTGGCATCTTGAATTTGCAACCAGCCGGCATGGGGTTCGGTGAGCACCGCCGCTTGTTGGGCGGTGCTGGCAGGGTGTTGATAAATCCCGTCAAGACGAAGCATATCAGGTCAACGCAAAGTCAACGTCATACAAGTCAGATGCTTCTTCGGCAAAGGCCGAGGAGCCTTGACGCGATGGATCGGTAATTTGCTCAATCTCGTCACTGAGCAGCACTTGGGTGTGGTCACAGCTGTATTTTTGCAAGCGGATAAGCGCCCATGGGTAAGCCAATCCTGCGGTGAAAGCCACAGCGACCACATTAGTTGCTACCACTAAACCGTAACTTGTCACATCCATGGTGGATTCAAACCGTGCCAGTTGTTCAATTTGCAATTGATTAAACACATAGTTACGCACGCGACATTTCCAGATAGCGTGGGTCAGCACACCAATGACCAAATACAGCGCGGCGATCAGCAAGGCCATCACGACTTTGGCTATACCTGCGCTCAGCATACCGACCACAACAGCCACCACACCACCTAAGATACCTACTGTGATACCTGCTATCAGCGCCACTCCGATCACCATTAATGCCGAGCTATAGTAAGTTCCTGCAGTCAGTTCCGCGGAGGCCTTTTTCCCACCAAAACTGATGTTGTTATACACATAGGCATCCATTTCCTTTAACACATAGGGTAATGCCAAGTACAAGGTGAATACCGACAGCACGGGTAGCAAAATAAAGTGATAAAACACGCCACCATAGGTGCCATGAAAACCAAAGCGCACGTTGCGATAGGCCGTCATGCGCAGCTTAAATTTTAAGCTTTGCAGCATTAACCATGGAAAGGCGGCCAGCATCGCCAGCGACAGCACCAGACTCATGACGGGGCTGAAGTGGTTTAGCACGGCAAACACGGCAAACACTGCAACCGCAATCAGTCGTCCTTTCAGAATTTGCATCGGGTTGGCCAAGTAACGAAAAGCATGGCCTGCTATTTTGGTATGGCTATACAGGTATTGGTTGGTACGGACTTTCGCCCACGCGCTGTAGATGCCGAGTGTGACGATACTTAATAAAATATTGACGATCCAAATGCGAAAAAACTCACCGGCTTGCGCGGTAAATTGCACGGCGTGACGTTGGAATTGGGTGGTGTGAGGCAAGGCCTCAGACAAGGCCACCGCAGGGGTTTGCTCTGACATAGTTGTTTGCTCTTTGTTGTTATGAATTCCATTCACGAACAAAGTGCCTAATTTGTAACAATTTGTCAACGATAGTGCTTGGGAAAGCAGCGCTGATTTGGCGAGGTAGGGAATTTAACGAACAAGGCCAACGTGATGGGGATCACGTTGGCCGTTTCACTCAAACAACAAATGGTTAGCTTTGCACTGTAGGCTCAGTGCGGCTGCGACGAAGCGACAACCAGATGGATGTGCCGATGATGATCACCACGGCGCTAAGCGATAACGCTACGGGGATTTTCACCACGTCAATCAACAGCATCTTAGTACCAATCAACACCAGCACCAGCGCCAAACCGTACTTCAGTAAACTAAAGCGGTCTGCCATATCGGCCAGTAAGAAATACATCGAACGCAGGCCTAAAATCGCCATGATGTTGGAGGTCAGCACGATAAAGGGGTCGGTGGTGATGGCGAAAATCGCTGGAATTGAGTCCACCGCAAAGATCACATCGGACAGTTCCACCAAAATCAGCACTAACAGCAATGGCGTGCCGTAACGAACCATTTTGCCGGCTTCTTCTTTCCAGACAAAAAACTTCTCGCCATGTAGCTCGGTGGTCAGTTTCATGTGGCTTTGTAGCCATTTGACCAGCTTGTTGTCGGCCAATCCGCCTTCATTGTCGGCGGCAAACCACATTTTAATACCGGTCAGTAATAAGAAGGCGCCAAACACGTACAACAACCAGTGGAACTTGGCGATCAGCCAGACACCGGCAAAGATCATGATGGTCCGTAGCACGATGGCGCCTAACACGCCGAGGATCAACACGCGTTTTTGTAATTCAGCAGGGATCGCAAAGTAGCTAAAAATCATCAGCCAGACGAATACGTTGTCGATGGCCAGCGATTTTTCAATCAGGTAACCGGTTAAATACTCGACGGCTTTTTGGTTGGCCAGTTCACGTCCGACCGAGCCATCTAAGTACCACCAAAGGCCAGCGCCAAACAGCAAGGACAAACCAAACCAGACGCCAGACCAAATGGCGGCTTCACGAACAGAGACTTTACGGGCAGGGCCACGACCAACCCAAAACAGGTCAATCGCCAGCATAACCAGCACGAGGGTGAAAAACACCACCCAGAGCCAGGGGTTTGCAATCGTTTCCATGAATAACTCCACAACAGGTGAATGGGACATTTCCGACCGACCGGACGGGCCCTGTTGTAGACAGACCTATGCCGGGACGGCAAAGGTCTTGCTCATCAGATGATTCTGACCCAGCGACCGGAAACGAAGTTTCGGAATGACGATCGGCTGGTTGTGAGCTACTCCCCTTTGGGATGGCGGCACTTTATAAAAGTTGAGCATTTTCGTCAACTATTAAATACGCCAGCAGCGCAATCAAGCGGCAAGTCAGTCTAGGCGTATTTCGGACCATCCGCCAAACACAAGTTAAACACGGCGCCAACGTTGCATCTCAAACAGGCGCGAGACTGTGCGTTCAAACGCAAACGCCAATTGTGACGCTTGGTACAGTTCAAACGCCGGTACTTGGCTGGTGATGACCAGCAAACAATCTTGCTCGTAGCATTCATCGACTAGCGCGGTAAACCGTCTCGCTTCGTTATCCAAACGGCTGACAAACACGCTGCTGTGCTCGCGTTGGTAGTTTTCTTCAACGCCATGCAAGATAGCCGTGTCTGCGTTGGGCAAAAATACCGGCACATTCGCCAGCGCGATCAAATGGTACTGCTTGGCCAATTCGATATAGTCGAGTTGGCTACGTGGCCCGCTGCATAGCGCCATAAAATCAAAGGCGATGAGTTGGTTGTGTTGCCATAAATACGGCAAGGGCCGGCCGAGGAGGGTCATCGGCGTGGACACCGGCTTGGGCGCTGTTAATGTGTGGTCAAGCTCCGCACAGCGTTGCCATAACCAGTCGTTGGCTTGTTGCACGCCATACCAGTGCCAATCGCTGTGTTGCACTCGGCGATAATCGATGCCGGAATCCAACGTCAGCAGCTCGCAGTGCTGTTCCAGTAATGCAATGGCGGGCAAAAAGCGGCTGCGTTGTAAGCCGTTGCGGTACAGCTGCGCGGGTGCAGCATTGGAGGTGGCAACTAACATAACCCCATGGCTAAACAATTCGCGCCACAAGGTGCCGAGTAACATGGCATCGCCGATGTCTTCGACCACAAATTCATCAAAGCACAGCAGCGCGTACTGCTGAGCCCAGCGCTTGGCCATGCCGGCAAGTGGGTTTGCTTCGCCTTGGCAAGCGGCCAGCTCTTGATGCACGCGGCGCATAAAGTGATGAAAATGCAGCCGAAGTTTGCCATTGGACGCGTCCGCAGCGCTCGATGCTTGATAGCGGCTAGGGTGCACCACCACATGCTGGAAAAACAAATCCATCAGCATAGTTTTGCCACGGCCCACCGGCCCGACGATGTAGGCGCCATAGTGCTGGATGAAGTCGCTGCGCCGGGCTAGTACATCGCTGCGCTGGATTGAATCGCTACGCTGTGCTGTTTCGTCGCTACGCTGGGCGAGCGCGTCGATGCGCTTAGCTAGTTTGGCAACAATCGCCTGCTGCGCGGCATCGGGCAGCAGGTTTTGGTCGGTAAGATGCTGCTGGTACGCAGCGATAAAAGCGTCGGACATACACCACTCACCCAGAGTTTTAAACAACAAAGCCCTGTTGAAACAGGGCTTTGCAAGTGTATCACAGCCGCTGGCGGCAGCGGCTATTGGCTTGGACCTTTGCCGAGATAACGCTCCAGCCAGTTTTGGACTTCGTTGTACCAAAACATCGAGTTTTGTGGTTTTAAGATCCAGTGGTTTTCATCCGGGAAATATACCAACCGTGCATCCACCCCTTTGCCTTTGAGCACGCCATACACCGCCAGCCCCTGGGTGACTGGTACTCGATAGTCCTTTTCGCCATGCGTGATCAACATTGGCGTTTTGAAGTGTTCGGCATACATGGCAGGGCTAGCTTTGAGCACATTGTCTTTGTTCTGCCACGGTGAGCCGTTGTAAGCATGCACCCGCATGGTGGTACTGTCGGAGGCAAATTGCGCCATTAAGTCATACACGCCGGCGTGGTTAATGAGCGCCTTGTATTTGCTACTGTGGCCTTCGATCCAGCTGACTAAATAGCCGCCGTACGAGCCGCCCGCCGCAGCGACTCGACTTTCATCAATGTAACCACGTGACACCATATAGTCGACCGCAGCTTCGGTATCGAAAAAAGGTTTGGTCGGGTGGTCACCGTGAATGGACGCGGTAAAGGCCTCGCCAAACCCAGTCGAGCCGTGGAAATTTGGCATGATCACCACATACCCCATGGCGGCAAACACTTGGGCGTTCCAGCGCATGTTAAAGCTATCCAAGAATGCACTGTGCGGTCCACCATGGATCAGGCTCAGTAGCGGCCAGCGCTTTGTTTTATCAAAGTTGGGTGGATACACGATAAACATCTGCACGCCTTGGCCATCGGCACCGGCAAAGGACACATCTTCCACTTGGCCCCAGGCGGTGTTTTGTTGCAATTGACTATTCAGTTGGCTGATTTGTTTCAGCGTGCGATTCTGGTTATCGAGGAAATAAATCTCCGGCAGCTTGGTTAAGCTATGTTGCACCAGCAATAATTTTTGCGGCCCAGCCACTTGCAGCTGCTCGTTGGAGCCTTGGCGCAGCACTTGTTTGACGGCACCGCCCAGTGCAGGCACCGAGAATAACGAGGTTTTTGCTTTATCTTGGGCTAAGAAATACAACGTGGCGCCGTCGCGGCTAAACGACCATTGCTCGGCGGATAGATCAATATTCGCGGCTAAGGCGGTGGCAGTTTGTTTTTGCAGATCAAACCGGGTTAGGCGGACATTATCTGCACCAAAATCCAACCGTTGCCGTGCGCCATACACAATGGCTCGACCATCTGGACTAAACACCGGTTTACTGTCATCGGACAAATTGGCGGAGGTGATATTTTTAGCTTTGCCGCTGCCATCCAGCGGCACGAGATACACGTCAAAGTTTTCATCGTTGTAGGGCGGTTTGCTCGCCATCGCACTGACTGCGAGCCACTTGCCGTCGGGCGAGACATCAAATTCCGGAGCGCCATCGAGGCTTAGCCATTGCGACCAGCCTGGCGTTAAGGCTTGGATCTCTTTGCTTTGCACATCCACGCTAAAAAATTGCGGCACTTTGTCATCGGTCAGCCAATGATCCCAGTACCGATACAGCCGGTCTTCCGTCACTTTGGCGCTGTAACCTCGTTTCTTTTCTGCCGCGAGTTGCTCTTTGAGCGCGACGAAATCACCGCCAAAGCCTTTGGGGACATCGGCGACAAACAAAATGCGTTTGCCATCTGGTAACCAGCGTGGATTGCTAACCGCCACCGGTAAATCCGTTAACGTCACGGGTTCAGCGCCGTCAAGCGATAGCAATTGCAATTGTGCCAACTCGCCATCGCGTTTTGAGATGTAGGCAATGCGGCGGCCTTCAGGGCTCCAGTCGGGCGCGGTATCAGGCGCTTTATGGGAGGTCAGCTGGCGGCTGGTGCCGCTGTTGATGTCCAATACATACAAATCGGTATGGGTTACATCGGCTTTCGCATCGTATTGGCTAAGGCTAAACACGGCACGCTGGCCATCGGGTGACACATTTAATCCAGCAGGACGCGCGGTGCGCCAAAGATCCATCGACGAATATGCGCTGGGGGCAGCCAGCAGCGGCGCTGACATCGCGGCACATAACCAAAGCACTGGCGACCAGAAAGGCTGTTTGATCATAAGGTTCTCTTTGCTAAAGACGGTCTGAAGATTTGAATTGCATGCTCGACAAGGGGGGAGGTGCCCCCGTATTGACACAGCATAACGTAGCCAGCTCATGGTCAGCAATCTAGCGCGCGGTTGATGCGCGGTCGGATGCGTTCGATGTCGGCTATTTCTGCATATGGGCAAGGATTTGCAGGTATTTTTGGTAAATGGCTTCGCCGCGCACTTGCGCTAGCAATTGCCACAACTGCAAGGCCAGCTGCGGATGTTGTTGATAGAACTGATGGCTAAACACCAGATAACCCGTGCTGCTGTAAGGTGGCGGATAGACGGTTCGTAATTGGTTCTTGCGCAAGTACGGGGCTTCCATGGGGGTGCCTGCGACCATGCATAAACTGGTGATCGCATGCACTCGGCCGGCATACAACAGCTCCATGTCCATGGTTGGCGACAGCGACTCTTGCACGGTGATATGGCTGGCGGCCTCTGTTTTCAACGGCGCATAGCCAAGAGGTCTGGCGATCACCACGTTGTCGATGCCGCTGAATTTTTCCCCATCCCAGCGCCAGGTGGCTTGGGGCAAGGTCACTAGACAAGTCTGATGTTGGCTAAATGCACGTTGTGCATCGGGCATAGCGGTAGATACATTGCCCAGTTTAGGGTAGCGGCCGATCTGTTCGCGTTCGGGGGAATAACTGGCAATTAATGCATCCACGCCACCTTGCTCTAACTGCTGCAGGCAACGTTTCCATGGTAAACGCACGAGTTGCAATTGTAATTCGGGGGTTTTGCTGACCAACAGCCGCAAATGTTCAATGGTGGCTCCGGGCAGGTCTGCAGGCACATCTGCGCCATTACCGAAATAATAGGGGCGCAATTGCTTGTCTTCATAACAGAACTTTAATGTCGCGCTATAGCTGCACATGCTATGCAGTAACGCAACCCCAAGAAACCAGCGCATTCGATTCAATTCTCTACCAACCTTTGCTGAGTTTTTATACTAAAGCACGTTCTGCATCAGGATGGTAGCGCTTTTATCCCCATCTGTCGTACAAACCGTCATGACTACGGCGTGGGCAGCGGCATGGATTGGTGGTAGGCCGTACGTTGTACTGAAAAAAGCGAATACACGGGTTGAAAAAAAGCCCAGTCATTACTGACTGGGCGTTCAAGCGTGATGAACAACGCAACCTTCATGGCCGCGAACAGGGCAGAACATCGCAGGAAAGCATTAGCGATTGGCCGGGGCTAAGGATGGCGCGTCAGAGTGCAGCCAGCGTTGGATCTGCGCCGCCGCGTCCTGGATATGCACGATGCCATCCAAATGGCCCATCGAGTGGCTGAGGGCCTTCAGCAGATGATACTGCCGATTGGCGGTGGTCAGCTGTTGATAACTTTGGTTCGCCATCGCTGGGGTCAATAACAAGTCGCCCTCCGCGGGCAAGAACAGCGTATTGGCACGGATCTTCGCCAAGGCCGCTTGCCAGTTGTCGCCCATGCCGGCGCGCCAAAGCTGCGACGCACGAACCAAATACAGCAACGAGTTGGCGTCCATCCGCTGACTGCGGCTTTGGGCGCTGGCCAGCAATTGCTCCCAGACACCGAGGTCGTGGCGAATATCCTGATGGGCGCGGACGTCTTGGCTCAGCCCTGCGTATTTTT
Source organism: uncultured Rheinheimera sp. (assembly GCA_964437935.1). GTDB lineage: Bacteria > Pseudomonadota > Gammaproteobacteria > Enterobacterales > Alteromonadaceae > Pararheinheimera. Next base: position 94,641 of record CAYTIQ010000002.1, read on the forward strand.
GGTTAAAACCCGACGGGTGCAATGCGTCTTGTGTCACATAGGCCAGCGCGACAGCAAGCCCTGCGCTTGGTTGTTGGCGTTTGCCATAATAATCGCCTTGTTGCCAAGCGGGGTCGGCTTTGATCGGGTAAGCCCAGCGTTCTAATCGCATCGCGGTCCACGCATCCATCGCGCCGGTACCAATCACCGCAGCCACCCGTTCGACGCGTTCAGGATAGCGACTGGCCCATTCCAAGGCTTGGAAACTGCCCATGGATGGGCCAATCACCGCATGCAGTTTGTGAATGCCCAAGCTGTCCAACAAGGCCTTTTGCACCTCAACAAAATCGGTGATGGTCACCACAGGGAAATCCAAACCATAGGGTTTGCCGGTCTTTGGATTGAGACTGGCAGGCCCAGTGGTGATCACCTGCGGGTCATACGCGTTCAGGTTGGCGAGCGTGTCGCTACTAATGACATAAAAGATGTTGGTATCAATGGCTTTACCTGGGCCAATGATGGCATCCCAATAGCCGGCTTGTGTATCCGTTGGGGCGTATTTGCCGGCGGCATGCGAGGTGCCAGAAAAATAGTGGGTCACCAACACCACATTACTTTTGGTCGCATTTAACGTGCCATAGGCTTCCCAACCAACACTGATAGGCAAGGTGACGCCACTTTGTGTGGTAAACGCGGGCATATCAAAGCGCTGTTTTTTTACCAGCAACTGCGCCTGAGCTGGAAGTGCCAGCACGCTGGCCAGCCATGCCCAGCATAAAAACCAACGCATCCAGTGGTGCTTGCGTCCCGACGGTCTTGCCGCTTTAGTGATCCAAACAAAAGTTATCCAATCAAATGTCATATCCCTTACCACCATTGAAACAACGCGATCGCCAACAAGGTACCTATTGCAGGCACGACCACCGTCACGGCAGCGACCGGCCAGTAGGCGTTGTGATGAGATTCACCACAAATCGCCCGAATAGTGGTCACCACATAACCGTTGTGAGGGAGAGAATCGAGCGCGCCAGATGAAATAGCCACCACGCGGTGTAGTTCGTCGGCTTGCACGCCGCGTTCTAGATACAAAGGCGCAATTTCAGGCAAGGCGATGGCTTGGCCACCCGAGGCTGAACCGGTGATGCCGGCGATCGCGCTAACCGCCACGGCTGCGCCTAATAACTCAGGCCCTGGTAAATGCGTGAGATGCTGCACTATGTGGCTAAAGGCAGGCGTTAATTTGGCGACGGCACCAAAGCCAACCACTGCTGCCGTGTTGCCTATGGCCAATAAACTGCCAATCACCCCTTCGTTGATGGCGGCATCAAGGGAGGCCAAATAGCGCCGATTGAGCAGGTACAAGCTGACGACACCGCCGGCCAAGGCCACGATCAACGCGGCTTGTTGCAAACTGTGGTGCAACAGATTGGAGAGCACCAGCACCACCAGCAATGGCAGTGCGGACAGGCCTGCCGATGGCAAAGCGCGCTCGGCACTGCTTGGGTCATTGTCCCGCGCCACAAACACTTCGCCACGTGATACGGCATTGGCAATCATCCGGCGTAACCACGCATAACCAAACGCAGCCATAAAAATCGCCACCACAATACTGACTTCCCACCCGGCGTAAGGAGTGGTTTTTAGGTACTGGATTGGGATCCAATTTTGAATTTCCGGCGAACCGGCCGATGTCATGGTGAACGTCACAGAACCAAGCCCGAGTGCGGCGGGGATAAACCGACGTGGCAAGTTGGCGTCTTTGAATAAACTCACGGCCATCGGGTAGGCTGAAAACGCCACCACAAACACCGACACGCCGCCGTAGGTCAGCACCGCGCAGGCCAGCACCACAGCGCCGACGGCATGGGCTTTGCCGACTTTACTGACGATCCACAGCGCTACCGCATCGGCCGCACCGGTGTGGTCCATTAGCTTGCCAAACAAACTACCGAGTAAAAACATCAGAAACCAAGCGCCGACAAAGCCTGCAAACCCATTCATGTAGGCGTGGATAAAATCGGCGTTGCCGCTGTCTTGCCAAAATGGAATGCCATTGGTCAACGCCACCGCCAGTGCGCACAACGGCGCAATGATAAACAGGTTGGCGCCACGCATGGTTAACCATATCAAGGCAATAAGACCTAGCAGCAACCCACTGATACTTAGCATGTTTTAATCCTTGGTCTGGGTGACTTGCTTGCGAAGATGCAGGCAGTCATGGTGTTTTTTGTTCTGGTTATCGAGTCTGAGCTATCCGGCGGTGCATCTCTATAGTACTAAGGTACAGCTTAACATTTCAGCAGTTCGGCCTAGAGTAGAGGGACAAAAACACCACATCGAACTGTTCAGTCAGCAGGAGACGCCAGAATGGCCCATAACAACAAGAAGACGATTAGCTTGCAACCTACCTTACTTGCACTGGCGATTGGCGCGTGCTGCGCCGGCTCGGCCTGGGCGCAACAACCCGCGGCCGTCAAGGCAACCGCAAAAGAGGATGCCACGTTAGAAACTATCCAAGTTACCGCGCGTCGCACCGTGGAGAACTTACAAACCGTGCCGGTGGCGGTGACCTCAATCGGCGCCGAAGATTTAAAACAAAAAGGCATTGAGAACATCGTGGCGGTGCAACAACAATCGCCCAATACCACCTTACAAATCTCCCGTGGCACCAACAGCACCTTAACCGCTTACATTCGTGGCATTGGTCAACAAGACCCACTATGGGGCTTTGAACCCGGCGTTGGTATTTACATTGACGATGTGTATTTAGCCCGGCCGCAAGGCGCGGCGATGGACGTGTATGATGTCGAGCGCATCGAAGTATTGCGTGGCCCGCAAGGCACCTTGTATGGCCGTAACACCATCGGTGGTGCGGTGAAATATGTGACCAAACCGCTCAGTGGTGACAATGAATTTGCCGTTCGCGGCACGCTCGGTAGCTACAACCAACGCGATTTAAAACTCAGCGGCCAAACGGCGTTAACCGATAAATTGTTTGTTGGCGCTGCCGGTGCAGTGTATACCCGTGATGGTTTTGGTACTTATTTAAATACCGGCGAAGAGAACTACAACAAAGACATCAAATCCGGCCGCATTAGCTTGCAATACCAAGCGGCAGATAACCTGCGGTTTAACTTCGCCGCAGATAAAACCCAAGATGACTCCAATTCCAAAGGCGGTCATCGTTTAACGCCAAGTTTGCTGACTAAAGAAACGCCACCTGCCAATGTCTATGACTCCAACACCAGTATGCCGGCAGATAACTCGGTCGAAACCAGTGGTCAATCGCTGACCATGGCGTGGGATGTCAACGCCGACTGGACCATCAAAGCGATTAGTGCGCGGCGCGAAGGGGTCACCGACACCAACATCGATTTTGACGCCACCAAATTAGCGTCGCTCGACGTGCCGGCGTTTTATGAAGACGAGCAAACCTCGCACGAACTGCAATTTTTGTACAACCACGACAAATTAAAATTCGCGTCGGGCCTTTATAAATTCAGCGGCGATGCCTGTGGCGCTTTTGGCACCGTGTTAGTGGCAGGCCTTGGCGTGACCATTGAAAACGGCGGCTGCGTGCAAACTGAATCGATGGCCGGTTATGCCCAAGGTTCGTATCAGCTGACTGATCAATGGTCTTTTACCTTGGGCGGTCGCTACACCAAAGATGACAAAGACGCCAACGTCTACCGCTACGTTTATTTGGGCTACAAAAAACCACGCGATAGCGCCAACAAAATTGGCACGCAATCGGATTTCACCGGCAGCGAAAGTTTTAGCCATTTTTCACCGCGCGTCGGCTTTGAATACCAAGCCAATGACAAAGTGATGTACTACGGCAGTTATACCGATGGCTTTAAGTCGGGTGGTTTTGATATGCGCGGCAACCAATCGGTTAACCCGAAAGCGGGCGATCCGTATCAGCCAGAAACGGTGGATACCTTCGAACTCGGCATGAAATCAGAGCTGCTGGACCGCCGCTTGCGCTTAAATACCGCAGTGTTTAGCTCCAGCTACGACGATATGCAGGTCACCGTACAACGTGCCGTTAATAACACCGTCGCATCGCAAGTACTCAACGCCGCCAGTGCCGATATCAAAGGCTTGGAGTTAGAAGCGACCGCCGTGGCGAGCGATGCGCTGCAGTTCAATTTAATTGTTGGCTATGTCAACGCCAGCTTTAATTCGGTGGAGTTTTACGATGCGGTGACCAAAACCACCTCGGATGTGTCGAATTTGTGGTCCTTTGCCAATACGCCGAAATTAACCGCCACCTTGGGCGCGAAGTACAGCATGGCGCTAAGTTCAGGTGAACTGGTTTGGACCGCCAATGCGTCCCACCGCAGCAGCACGCAAATCTTTGAAGTGCCGAGTATGTTGGACTTTGGTGGCTATACCTTACTCAATGCTGGCGTCACTTGGTACAGCAACGATGGTCACTGGGATGTGTCGCTGCAAGGCCGTAACTTAGGCGACAAAGAAACGCGGATCGCCGGTTATAACTTCCCATTGCTGGCGGGCGAACAAACCATCACCGCCTATTATGGCGATCCACGCACCATGAGTTTGAGTGTGGGTTATAAGTTCTAACAAACCCGAACTGACCAAAAGAGGGGGGTGGCATTGGAGACAATGCCGCCCTTTTGTGTTTTTAGCCGCTTAAGCCTTCAGCCGCGAAAGCTCTGAGGCTGAAGTGCCGTCAACCACTTGCAGCCCTGCGATGGCTGCTGCATCATGCAGGTTAAGGGGTGGAGTACAGTATGATTGCCATTATTGCCGATGATCATCCGCTGTTTCGTGTTGCGTTGGCGCAGGCGTTACAGCAACTTTTAGGGGCGCAAGCACAGTTGTTGCAGGCGCACAGCATGCAACAGTTGTGGCCGTTGCTGCGTCAACACCCAACCACTGAGCTGATTTTATTGGACTTAAAATTGCCCGATGCCGAGGGGTTTACCGGTTTAACCGCCCTTCGAGCGGAGTATCCGGACATCACGGTGCTGATGATTTCTGCCATCGAAGACCCTGCGGTGATCAAACAAGCCCTGCAGCTTGGGGCGACGGGTTATGTGACTAAATCGGCGCCGCTGGATGTGTTGCAACATGCCATCGATACGGTGTTATCGGGCGAGTCCTTTGTCCCTGCGGATTTATCCAATGCGGTCGCCCAAGCACAAGATCTAATCGATGCCGATTTTGCCCAGCGTTTAGCGCAGTTAACGCCGCAACAATTACGCGTGTTGAAAATGATTGCCGATGGCTTGCTGAATAAGCAGATCGCCTTTGAAATGAATGTGCAAGAAACCACGGTTAAACAACACGTGTCGGCTATTTTAAGGAAACTTAACGTCAATAATCGCACGCTGGCGGGGATCTTGTTTGAAAAACTGCGCCAAACTGAGGAGTATGCCTAACATGCGATCTATCGTAGTGCTGTGTGTGCTTGGCTTAAGCGGCGCTGCCGGGGTGCATGCCAAGCAACCCACCGAGCCGCCGTTGCCACAGCTCAAGGCGGGGATGTGGCAAAGTCAGAATCAATTATGGATCGATGGCCGTGATGTGGTGGCAGAATTAAAGCAACAGCAGCAAGGGTTTATCGGTTTTTTACCCAAGGCGCAACAAGCCAAGGTGCAGCAGATGGTGCAGCAACGAGATCCGTCGCGAGTACGGCAATGTGTGCCATCCAGCCAACTGCTCCAGCTGAAAACGCCGCAAGATTATTTGCGCGTGGTGCAGCAGCGTTTACCGAAATGTCAGTTGCAGGTGACCAAACGACAAGGTTCTCATGTGTATTTTAGCGGCCAGTGCCAAGGTCAACATGGCTATACCGGTTCGGTTGCAGGGCAGGTGACCTTTATCGGTTCGACCCAGTTGCAGCTGCAAGCACAAGGCCAAGGCCGAGCTATGGTGCCTGGCTATAGTGATGGTCGTAGCAGCCAGCAATTTCGGGTGGTCAGTCAAGCGCAATGGCTAGGGCAAAGCTGCTCTGCCTAAGGCCTGACACGGCATCCGAGCAATGGCAGATCAGACCTGCCGTGGCGCCAACCTCACCTACAATTCCGGCCGCGGTGTCGAGGTCGACCCCAAACTGCAACGGATAGTCGAAGGCAATGCCGCGCTAACCATTGGAACAACGGTTTTGCTATGGCAGTATGCTGCTATCGAGAGATCATCGCCTATGATGATAGATATCGTTGCGACACAACTAACGTGAAGTGGGAACATCGTGCTGTGAAACTCCCTGAGGCCACCGATCCTATGCCTTGGTTTGTGCCAAGTGCCAAACTGTTGCGCCAGTCCTTGCTGGTGCGAAGTATTTTTTTATTGCTGTTGTGGTTACTGGTCTGGGAAATCGGTTGGTTAGTGGAATATACCCATCATGCATCGGTTTGGTATCCCGTCGCCGGTTTGACCTTTGCGGCCTTGCTACTGATGGGGTTATCAGCGGTACCTGCGTTGTTGGTGGGTTGCGTCGGCATCACCTTTTATACCGCCGCACACTATCAGATTGAGTTAGCGCCGCTTGCGCTGTTAAATGCCGGCATCGCCTTTGGTTTTGCCCATATCATGCCTTATGCCTTGGGGGCGCTAGCGCTGCGGGCCCTCACTCAGCATGGCATCCGTGATATCACCACCGTGATTGTCTGTTTTTTGCTGATTGCGGCAGGAAGCTCCTTGTTGGCCACCGTGCTGGTGTTACCTACCTTGGTGATCACCGACATGATGCCGCTGTCGGATGTTGAAAAAACCTGGTTACCGTTTTGGATTGGCGACATGGCTGGCGTGTTGGTGCTGGGACCATTTTTTGTCGGCTTACTCAGTGCTCTGTTACCCGGCGCCTTGTTTCGTTTAACTGATATGTCGGGTTGGCAAACACCAACAGTGACGCGCAAAGTATTAGCAAAAGTGCTGGTGACCGCCTTGCTGTTATCGCTGTGCATGTGGTTAGCCTACTGGACACGTTCCGCCAATTCTGCCTTCGCTATTTTCTTTTTGGTGATCCCGCACATGTGGATCGCCTGTTCTGAATCGCCCCTTTGGAATGCCACCAGTGTTGCCCTGAGTTCATTTTTAATCGCGTTTTGGGTTCATCTATTTGGTTTAATGGACTTTGTGATGGTCTATCAATTCGCCATCTGCGTGATAGGTGCCAACACCTTGTTTGGCTTGGCGGTGCCCACTTTGCTGGCGGATAATCTGCATTTGCGCCGAGTGGCGTTTACCGATGCGCTGACACAAGTGGCGTCGCGGGATCGGCTAGAGCAACGGGCCGCCTTGGAAGTGATCCGGTGCCAGCAAGAACAACGGCCCTTAGCCTTGATGGTGTTTGATATCGACTTCTTTAAGCAAATCAACGATGAGTTTGGGCATCATGTGGGTGACCAAGCGTTGCAGCAACTGTGTCGTGTGGTGCAACAAAATTTACGTCCGACCGATACCCTCGGCCGTTTTGGTGGGGACGAATTCGTCGTGTTGCTGCCCCAAACCTCGCAAGACGCCGCGGCGCTGATTGCCGAGCGTATTATCGAGCAATTGCAAGCCATTCGGGTAGCCGATGTGGTCAGCTTAACGGCCAGTTTCGGCGTTGCCGCGTTACAGCTGGATGAAGATTACGAAGGGTTATTTCGCCGCGCGGATCACGCCTTGTATCAAGCGAAAATGGCTGGGCGTAATCGGGTGGCTGTGGCGGCGATGTGAGTCGGCAGCAGAACATCTCTTTCCTTTAATGCGTCAACAAGCGCTGTAACGTGCGTTTGAGCGTAGCCGCTTTCAGTGGCTTGAGCATAAAGTGGTAGCCATTGTTCAGTGCATCCTCTCGTGTGGCCTGTTGTTGGTCTGCCGAATGAATGATCACCGGAGCCTGACAGCCCCAATGCTGTTGCAACTGTAAGGCCACTTGCACCCCTGTCGCGCCTTGGTCAAGGTGATAATCAAACAGCATTAAATCAAGCGCTGCGTGTTGCTGGACATGCAGCAAGGCCTCACCAGGTGAAGCTGCGGCATACACCTCGCACTGCCAACTGCGTAGCAGTTCTGCCACGGCTTGACGCAGTTGCGGATCGTTGTCCAATAACAAAATGCGTTTGCCGGCGAGTTGCTGGGGGTGATCGCCAAGCGTGCTGGCCGCCACAAAGTCGCGTTGACGGTGTGCCAGTGGCAGACTGACCGCAAAACAGCTGCCTCGCCCCTCTTCTGACCACAATTGCAACGGGTGGTTTAGCAATTCACTGATCCGTTGGCTAATGGCCAGCCCGATGCCTAAACCATGTTGGTCGCCGCGCCGTCCTTGCTGAAACTCTTGGAAGATGTGCTGTTGCTCGTCCGCAGCAATGCCAACGCCGGTATCCCACACCTCAAGCCGCAACCAGCATTGTCCGTCGGCTCGTGTTCGCTTACGCCAACCGACCAATAACCTGCCGCGAGGCGTGTAACGAATGGCATTGCTTAATAAATTCTGCAACAGTCGTTTTAGCAATCGCGGGTCGGTGTCGACTGACCAAGCACAGGGTCGATAGCGCAAGCGTAAGCCTTTTTGCTGCGCCAGCACCTGAGCATCTTGCACCACGGCATCCAAACACTGGTGTAAGGCGATGATGGCGCGTTGCGGTTTAACGGCACCGGCATCTAATTTGGTCAGCTCCAGCAACGAGACCAGTAATTCTTCGGCGGTACTTAACGAGGTGCCGACCTGCTGGGCTAGTTGTTGAGTGGACGGTTCCTTGGTTTGTTCGCGGATAAGGCCTGCAAACAACGCCGCCGCGTTAAAGGGTTGCATCAAGTCGTGGCTGGTGGCCGCAAAAAAGCGGTGCTGGCTGGCGCTTTTTTCTTCCAGTTGCTGTTTGGCCGTGGCCAGTTGATTGTTCAGTTGTTGCAACTCGGCGGTGCGTTGGCTGACTCGTTGTTCCAGTGTGTTGTTGGCTGCTTCCAGTTGCTGCTGTACGTCAATAAAGGAACTGACATCGGTGTAAGTGGTGACAAAGCCGCCGCCAGGCAGCGGGTTGCCTTGCATTTCAAACACCCGGCCGTCACGTTGTCGACGTTGGAACTTGTAGCTTGAGCCTTGACGCAAGTAGGTGAGGCGTTTGCGAACTTCTTGCTCGATGGCCGTTCCATCGGCGGTCTCTTGGGACAGGTAGCCGCGTTGTGCGTTGTAGCGGATCAGCTCTTCCACTGGTGTGCCGACCTCAATTAAATTCGGCGGGTAATGAAACATCTCCACATAATGACGGTTCCAAGCGATCAAGCGTAAATCGCGATCGACGACACTGACCCCCAAGTTGATATGTTCAAGGGTGCTGGACAGCAGCGCTTGGTTGAATTGATAGACTTGACTGGCTTCATCGACAAACATCGCCACCGATTCAATCGGCAGTTGACGATTTGCAGCGGCTGCGCCTAACAACAGTCGCATGGATGCGCCACCAACGACGGCGGCGAGATGGCGCTCAACCCCTTGCTGCATGTTGACCGGGGCAAGGGCAGGGGATTGTGGGTCGACTTCGCGCAGATAGCGCTGCAGCAGTTCCAGCGCTTCATGTTCACCGCTGTAACGCCGAAGTAAGCTGTAACAATCTTGGATGGTTAAGCGCGCCGGCAAATGACTTGGCTTGGATTGCCGGCCGACAAAGGCGGCGCTATCGAGCCATTCGGCCATCCGGGTTTGGCTGAATTGACTGACTAGCCACAACATGAGACTGTTCATGGTCAAGCTAACGACAGTGCCGGTGCTAATGCTATCTGGCCCGAGCTGATTGAGCCAATGCGGGGCGAGCATCTGCAGCGAAAACGGCCCGTGCACCAACCATGGCCAATCGATCAGCCCCACCCGCTGCAGTTCCGGTAATAACAACAGGTAGCACCAGACCGAGGCACCGGTCAACAGGCCAGCTAAGGCGCCTTGGCGGTTTAAGCGACGTTGCTGCATCCCAAAAATCAACGAGGGCGCCAGTTGCGCAATCAATACAAATGCCATCAAGCCGAGTTGGGCTAAACCGGTTTGCGAGCCAATGCCGCGGTAATAGACAAAACCAAAGGCGAGCACGGCCAGCATTGCGCTGCGCCGCAGCAGTACCACGGAGACATCCGCGCGGCCAAATTTGTGCAACAACGGCATTAACACGTCATTGCTGAGCATAATACCCAGCACCACCGTGGCGACAATCACCATGCTGGTGGCTGCAGAAAAGCCTCCAAGGTACGCCAGCAAGGCGACATCCGTCCGGTTGGCGCTGAGCGGTAGTTGCAACACCACTAAATCGATGCTGACGTTATCCCCCAGCAACAAGGTTCCGGCCAGTGCCAGTGGCAAGGTGAAGATGCTCATTAACAACAGATAGCCCGGGAAAATCCACCGTGCATATCGTAGGTGCGGCAGGTGCTGGATCTCCACAAAGCTGACATGAAACTGCCTTGGCAAACATAAGGTGGCTAGAAAACCAAGCAAGACGTGGATCCAATACACCGAGGTGGGTGCAGCCTGTTGCTGCAAGGCTTGCACTTTGGCTGAGCTTGATGCTTGCGCAAACACATCGGCAACGCCATCAAACAGCCCAAAACAGACAAATAACCCCACCGACACTAAAGCGATCAACTTGACCAACGACTCAAAGGCAATCGCAGTCATCAGGCCGGGATTGGGTTGATGCGCGCGTGCCGATTTTCCGGCAAACAATAACGCAAACACGGCCAACCACAGCGTGACATACCAGCCGGTATCTTGATACCACTCATTGCTATCACGGGCATTCGACAGCGGCATTGGCGACACCGAGTGGGCGGAGGTTTGCACCAACGCATGGATGCTGGTTGAGATCGCTTGCAATTGCAGCGCGATGTAGGGGATCACCGCCAGTAACACGATAAAGGTGGTAACGATAGCAATAGCGCGGGAATGGCCATAACGGGTGGCTATAAAATCGGCGACTGAGGTGATCCGATAGCGTCGCGCCGTAATGGCGATACGACTGACCAGCTGAAACGCCACCCCAAACAACACAATAGAACCGATGTAGGTTGGAGGGATCCACCAGCCGTTGACAGCGGCTTGCGCCGTCACGCCATAAAACGCCCAGCTGGTGCAATAGACCGCCAAGGCGAAGGAAAATATCCAAGGGGCCAACGGATGCTGGCCATGTAAGCGTTGACCCAGTCGGCCCACACTGTAGAGCACCAGCAAGTACAACAACGACAAGGCTGCAATACTGCCCAGTCCGATAGCGCCTTGGTCAAGAAGCATGCTGGCCTTATCCGATGACATGATAAGTCTCGGATTGTGCCTGAATTTTTGCCAGCTGCCCAGTCATGTGGCGCTGACCTACCGCGCGGTCCAACCGCCGTCCAACACCAAGGTCTGTGCCGTAATATGACGGCTGCTGGGCGCCAACAAAAACAATGCTGTGGCGGCGATTTCGCTGACATCAATAAAGGCTTTTTGTGGCATAGGAGCCAGCATGATTTGTTCGATCACTTGTTGTTCGGTCAGTCCATGTTCTTTGCATTGTGCGGCGATTTGTGCGTCGACTAACGGCGTGCGGACATAGGCTGGGCAAATGGTATTGATGGTAAAATCGATATCGGCATTTTCCAGTGCAATCACTTTTGAAAAGCCTAATAACCCATGTTTTGCCGCGACATACGCCGATTTATAAGGCGATGCCACCAACGCATGAATCGAACCGATGTTGATCACCCGGCCAAAACCACGACGACGCATGCCCGGTAACAGCGCTTTGCTGAGCATGGCAGGGCCGGTTAGCATCACTTGTAATAGCTGTTGCCACTTTTGCTCTGGAAAATCTTCCAAGCGAGCGACATGCTGAATGCCAGCATTGTTGACAAGCACGTCCACCTCGCCGGCCTCTGCAGCCAGTTGCTCGATGCTCGATTGCTGGCACAGGTTCAGGGGCAGAGCCATGGCGGCAAAACCTTGTGCTTGTAACATGCTCGCCTTGTGCCTGGCTAAGTCGATATCTAAATCCGCCAATACAACGTGATGACCGGCTTGAGCGGCCTGTTCTGCAATGGCAAAACCGATCCCGCCACTGCCGCCTGTGACTAAAATACGCATGGGTTACTCCTCAGATTTGATAACTCAAGGCTAGGGATAAGCCCGCGTGTCAGCAACGGTACTTTAGTGTTATACCCAGCAAGGTCAGTCCCAAATATCTCGCGATCCATGGGCTACATTGAACTGATGCGAATTTAAGCAACGGGGCAAAAAGCATCTGCACAAAACGCTCTTTCTTTGGCTTTCAATTGGAAGAAGTCATTACTGTGTGCGATAAATCTCAGCAATGGCACAAAACAACGGATTTTATTGGTCAAAGCCATGTGCTGTGGTATGTTCAGCCTTTGCTTGAACTGTAAAGTTAAAAGAAACGGCAGTCAGAATTGATGTTTTCATTGCTAAAATATCGGTTCTATAAAAAAAAGACATCGAACTGCTATTTTTGAGTTATCTACAACTAGGTACCAGACATGACCAACTCGACACCCTTTTTAACCAACGATGCTGCGGTGCTAGGCCTGTTGGCTTTAATCCTCGGTTTTGTGTTTTATACCAGTCACAGCAGCTCGCCTGGATGGCAACGGTTCTACCGCTATGTGCCATCGATTCTGTTGTGTTATTTCATTCCATCCTTGTTTAACAGCTTTGGCATTATTGATGGTGAGCACTCACAGCTGTACAAGGTTTCCTCCAGCTATTTGCTGCCAGCCTGCTTAGTATTGCTGACCTTGAGTGTTGATTTTAAAGCAATTTTAGCACTTGGCCCTAAAGCGTTGATTCTGTTCTTAACCGGCACTGTGGGTGTCGTGATTGGTGGACCTATTGCTTTGTTAGTGGTGGGGTCGATCTTTCCTGAACAAATGGGCGGCGTGGACGCAAACGCTGTGTGGCGTGGGATGGCAACGATTGCCGGTAGCTGGATTGGCGGCAGTGCCAACCAAGCGGCGATGAAAGAAGTGTTCCAACCCAGTGGCGAAATTTTCTCAGTGATGATCACGGTGGATGTGATTGTGGCGAATTTATGGACTGCGGTGTTGTTATGGATGGCCGCCAATGCCAAGCGCTTGGATGAAGCACGCGGAGCCGATACCAGCTCCATCGAAGCCCTGAAGGCGAAAATCGAACAATACCAAGCAGAAAACAGCCGTATTCCAACGACCAATGATTTGATGTTGATCACCGCCGTAGGGTTTGGCTTAGGTGGTGTTGCGCATTTCTTTGCCGACTATATCGCGCCGTGGATCCAAACCAACGCGCCTGAGCTGGCGATGTACAGTTTAACCTCGAAGTTCTTCTGGGTTGTGGTGTTGGCCACCACCTTTGGTTTGTTGTTATCAGGCACGAAGTTACGTCATTTAGAAGCGGCTGGCGCCTCGAAAGTTGGTTCGGTATTGGTATACATTTTGGTCGCCAGCATCGGTATGCATATGGATGTTACCGCCATCATGGATTACCCCGTGATGTTCTTAGCGGGTCTGGTGTGGATCAGTATCCATGGTGGTTTAATGCTGCTGATGCTGAAAATTACCAAAGCACCGACCTTCTTTATGGCCGTTGGCAGTCAATCAAATATTGGTGGTGCGGCATCGGCACCTGTGGTTGCCGCGGCGTTCCACCCCGCACTGGCGCCAGTGGGCGTATTGTTAGCGGTGCTGGGTTATGCGCTTGGTACTTACGGTGGTTATTTGTCGGCGCTAATGATGCAAGCCGTCGCCCCTTAACAGGCGATGTGATGCAACTACAAAGGCCACCGCTTGCGGTGGCCTTTGTGCTTTTAACCTGAGCTTTAGCGTTTTGCCGTCGCCGAAGAACCGCGTGGTCCGGTCGACTCGCGGACCAGCAATTCAGGAATAAACACCGGCTGTTCCACTGTGCTGATGCTTGCCCCTGGGCGGGTCTGGCGGAACAACAATTCGGCGGCCTGAGCAGCAATGGTGGTGTTCGGCTGATGCGCTGTGGTGAGCGGCGGCCACGTTTGGCGAGAGAACGGACTGTTTTCAAAGCCGACAATCGATAACTGCTCGGGAATTTGGACATTGGACAAACGCGCACTAAACAAAGCACCGGCGGCGATCTCGTCGTTACAGGCAAAAATGGCGGTTGGTTTTTGTGGCAGATTCAGCAGCTGCTTGGCCCCTTTGACACCACTTTCAAACGAATAGCTACCTGGCACAATAAACTTGGCATTGGCTTGAATACCACGTTTAGTCAGAGCCGCTTTAAACCCTGCTAAGCGCTCACCGCTGGAGCTATGCTCTTCGTCACCGCATAAAAAGGCGATATCGGTGTGGCCTAACTCCAATAAGTGGTTGGTGATTTTAAAGGCCGCAGTAAAGTCATCAATCAGTACACAGTTACTTAGCTTGGGTGATGGCGTTGAGCCTGAAATAATCCGTACAAACTCCACGTCATGCGCTTCTAACGCACTGACAATATCCGGCATTTCCGAAAAGGGCGGCGTGAGCACCAACCCTGCAAGACGCGAGCGCTGCACTAATTCAATCACTTCTTCTACGATATGCGGCGATTTGGCGTTGGTGGGGTGGATTAACAACTCATAGCCATTATTGCGACAGGTATCGAGCAAACCGCGCTGCATGTCGATCACATAATAGGCGTTTGGGTTGTCGTAAATGTAGCCAATGGTATACGACTTGGTACTTGCCAAGTTTCGCGCCGCAGCGTTGGGTTGATAATTCAACTCAGCGATAGCAGCCATGACCTTCTCTAACGTCGCTTTTTTTACCGACGGTTCATTATTCATGACCCGCGACACGGTTTTTATCGAAACGCCGGCGCGATCCGCCACGTCATTGATAGTGACTTTCATCGTTGTAACTCGATCCCCTGAATCATGTGGTCGCCAGTCTAATCTTTGTACAATTTGACGTCCGAAGTGGCGATTCATTCACCACTATGCTGGCTTGGCTGTAAGAAAATGACAGCGGTGGTCATTTTGTAACGAAAACCGAGATTAGGGATACACGGTTTTTGGCTTAAGAGCAAATGCTAATTTGCCCAAAAAATGGGCTATTGGTGTTTGGTGAATTAAATAATAATAAAAAACATTATAAATCAACAGTTTAATTGTTTCACTTTTCTGGCTACTCATACTAAATGACCAGCGTTATCAGCAAAAGCTAGATTATACGCTAAAATCTGCGTTGTGAATTTCGTCTAATTTTTCATCGGATGGGGTTTGCAAATCGATTTTTTTTTGTGTATGTTGAGTTTTAATGACAACGCTGTCATTGCAGGACAAAAAATACTCATCGCACACAAAGAATAAACAGGAATGGGAGAAGCTCATGTCGCACAATAAAATGAATAAATGTGCCGCAGCAGTGAAACTGGGTTTATTGGTAGGTACTGTTGCATTAGCAACACCTGCCTTTGCTCAGCAAGCCGCTAAAGCCGATGGTGCTAAGAAAGACCAAAACGTCGAAGTCATTCAAGTTCGTGGTATCCGCGCTTCACAAGAAGCAAACTTAAACGCTAAGCGTTTCAGTGACTCCATTATTGACGTGGTAACGTCAGAAGATATCGGTAAATTCCCAGATAAAAACGTGGCTGAATCACTGCAACGTGTACCGGGCGTTACTATCCAACGTCAATTCGGTGAAGGTGCTGGTGTTTCAATCCGTGGTTCAGGCCAAGATTTAACGCTGACCACATTAAATGGTCAAAACGTCGCTTCTACCGGCTGGTTCGTGTTAGAGCCAGCACGCCGTAGCTTCAACTATGAATTATTACCTTCAGAACTGGTCGGTAACTTGGAAGTTTTGAAAGCATCACAAGCGGACGTTGCTGAAGGTGGTATCGGTGGTACTGTGGTGGTTCATACTCGCAAACCATTGGATTTAGATGCCAACACCTCTTACTTCTCAGTGGAAGGCAGCTACCAAAGCGATTCTGAATCGACAGATCCGCAATTGTCAGGCATGTACAGCTGGAAAAACTCTGCTGAAACCGTTGGTTTCTTAGTGTCAGCAGTGAAACAAGACCGCAGCCTGCAACGTCAAGGTAACGAAGCATTCTGGGAATGGGGTGCAGGCCCAGTTGCCTTTGAACAAGACCGTCAACGTCAAGCCTTAACGGGTACTTTGCAATTTGCACCAAAAGACAACATCAACATCGTCCTGAACGTGATGGACATGCAGATGGACGCTGACAACACCAACTACGCCCTGTGGTTAACACAAGCGGATAGTAGCTGGGGTTCAGGTAAAACAGAACAATGGTTAGGCGGCGACGGCAAAACGGCCAACGCTCAAGGTACTCAAGTCAAAGGTCCTTTGAATGTTGCGTATTACCAAGCTCGTCCTCGTGAAGCGACCATGACGTCGAAAGTCTACGATGCCAAGTTTGAATACGAAGGCGATGGTTACAAACTGGCAACTCAAATCGGTGATACCAAATCAACAGGTGGAACTGATTTCGAGATGGTGGTGGATGACGGTACAGGCGGCACGCCAATTGTTGGCGGTAAATATGACTTTACTGGCGGCAAGCAAGCGTGGTCGACAGGTAATCTGAACATGTCTACCTATGATCCAGGTTCACTGACCATGGGTACAGGTTCAAACTTCAACAAGACGCCAAAAACTGACGGCGAAACTTATGTGCAGTCAGACCTGACCTTCCCAACCAACGTGGGTCCAATCACTGAGTTCAAAACAGGCTTCCGTTATGCTGACCATAACACCACCAGCCGTCGTTTCGAATTCCTGCAAAAAGCTGGTTTTAACCCAACGATTTCAACCTCAGGCATTCAAGACGGTAACATGGACGTGGGTGCTGGCGATTACTCCATCCGTAAATTCGACGCTGACAAGTTAAAAGCTTGGGCGAAAGCCAGTATCACAGGTCAAAAAGAAGATTTAGGTGCGTATTCCGAAATCGACGAAACCAACATTGCCGTGTACGGTATGGCGACATACAGCACTGAAAACGTGCGTGGTAACTTCGGTCTGCGTTATGTCACGACTGACGCAACCTCAACCTATTATGTTGGTGGCAAAAAGCAAGAAGCTGACGCGGATTACGCCGAATTCCTGCCAAGCGCTAACGTGGTCATGGACTTAGCCGAAGACAAGATCCTGCGTGTTTCTGCAGCCCGTGCTATGGCACGTCCACAATACGTGGATATGTACGTGAACCCGAACGTAATGGGTATCAACGATGACACGCCAAACAACCAACGCTGGATTGTTGGTAACATCGGTCTGAAACCATTTATTTCTGACCAATTCGACGTCACCTACGAATGGTACTACGACGGTTCATCGATGGTGTCTGCAGGCTTGTTCCTGAAAGACGTGAAGAACTTCGTTAACATCAAACAAGGTAAAGCGACTGCTGCAGAGATCCCATTTGAGCTGACTCGTGCCGACGAGAAAGCCAACGGCTGGACGACGGAGCAAAAAGGCAACGGTAAAGATGCCTTTATTCGCGGTATCGAGTTACAACATCAGACCTATTTCGGTAATGGTTTTGGTACTATCCTGAACTATACCTACACCGACACAGGCACTGACAAAGACACATTCACCGACATGAATCCAGTGCTGAGCGACTCTTCTCGTCACTCTTACAACGCAACGGGGTATTTCGAAAACGAATTGTTCCAAGTGCGTTTAGCATACAACTGGCGTAGTGAGTACATGATCCGTGAATCGGGTTCGTACGGTAACCGTCTGCATGATTCATTCGGTTCACTGGATCTGAGCGCAGTTTGGCATGCAACCGATTATATGGACATCAAACTGGATGTGAACAACATCCTGGAAGAAGGTTCTAAACAGTTCGGTAACAACGCCTTCCAAACCAACTACTCTGGTTTCGTGAAAGGTTTCCCACTGTATGAATACGAAATGGCTCGCCGCATCTCTGTGGGCGCCAGCTTCCGCTTCTAAGGTTGGATGATGTATGAAAAAGGGAAGATTGCTTCCCTTTTTCTTTCTGTACTTTTAATAAGTCAACTACAGCCAATTCATAGCCTTAGCTTGAGTGTCAGGTTAACGCTATGCGTTGTTTGCCCAGCGCGCTGATATCCACAAGAGCAGGATAGTTCATCTTCACGTCCATTCATGGTATTGCTGAACTGTTCACGTCGTTGCTAAGGAGTTTCTGATGAATAGCACTGTTGTAGCCCTCAATCACCAAGTTCATGCCCACACCCGCTTGCAAGCGAGTCGCGATTTTAGTGAGTTTGCCAGTCAGCATTTATTCCCTGTGACCTTGTTCGAATTTGTCCGCGCAGCGAGCGAGTTTCCGTTGGTATTTGTCAAAGACAGCGACAGCGGGCAGTTTCGCTCGGTGGCGTTGACAGGGCTGCAAACCGGCGAAAACCTGTATCAGCAGTTACAGCAAGCTCCAGTGTATCTGCCACTTGCAGTACAAAATTATCCGTTGGTGCTGATTGCGAGGGACGAACAACCGGATCAGTTTCAATTGGGCGTGAATACCGGCTCTGTGTTGTTGTCGACGCACCAGGGCGAACCTTTATTTAGCGGGACAGAACAATCGCCGTTTTTGCAGCACCGCACTCAGAAACTGCTCGATACTTTGGAACAAACGCAAATTAGTAATGCCATTTTGCAGTTATTGGCAGAGCGCCAGCTGTTAAAGCCCCAAGCATTCCGATTTGAGATCGTGGGCGATGTCATAGAGCTTGGCGGTATCTATATTCTTGATGAAAAGGCTTTCTCCGAACTTTCCGCAGACGACTTTGCTGATTTACGTCAACGTGGCGTATTGCCAGCGTTGTATGCGCATCTGGCCTCATTGCATCAGCTTAATCGCTTGGCAAGTATGAAGGTTGCGCTCAAGCAGCAAGGTGCCTAATCATGGGAGCCATTCGTTCGGTGTTAATTGTCGGTGGCGGCACCGCTGGGTGGTTGGCCGCCTGTCACTTGGCGAAAAAGCTGGGGAGTCAAAGGGCCGATGGTGTCAAAGTGACTTTGCTCGAGTCGGCGGAGATCCCAACCATTGGTGTGGGTGAAGGCACAGTCCCTGCGATGCGACAAAGTTTGCAGTACTTGGGCATCTCCGAGACTGAGTTTATTCAATGCTGTGATGTAACATTTAAGCAAAGCATCAAGTTTGTAGACTGGCTAACTGGGCCCAATTCAGCAACGCCGGATTATTACCACCACATTTTTGATTACCCAGAATTACAGCGAATGGATTTAACGCCGTATTGGCTGCAAGGTGCGCTGGGTGATCTGTCGTATGCAGATGCTGTGTCGGTGCAAAGCCGTTTAGCCGAAGCGGGGTTTGCCCCTAAAACCATGCTACATGGCGAATATCAGGGCTTAACCAGTTATGCGTATCATTTAGATGCGGCCAAATTTGCCGCTTTGTTAACGCGTCATGCCACCCAAATGCTGGGGGTAAGTCATCTGCTTGGCACAGTGCAACAGGTCCAACGAGGCAACGAGGGGACTATTGCCGCGGTCCATACCGCCGAACACGGTGCTCTGACCGCCGATCTTTACATTGATTGCACCGGCTTTCGGTCGTTGTTGTTGGGCGAGGCGCTGCAGGTGCCGTTTATTCGTAAAAACGACGTGTTGTTTTGCGATAAGGCCTTGGCATTACAAGTGCCCTACGATGATCCCAGACAGCCTATACCTTGTTTTACCATTGCCACCGCGAAATCCGCGGGTTGGATCTGGGATATTGGTCTGACTGAGCGTCGCGGCACTGGCTATGTCTTTTCTAGCGGATTTACTTCGCCCGAGCAAGCGTACGACGAGCTGATGGCGTATTTACCACCGTCGGCGCAAAGCCTCACTCCGCGGCTTATAGACATGAACATCGGCTATCGTGAACGGTTCTGGCAGGGCAATTGTGTCGCGCTGGGCCTGTCTCAAGGTTTTGTCGAACCGCTCGAGGCGACTGGACTGTTGGTGTATGACGCGACGGCTCGGATGTTGGCAGAGTCTTTTCCACATCACATGGATGCAATGCCCTTACTTGCACAGCGTTTTAATCAACGAGTGCGTCATACCTGGGATCGGGTCATCGATTTTATTAAGTTGCATTATTTGTTGTCGCAGCGCAGCGACAGTGAGTTTTGGGTGGCCAATCGCCAAGCTTCGAGCAGCCCTGCAAGCTTGCTCGATAATCTAGCGCTGTGGCGTTATCAAGTGCCCACAGCCTATGATTTCCATAGCAAGCTTGAGATTTTCAACTTAGAAAATTATTTGTATGTGTTGTACGGCATGCATTTCCCAACTCAAGCACCTGAGGTCTCACGCACACCGCAGCGGCTACAGGCGCAACAATTGAGCCGATTTTATGCCGACAAAGCGCTGCAGCTGCAACGTGAATTAGTACCGCATCGTCAATTGCTCGAGCGCATCCGCCGCTATGGCTTGCAAGCTGTATAAGGAGTGTTTATGACCCAACAACCATCTGCCATGTCGTCTATTTGTATCGTCGGTGGCGGTTCATCTGGCTGGATGACAGCGATTTATCTCAATCGTTTTTTTAATCAGTTCGAACGTCGTGTGCAAGTGCAATTGGTCGAAAGTGATGACATCAATATCATCGGGGTCGGTGAAGCCACGGTGCACAGTATTCGTTATTTCTTTGCCGCGATGGGGCTTGATGAACGGGAGTTAATGGCAGAAACCAATGCCACGTTTAAAACGGGCATTATGTTTCGCAACTGGAAAAAGCCTGTCGATGGCAAGATGCATGAATATTTTCACCCGTTTGACCACGTTAAGCCTCCGCTGGATTTAGATATCAACAGTAGTTGGTTATTAGATAAACGCTTTGAATTTGAACGCTACGACCAAGGTGTCAGTCTATCCGCGGCGTTAATTGAAGCGGGTCACACCCCAAAAACGGCATCCTCCGGCAACTACATGGGCGTGGTGCCTTATGGTTATCACCTCGACGCGGTCAAAATGGCGCGTTATTTGCGGCGAAAAGCCATTGAGGCAGGCGTGATTCACACAGTTGCGACCGTGCAACATGTGGAAACTTCCGGCGAGCAAGTGCAAGCGGTCCATACCGATCAGGGTCGATTTACCGCCGATGTGTTTATCGATTGCACTGGCTTTCGAGGTTTATTACTGGGAAGTTTAAAAGCTGATAACTGGCAATCTTTCACGGATGCCTTGCCATGTAACAAAGCCGTCGCCATTCAGCGTGAATTACCTGGACCGCCAAAACCCTATACCACGGCCACGGCGATTAGCCATGGTTGGGTCTGGGAAATTGACTTGGCAAATCGCCAAGGCACAGGCTATGTGTATGACGGAGCAATGCTCAGTGTTACCAACAATGCAAAACTGATCCACTCCAACAATTGAAATCTGATCCACT
>CAYTIQ010000003.1:0-27706 GCA_964437935.1 uncultured Rheinheimera sp.
ATGGAACCTGGGATCAGTGCGGCGGATTGCCTGCATGCAGATTTGCAGATCGATCCAGCGACCTTCGGTTGTACCTATATGGAAGCTAGCCAATTGATGTTTTATCAACGCGTGCTAGACCCAACAGGGTATGTGATTTTGTGGCAGGTAGCGCTGGCAGGGGATTTAACCATCAGCAAACTTGCCAGTCAGCCGAAGTGCATCGAATTACTGGTGTCACACCTACAACAATGGTATCCAGCTAATCATCCGATCATTTTGTATGAAGCCGCGTCGCTGCCATTTCAGTCGATACGGCGACAACATCTGTTGCTAGAACAACTGACAGCAGCGGAGCTCACGTTAAAAACCACCCTTGTGTTACCTCCGGCCAAGCCATTACAAGCCAATGTGACGCTGCTGCGCCAACTGAAGCAGTTAGAGCAGTGATGCAGATGGCTGTGACGTTTCGTCCTTTGCAACATACCGATGCAGCATTGCTACAGCGCTTATATCACGACGCCCGGCTGATGCGTTTTATTGCCAATCCTTGCGATATCGACCTGCAGTCGCTGCTGAACTCGATGGTGGACGCGATGGCGAAACCCAAGCCAACATTTTGCTATTGGGTGGTAGAGCAGATGGGGCAACCGCTTGGACTGGTGTCGGCCACTCAGATTCATTGGCAACATCGCCATGCGGAGCTTGGCATCATGTTACTGCCCTGCTTTCAGGGCAAGGGTATCGCAAAACAGGTGTTCTCACAGTTGATCACGTGGATGTTTCAACAGGATTTAGACTGCCTTTACAGCCGCATGCTTACCACGAATTTGCCAGCACAGCGCTTAGTCCGCCAATGTGGCATGGTGCCGTGTGAAGCGCCTTATGACGCAGCACAAGATATGTATTGGGTCAAACGAGAGCATCCAGCAGTTGCGAAGTGATCCACACGAATCACTGCGCAACTGCTGGAACGACAGGCTATTTAATTAGCCTGACACATGGATGTGTCTTTATTGACATAAGGCTGCAAGATAGGCGCCATGCCTTTGAGTACTTGCAGTGGCAAGGCGGAGGTAAAGCTAAAATCATCTGCGCCTTTTCCAGGCACAAAAGCCGTTAATGTCCCGAAGTAGTTATCGCCTAAATAGAACACAAAGGTGGCCGTGCGGCTGGTGGCGGTCGAGGCTACTTTTTTACCCCGCACCACTTGGGTGGCAATGCGGTTATCGCCTGTACCAGTTTTACCGCCAATGGCCAGCGCGGAACCATCACCATGCATGAAACTGCCGTTTAAGCGCCGTGCCGTACCGTCAGCCACTACCAAACCTAAGGCTTTTTTCAAGGCGCGAGCGACTTCAGGACGCATCACACGTTCGCCCGGACCTGCATTAAACTGCATCGCGGTTTCATACGGCGTGTGCGCGGCAAAATGCAAACTATCAATGCGGATCGTTGGCAAACGGATGCCATCGTTTTGGATGATGCCCATCAGTTCAGCAAGTGCTGCCGGTCTATCGCCTGAGCTACCTAAGGCTGTTCCTAGCGATGGCACTAAGTGATCAAACGGATAACCCAAGCGTTGCCAACGTTGGTGAATTTCGGTGAATGCCTCAACCTCTAACATAATGCGGATCCGCGCGTCACGCGCACTCCGATTGCTGGTTTTAAACAACCAGCGATAGACCTGCTGCCGTTGTTCCGCACTGGCTTCGACCGCATTGGCAAAGGTGGCATCTGGATTGGCATTGATGTAGCTCAGCACCCATAACTCCAGCGGATGGACACCTGCAATATAGCCCTGATCCGGTAAACTGAATTTGCCAGGACCATACTTGCCGAACATATCTTGCATTTTGGCCTGGGTCAGTTCAGGTTCGTCAGGCAATTTTTGCTGCAAGAATTTGGCAAAACTGGCGTAGTCTGATTCAGGCAGCAAATAACGATGGACCGCGGCGAGACGATCTGGTGTTTGTTTCAAGCCATCAAACATCGAATCCAAGCGCTCTTCGAGCGTTTTCTTTTGGTATTTACGCCAGAACCGGCGCATGAATTCGGTGCCTTCTTTGTCGACGAATTTACGCAGATACTCTTCGCGTTTTTTGTCTTTGTCGTTCATCAATAATAAAGATGAACTGCCGGTAGTTTGATAACTACTTGAATAAGCAACCAAATCACGCATCAATCGGACAAAAGGCAAGTTATGAGAGTTTTGCAGCGATTGGCGTACCGTCGGCACCTTGCCATCTTCGTCTTTATTAAAGTTATTAAAGACTTGCAGACCGCCACCGGTAAAGAATCGCTCACCTGGCGAGGCCGAATAGGTTCGATCCAGTGCCGCTTCCAGCATGGTCGGTAGACTGCGATCGGTGGCTGATACTAAATAGTTTGCGGCCCACCGCGTGATGTGATCATTGGGCGCAATCTCCATCGTCATCAAGGTATCAGGCAGTTCATCCACCAAGCTTTGATGCAGTTCTGCCACGATCTCTAAATAGGTCGATAACACCCGTAGTTTAGCGGTTGAACCGAGTTCCAATTTGGAATGCTCATTTAAATCAAAGGGTTGGTCTGTGCTATCGGTTTGTACCCGCACCCGGTTGCCATCGGGAGTCTTTTCAAACAAGGTAAAGGTATACAACACATCATCGGTGCCCTGCACGGATAACAACCGTTCACCAATAAGGCCGTACTTGGCGGCGACCTCTGGGTTGGCGATGCTATTCAAATAGGCACTGACCTTTTGTTGGATATCTTTATGCAGCGTGCTGTGGGCATTTAAATCTAATCGGTCTAAATCATACAACGATTGGTCGAGCAAGTTAGCTAACCGCAACCGCGCGGCGTTGATGCCTTTGCGCGAGTCTTGTTCGATTTGCGCTTTATTACTGCCAGGTTGTTTAAATTGAAGTTTTTGTGCCAACGCATCGTCGCGTAACGTTGCATCAATCACCCCAGCGCGGCCCAAAAGGCGGATGTGGCTATCCGTTAATTGCTCTAAATCGTCATGGCCTTGCAGCAAATAATACGATGGGCGGCGCTGGGCTATCATCAGCGCTAAAATTTGCCGGAAATAACTGGCGCGCTCCTGTCGGGTGTTTTCATCGACCGGTGAGGTTAACAATAGATTGGCACGATTAAAATCAGAGCCAAACCAAGCTTGCAGACCATCACCAATCCCATGCACTTCGCCATGGCCAGGTGCAGATGACAGTGGCACGGTGTTTAAATAGTCTTGGAGAATTCGGGTGCGCATGCCTTGGGTATTGACCCCATGTTGGTAAACCCGAACTGTTCCTGAAACAATTTGCACCGCTTTATCTTTGAAGCTTTGGGTTAACCCTTGCGGCGAGTGTCGAAACTTTTCGATTTGGGTGGCCAAGGTTGACCCACCGGCGCTTTGGCCGCCAACCGACAGTACTTTACCGACTTGACTAAGCGCCGCCATCACGAACCGCGGCCAATCCATCACCGGGTTTGCTGTTGCGGGGATCTTTAACAAGTTGCGGTTTTCAATAAACAACAAGCTATGGGCGACCACCAACGGGATATCTTGTGGCTTGGTGTAGACCCGTTGTGGATAGTTAAAATCAAAAATAGTTTGGTTACGGCAGTCGGCTAAGAACAAGCCAGACTGTACTTTCTCCCGATACGGCGGGAAAAAGCCTTGCAGTGCATAATTTTGCAGTGCAGGCGAGAATTCAGCTTGGCTCATGATGTTAAAGCCGCGCTCTTGTAGACGCGGTAATAACAACGGCAATTTGGTATAACCGTGACGCTCGTCAAACGGCCCTGATTCTGGATAAACAATACGCGACGCAGCGCCAGGTTGCACCTGATAGGTCAAGGTTTTAGCGTAATCGGCGATAGGTTTGCTGCTGTAGTGGGCCGTATGCATTTCATAGGCGACCAGCACGCCTGCTGCGGCAAGCAGTTGCAACAACAAGACTGGGATCAAGCTTCGACGCGGACCTTTCACCACAGGTTCCGGCTCAACCGCACGAGGCGGTTGCGAACGGCGTTCATCGCGGACGTTATCGAATTTTAGATGTTCCAGTGAATCAGTATCAGACAAGAGCAAATTCCATATAAAAGTCAGCGGTTTTTTTCAGATTTTATCCTGAAGCGGCGTGGCTTTGCAGCTGAATTTTGGCACAAAGCCGATGCTCACATCGACTTTGTGCCCTTGCAGTGCACGCTTAGTGGTGGTGATGACCACCAACACCGTGGGCATGGCCGTGTTCAATTTCTTCCGCAGAGGCGGCACGAACATCGACGACTTGCAGTGCAAAGCTCAGTGTTTTGCCCGCTAATGGATGGTTCACGTCTACCTCGGCTTTAAACATGCCAACTTTGACAATTTTTACTTGGCGCGGGCCATGATCGGTATCGACCACTGCCACCATGCCTGGCGCCCATTTTTTGGCACCTTTTAAGTGTTTGACTTGAATGCTTTGGATCGCATTCTCGTCACGCTCGCCATAAGCATCTTTAGGTTCTAACACTAAATCAAACGCATCACCTGCTTGTTTGCCTTCAAGGGCTGCTTCGATAGCTGGTAACATGTTTTGATGACCGTGCAGGTACAACAATGGGGTTGAGTCTTTTGAAGATTCAATTTGTTCACCGTTGGTGTCTGACAAGGTGTAATGCAGTTGCACAACGGTATCTTTAGTGATTTGCATGGACAATTATTCCTGGGCACGAAAAAAGACGGCAGTATAACTGCCGTCGCGGTGTTCGTCATCGTTTACCTTAATGATGACAGTGATGATGATGTTTGTGATGGTGGCGTTTGTGTTTGCGTTCATACCTGTCATAGTCACGGCCGTAGGACTCTCGCACCTCGATAAATCGAACGGGCTGACCGCAGGCACCGTAGTCGTGACAATAGCGCCGCCAATGACGTTGATGTTCGATTGGCGCGTAAATCACCACGGGTTCGACATACGCATCCCGCGGGTAGACTTCACGGCGATATTCTTCATAACGCGGAGACGGGTCGCTAATCACAACTTGGCCATACGCATGAGAGCCAAGTGGCGCACTCAGTCGAACTTCAACTGGCGCGGCATTCGATGTACAACTGAGGGTCAGACTTGCAGCACAGATCAACACGATTGCCATGGGTTTCATAAGGGGGCTCCG
Source organism: uncultured Rheinheimera sp. (assembly GCA_964437935.1). Taxonomy (GTDB): domain Bacteria; phylum Pseudomonadota; class Gammaproteobacteria; order Enterobacterales; family Alteromonadaceae; genus Pararheinheimera. The sequence continues at coordinate 5,128 of CAYTIQ010000003.1, forward strand.
TTGGTACAACAGGTACCGTTTACAGAAACTTGGCATAGCATTGCTGAATCTGTTCTGAACTAGCAATTCACCTTAAATCGCGCGAGGCTGGGGGGCCATCATGCCATTGCTTGGGATCGAACTGAAAATAGTCTTTGAGCAACAGATACAAACTTGGTGAATCGAGTTGCAGTTGGTTTGGTCGTTCGAAAAAGCACTCCGTGGCGACGGCAAAAAATTCCGCCGGGTTGGTACAGCCATAGGGATCCAACAGCCGAGGTTTACCTTGCGCGATATCCTGACAAAAATTGGCAAATAAAATAGGCATTTGCTCGGCCCAGCGTTGTTGCAATGCCAGCGTAGGTTGAGGTGGAGCTCCATTGGCACTGCCAGAGGCTTGATCCAGCTGATGCGCAAATTCGTGAAACACTAAATTTTGTCCGTCATAGGGGGCATCTGCGCCCGCTTTGGTATGGCGCCAAGATAAAATGACTTGGCCTTGGGTCCATGATTCACCCAAACGAACTTGCGGCTGTTCATTGATAATACCGGTCGCATCGGCGTGCTGGTTTCGAACGACAAAGGCATCGGGGTAGATCAAAATTTGCCGCAACTCAGGGTAATCGCTATCCGGTTGATTCAAGCTCAGCAATGAGGCTTGCGCAGCAATCAGTAAGCGCATTGGCGCTGTGACCACCAAGCCATCGCAGCCAATAAATTCTTTGTCCGCCAGAAATCGTTGTATCTGCTTGTGCAAACGCAGTTTGACATCGGTGGGTAAGTGTCGATACAGCGGCCAATGCTGGCGCAACCATTGACGATGCTGCCGGGGAAATGCATCGGCACTGGCTTTTTGTAGTTGGCTTTTTCGCCACCAGCCAGGCGCAAGCAACGCCAACAGCACGGCGCTCCCTAGCATTAAAATCAACACACTGGACCAATTCACATCAACACCTTCGATAAATTCGCCAAACTGCATTAGCATAAGCAAGTTAATTGGCGCGACCAGCTCGGTTTTCAAGCGCTTTGCATGGAGGTCCACATGGCATTATTTGAATTACAACAACAGCTTTCTCTTGGTCATTCGATTTTGGCGCAGTTACGCGACCCTGATATCCAGCAAGATCGTCTGCGTTTTCGTACTAACTTGCAGCGTCTTGGGCAAATTTTGGCGTATGAGTTATCTAAATCATTGGAATACGTCCAATTCCCACTTGGAACCTCGTTGGGCGTGGCTGAAGCTGCGGATTTAACTCAACAACCACTGCTCATTTGTGTGATGCGGGCAGGGTTGCCGTTTTACCAAGGCGTGCAAGATATGTTTGATTTGGCGGATAGCGGTTTTATTGGCGCCTATCGGAGTAGTGAACAAGCAGGACTTGCCCAAGATATCTTCCTAGGTTACAGCGCGGCACCCAGCATTGTCGGTCGCGATGTGCTGTTAATTGATCCGATGTTAGCAACAGGCTCTTCGTTGTTAAAGGTCTGGAATTTACTGAAGGTGCAAGGCCAGCCGCGCAGTCTGCATATTTTATCGGCGATTGCCGCGCCAGAGGGGCTGGCGTATCTGCAACAGCATCTCGATATCGATGCGCAGTATTGGGTTGGCGCTATAGATAGCCACTTAAATGAACACGCCTACATAGTGCCTGGTCTTGGGGATGCAGGCGATTTGTGTTTTGGTGGCAAGTTGTAACAGAACCTCGGAACTGGCAAAGCCTACTTGGTTGTAAGCTTTGCCAGTGGAAGGGACGGGCATGGCGCTAACCATGACTGGTTTTTCGGTGCAGCCGCTGTAACAACCACACCACAACCAGGATCACCACGGGCACACTCAACGCTTGCAAGGTAGCCACTGGTAACTTGGGCCAAAACTGCCCTAATGAATTGATAAACTTATCTAACAATTGCACCGCATAATAACTAATCGCCACTGCAGACACGCGTTCGACGGTTCGCTGCAGCGCTAATTGTTGCCTGGCACGGTGTTCCATCGACGCCAACAAATTGGTGTTTTGTCGCTCTAATTGAACGTTGATGCGGGTGCGTAATAACTCGGTAGAACGACCAAGGCGCTCTAATAAACTTCGCTGCCGACTCTGCAAGGATTGCGCGGTGCGAAAGGCAGGGGTGAGCCGTCGCTCTGAGAAGTCTTGCAGGGACATCAAGCCATCAATGGGCTGCTCACGCAAACTGCGAAGTCGGTCCAAGGTCAGTTGATAGTAGGCACTACTGGCGTCTAATCGCGCGGCACTTTGTGCGGTAAGTCGCTCACTTTGCGCCGTTAGCTGACACAATTCCCGCAGCAATTTGTCATCACTATCCTGTTGTTGCTCAATACGTTCGGTGATGTGTAACAATTGCTGCTCCAGTCCATGTACCTCCTGTAAGGTCTGGCGAGTCAGTGGCCAGCCTAACAAACTCAATTTGCGATAATTCCCGACATCAAACAACTGCTGCACTAACCGAGCTCTGGCACTGGCAGATAGGCCATAATCCCAAATCAGCACGCGTCCACCACCTTCGGGATGTTTGCGAAAATCAGTCCACAGCCGTGCTTTATTGCCGGCCAACATGCTGGAAATGCAGTGCGCTTTGGCAAAATATTCCAGCGGTGCTTGTTCATGGCTGGGGGCCGGTAACAGCTGTAATTGCACGACGCGAAATAATTGCCCGGGTAAGTGCTGAAAAAAATCCGGCCGCGGTAATAGCCATTCGATAGGGCCGAATCCCCGCTCGCAGTGATTCTCAACAAAGCTATAGGTGGAAAACTCGGTATGTTTTTCCCAGCGCAGCCAAATGTTGCCCCATTGCAATTCCAGATCGGTATCGCTGTCACTGAGTAATTTGCCTTGTTCGGCGGCCAGTTGCTGTAGCTGAGCGAGTTCCTCGTGTCGACTGTGCGGGTTTAACGTCAACATAAAATGGCCAATACGACAGGGACTGACCAGCGGTGGAAAAAATCGTTGTTGTAACTCTTTTTCCAAAACGTCCCGTTGCGGGTGATTTCTCAGCATAACAACCTCCATGGCCTGAGCTTGCGAGTTCAACGTCTGATAGCCCTACAGCAAAGGCCGTACCATCTAAAAATATTCTTTAAAAACAGGTGTGTAGGTAAATCATCGCGCAGCGTGTTTGCGCGCATTGCATCGAATTTGTGCGATTGCTTGGAAATTGTGCATGGAAAGTGCGGCTTTTTTGTTACATTGCTGGCAAGCACCTGAGGGTGTAGAGATTCGCTTTGGCAAAAGGTGACGCTGTGCAAATACCTGTTGAACTTATTTTGATTGTGTTAAGTCCGATTTTCTTCCTGTGCATTGCCTTGGAGTGGTACTTATCAGAAAAACAACGCCGGTCGATTTATGCCTGGCGGGATAGCTTGTGTAATCTGGTTCTGGCGGCGATGCATCAGCTGGGGGATGGTATTGCCTTAGTGCTGTTGATGCTGTTTTTTTTGTATTTAAATACGCTGTCCCCTTGGCACATCGAAACCACGTTAGGGGCTGTGGCGGCATTGTTTTTGTTACAGGATTTTTGTTATTACTGGTTTCATCGAGCGTCACACCGAGTGCGTTGGCTTTGGGCATCCCATGTCGCACATCACAGCTCGCGGCTGATGAATTTCAGCACGGCGTTTCGGCAAAGTTTGACGTACCCCATCTCAGGCATGTGGCTATTTTGGACGCCATTGATGTTGATTGGCTTTGACGCTCAGCTGGTGGTGGCCGTGGTCGCGATCAATTTGGCCTTTCAATTTTTTGTGCACACCCGCTGGGGCAAGCATTGGGGCTGGTTTGGTTATGTGTTTAATACCCCGGCTTGGCATCGGGTGCATCATGCTTGTAATCCGAAATACATCGACAAAAATTTTGCCGGTGTGTTGGTGATTTGGGACCGGCTGTTTGGTACGTTTGAACCGGAGGATGCAGCCGAGCCTTGTATCTATGGCATCACGGATCAATTTGAATCGACGAACCCTTGGACTGTGACGTTTTATGAATGGCGGCGAATTGCCCGGCATGTGTCTATTGCGAATTCTTGGCGTGGCAAACTTCGGGCGCTGTTTGGCCCGCCACAGGCCAAACTTGATGAGAAGGATTTACCACGATGATCAACTGGGCGTTGATGACGTTTTTCATTCCGACCTTTGCATTTGTGTCATTAACACCAGGCTTGTGCATGACGTTATCCATGACATTAGGCATCAGCCTCGGCGTCAAACGAGCGTTATGGATGATGTGGGGTGAGTTGGCTGGGGTTGCCTTAGTCGCGACGTCTGCGGTGCTTGGCGTGGCAGCGTTATTGTTGCAAATGCCGATGTTGCTTAAAGTATTTCAATTTGCAGGCGCCGGCTATTTGTTGTGGGTGGGGCTGCAAATGTGGCAATCCAAGGGCAAATTGGCCATTCCTGAACCAGGGCAAGAGCGGCAGGTATCCCGTCGCGCCTTATGCTGGCAAGGCTTTGTGACGGCCGTGTCGAACCCCAAAGGCTGGGCGTTTCACATGGCATTGTTACCACCATTTATCGACAAATCGCTGCCATTTTGGCCACAATTGCTGATTTTGCTCTGTATCATCTTGTTGATTGAATTTGGATCGTTGTTGCTCTATGCCGCAGGCGGCAAAGTGTTGCGTGCCACGCTGATGCAAGAAGGCAAGGTGCGAATGATGAACCGACTGTGTGGAAGTTTAATGGTTGGGGTCGCCGCCTGGTTAGCGTTGTCCTAACCACGACATACTGACAACGACAAAGCACTCATGTGGCCCCACAGCGTAGACACAGAATGGTGGGTGCCTGCGGGCACCACATTCTTCTCCAAGGTCCGGCGAACGAAGCAAGATGCGAGCTGCAACATAAAAGGCGCTACAAACCGCTCGCTCAGCAGGCGTTGTTAATGGATACGCCAGGTTAGCATTAAACGGGCGACTTGCTCGGTGTGATCCACCGGCCAATTTGCCCATTGCGCGCGGTTGGGTTGGACGCTGTGCAGCTCTGTAAATTCAGCACCGAGCTGCCAAAAATCGCCAAGATTGTAACTGACATTTGCAGTCCAGGCCCGAGAGCGGCCATTGTTGTTATCAAAGACCGTCTCGTCGCGATCTGTTTGTTTGGCACGGTCAAACCGAACAGTCCATTGCCAATCATCGGTGCTGTAGTTTAACAACACAAACCATGCTTGATAATCGACCACCACGGTCTGCCATCCCATTTCTGTATCACCTTGCAGCACTTGGGCGACGACTCGAACGGATTCGCCGAGTTGCTGTTGCAACGCCAGATGATCAAAACGTGTTTTCCATGCGTATTGGCCCTTACGAAATACCGTAGGGTCGGCCTTGTTGTCGTAATGATAAAGACGCAGTTCACTGCTGTCGCGCCATAGCGCATGTAGCCCAACATAATATCCGCTGGTGCTATCGAGCTCTTCAAATGGTTCCACCCAATTTGGTTGCATGGTCAGTGGCGGCTGTTTTAGCGATGGGTACGCGGCAAAGGCAAATCGTTCGTTAAGGCCAGTTTGCACATTGTGCAAAGCAAAACCGCGCCAGCTGATCACGGTGCCTAACGGATCATTGCCTCGTGCTAGTGCCCCGACTAGCTGTAAACTCAATGTCGAATCAAAGGCACGGCCAGGACGGCTGATGGATAGTTCGAGTGCGTTGGCTCTTAGCTCTTCGGCAAACCAGCTGTTGATCAACGAAAAACTACTGGTATAAGGCGATGTCCAAACGGGATCGGTATTTTCCAGTGACAATGCAGGGTAAAACCAGCCAGCGCGAAGCTTGGTTTTATAGCCGGACAGGGGCAGGGGTTGCCATGTTAACCATGCTTCGGTCAGATCAACGCCTGTCGCAGACAAATGATGATATTGCCCGTGCACCGTTGCTGACCAATGATCAAGAGGCGCCCATTCCAGTGCAAGTGATTGTGGGCCAAGGGACAGCTTCGAGCGTCGTAAGTCGAGTTGCCCCGCACCTGCGTCATACCAAGGACGCATGCCACCGTGGGCCGCTTCGGTCGTGCTGTAGACCAGCTCGCCTTTTCCTTTGAGTGTGAGAGTGTCAGACAGTTCAGTCGCAAGAGCGGCTGTGCTTGACAGCAAAAGTGTCATAACACTGAACATCAGCGGATGCTGCATAGCAAATCCTTTTTTTGGTGAACACACAAGTCGACGATTTTTACCAAACTCTGACAGCGTGCCTAGATAAAGACGCTTAAATTATGTAGGACATTTCAGACGATTGCGATAGGCTAAGCGCACTCTCGCGCCGACAATAGTGTTACAGGAGTGGCCAGATGATAAACCCATGCCGAGCCTTACCAAAACCTTGCCTTAGTGCAGGAAAGCGAATGGCCGCTCTAGGTATCTTCTTGAGCGGGTTCTTGGGGCAAGTGCAGGCGGCTGCTATTTTGGTCGTCGATCAAACGGGAGCACCGCTGGAAGATGCCGTGATTGAGTTAGTCAGTCCAGAGGCGGCGTCAGTCACAACAACTGCGGGTACCATGACTCAACAAGGCCTGTTGTTTGTGCCGTATGTGCTAGCAGTGAAAGCGGGCACTGCGGTTGAATTCCCAAATAAAGACAAAACTCGTCACCATGTGTATTCGTTTTCAGAGTCGAAGGTGTTTGAGCTAAAGCTATACGCTGGCAAGCCAGAGAAACCGGTGGTCTTTGATAAACCGGGCATTGTGGTGTTGGGGTGTAATATTCATGACCATATGCAAGCGTATGTGTATGTTGGCACCAGCGCGCTGTTGGCGGTGACGAATGCACAAGGTCAGGCTGAATTTTCAAAGCTTCCCAGTGGCAACGCTACGTTGAAAGTATGGCATCCATGGCAGAGCAGTCCGATAGCGGAGCAGCAGGTCAACTTATCCGCGCTGCCTACTACGCTGACCTTGCCGATCACGCCAGCTGAGAAACCCAAAGCACCCAAGCGGGGTTTTGGTCAAAGTTATTAATTCAATCCATTGTTTCAGTAAGGAGATTTTACATGGCAACCGTAACGTTACGTGGTAATCCGATCAACACCTTAGGTGACCTGCCTGCAGTTGGCAGCAAGGCCCCTGATTTTGTCGTCACAGGCGCTGGCTTGGCGGACGTCAAACTGGCTGATTTTGCGGGTTCACGTCTTGTGTTGAACATTTTTCCAAGTGTGGATACGCCGACCTGTGCGACGTCTGTTCGAACGTTTAACAAAGAGTTAGCGGCGCTGAACAATACCAAGGTGTTGTGTGTCTCTGCCGACTTACCTTTTGCTCAAGCGCGTTTTTGTGGTGCTGAAGGCTTAGATGCGGTGCAAAACGGCTCCACGTTCCGCAGCAACTTTGGCCGTGAATATGGGGTGGAATTTGTGGATGGGCCACTGCGTGGTTTGTTATCCCGCGCCGTGGTCGTGATTGATACAGATGGCACTGTGTTGCACACAGAGCAGGTTGCAGAAACGGCCGATGAACCTTCGTACGCCGCAGCGCTAGCTGTTTTAAATTAATGTATTAAATGTCTTCATCGAAAAGCAGCGCCTAGCGCTGCTTTTTTTTTCAGACCACGCAAGTTGTGCTCTAGCGTGGGATAGGTTGGGTTGAGCTTCGATGGTATGTAGTTTAGATAACATGTGTAAGTTGCAATAATGAACATGTGTTCGCTTGAATATTTGTCTATCGCTCGGATTGTAAGATTTAAAATCTGATATTTATCAACATCTTGGGTTTTTGGTTGTTTTTGACTGTAGAAAATAAACTAATTTCAGTGTACAAATGTGCGCTGAAATTGTGAGGTTTTTATGCAGTCGTTATCTACTCAACACAGGCCATCCTTGGGAGCTCATGCATCGCGATGGCAGCAACGTTGGCAACGGGTCTGTCGACTATTGACAGGGTATTCATCGCTTACCACCTTCGCCGAGCCATTTATTCGCTGGGTCCGGCCACACTTTGTGGCAGGCTTTACCCAAGCGCGAATCATACAAATTCAGCCGTTACCACAGGGTTTCTTGCTCCGGTTAAAATGCGCCAGCACTATTGATTTTGTGCCAGGACAGCACATCCAGCTGCGGATCTTGCGGGATGGCCGCTTTATCGACCGCGTATTTACGATCTGCTCAACGCCAGGCCAAGCGCGGCGTGAGCGAATCATTGAATTGGCGATTCGTGAAAAAGCAACTGGCAGCGTCAGCAGTTGGTTAAAAAATGGCGTATGTCCAGGTCAAGCGGTATGGCTAGGTGAGGTTACAGGGGCGTTTGTTTGGCACGGCCAAAAACCTGCACTCATGGTAGCGGCAGGCAGCGGCATTACTCCCTTTCGAGCCATGTTGCAGTCGATGAGTCGGTTAACCCATCCGGTGCGGTTAATCTACATCGTGCCTAAGCAACAGCATGTTTGGTTTGCTGATGAATGGCTGGCACTACAAGCAAAATATCCATTGCTTGAAGTGCAAATACACGATACCCAGCAACGTGGCCGTCCAAGCGCCGCATGGCTTATCGAACAAGCACGTGAGCACCAAGCAGACCTTTATATCTGTGGCCCTGCATCGCTGCATCAATCACTTCACGAGGCCTGGCCTACATCGCTTGCAACTTGCTTGTATGCGGAGTCATTTGGCTTGCAATCCAGCGGTGGAGTCCACCAAGTACATTATCAAACGATGTCAGGTGTAAATCATAAGGTAGAAGCGAGCGGTAGCTTGCTGCAACTTGCCGAGCAAGCGGGATTGACCGTGAAGTACGGTTGCCGTCGCGGCGTTTGTATGCAGTGTTTGTGTGAAAAACAGCAAGGTCAAGTGCGCAACCTGGTGACTGGCGAGTTATCAACCTTTGGCACTGAAGCCATTCAACTGTGCATCAGTGAAGCTGTTAGTGATGTGACCCTTCGTTTACCTTCTTGAGAATTGGTATGACTTTTTCAACGACCTCCCCATTATCTGCGGATAAAAGTGCTCGTCTGGCTGAAAAGCTAGATGCGTTGCTCAAACAAGAACGCCTTGATTTAGGTGAAAAAGATGCACGTTACCTTGAGCGATTAGTCAGTACACAACGATTATTGGCGCTTGTCGGCCGTGTACTGATCGCGGCGTGTTACTTTTCGTTGTGGTTTTTAGTGCCTGGTGTTTTATGTTTGGCGTTGGCTAAAATTATCGACAACATGGAAATTGGCCATAACGTGTTGCATGGCCAGTACGATTTTATCCGCCACCCGTATTTGAATTCGAACCAGTTTGAATGGGATATCGCCTGCGACGCCAAATCCTGGCAACGAACCCATAATTTTGAGCATCACACTTACACCAACATCATTGGTCAAGATCGGGACTATGGCTATGGCCTGTTACGGTTGAGCAATGACTACCGCTGGCGTCTTCAAAATAGCTGGCAATTAGTGACCTATTTTTTATTGTCGAGCTTGTTTCAATGGGGCGTTTCATACCATGAACTGGCCGCGCAACGCGTCTTTTTTGGCCGTAAAAAAGCCGACCGTCACAGCCAAGTCAGTGACAGTGAATTGAAAAAAGCGTTTTTTGGCAAAGGTGCTCGGCAGCTATTTAAAGATTACTTGCTGTTTCCTCTGCTTTGCTGGCCGGTATTTGGCTATGTGCTACTGGCCAATTTATGCGCTAATTTCATCCGTAATTGGTGGACAGCCACTGTGATTTTTTGTGGGCATTTTACCGAGAATGCGCAGGTGTTTTACCCTGAAGATTGCGAAAATGAAACGCGCGGACAGTGGTACTATCGGCAAATCCTTGGCTCATCAAATTTTACAGGCAGCAAATTACTGCATATTTTGACCGGTCACTTGAGTTGTCAAATTGAGCATCACTTGTTTCCGGATTTGCCGGCGTGGCGTTATCGCCATCTGGCACCGCAAGTGCAAGCGATAGCCAACGAGTTTGGTATCCCTTACAACACGAATTCATTTCTGCGCCAATATTTGACGGTACTTGTTCGTATTGCACGCCATTCCTTTCCAAGCAAACCGCTAAAGGCAGCTGAAATTCGTAGCGATCTATGAGTTTATGTAATAAAAAAGTTGCAAAAACAAGTGAGGGATAGTTAATATCCAACGTGCTTCACCTGAGGATGCTTTGGATGAATTTATATAGTGGCTTTGTTATATCGTTGGTGATGATTTGCTCGAGCTTGTTTTATGGCATTGCTCGCACGCAGTCATCCATGACAGACGATATATTACAAGGCCATTGGCAGTTAGAATCTATCGAGCGCTGGCATGATGGTGGCTGGCAGGTCGAACCCGTCACCACCACTGAGTTGCGATGGTTCGTCTACGGCCAGGTTTCTGGGTTCGTTCTAACCGCCGACAAGGTTGCAACAGATTGGTTTTCTGGCCAGTATCAACAGGATGAACAGGCGTACCATGAACGGATATCGCAGGGGCAATCTTGTGGTTGCAACTATCAACAGTGGTCTGCCCAGGGGCAAGATCTATTACGGCGCGATCTCCAACGCAATGCGGAAAAATACCGACAATACTGGCGACGTGTCCGCTAAGTGAAGCGCCGTAAATTAGGCTATGCTTGCATGGAAACCAACGTGTTGGGAGTGCAACATGCATCAAATAACTACCTTCGTGTTTGTCGTTGTTCTATCCCTTTTGACTGGTTGCCAACCTAAACCAGCCACTGATATCCCTGCCACTAGTCAAACACCTGCTCCAGCTGCCAGCGAGATCAAACCGGTCGAGACTCACGAATGTAAGTTAAGGCTTGGCTACGAAGCATGGGAACCCTACCAATACACTGCGCTTGATCAAAAAGCCGCCGGTCTTGATATCGAGATCATTGCTGCCGTCAGCAAAGATATGGGATGTCAGCTTGTGACCACGCAAGGGACTTGGATCGATTTAGTGGCGCAACTGCGAGATGGAACCATCGATTTATTAGCGGGGGCTTCAAAAACACCGGCGCGGGAGCAGTTTGCCTACTTCTCAGCACCATATCGGCAAGAGCAATTCCAACTATTTGTTTTGACGACGAAATCTGCGTCTATGCCCGAGAGCACTCTTAGTGATTTCATCGCGAAGGGACATAAAGTTGGAATTATTAGCGAGTATGTTTATGGCGACGAACTCAGTTCGTTATCCCAAGATCCGGAGAAAAAAGTACAGTTTGTTGAGGCTTCGTTAGGTGAGCTCAACATTGCGCGTTTAATGGATGGCGATATTGAAGGCATGTTGGAAGATAGTTTTGTCGCGCGTTCGATGTTAAGACGTAAAGGCTTATCCGAACAGATTGGTCCGCAAGGGATCACGCTGCAAAGTAATGACGTGTACGTGATGTTTTCCAAATCAGCGGTGTCTGAATCAACGGTTATGAAGTTTAATCAGTCGTTGCAGAATATTCGCAACAACGGCGCTTACATGTTGATCATTGAGAAGTACCAGCAATAAATCAACCGAAGGCGCGTTGCAACAACGCACTGGTAAAACTGGTCTTTAGGTAAAAGCCACGGGGCAGGGCCTGCACCGTGGCACCGTCTTCATCCAAGGCATTGGTGCGCACTTGGCTGTTGGCGCCCTTGGGGCGCAACTGCAATGCAGTGCCATGTTGACCTTTGATGTGGGACAATTTGCCAAGGCGGAGCAGTTCCATCAATTCTTCCCAATCCTGACGCAAAATAGCCAGCTCCTGCTCGGTCGGTTGCCACAAAAACGCCCGACCAATCACTCGCTGCTGCAATGGGATCTGTCGACTGGCAAGCACTGGCACCCATAACACGCGGCTAAGCTTGCGATACACCCAGCTGTCTTCAAACCGTTCTACAGTAAAGCCGGTCATCGGTGCAACACACACATAAGTGCTTTCAAGCGGGCGACCTTGTTCATCCACTGGGATGGTTTTTAGTTCAATCTGCAGATGAGGAAAATCTGGTTCAGCTTTTGAGCCGGCACTTGCTCCTAACGCAACTTCAAGCAGTTGTCCGACAATGCCTTTTTCGCGCCTCAGATCTACCGGTAGCTCAATACGATGCATCGCGGCAAGTTCAGCCAAGGTCAAACCAGCCAATTGATAGCAGCGATCGAGTAATTCTTGTTCGCTGGTTGGGATGGACATAGTGCAGTTCCGTTTGTTTATTCGGCGCTAAGGTAAGGCTTTTTAAAACGAAGTGCCAGCCTTTGCTTTAACTGCTGAAATATTGCGCAAATCAAGTTATGCACAAGCGTTAGGGGCGAATTTGATGGGCTTGTTTATGTTATATTATTGAAATATATGAATTATTTTTTATATTAACCTGTCGTATCCATCCAGCATATAGAGTTATTCAGGTATAAGATTGTACATATGCACAGGTTTTTGCACATGAGCTGTGAAGAAGTTCACAGAGAGGTTGCGCAAAAACTACTCTCTGTGGATAACTTATGGATAGTTTGCTGGAAATACCGTTTGCCGCGCGCCTGACTTTATGAAAGAATCCTGACATTGCTGTGTTTTTACAGACCCGAGGTTTGTGTGATCGATGCCGAAGGCTTTCGTGCCAACGTCGGTATAGTAATTTGCAATCACCAAGGACAGGTGTTTTGGGCACGCAGATTCGGACAACACTCGTGGCAGTACCCACAAGGCGGCATTGACGACGGCGAAACACCGGAGCAAGCCATGTACCGTGAACTCAACGAAGAAGTTGGGTTATCACCGGCCGATGTGGAAATTGTGGCAACCACTAAACATTGGTTACGTTACAAACTGCCAAAACGGTTGATCCGGCGTGATTCGAATCCGGTGTGTATCGGTCAAAAACAAAAATGGTTTTTGTTAAGGCTGACATGCAAGGATGAAGACGTAAATCTGCTAAAAACAACTCATCCCGAATTCGATGACTGGCGTTGGGTCAGTTATTGGTATCCGGTGCGGCAAGTGGTCTCGTTTAAACGCGAGGTGTACCGCAAAGTGATGAAAGAGTTTGCCCCGATTGCTCTACCGTTTGTTAAAAAGGATATTCGTAAGAAATAGTGCTGTTACAGCCTGTGACTGCATGCTTAAAGGAGGCTTATGCTCGGCCAGTTACGTCGCATTGTGCAGGACGTAGCGCAAGAACCATCTTTGGAACTGGCGCTACAGGGCCTGGTTAGCAACGTTAAACGTGCACTGAACACTGAATGTTGTTCAGTGTATTTGGCCGACTACGAGCAACAACATTTTATGCTGATGGCAACAGATGGCTTAAACCCTGATGCCATTGGTCAAGTATCTATCGGTTTTTCTGAAGGCTTGATTGGGTGGGTGGGGCAACGCGAAGAACCCATTAACCTTGCTCAAGCACATCAACATCCCCGGTTTAAAGTGACCCCTGAAGTCTCTGAAGATTGTTTTTCGGCGTTTTTAGGCTGTCCTATCATTCATCATCGCAAGGTGCTGGGGGTGTTGACCATTCAACAGTCCGCCTCACGGGTTTTTAATGAGGACGAAGAATCGTTTTTGGTGACCTTGGGGGTGCAATTAGCCTCTGTGCTGGTCAATGCCGAAATGCGCAAAGTCACCGATACAGCGGCCACCGCCGTTAGCAATAAACAGATGCAGGGCTTAATAGGCTCGCCAGGGATCGCGATTGGCGAAGCCTTTGTCTTGCAACCTGCCAGCGACTTCGATGCCATTTCGTTGAAAAAGACCGACGATCCTGATGCGGAGTTATTACGCTTTTATCATGCGGTGAAAGTGACCAAAGCAGAATTTAACCGCCTTGCCGATCGGATGAATGGTCATTTACCGGACGATGCGTTAGCGATTTTTGATGTCTATCACCAGTTGTTGGATGCCGCCTCATTAGGCCATGAAATTGAAACGCAAATCCGTGAAGGCTGGTGCGCCAAAAGTGCGCTTAAGCGGGTCGTTGAGCGGTTTGCGCGCCAGTTTGATGATATGGATGACCCGTACCTGCGAGAGCGTGGCACGGATATTCGAGATTTAGGTCAGCGTGTACTGAACCACTTGCTTGAAAATGAGCAACGCCACTACAAATTGCCTGAGCATGTGGTGTTGGTTGCCGATAACGTCACCGCCACCATGCTGGCTGAGATCCCGCGACAACAATTAGTCGCGATTGTATCGCTCAAAGGCTCGGTGAACTCCCATGCCGCCATTATGGCACGTGCATTAGGTCTACCTGCCATCATGGGGGTCAGTGACTTACCCTTGATGCAGTGGCAAGGCCAACGGCTGATTGTGGATGGTTATCAGGGCAATATTTTGCTGTCACCGGCGGACGCCATTTGCGTGGAATACCGCAATTTGATGAGCAAAGACGCTGAGCTGAACAAGCGTTATCAAGCGGAGCTGCATTTACCAGCGGAAAGTCTATGTGGTCAAACCTTTAGTTTGATGGTTAATGCTGGCTTAGCCACCGATTTAGAGACCTCGCAAGCGGATTCTTGCAATGGGGTTGGCTTATACCGGACTGAATTTCCGTTTATCATGCGAACGCGGTTCCCATCTGAACTGGAACAAGTGGAGCTGTATCAGAAGTTTTTAGCTGGATATCCCGGCAAGCCTGTGGTGATGCGTACCTTGGACGTCGGCGGCGATAAACCACTGCCATATTTTCCGATCAACGAAGAAAACCCATTCCTCGGTTGGCGCGGCATCCGCTTAACGCTCGATCACCCAGAAATTTTCCTCGTGCAGATCCGCGCAATGCTCAAGGCTAACATTGGCTACAACAATTTACATATCTTGTTGCCGATGATTTCCGATCTGTCCGAAGTGGATGAGTCGCTGCGATTGATCCGTCAAGCTTGGTTTGAAGTGGACGATGAATTCAACGGCGAAGGCATCGTCGCTAAACCCAAAGTTGGCGTCATGATTGAAGTGCCTTCCATCATGTATCAACTGCCTGAGTTGGCTCGTAAAGTCGATTTTTGTTCGGTCGGCACCAACGATTTGACCCAATATTTACTGGCGGTGGATCGCAATAACCCACGGGTTGGTAATTTGTATGATGCTTTGCACCCTGCGGTGCTTCGAGCGCTGAATATGCTTGGCCAGCAAGCGCAGGGGTTGCAATTGCCAATCAGTATTTGTGGCGAACTCGGCGGCGAACCTTTGGGTGTGTTGATTTTAGCGGCCATGGGCTTTCATTCGTTTAGTATGAACCCAAGCAATTTAGCCAAAGTTAAATGGTTATTACGCCGAGTTGATATTGGTGAATTGCGGCAGTTATTGCCGGAAGTGTTAGCCTGCACATCACCTAAACAAGTGCGTCTGCAAGTCCAGCGCTTTTTAGATCAAAAACAATTATTGAATCAATTACGCGCCTGAACTCATTCGTTTGCCAAGCATACTTAGGCGCTCCTTGCCAACCGGGCAAGCCCCATTCTGTTCGATGTCCAAGGCATCGACGACACATTTAAGGACTGCAACATGCAACAATATCATGATTTGATGCGGCACGTGCTTGAACACGGCCACCGCAAGACCGACCGTACAGGCACCGGCACACTGTCAGTGTTTGGCTATCAGATGCGCTTTAACTTAGCCGATGGCTTCCCGTTAGTGACCACTAAAAAGGTACACTTAAAATCAATAGTGCATGAATTGTTGTGGTTTTTAAAAGGTGAAACCAATATCGCGTATCTCAAAGCGAATGGCGTATCCATTTGGGATGAATGGGCCACCGAAGCGGGTGAATTAGGCCCGGTTTATGGCGCGCAGTGGCGCAGCTGGCAGGCGCCTAATGGTCAAGTGATCGACCAAATCCAACAATTACTGGATGAGATCCGTCGCACGCCAGATTCACGCCGATTGATTGTCAGCGCTTGGAACCCGACCGTCTTACCAGACACCCGTAAATCGCCACGGCAGAATGCAGCTGAGGGTAAGCAAGCTTTACCGCCATGCCATACCATGTTCCAGTTTTATGTTGCGGATGGCAAATTGTCTTGTCAGCTTTATCAGCGTAGTGGTGATATTTTCTTGGGCGTACCCTTTAACATTGCCAGTTATGCATTGTTAACCTTAATGGTGGCGCAGGTGTGCGGATTGCAGCCAGGTGATTTTATTCACACCTTGGGTGATGCACACTTGTATTCGAACCATCTGGAGCAAGTCCAAACCCAGCTGTCACGTACTCCTTATCCATTGCCAAGCATGAAACTAAACCCGGCGGTGACGGATTTGTTTGCCTTCACTTTCGAAGATTTCACGTTAGAGGGCTACCAAGCGCACCCGCATATCAAGGCGCCTGTTGCTATCTAAGGTGTTGAAAAGTTAAAAGTTGATCAAGCTTTTCAAAAATTAATCCGGCTGGTGCCGGATTTTTTTTAATTTTTTATCGGCGATTTAAACCTTTTGTACAGGTGTGGCGACTTACCTAACAACTGTTAAACATCAACAAGGAACAATGCGTGGAACCGATTGAACTGCACAGTTTTATTGCGCAAGCTCAGCAGGGCGATCAGGCTGCATTTTTCCATGTATATCAGCAGTATAAGGGAAAAGTCTTTGCGATTTGTTGGCGGCTCTTGTCTGACCGTCAGCAGGCTGAAGACGCTTGCCAAGAGACATTTGTCAGAGTGTGGCAACAGTTACCGCTATTTCGCGGTGACAGTTTGTTTGCAACCTGGCTGCATACCATCGCCACTCGCACGGCGGTGGATTATTGGCGCAAATTAAAGCTCAGTCGTTTATGTGATGATGACAGCGCCTTGGAATTCTTAGCGGTCCATCCCCCAGTGATTGACCGTCGTGATTTGGACAGTTTGATTGCCAAATTACCTGATCAAGCGCGCGCGGTCTTTGTGCTATTTGCAATAGAAGGGCAGCCGCATCAAGAGATCGCGGATGTATTAGGGATCGCTGAAGGTAGTAGCAAAGCGCAATACCACAGAGCGCGTCAGTTATTGAGGAGTTGGTTAGATGACAACTGAACAGCAATTAGATCAGCTGATCGCCGCGTTACCGAAAGAATTGCCGATGCCTGCTGAGGATTGGCAGAGTTTGGCGGCGCGTTTGGCCAATACGCCGCAACAGGCAGTGTCTGCCTTTGAAACGTCGACGTTTGCTGCAGCACCACACTTAGAGACGCTCAGCAGAGTGACTACGCACACAGTGCCGGTAGAGCAGGCTGCTAACACCACAGGCTATTGGCTCGCTGCCAGTATCGCTGCAGGATTGGTACTGCTGGCCAGTGTCTTGATGCAAAGCCCTGGTATCGAACAGTCCGTGCCCGTGGCACATGTTGTGACACCCGTAGTTACACCAGTCGTGCAGCAAGATTCGACGGTCGTCGTCATGCAATTAAAACAGCAACGCGAACAGTTACTGGCGCGCATCAGCCAGCAACAGCTTCGACAATTACAGCAAGTGCCTGTGGGCTTTGAAAACTGGCGTCAACAACTAGCCATTTGGCAAAACGCCAGTACTCAGCTGGAACAGGCATTGTTACAACAGCCGACCAATCGGCGTTTACTTCGACAATATCAGCAATTACAGCAACAACAGTTTAAATACATGCATACCTTGACCTCATTAAGTCAGGCGTACAGTTAAGGAGAAAGTTATGGAACGTTTATCAATGCGCCTCAATACCTTGGTCGCTACCTTGATGGTTCTGATGGCCGCGCCTGCGTTTGCGGATGGCAAAGCCGTCAGCGAGAGTAAGAAAGTTTCGGCCAATGAACGGATTGAACTGGAAGTGATGCGAGGTGATGTGGACATCACGGTGACCAGCAAAGAGCAGTTTAGTATCAAGGGCACCTTGGATGAAGAAGCGGAAGGTTACGAATTTACCTCCAGTGGCGGTGTGACTCGCTTTGAAGTCAAAATGCCTCGTCGTTTATACAACAATGGCTATAGCGAAGATAAACGTGGCTCTCGCTTGACAGTTGAAGTGCCGCAAGGTGCTCGCCTGTCCTTTGAAGGGGTCTCGACTTCAGTCAAAGCCAAAGGCGTGCAGGGGGGCGCGGATATCACCACCGTGAATGGGTCGATTGATGCCAGCGAACTTGCCGGTAAAGTCTCGCTGCAAACGGTGAATGGCAACATTGAAAGTCGTAATATTCAGGGCCATTTAAAATTAGCGACCGTCAATGGTGAGATTAAAGACCAAAGTGCTGGCGCTAGTTTGGAAATGGAATCGGTTAATGGCGAATTACAAAGTGTCAGTAGCGCTAAGGATGTTGAAGTCTCAACGGTCAATGGCGAAGTCAACTTAGCGCTAACGGGCAGTGAACGGGTTGAATTTAGCACCGTCAATGGGCAAATTGATATCAGTTTGAAAGGCTCTAAGGCCCCAAGGATCTCGGGCAGCAGCGTCAGTGGTGCTTTGGTCCTCACGTTACCCGACTTAGATTCAGCGCGGATCAGTGTCGAGGCAAGTGCCGGTGGTGACATTGAGAACAAGTTGACCAATGACAAAGTTGAAGAAGCGAAGTATGGTCCAATGCGTAACTTAGACACCACGCTTGGTGATGGTGACGGCCGGATAGAACTGGAAACCGTGTCGGGGGAAGTGGTTCTAAAACGAAACTAACTGTTAAAATAAAGGCCTGATTTTTCAGGCCTTTATTATTTTTTCAGCGTGTTTAGAACCGATAGTTCACTTGCGCACCAATCAGCACGGCGGTGTTTTTATAATCGACATTGAGTGACGATTTATACAACGCGACTTCTTGCACATTAAATTCACGCTCTGACACATGGATCACATCCATCCACATGTAGCCTGCAGCGAAGTCCATCGTCCAATGAGTGCCGAACGGTCGGCTGTAACCCAGTGTCCACCACAAGCGATCGTTCGTTGGAACCCGCGCTGTACGATGTGCGCTTTCAATTGGGCTTTCGTCATAAGCCAGACCGGTTTTAATCCGTTGGCCATGCTCTAGTTGCCAGGTCAAACCCAAGGCTGCGGAATAGCTATCTTGCCAGTGCTCTGGGATAAAACCGATGTAACCTGGGCTATTTAAGTTGGTTGCTGTTTGTGTGGCGCGCGAGATGGTCGGCGTTTGCGCACGACTGACGATGTCAATGGAACGGAAGCTGTGCCAGCCGGTCCATGCAAGGCTGGCTTGCCACGACAAGACATTGCTTAGTTTGTGATCAAGGCTCAGTGTCAAACTGGCTGGTGTTGTTAAATCCAGCGTCGATGCTTCGGTGAGCATGCTGTTGACGGCTAACTTGCCAGTGCTTTTATCAATGGCAGGTAAGGTGGGTGAGACCACAATAAAATTAGGCGAACCTTGCACATTTGCACCGGTGATTGGGGTATTCGTGATCACGGAGTCGCCGGTTAAATGGTAGGACGTTTCACTATGGAAGGTGGCAGCAAGACGAAGTCCTGTCATCGGCTCACCATAAATACCTAAGCTAAAGCTCGGTGCATAGTCATCCCCTTGAACTTCGTAATGGCTGTCACAATAAGCGCTTTGGTAAACGTTGGCTCCGAACATCGTGTTGATATTGGTTCCAAGCTCGCACAGCCCGCTGTGATCCTTGTATTTTGACAAGGTGCCGTCGACGCGATTCAGTGCAATTCCCAAACCTAAAGACCAGTTTGGATTAATTTCATACCCGACTGAACTTTGCAACGCGACCACTTGAATGGCGGTTTTATCGGCAAAATAACGGCCAGCCCAATCATTTTCATAATCCGATGACAGGCCAAAAGGTGCGTATAAACCGCCACCGACCGTGACTTTGTCATTCAGCGGCTGGCTATAAAAGAAAAAAGGAACAGGTGCATTTAAACTATTTGTGCCTTCGCTTCGACCAACAACAGGTTGGCCATTCGCGCTTTTAGCACTGACGTTGCGGTACTCGCTTTCGACGTGGATAAGGCTTAAACCACTGGCTAACTGAGCACCATCAAGGGCAGTAAGAGCCGCAGGGTTTGAATACACCAAGGTTGCGTCTTCGATTTGAGCGCCGCGACCGGCATAAGCATTGCCCATGGCACTGACGGATTGTTCGTATAGTTTGAAGCCTTCGGCATGACTACCGGTGGCGAGGCATAGCAGGATAGCGCTGCTTAAACGTGATTTTTTCATGGATGTACCCTGTGAGTTCTTCTTGTGGTCTGACCATCAAGGTCAAAAAGGCACGCAGTATAGGGGGAGTTAAAATTAGAGTACAGACTCCAGAACTGAAAAAATTGACCACTTAACTCAGGCATCGTGTAAGCAAAAATGCTAAATGTTGGTGGTTTTAACTAAGTTCGACCGAAACATTTTGTTGCAGTTTGGTACAGATAAACATCTGTATCTGATTGATATTATTTAAGAATTAAAACTTGCTTTACAGATGGCATAGCACCTGCAATCAAGCCCAACAGAGACCAATGATTGGCCAAGGACAATATTATGAATCGTAAGACTTTTTCCATGAACCTGATCGCCGCAGCAGTGCTTTCATCCACACTCTTAGTCTCAGGTTGCGGTTCCGCAGCAAGCGAAGAACCACCGAAAAAAGACGATGTAGTCGTGAGTATCCCAGTCGAAGCCGCCAAGGCCACGCGCGGTGAGATCAGCAGCACCTACCGCACCACCACCACACTTGAAGCAAAAGCCGATGCCGAAGTCAACAGCAAGGCCACTGGCATAGTACAAACTCTACTGGTGGAAGAAGGGGACCATGTACAAGCAGGTCAAGTGCTGGCGACGTTGGATACTGAGCGTCAGCAACTTGCACTGGCCAAAGGCAAAGCTGACCTGGGGCAACTCAAAAGTGAATTAGAGCGTGTCGAGAAAATGTTTGCGCGCAAGCTAGTCTCGGCTGATGTGTATGACAAATTAAAATGGCAAGTGCAGTCGCTAGATGCCTCAGTGCGAATGCAGGAACTTGCGCTGCGGGATACCAAAATTATTGCGCCGATCTCTGGGGTGATTGCAAGACGTTATGCCAAAGTTGGCCAGCTGATCACTGAGTTCTCGTCTAAGTCGTTGTTTCACGTGGTTTCGCAGCAGTATTTAGAAGCGGTGATTAATTTACCTGAAAACCAATTGGCGCGCGCCAAAGTGGGGCAAAGTGCATTTTTGAGTTTTGCAGGCATGCCAAGTATTGAAGCAAAAATCATCCGTATTTCCCCAGTAGTCGATGCAACCACCGGTACAGCGCGCGTAACTATTGGTATTCCAAATGACGATTTAACTTTAAAAGCAGGCATGTTTGCCCAAGTGGATTTGCAATATGACGCCAAGGCCGATGCCTTGTTAGTCCCTAAGCGGGCTGTGCTTGCGATGGATAACAGCAGCAGTGTGTTTGTGGTCAAGGACGGCAAAGTGGTGCGTCAAACCGTGAAAACAGGGTATGAAAGCGACACCTCGGTTGAGATCCTCGCGGGCGTGAATGATGGCGAGCAAGTCGTGACTGCTGGCCAAGCCAGTCTGAAAGACAACAGCGCTGTTACGGTCGTGACCCAAGGCTAATCCCTCCGCGGCGGGGGCAACCCCGCCCAGTTCAACGCACAATAAATACAACAGGAACATGCTATGAAACTGGTTCATACCGCGGTGGCCAGACCGGTCACTATGTGGATGTTTGCGCTCGGTATCGTGTTATTTGGCTTGGTGGCAATGGCCCGCTTAGCCGTCAACTTGTTACCAGATTTGTCCTACCCAACTTTAACCATTCGCACTGAATACACGGGCGCTGCACCGGCCGAGGTTGAACAGCTGGTCAGTAAGCCGATTGAAGAAGCGGTTGGCATTGTCAAAGGGGTTCGCCGCGTCGAGTCGGTGTCCCGTGCTGGTCGTTCCGATGTGGTGCTGGAATTCGATTGGGGCACCAATATGGAAATGGCGGGTTTGGATGTCCGCGAAAAATTGGATGTGTTGTTATTGCCCTTGGATATCAAAAAGCCGCTGTTGTTGCGGTTTAATCCGAATTTAGATCCAATAGTCCGCTTGGCGTTAACGCGCTCTGATGCCGCACAGGGGTTAAGTAACGCGCAGCAGGTACAGTTACGTACCTTCGCTGACGAGGAGTTACGTCGTAAGCTCGAAGCAATGCCAGGGGTCGCTGCAGTCAAACCAGACGGCGGTTTAACCCAAGAAATTCAGATCCAAGTGGATAATGAAAAGCTTGCCCAACTGAAATTGGATATTTCCACTGTGAATCAACGGCTGTTGGAGCAAAACCTCAATCAAGCAGGTGGGCGTTTGGAAACGGCGTCGCATGATTATTTAGTCCGTACCATTAACCAGTTCTCCAACTTAGACGAGATCCGCAACTTATACATTGCGACCGTCAATGGGAGTCATGTGCGTTTAGCCGATGTGGCAGAGGTAAAGGATGCTTTTGCGGATCGGCAAAGCATTACCTATGTGGATGGCAAACAAGCGATTGAAGTGGCGATCTATAAAGAAGGTGATGCCAATACTGTGCAAGTCGCTCGAGCGCTGACCTCGCGTCTGGATGACATCAAAAAGAACCTGCCGGCGGGTTATGAATTAACCATGGTGTACGACCAATCCACCTTTATTGCCGATGCTATCGATGAAGTGAAGTCATCGGCTTGGCAAGGTGGCTTATTAGCGATGGTGGTGATTTACCTGTTTTTACGCAATGTTTGGTCGACCATCATCATCTCGATTTCGATCCCGTTATCGGTAGTGGCTACCTTTAACTTGATGTATTCACAAGAAATTACATTGAA
>CAYTIQ010000003.1:27716-107657 GCA_964437935.1 uncultured Rheinheimera sp.
TGAATATCATGAGCTTGGGCGGTATTGCCTTGGCCATTGGTATGTTGGTTGACAACGCCATTGTGGTTCTAGAAAACATCCAGCGTTATAAAGACCAAGGCATGCCGGCGCTTGAGGCGGCTAAAAAAGGTGCCAGCGAAGTATCGATGGCGATCACCGCATCGACGCTGACAACCGTCGCGGTGTTTTTCCCGTTGGTGTTTGTCGAAGGGGTCGCAGGGCAACTGTTCCGTGATCAAGCATTAACGGTTACCTATGCTTTATTAGCCTCGTTGTTGGTGGCGTTAACACTGATCCCAGCTATGGCATCGTGGCAAAAATCATTCACCCCCACCAATGCTCAGGTTGAAGCTGCCGCTCGATTTGTGCCTAGCAAAAAATGGCACTACCTGGTGATGCCTGTGGTGTGGTTGTTCCGCGGCGTCGGCTGGGTAGTGAGTGGCCTTTTAACCCTAGTGGTCACACTGTGGCGGTTGATTGGCAAGCTCCTTGGTTTGATGACAGCGCCAATACTTGCGCTGACGCATCAGCTATTAAGCCGTTTGGAGCTGGGATATCGCCACGTATTAGCTGCCATCTTACGTGCTCGGATGCAAACCATGGCAATGGTGCTAATTGGTACGACGATGTGCTACACCTTAATTCCTAAGCTGGGGTTTGACCTGATCCCTGCCATGAGCCAAGGCGAGTTTTATGTCGAAGTGCAGTTGCCGATGGGCACATCGATTGAACGCACCAATGAGGTGCTGGTGAAACTTGCAGAGGTCGCTAAAACGCAACCACAAGTGCAACGTAGTTATGCCCAAGCAGGCACAGGCCAACAAATGACCGTTGATCCGAATGTGGGGGGCAGTCATTGGGGCCGTTTGAACTTGGTGTTAAAAGCAGGCAGCACCAAGGTCGACGAAACGCAGGTGATGGATGCAATGCGCGCGGCCGTGGCTGCTATTCCTGATTTAACCGCTAAAATCGATGCCCCTGCGTTGTTTAGCTTTAGCACGCCGCTTGAAATTGAGATCGCAGGTCACGACTTAGCCGCCTTAAACAAAGCATCCCAGCAATTTGTTGCTGTGATGGAACAACACGATCGGTTTACCGATATCAAAACGAGCTTACGTCGGGGTCAACCCGAGATCACCTTACATTTTGATCACTTACGCTTAGCTCAGCTTGGTCTTACGGCCTCAGATGTCGCGAAGCGGGTCGCCAATTACGTTGGAGGTGAAGTCGCCGGTCAATTTAGTGTCCAAGATCGCAAAGTCGATATCCGGGTACGCTTAGCTGAAGAATTTCGCAGTTCAGAACAAGATCTAGCCCAAGTCATCGTCAACCCAGGGGCGGCATCACCGGTACCATTGTCAGCGGTAGCGCGCATTGAACGTGAAGTGGGGCCAAGTGAAATTACCCGTATCGGTCAGCAACGCGTGGCAGTGATTAGTGCAAACTTGCGTTACGGTGATATTGAACAAGCGTCTTCTGCAGCTCGCGAGTTATTGGCAGCACAGCCATGGCCTTATGGTGTTACCGCCAACTTAGTCGGGCAAAGTGAAGAGTTAGAGCGTTCCTATAATTCGTTGATTGCCGCTTTATTACTGGCGGTGTTCCTCGTGTATTTAGTGATGGCGTCTCAGTTTGAAAACCTACTGCAACCTTTGTTGATCTTATTTACTGTGCCGCTGGCTGGGGCAGGCGCTGTGCTGGGTCTTTACCTGACCGAAACGCGCATTTCCGTTATCGTGTTTATTGGTTTCATCATGTTGGCTGGTATCGTGGTGAACAACGCTATTGTGTTAATTGATAGCATCAATCAACTGCGTGACGAGGGGATGCCCTTGGATGAGGCTGTGATCACATCAGGCGCTACTCGCCTGCGCCCCGTGTTGATGACGACATTAACCACGGTGCTTGGTTTATTACCAATGATTGTGGGCGGCGACGGTGCCGAGTTGCGTGCACCGATGGCTATCACAGTGATTTGGGGTTTATCGTTTTCTACCTTATTAACCCTGGTGTTTATCCCAGTGATTTATCACGTTACGGCAAAGGAGACCCGTCATGGAGCATAAACCACTGGCGTTGACGCGGTTTGGCTTAAATCGCCCAATCACCTTGTGCATGATGTTTTTGTCGTTGTTTGTGTTTGGCTTGTTAGCCAGTCGTATGTTGCCGTTGGAGAAGTTTCCAGGTATTGATATCCCTGAGATTTATATCAATGTGCCATACCCCAATGCTAGTCCGGCTGAGGTAGAACGGTTAATCACGCGGCCGATTGAGGGGGCGTTGTCGACGGTGGCGGGCGTGAAGAAAATGCGCTCGTTTTCCAAAGAAGATTCCGCCGAGATAGGCCTTGAGTTCAACTGGGACGATAACCTGAACTCGAAAAGTATCGAAGTGCGCGAAAGGCTTGATGGCATCCGTCATCAACTGCCCAAGGATGTAGAGCGGGTCTTGGTGTTCCAGTTTAATACCAATGATCAGCCTATTTTCCAAGTGCGGATCTCCAGTGAGCGCGACTTATCGATGTCTTATGATTTGTTGGAGCGTGTGTTTAAACGCCAGTTAGAGCGAGTGCCTGGCGTGTCAAAAGTCGAGTTGTACGGCGTGGATAAGCGCCAAGTAACCATTCGATTGTTACCTGAGCGGTTGCGTGCTTTGCAACTAGACCCTGCTCAACTGTTAATGACCTTACAAAAACAAAACTTTGCAATGACCGCAGGTGAGCTTCGAAACGCCAATGAAGCTATTTTGGTCAAGCCGGTGGGGGAGCTGACCACACTCGATGAAGTCAAACAATTGCCCATCGCGACCGGTTTACAACTGGGTGATATTGCTGAGATCAAACTGGAGTTACCAAAACTCACCGAAGGCCGTCGTTTAGATCAACAACGCGCCATCGGCATGAACGTGTACAAAGAGTCTAATGCCAATTTAGTCGATGTATCCTCCGCCGCGTTAAAAGTGGTGGATACTGCGGGGAAAGATCCAGCGCTTAATGGCATCAATGTGTATGTGATGGATGATACTGCCAAGGGCGTCACGGAATCACTGTCGAACTTGTTAAGTTCAGGCTTGATGGGCGCGGTGTTATCGATGGCGGTGCTGTTTTTGTTTTTACGACATTTCCCAACCACGATGCTGGTGGTGTTTTCTGTGCCGGTGTCGATTGCCATTACCCTTGGCTTGATGTATTTCCTCGACTACAGCTTGAATGTGTTATCAATGATGGGCCTTATGCTTGCTGTTGGTATGTTAGTAGATAACTCGGTGGTGGTGGTGGAAAGTATTTTCCGCGAACGGGCCAAAGGTGGTGATGTGCGCGCGGCCACTGAACGCGGCGTCTATCGAGTAAGCCTTGCGGTGGTTGCCGGGACGGCGACGACTGCCATTGTGTTTTTACCCAATATCATCGGTGCCAAAGTGGATGTGACGGTGTTTTTGGAGCATGTCGCCATTGCCATCACCATAGCGCTGACGGTCTCGCTGATTCTAGCCTTGAGTTTAATTCCGTTACTGTCGATGAAGATCCAAAACATTGGTACAACGGATGAAGGCAAGTCGTCAGCCTTAGATCGTCGTTATGGTCGGGTATTACATTGGACGTTAAACCATCCACGACTATCTACCGCCATTGCATTTGCTACCCTGATAAGCATCGCCATTCCAATGAAATTTATTTCAGGTGGTGATGAAAACGAAGGGGACAGCCAGCGCTTGTTTTTAAACTACAACGTGCAAACCAATTACCCAATGGTTGAAGTGGAACAGGAAGTGGCGCGGATGGAAGCCTATCTTTTTGCCAATCAAGAAAAATTCCACATCAAATCGATTTATAGCTATTACCAATCGGGGTTTGCCGTGTCGACGCTGATGATGCAAGACGAGCTCCCCGTGCCTATCGGAGAAATCAAAGAGGCGATCCGCAAAGATATGCCTGCGATGGTTCGCTCCAAGCCTCAATTTGGCTGGGGCGATGCTGGCGGTGGAATGCAAGTGCATCTCCTAGGTAACTCGACTGAAAAGCTCATGGAATTGTCAGATGAGATAGTCCCAGTGCTTGCTAGCATCGAGGGGCTTGAGGATGTGCGCTCGGAAGTGCAGGGCGGGCAAAAAGAGTTACAAATTCATTTGCACCAAGACCAGATGCAGCGCTTGGGGTTAAGCGCACGCCAAGTTGCTGAAGCCGTTAGTATGGCGCTACGTGGCTCGAACTTACGCACCTTGCGCAGTATTGAGCAGGGCGAGATGCAACTGCGAGTGTTATTCGACGAAAAAGTCAGCCATTCGCAGCAGGAGTTGGCGTCGATCCCCGTCAAGCAAAATGGCACCGAGGTGGTGCGGCTGTCGCAAATCGCCGAGTTGCTGGTCAAAGAACGGTTGGGGGAGATACGCCGCTTTAACCGCCAAACCGGGTTAGCCATAGGCATGAACCTTGGGAAAGACGTGCAAATGGATGATGCGCGCAGCAAAATTGAACAGGCGTTAAACACCTTGCAGTTACCGCCTGGCTATCGTTGGTCGTTTGAAGGAAGTTTTCAGTACCAAGACGAAGCCGAAGGCATCATGGTGACCAATATGCTGTTAGCGGTTGCGATGATCTATCTGGTGATGGCCGCGTTGTTTGAATCCTTGTTGTTACCGACGGCCGTGATCGGCTCGTTATTGTTTAGCCTGGTTGGGGTGTTCTGGACCTTCCTGTTGACGGGAACCACCATGGGCATCATGGGCATGATTGGTATGCTGGTGCTGATGGGCATCGTGGTCAACAACGGTATAGTGCTTGTCGATCGGATCAATCAATTGCGGCAAGAGCAGCCCGATGCGGAACTCAAAGGTTTAATTGTTGAAGCCTGTGAAGTTCGACTAAGGCCCATTTTAATGACGGTGTCGACCACGATTTTGGGCTTGTTACCGTTAGCCTTTGGTGATGCCAATATTGGTGGTGATGGTCCGAGTTATGCGCCGATGGCGATCGCTATTTTGGGAGGCTTAACGTTTTCGACGCTGACCAGTTTGTTATTGGTGCCACTGACCTACTTAGGCCTTGTCAATTGGATTGCCAGCAGTCAGCGTTACTTTGGCCGTATTAGCCAAAGCTCCACTCGATTGATGGCGTGGCGAGGAAAATCATCATAAGCGGCTTATTGCTGCCTGCTTAGTTCGGCCTGCTTGTGGGCATCCCAGGAGCAGGCCTTTCCCTAGCAAAACGCCTAAGCGTGGCTATGCCACTGGTATGTGCAGGTTGCACCACAGTGGTATGTTGCGGGACGGCTGTCGCGTGCAAATAGAGCGATTGCGTTGTTCGCACTATTTTCGCTTGCTCTGCGTTACCAATGTTGCGTAAAATGCGGCTTCCTGACTTGGGGGAGTAGTCGCTCTGGACCATCCAGAGGTAAACGTCAACAGACTTGTGCCACAGCACATGGCGTTTATGAAGCAGACGAGACCTAAGACAGCTTGACGGCCCAAAGCGGGAGCCGTCCGGTTGTCTTTGGCTAATCCCGCTGAGTATCTTTGATGGAAGCTTTATTCTCCTCATTTTCTGCCGTTGCCCTGGCTGAGATCGGTGACAAAACACAACTGTTGTCGTTGTTTCTCGCTGCGCGGTTTCGCTCACGTTTTGCCATTATCGCCGGCATTTTAGTGGCGACCTTGCTGAATCATGCAGCATCGGCGTGGCTTGGTGCTTGGGTGGCGCAGTTTATCCCAGCGGGTTGGCACGCCTGGTTATTGGGTGGCTCTTTTATTGTGGTGGCGCTTTGGTTACTGGTGCCGGATAAAGACGACAGCGAAGAAAATAACTTATTGAAGTACGGTGCTTTTGTTGCCAGTACTGTGCT
Source organism: uncultured Rheinheimera sp. (assembly GCA_964437935.1). Lineage (GTDB taxonomy): Bacteria > Pseudomonadota > Gammaproteobacteria > Enterobacterales > Alteromonadaceae > Pararheinheimera. The sequence goes on from CAYTIQ010000003.1 coordinate 33,554, forward strand.
GTTTTTTGTCGCCGAAATTGGCGATAAAACCCAAATCGCCACGGTGATTTTAGCCGCGACCTACAGCGCCACCTGGCTGGTGATCATCGGCACCACGCTTGGCATGCTGGCCGCCAACGTGCCTGTGGTGTACTTCGGTGCTTGGTTGATGGAACGCATACCACTGGATTGGGCGCGCCGCGCTGCCTGTGCGGTGTTTTTTGTGTTGGGTGTACTCACCATAATCCTAGGTACGCGCTAAGCCGACTGAAGAACAGAGCCTAGATGAGGTGGTTGAGTTTAGCTTCAACCACCTCGCCTGTTGCACTGGTGGTTACGGTGTCTCGGATAGATGTCTGCTTGGCACTTTCATGCTTGAAGATTCGGCGGTGTTGGCAGCCTTCACTCACCTCATTCACATAAACTGCCATGCTCCTTAGGATGCGCTCAGTTGCCGCCTGCCTGCATCTTCAATGGTTTTGCGTAGAGGGCGTTAAGCAGGGCGCACTCAGCAGTTGGCGTTTGGCGCTGTCGCGGTCAAACACCACACTGCCACGACATTCGCCTTGGCTAAAGTTGACGCGGTTGATTTGCTGTTGCAATGCACTGCGCAGCACATCGTTTTGCACTTCGATGCTGGCAAGTGACGGTGGAGCACTGAGTTCTTGATAGATCTCAATGGTTTGCGGAGTCAGGCGAATGCCTACCCACGCCAGTTCCAGCTTTTTTCCGTTGGCCCGCAGCACAAAATGCTGCTCGATGTAATCGCGCAGCACAAAATGCTGCTCGATGTAATCGCGCAGCAAAGCTTCATGCTCTGGGTGTTCCAAATTAATCGCCAATTGTGTTTGTTCCATCAACAACGCCGTCAGATCATGTGCCGTGTAGCTGTGCACAATTTCCACGTGCTTAGAACGGGGATTGACGTCCACACTGACCAACCCTTCGAAAAAGGTATGCGCCGATGCTGTGCTGGCGGCAAGTAGGCCGGCCAGCGCGCCGGCGGGCACCAAGGTGCGCATAGTGCGCACCTTTTGCAGGGTAACCAAGAGCCCATTGGCGCCTGCGACTAAGCGCTTGAGCTGGTTATTCGTCATCTTTACCCGATTTGAGTTTTTCGCTGTAATCCTTCATCAGGTTGGGTTCTTTGCGCTCACGTTTGAACAGCTCTAAGCGGGTTGGCTGTACTTTGCGTGGCCAGCTGTTGTTGTTCAGATCTATGTCGGCAGTTTCCCAATGTGGGTCGACTTCGACGGAGCGCAGCTCGCGGTCGACGAAAATTAACTTACTGACGTTTTTGCTGTTTTGCCGCCAAATTTCAGCGGGGATGCGCAGCTCTTCAGTGCTGCCATTGTCATAGGTCAGCTGCAGAATAATCGGCATCACCAAACCACCGACGTTGCTGAAATCCAGCTGATACGCCAGCTTTTTGCTCTTAAGCAGCTCTTTTTGCCAATCTTCTAAACCTTTGACATTCGACGCGGCCTTGTTTTTATCCGCGTTGGTGGCGGTGAATTTGTCGTGCTCGTTGTAGAAGTCTTTCAGCTCTGGGTGCTCATCGACCCGTGTCGTTTGGCCTTTATTGCGCTGCTCGGTCAGTGACACTGGTTCTTGCTGTTCTTGCGCTTTGTCCCAGGCCTTTTCCAAGGCAGGGTCTTTGCTGTCGATATGCAGCTGCGATACTTTATCGAGGCTGATATCGACTGGATCTGTGCTGTAGAACCAGCCGCGCCAGAACCAATCAAGGTCAACGCCTGAGGCATCTTCCATCGTGCGGAAGAAATCGGCTGGGGTGGGGCGTTTGAAGGCCCAGCGTTCGGCGTAGGTTTTAAATGCAAAATCAAACAGCTCGCGGCCCATAATGGTTTCACGCAAAATGTTTAATGCGGTTGCCGGCTTGCCATAGGCGTTGTTGCCAAATTGCAGCACCGATTCCGAGTTGGTCATAATGGGGGTTTGATGGTCGCTTTTCATGTACTCGACGATGTTACGCGGCTCGCCGCGACGTGACGGGTATTTTTCTTCCCAGCTTTGTTCTGCCAAGAACTGCACGAAGGTATTGAGGCCTTCGTCCATCCAGGTCCATTGCCGTTCATCCGAGTTGATGATCATCGGGTAATAGTTATGGCCAACTTCGTGGATAATCACCGAGACTAAGCCGTATTTGGTGCCGGCCGAATAGGTTTTGACGCCAGTCTTTTTGTCTTTTTCAGGACGACCGCCGTTAAAGGAAATCATCGGATATTCCATACCACCCACTGGGCCGTTGACCGAAATCGCCACAGGGTAGGGGTATTCAATTGAATATTTATTGTAGTTTTCAATGGTATGCACTACAGCTTGTGTGCTGTATTGCTCCCACAGCGGGTTGCCTTCTTTGGGGTAGAACGACATGGCCAGTACGTCTTTGTTGCCGCTTTTCACGCGCTGCGCATCCCAAATAAACTTGCGGCTGGATGCAAAGGCAAAATCACGCACGTTGTCGGCTTTAAAACGCCACGTTTTGGTATCGCGGGTATCGTCTTTTTCGTTAGCAATTGCTTCTTGTTCGGTGACAATCAACACAGGTTTGTCAGAGGTAGCCGCTTTATCTAAGCGTTGACGCTGCTCGCTCGTCAGAACTTGTTCGGCGTTTTGCAGCACCCCGGTCGAGGCGACAATATGGTCAGCCGGCACGGTAATTTCTACATCGTAGTTACCAAACTCTAGAGTGAATTCGCCGCTACCCAAAAATTGCTTGTGTTGCCAGCCGTACACGTCGTAATACGCCGCCATGCGGGGGAACCACTGCGCTACTTCATACAAGGTGTTTTTGTCGTCTTTGAAATACTCGTAACCGGCGCGGCCACCCAGTACTTTTTGCTCGTGAATTTTGTAGTTCCAGCCGATGTTAAAGTCGACGGTTTCGCCAGGCAGCAGCGGCTTTGGCAGGTCAATGCGCATCATGGTGCCGTTGATGGTGTGCTTGAGTGAGTCGCCGTTTTGGCTGACCTCGGTGATTTGATAGCCGCCATTCCACACCGGGCTTTGCATTTTGGTGCGAAACTCGTCAAAGGTCACTTTTCCATCGTTGTCAAAGGTGCTGGTCAGCACTGCAGCGGAATTTTTTTGATAGATGTTTTGATCAAGCTGCAGCCATACGTACGTCAGTGTATCCGGTGAATTATTTTTATAGTGGATAGATGCACTGGCGGTCAGTTGATGATTCTTTTCATCCAACGCCACTTTAATTTTATAGTCGGCTTGTTGTTGCCAGTATTGATGTCCTGGCGCGCCGGAGGCGGTGCGGTAGGTGTTGGGCGTCGGTAAAATTTCTTCGAGCTGGCGAAATTTATCATCAAAAGCAGCCGCCGCCATGGCTGCAGTGCTGCTGATAGCCAGCATTGCGCTGGCCAGCAAAGTTCTGTTAAACAGTGACATACGAGTTCCCTTAGCGCCAAATGGCAAAACCACCATCCTAGCCAAGCGCAAGAACCGTGGCCAATACCCCTGCGACCAATAGGGACGTTTCTACGTCTATCGCCGCGATGCGGCGCTTATCTTGGCTAAAAAGGCTGGATTTTGTCGCATTGGCGGGGAAAATCATCGCCTCAACAGTAATAGTTGAGTATAATAGTCGGCTATTTTTTTGTGAATTAAGACAGCGTGGCAGTCCGTTAGTGAAGCGTTGTCGGTGAGGCATTGTTATGGCAGAAATCAGCAGTCGCAAATCAGCGCCAGTGGCGCGGATGAAGGCAGATCGGGACTTATTTTCATACCCAAAATATTGGGCACATGAATTTACCCCAGCGCCATTTTTGCCTATGTCAAAGGCCGAAATGAAAAAACTCGGCTGGGATAGCTGCGATATCATTTTAGTGGTCGGCGATGCGTATGTGGACCATCCAAGTTTTGGTATGGCCGTGGTGGGCCGGATGCTTGAAGCGCAAGGCTTTCGAGTCGGTATCATCGCCCAGCCCGACTGGAACAGCAAAGACGACTTTATGCGCCTTGGCAAGCCGAACCTGTTTTTCGGCGTTTCTGCCGGCAACATGGATTCGATGATCAACCGCTATACCGCTGATAAAAAACTGCGCCACGACGATGCCTACACGCCTAATAACGAAGGTGGCAAACGCCCCGACCGAGCGGTGATTGTCTATTCACAACGCGTCAAAGAAGCCTACAAAGATGTGCCGGTGATCATCGGCGGTATTGAAGCGAGCCTGCGCCGTATTGCCCATTATGACTACTGGCAAGAAAAAGTCCGCCGCAGCATTTTGTTTGATGCCAAAGCCGACTTGTTGATTTACGGCAACGCCGAGCGGCCGCTGGCCGAAGTGGCGTATCGCTTGTCGCAAGGCGAAAGCATTGAATCAATGCAAGATATTCGTGGCACGGCGGTGCTGCGCAAAGAGCCGCTGCCGGGCTGGCGTGGAGTTGATTCCACGGCCATTGATAAAGTCGGAAAAATCGACCCTATTCCAAACCCTTATGGCGCCGATGATGTCGGCTGCGGTACTTTTTCTGAATTCGCTCAGCAAGGCATTGATTTATCAAAGCCAGCTGAGGTTGAAGCCAAGCCTGTGATGGTGCAAGCACCACGGCAAAAACCGTGGGAGCAAACCTACGTCAAGCTGCCAGCGTTTGAGCAAGTCAGCGTTAACAAACCGCTGTACGCGCATGCATCGCGAATTTTGCACCAAGAAACCAACCCAGGCTGTGCCCGTGCCTTGTTCCAGCGCCATGGCGATCGGTATGTTTGGATCAACCCGCCAGCGTATCCGCTTGAAACCGAAGAAATGGATGCGGTGTTTGGCTTGCCGTATCAGCGCATTGCGCATCCAAGTTACGGCAAGGCCAAAATTCCGGCGTATGACATGATCAAAACGTCGGTCAACATTATGCGTGGCTGTTTTGGTGGTTGTTCGTTTTGTTCTATTACTGAGCATGAAGGCCGCATCATTCAAAGCCGCTCGCAAGCCTCGATTTTGCGCGAAATCGAAGAAATTCGCGACAAGGTTCCAGGCTTTACTGGCGTGATCTCGGACTTAGGTGGCCCGACGGCCAACATGTACAAACTGCGCTGTAAAAACCCGAAAGCCGAGCAAACCTGCCGCCGGCCGTCGTGCGTCTATCCCACCATTTGTGAGCACATGGATACCGACCAAACCCCGACCGTCGAGCTGTATCGCAAAGCGCGCAAAATCAGCGGCGTGAAAAAGATTTTAATCGCCTCGGGTGTGCGCTACGACCTCGCGGTGGAAGATCCGAACTACGTGCGCGAGCTGGTGCAGCACCATGTCGGTGGTTATTTAAAAATCGCCCCAGAACATACCGAAGAAGGCCCATTGTCGAAGATGATGAAGCCGGGCATGGGCGCGTACGACAAATTCAAAGCCATGTTCGACAAATACAGCCGCGAAGCGGGCAAGGAGCAATACCTGATCCCGTATTTTATTTCGGCGCATCCAGGCACGTCCGACATGGATATGATCAACTTGGCGTTGTGGCTCAAAGAGCGTGATTTCCGTTTAGATCAAGTGCAAAACTTCTACCCAAGCCCGATGGCCAACGCGACGACCATGTATTACACCGAATTGAATTCGCTGAAGAATTTAAAAGGCAATACCGACTCGATTGTGGTGCCTAAAGGCGAGCGGCAACGTCGTTTGCACAAAGCCTTGTTGCGCTACCACGACCCAGCGGGCTGGCCGATGATCCGCGAAGCGCTGCGTAAAATGGGCTTAGAGCGGCTAATTGGGAAAAGCAAAGGCTGCTTGGTACCCGAAGAAACACGTGATGAGCAAAAACAAAAGCCCAAAGCGGGCGGTCAAATTGCTGTGACCAAACACACCGGCATGAACCCGATTAAAGAAGCGCTGATTAAGAAACAGCAGCAGGTGAAACGCTCATCGGGCCAAGCGTCGTACCAAAAACGCAAAGGCAGCTAAGCGCTGCCAGACTAGGCGATGCTGCTGACAAGTGGTAGCATTGCCAACTCATTCTGATAAGACAGGTCATTCGATGATCGCTATCGACTCCATCCCATTAAAGTATCGCGCGGCTGTGGCCGGTGCACTGGCGTATTTGCTGTGGCCATGGGCCAATGCCCCGCTGTGGCAATATCAGCAACTGTGGCAAGACGATGCGGCCAGTGCGCCTGCGGTAAGCACGCTCACCAGTTTTCACAAAAAGTATGGCGATGAGGCCATGCCGGTATTAAATGCCCAGCTGTTGCTCAACCAAAGCCGTGCGACTGAAGATAGACTAACGGCAAAATACGCCCAGTTTTCGGATCAAAGCCGCGATGATGGCTGGGCCGAAGCCACTGAGTTTGTGATTAAGTATGTGGTTGAAAACACACTGAAAAATAAACTAACCTTGCTCGATTCTGAATGCCGAAATACCATGTGCCGGATTGAGGTGGCGACCCCTGAAGGTCTGAATAAAGCACTCAATAAACACATCGCTGTCTTGGCCGGTACGCTGAAAGCCAATGAATTGGAATTTCATAATTTGCTCGAGCGCAAAGGCTCGGTGGTGATTGAGTTCAAGTCCGACAAACGGATGAAATTTGGTTTTATCGAAGAGCGGATGGCACGCCCCGCCGCACGCAAAGATTGGACAGACACGGTGAACACATGGCTCAATCAGCAAAAGAAATAATCGGTTACGCGGTTGGCGCTTATTTAGCGGTGGCGGCCCTTAACGGCCTTCTCAGCTTGGTGTTACCGGTGCCGGCGGACATTAAAGCCGCGCCGGCGCTGGAGAAAACCTTAAAACAACAAGACGTTAGCTTAGATGAATGGCAAAAAGCGGCCGAGCGCGTTGAGGAAAAACGAAAGTTAGCATTAAGTTAGCCATGTAAACAGGGCTCGCTAAGCGAGCCTTGCTTTTTTATAACACTTTGTGGTTTGCTTTTGGTTTGCCCAAAAGGAACTCAAGATGAAACACTTGCTTATCCCTGTGCTGCTCTTCAGCTGCAGCCTGCTCCCCAGCTCGACCTTTGCCCAATCTGCTACAGATGCATTTGCTACCTGCTTGACCGACTCATTAAGCGGTAAGGAACGGAAAGACTTGGCTTCGTGGATATTCTTTGCGATGGCGGCCCATCCGCGAATCGAACAATACGCGACTATCCCTGAGGCTGCGCGCGTGCAGCAAGACAAAGAGATCGGCAGCTTAATAACGCGGTTATTGGCTGAAAATTGCCCAGCACAGCTGGTTCAAGCACAACAGGAAAATCCTGAAGCGCTGCGCATGGCGTTTGAAATGGTTGGCAAAGTGGCGATGGAAGAGCTAATGAGTAATAACAATGTGTCACAAGCTATTGCGGCTTACGCCAACTATGTGGATATGGCAAAAATTCAAGCAACGCTTAGCAAAAAGGGCGGCAGTTTATAACACGTTTGGCGCGATCACATCGCGCCGCTCCATTTGATAGACGTCATGGCCAGCGAGCCCATGGTGATGGCATCGTTAAAAAGTTCTGCAGTATCGGTCTTGTCCCTCGCGCCTAATAAACAAAATAGTGGCAACAGATGGTCTGGGTGCGGCACAGCTAACGCTGCATCTTGGCCTTGCGAGCGATAATCCAGTAAGGCGGCGTCGTTGCCAGCAAGCAGTGCTTGCCGACAAAAACTGAGAAACCGCTCGGCCCATGCTACGGGTTGGCCGTTGCTCCAATCCAGTAGCCGTAAGTTATGCACCAGGTTGCCTGATGCCAGCAACAGCACCCCTTCGTTGCGCAGTGGTTTTAGCTGCTGACCTAATTCATAGTGCCACTTGGGCGACATTCGGCTGTTAATCGACAGCTGCACGACGGGGATATCCGCGTTTGGATGGGTGTGCATCAACACCGACCAAGTGCCGTGATCGAGCCCCCAGCGTTCATCGAGTTGGGCACCAGTTCGTTCGGCGATCCGCGCGGCAAGCGCCGGTGAACCGGCGGCTGGGTACTGGCTGGTATGTAATTTAGGCGGGAAACCACCAAAGTCATGTATGGTCGGTGGCAGGCTATTCGCGCTGACTTGCAGGTTGGGGGTATCCCAGTGCGCGGAGATCATCAGGATCGCCTTGGCCTGAATACCTTGCACCGCGTCGCGCCAGCCTTGGGTAAACACGTTGTGTTCGATGGCATTCATAGGGCTGCCATGGCCGAAAAAAATCAGTGGAAGTGCGCTCATCTAAACCCCCTTAGTTTTTCTTAGCCTAAGGCAAATAGAATCGAATAAAAAGCGCTAAATTTGACAGGATTGGTTCAAAAATATCGAATTATGTGGATGGTTTTCGCGGATGCCGAGGCTTGAGTCTGCAAAAAAAGGCCGCACGAAAGGCGGCCTGGGGTATGCATTAATACATGAGCGACTTAGTTCTGTTCGAAGTAAAACTTTTGCCGCTTGCGCTCAAGACCGTTTAGTTCATTCATGCTCGCAGAGTCAAACAACGCGCCATTCACCATGGTGAAGTGCACTTTGTCGGTATCGCGAATATTTGTCAGTGGATCACCGTCAATCACAATCAAGTCTGCCAGCTTACCTGCGGTGACAGAACCTAGTTGATGGTCCAAGCCAAAGGTCTTGGCTGGATTGATGGTGGCAGTTTTCAGGGCTTCCAGTGGTGACATACCGCCTTGTGCCATCATCCAAATTTCCCAGTGGGCGCCCAAGCTTTCACGTTGACCATGGGCGCCAATATTAACGACAACCCCCGCATCGTTTAATTCTTTGGCCGCTTTGGCAATATGGAAGTGGTTGTAGTGGTGATCAGGCACAGTAGGGCGGCGCATGCTGCGTGGGCCTAAGATGTCCATTGGTACGTATTTGCTTAACCGCGGGTGTTTCCACACCTCGGTTTTGTCGTACCAGTAGTTTTCACCCCAGACGCCGCCATAAGCAACCACCAAGGTTGGCGTATAGGCGGTGCCGCTCGCTTGCCACAGTTGTTTCACGTCATCGTAAAGTTTGGCGGCAGGTAATGAATGTTCCAGTGTGGTGTGTCCATCCACGGCCATTGTCAAGTTATGCTGTAACAACGAACCACCTTCGGGTACCACCATCATATTGAGCTCGCGTGCAGCTTCGATGATTTGCTGGCGTTGATTACGCCGTGGTTGGTTGTAGCTTTTCACGCTAAACGCACCGACTTTTTTCAGCCGCTCTAAGTGGAATTTGGCATCTTCAACCGTATCGACATGGGAGGTGTAGCCAGCACCATAGGCGCCGTACAAAATGGTACCGGTGGAAAAAATACGTGGCCCGACAATAGCGCCGGTTTTTTGCATTTCACTGGCCGCGAAGATCTCACGCGTATCGTTCGATGGGTCGTGGATGGTCGTCACGCCAAGTGCTAACGATGCATAATCGATGTAGTTTTGTTGGGGGATAATTTGGTTTTCGCCTTGGCTGCCATGCGCATGTGCATCAAACAAGCCTGGCATCAAGGTTTTACCTTTAATATCAATAACTTTTGCGCCTGCCGGCACTTGTACCTCGTTGCGACTACCGACGGCTTGGATGGTATTGCCTTTAACAATAACCACACCATCCTCAATCACCTTATCGCCGTCCATCGTAATAATTTTGCCGCCGACAAAGGCCACTGTGCCGTCAGGAATATAAGGTTTGGCTTTAAAACCAATGGCTTGACCATCTTTGATGTTAAATTCTTTGCTGCTACCGACGGCAAAGGCCTCACTGATATCGGCATGGTATAGCTCAGGGCCTAAGTTCCAGTACAGATGACGGCTGTCGCTCGCCCAGCTGACGTTTTCGCCAGCGCGCACCGACAGTTGTTTGACCGGGAATTGATCGTCTTGGCCGCTTAAATCGATGGTTGCACCGCGCTCGACAAAGGGCGTGATGTAGACCTTAAAGCGATCGACAAACGCGACGAATTTGTTGTCTGGAGACACCCGCAGTTCGGTGCCAAATTTGGCGCTATACAAGGTACGTGTTTTAAACGTATTCACATCGATGGATAACAATGTCGGTTGCTCACCAAAGTCTTGAGCGAACACTCGGTCGTTGCTGCTGCCAAAATGCGCGTTGTAGCCGCTACGGCTGAGTAATACCGGTTCGCCACCTTTGACACTGACTTTGTAAATACCGGTGTTTAGGCTGTAACGACGGTCCAACAAGCTGCCGGCGCCTCCTTTACGAAACACCACGGTTTTGCCATCTGGGCTAAAGGTTGGCTCTAGGTATTTGCCCGGTGTTTGCAGCAAATCTCGTGTTTTGCCAGATTTTAAATCCCTAATCTTAATCGAACCTTGGTGTTGATCATGCCAGGTGCTGTACACCAAGTAGCGGCCATCGCGCGAAAACTGTGGGAAGAGTTCAAGGTTGGTTTCATCCTCGGTCAGCCGAGTCGGCGAGCCGCCTTTGCTATCCACTTGATACAGTTTACCTAGCGCGGTATACACCACTGTCTTGCCGTCAGGGGAGGTTTGGACAAAACGTAGCATTTTTACATCGACATCCGACGGGTTAATGTCTTGTTTAACCCGTACAGCGGTTTGAATTTGTTTATCGACCTTGATGTTAAATGGAATATCTTGCACTTGCTTGTTACTGACGGTCAGTGCCTTGATTTTTCCCCCAGCCCAAAACAGTAGTTTTTTGTTATCAGGTGACCAGGTCATGCGTGGATAAACGCCATGAATGGCCCAGGTTTCTTGCATGTCACGGTCAAGGTTCTTGTAAACGGCTTTTTCTTCACCCGTGGTTAAGTCATAGATAAACAGGGTGCTTTGGAAATCTTGCCGGCGGATAAACGCGAGGTATTTGCCATCAGGGGATGGCGTCGGGCGAATGGCACCACCGGCGCCATCAAGCAACACCTCGATATTGCCAGTTTCTCGCTCAAAGCGTTTGATCACATAAATGCCTTGCTCAGAGTCTTTGCTGTAGTGAAAGGTTTTGCCCGGTGTGTCGTCTTGCGAAAAATACACATACTTGCCGTCTGGGGAAAACGCCGGTTCGCCTAAATCTTTTTCATCGTTGGCTTTGGCGGTTAACATCACGCCGCTGCCACCGGTTTTGTGGTACATCCACACTTCACCAGCGCCGAGCGAACGGGTGTTGGTGAAGTGTTTACGGGCGACAATAAATTCGCCGTCGGGGCTCCAGGCAGGGCTATTTAATAAACGGAAGGTTTCGTTGGTCACCGCATGCGGGTTGCTGCCGTCGGCGTTCATTAACCAAATATTGTCGCCACCGCCTTCGTCCGAGGTGTACGCAATGTACTTGCCGTCTGGACTAAATGTCGGCTGCATCTGCCAGCCAATGTCGCTGGTTAGGCGTTTTGGCGTGCCGCCGGTCACCGGCATGGCGTAAAGATCGCCAAGCAAATCAAACACCACGGTTTTGCCGTCTGGGCTGATATCCAGATTCATCCAAGTGCCAGACTGGGTGTTGATCTGCACGGTTTTGAATTGGCCGGGAGGCGCATTGACATCCCAACTAGGTTTTGCGGCGTCGTCCGCGGCAACAGCGGCGGTGCTGGCAAACAGCAACGAAAGGGTTAATGACAGGTGCTGCGGGCGAAAACGTGGTGAATTCGACATGATGTTCCTTGGGCATTTGTTGTTATCCGGTTACCATGCCATAAGTTCAGTTGGATTGGCAGTATGACGCTATCGCCGCTGCGATTGGTGGCCCTGTCAGTACGACCAACGTGTGTTGGTGTTGGTGTTGGTGATTGATTGGGAGTGATGGATGAGCGACGCATCCCCTTGTATTGCTTGCTGTAAGCTCAATGACGACAAAGTGTGTACCGGCTGTTATCGGCATATCACTGAGATCGTCAGTTGGAATAAATTATCTGAAGAGGAGCAGTTGCGGGTGCGTGCAACGTGCGCTGAACGTAAACCCTCTGTCGATGCAGGGCCATTAGGTCAGACCCCCATTACCCAAGCCGAGTGGCAAGCAGGTAAAGCAATGTTACTTCAACAAAAACAGCAGAAATGAACGAGAAGTGGGACGCTTGACTTGTTCATGTCAGCATTGGGCTATTACACTCAAGTGATAAGTCAGAGGAGGTGACGGTTGTTAGAAGCTGTTTGGATTGGATTTGCCTTTGCCCTTGGGATGTTGGTGCGAACCGTCGGTTTGCCGCCGCTGATTGGTTATCTCGCGGCGGGATTTGTTATTTCTGCGGCGTCAGAACCGCTGCAGCTGCCACGGGGTGAGCATATTATCGATCATATCGCTCATGTCGGTGTGTTGCTGCTGCTGTTCACGGTCGGTTTAAAGTTAAACATGCGCAGCTTGCTCAAAACCGAAGTGTTGGGTGGCGCATTTTCCCATTTCGCGTTGTGTAGCCTGCTGTATTTTGCGGTTATTTATTCTTTATTTGTTCCCAACTGGTATCAGGCTTTATTGCTGGCTGAAGCCTTAGCGTTTTCAAGTACGGTGTTAGCAGCCAAAGTCCTTGAAGGCAAACGTGAAATTCGAGCCTTCCACGGCCGTGTCGCCATCGGTATCTTAATTGTGCAAGATTTGATAGCCATGCTAGTGATGAGCTTGGCGCACGGTAACACACCGTCTGTCTGGGCCTTTGGCGTGTTGCTGCTACCTTTTTTGCGGCCTTTGTTGTATCGCTTGCTCGATGCCAGCGGCCATGATGAATTGTTGATTTTGTTTGGTGTCCTGCTCGCTGTGGTGGCCGGTGGTTCGGGCTTTGCCGCGCTTGGTTTAAGTTCGGAGCTTGGCGCTTTGGTGTTTGGTGCTTTGTTGGCATCTCACAGCCGTGCCGGCGAACTGGCGAAATCGTTATGGAGTATCAAAGAGTTTTTCTTGGTCGGGTTCTTCTTGCAAATTGGCTTAGGGGGCTTACCCGATCTGCAAGCGTGGTTGTTTGCCGCGGTGATGATCGCATTGTTGCCGATTAAAGGGTTGTTGTTTTTCCTGTTGTTGGTTTACTTCAAATTAAGAGCGCGCAGTGCGTACCTAACCAGTTTGTCGCTGGCGAACTACAGTGAATTTGGTTTGATCGTTGCCAGTGTGGTGCTGCCGAATTACCTGATCCCATTGGCGCTGACCGTCGCGTTGTCATTCTTGGTATCCGCCCCATTAAATCGTCTTGCGCATCCGTTGTATGACCGCTGGGCATCACGGTTGGAGCCTCTTGAGCGCCATACACGTCACCCAGATGAGATGCCGGTGTCGCTGGGTGATGCCCGAGTGCTCATCATGGGGATGGGGCGTACAGGCACCGCTGCGTATAAATATTTGGAGCACAAAGTACAGCTGATTGCGCTGGATTCGGACCCCGCCAAAGTGCGGCAACATCAAGAAAGTGGCAACAATGTGTTTTTTGCCGACGCCGAGGATCATGTGTTGTGGCAAGGCCTTGATTTAACACGAATCGAAGCGGTGCTGCTGTGCATGAGTGATTTGGAAGCAAAGCTTATCGCAGCAAAAAAACTGCGTGCCGCTGGTTTTCAAGGGCTGGTGGTATCGCACAGTATGCATGCCGATGAAGCACGACAAATTAAAGAGGCAGGGGCAGACCATACCTATTTAACCATGTCGGAAGCGGGCTTAGGTATTGCCGAGCGGGTGCGCCAGCACATTGGCTAGGCGCTGAGGAGCTCGGCTAAGAATCTCAGCTAATAAACGCCGCGAGGAGACGCCGTGAAGCGCGGCGTCGTTGCCACAACCGCAGTATTTATTCGCTGCGGTTAGTTTCCAGAAATTGTTTTATTTCTGCTTTGGCATGCAGAATATGCGCGGTCAACTCAGCACAGGCAGCAGGGATATCGCGCATTTTGCACAGTTCTAACAAGCGAAGGTGCTCGCTACTGGCTTTTTCGATGCCACCGACCATTTGCAAATGCATCCGAATATAGCGGTCGGCGTTTTTGTTTAGATTCCCGATCATCTCAAGGGTTTGTGGCCGTTGCGCTTTATAAAGGCAGGTATGAAAAGCGGTGTTAAGTTCGGGCCAACGTTCGGCGTGATCTGGGCGTTGTAGGGCCTCGTCTAGTTGCGCCAGCGTAGCTTGTGCTGTTGCGAAATCCTCGTCGGTGAGCAAAGGAATGGACCGCGCTAACAAGTCACTTTCTAAAATCGCCCGTAATTCAAACAATTCGTCAATCAGACTTGGACTTATCTCCGTGGCAGTTGCGCCTTTGTGTGGCTCAAACTTTACCAAGCCTTCGGCTTCGAGTTGCAGCAAGGCTTCGCGCACCGGGATACGACTGACCTGCAGCTGTTCTGCTAAGGCGGCTTGGCGCAATGGTTCGCCAGCTTTGATGTCGCCTGAAAGGATCCGTGCTCGGATCTCTTCCACCACGACTTGAGTTCGAGTTTTGTACACTATCGGCATAACAAGCTTTCAATCAAAAAAAGGACAGACAGTTTACTGACTGAATAGAAAAAGACCAGCCTTTGCTGGTCGATTCGTTCAGAAAAGCGTACTTCAGGCCGTTCAATAGCGCTTTAACCAGATGATTCGGATGAACGCGTGACGTGGCCGGCTATGGCTTGTAGCGTTTCGACATCGGCGCCCTGGATGCACAATGGCCTGACAAAACGCTGCATGGCTTGAAGACCGACGGCACTAAATTGCGAGTTGGTCGATGCAGGCCATGGGCCCCCGTGCATCATCAGCGGATGCACCGCCACGCCGGTTGGTAGTTGCCCTAACACTAAGCGGCCACAATGGCGGGCGGCTTTGGCGATAAGCTCGGGGAACTGCTGCCATGGGCCATGCAGACTCATTGCCAGCTGGCCAGGCATGGTGGCCCAAGCGGCTGTGACTTGTTGCAGATCGTCATACAGTAACACTTGGCAGCAGGGGCCGAAGATCTCCTGTTGCCAAACATCACTGGGCATGTCCAAGGTATGACACACCCACATGCGACTGCTGGCTTGGTTCTCAGTCACTTGGCCTTCTGCCCACAGCGGACAGCACGCAGACCGAGCGTCAGATAGCTGGTTGTAACGCTGTAAAAACAGCGGCGACAGCAGGTATTGCGCGGGCTGTTGCCGCAGCAGCTGCTGCATCTGTGCCACAAGTGCGATGCCTGCAGCGTTGTTGGGAAGCCACCAAACGCCCGGCTTGGTACACAATTGTCCGCCGGACCCTGTGACAGCCTGTAGCCACATCGCTGCTAACGTATCCACGGTTGTCATTTCAATGGTCGGTAGCACGAGCTGTGGATTTATGGCGCCCAATTCACCATAAAACGGGATCGGTTCGGCCCGGGAACAGGCGGTTTCATACAGTGCAGTGCCTGCCGCGGCAGAGCCGGTAAATGACACGGCGGCTATCTGTGGTTGCATCACCAACTGGTGGCTAAAGCTGGCTTGGTTTTGCTGCAGTAGCTGCACCAACGCCACCGGGACTTGCAAGGAATTAAGCGCTCGTTCAATGGCACGCATCGCCCATTCGCTGCCTCCTGGGTGTGCTGGGTGAGCTTTGACGATCACTGGGCATCCAGCCGCCAGCGCAGAGGCTGTATCGCCGCCAGCCACCGAAAAGGCCAATGGAAAATTGCTGGCCGCAAACACCGCCACCGGCCCTAAGGGCAGCTCCAGCTTTAGCAGCGCGGCGTGACTGGCTGTCGCTTGAACGGTTTGGTAGACCGGTTGTTGTCGCAACACACTGGCGAAGCTTCGCAGTTGAGCACAGGTACGAGCCAGCTCGGCGTCGAGCCGAGCCTTGGGCAAAGCGGTTTCTTTCTCAAGCCTTGGCAGCAGCGATGGGCAGGCGATCAGTTCATCGGCGATGCGTTCCAGCAGCTGCGCACGAAAACTCAGGGGTTGTTGTTGATACCATGCGGCCGCTTGCGTTGCGGCGTCACAGGCCATCTGCAATTCTTCGGCGTTGGCTTGGTGTACCGCGGGTGGCAACGGCTCGGCGCTTTTGGCATGTAAGGCCTCAAAGGTGCTGTTGCTCGATGCTTGCCAGGTGCGGTTGATAAAATGAGTGCCAGTCAGTTGCATTTACACCACCTGAAAGCCAAAGGCATAAGGATCGCTGTCATCAATGGTAATTTGATTGGCGCCGTAAACGTGTGCCCACCCTTCAATGCCGGGCACTATCGCATGCTTAGAACCGACCATCACCTCCTCTTCGACCGTGCCTTTGAACTGACTGCCGATAAAACTTTCATGCACAAATACCTCGCCGGCTTTTAATAAACCTTTGGCATAAAGCTGCGCCATGCGGGCTGAGGTGCCGGTACCACAGGGCGAGCGATCGATAGCTTTGTCGCCGTAAAACACCGCATTTGCTGCGGTGGAGTCGGCATGTTGAGGTTGACCCGTCCACAACAAATGGCTTAAGCCTCTCACATTAGGATCTTGCGGGTGAATACAATCAATGGCTTGCTGCGCGGCTGTGCGTATCAGTGGACTGAGGCGCAATAACTCTGCGGCGCTATGATGTTCAATGCCTTTAAACTGGCCTTGTGGCTCAATGATGCCGTAAAAATTACCGCCATAGGCCACGTCTAGCTGCATGTCACCAATCCCAGGGACATAAAATTTGACCTGGTCGGCGTATAAAAAGCTCGGCACATTGCGAATTTTCACCGAGCTAACTTTCGAGCCTGTTTGCTGGTAACTAATACGAATTTGGCCTGCGGGCACGTCCACTATTAAAGTGCCAGCAACCTTGGGGGTGATGAGCCCGGCTTCGAGAGCGGCGGTAATGGTGCCGATAGTGCCGTGACCACACATCGGTAAGCAGCCAGAGGTTTCAATAAACAAGATACTGCAGTCCGCATCGCTGGAGCATGGTGGGTACAAAAAAGCGCCGGACATCATGTCGTGGCCGCGCGGTTCAAACATCAAGGCTTTGCGGATCCAATCAAAACGCTTGATAAAGTCTAGCCGTTTCTCGCCCATGCTATCGCCGCGTAACTGCGGATGACCGCTGGTGACTAAACGCACCGGGTTGCCACAGGTGTGGGCGTCAATACAAAAAAAAGTGCCTAATCGCATACGAGGGCCTGCTTATAACAAGGTGGTTAAATCAGGGCGGGTGGCCAATGCAGTGTCCAGCACCTGCTGCACGCGCAACCGCTCGGCTCCCTGCAGCGGTAGGCGTGGCGCACGCACGGTTTCACTGCCACGTCCCATCAGCATTTCTGCAAATTTGATGCATTGCACCAGTGTTGGGATGGTGTCTAAGCGCAACAACGGCAAAAACCAGCGCCATAGTTCGCGTGCTTCGTGGTAACGGCCTTGTTGTGCGAGTTGGTAGATGGCCACCGACTCTTTTGGAAATACGTTGGTCAGCCCTGAGATCCAGCCAGTGGCACCGAGCATCAAGCTTTCCAGTGCAATGTCATCCACACCACAAAACACGGTAAAGCGCTTGTCAAAGCGGCTGTAAAGTTCACTTAAGCGGCGAGTATCTTCGGTGGATTCTTTAACGGCCACGATGTTGGGTACCTTGGCCAAGATCTCCATCGAGTCAAGGCTGATGTCCACGGCATACGACACCGGGTTGTTATAGACCATCACCGGCAGCTGACAGCTTTGTGCTACGGCCGTCAGATGCGCCACCGCTTCGTGTTGTTGGGATTTATAGACCATGCCCGGTAACACCATCAGACCATCAAGTCCGGCGTTTTCGCAATCTTGCGCATAGTGGCAGGCGGCTTGGGTGGTGGTTTCTGCCACACCCGATAGCAGTGGCACGCGATGCGCCACTACTTCCTTGGCGGCGGCAATCAATTGACGTTTTTCTGTGGCGCTTAAGCTCATGTTTTCACCCACGGTGCCAGCCACGATGATGCCGTGCACACCTTCTTGGATCAAACGGTCGAGCATGCGCTGAGTCGATTCAAGATCCAGGCTTTGATCGGCTTTAAATTGGGTGGTAACGGCTGGAAAAACGCCACGCCATTGTGGGGTGTTCAAACTGAATTGGGTCATCTGTGTCTCCTTAATTTGATGGCTTGAGTGTGATGGCTTGTGTTTATGCTAGATCGATTGTAGATTGTATACAATATTCATTTGTGGTTTTTTTTTAGGAGGCTCGATGTCTAAACCAATGCAGGGTTTTGCGCCAGCAGGTCGCACCGTCGCGGTTATTGGGGCTGGGGTGGTTGGGTTAACCACGGCGCTGCAATTGTTGCAGCAGGGCTATCAGGTGATGGTGTTTGAACGGGAAACCGTTGGCGCCGGTGCTTCCTCGGGAAATGCCGGGCATTTTGCCAGCGAGCAAGTGTTCCCTCTTGCGCACGCATCGTTGTTGTGGTCGGTCCCGAAGTTTTTATTAAACCCGCTGGGTCCACTAGCGATCAGGCCACGGGCACTTTGGAGCGAGCGGCGGTTTTTTTGGCATTATCTACAATCGATGTGGCCGGCAAAATGGCGGCACAACCATCAGATCCTCCGCTCGTTATGCCAACAGGCGATTGACTCATGGCAACAGCTGTTGGCGAGCGAAGCATTGAGCCAGCTATTAGTCCAACAAGGCAATCTGTTGGTGTTTGAAGGGCACACGGCGATGCAACAAGCCTTAAAGGCCAAGCAGCACTACCAAGCCGGCGGTGTGGATGTGGAATTATGGAGTGCTGCCGATGTTCAACAGTATTGTACGGGTATCCATCAAAGCGTGCAGTGTGCGTTGTATTTCCCGGGTACGGGGCACTGTGTATCACCGCTTCAGCTGTGCCAAGCCTTGCAGCAGGCGATAGAGCGCCGCGGAGGCGTGTTTCATTTTGCAGAGGTTCAGCAGCTGCAACCCAGCGACCACGGCATCACAGTGCAGGCAAAGAGTAACAGCTGGCAGGTTGATGATGTAGTGCTGTGTACCGGTGTGCATGCCAATACCTTACTGGAGCCACTTGGACTTTGGGTACCGATGACTGCAGAGCGTGGTTATCATCTCGAGATCAAGGCTTTGGCAATGCCGCCAATTGCTGTCGCTTCTTTTAATCGTCATATGATCATGACGCCGATGCAGACGGGGCTTCGCTTGGCTGGCACTGTTGAATTTGCGGGGATTGATGCGTTGCCGAATTGGCAACGAGCCCAATCACTGCGCCGTCATGGCGAAGCCTTGTGGCCATCGCTGCGTGAACATGCCGAGGTCTCGATGTGGAGCGGTCAGCGGCCGACCTGTGCCGATTCATTACCGGTGGTTGGGGCTTCGGGTGTACCGAGGCTTTGGTTGAACTTTGGCCATCAGCATTTGGGATTAACGCTGGCGGCAGTGACAAGTCGCTGGTTGGTGGATGCAATGCAGGGTTGCGCAAAGGTTAATTCGCTGGATGCGTTGTCGATCCGCCGCTTTGCATGACTGTCAGTAAATTTTACATAATGATGACTAGATTGGCATGGTGTTCTATTGCCCTTTGATGGCTTGTTGTCTTTATTGAAGTTTTCAACCCTGCGTCGTATTAGATTTTTTTGGCATAGTATTTGCTTTAAACGTCCCTAGTCTTCAAAGTCAAGATATTGACATATAACAAAAATATCACGTGGGCGGGGATAGCTCGGCATGCAAAATCGATTGATGATTTGGATCATTCTGATCTTATTTGGTGTAGCTTCGATGTGGCGGTTGGCTAGTCAACCCAATTTTCAATTGTTTGGCTCATTAGTATCTGAAGTGGAAACCGAAGAAAAGTTAGTGGCGTTGACCTTTGATGACGGTCCAATCCCTGGCAAAACCGAACAAATTTTATCGATTTTGGCGATGCAGCAAGTACCGGCAACTTTTTTCCTGATCGGAAAAGAAGTTGAAGCGCACCCAGAGTTGGTGGGCAAAATTCTAAGCGCTGGCCACCAAGTCGGCAACCATAGCTACTCCCATCAACGGATGATTTTTAAAACACCGTCTTTTATTGCCAGCGAAATTGAAAAAACAGATGCATTACTGCGCCTGTTAGGCGTGACAGGGGATATTTATTTCCGTCCACCCTATGGCAAAAAATTGGCTGTGTTGCCTTGGTATTTGCAACAAAATCAGCGCACCTCGGTGACTTGGACGCTGGCGCCCGAAGATTTTCCCAAAGTCACACGCTCGGTCAATGACTTAGTCAAGTTTACCGTAGAGCAGGTCACTCCCGGCGACATCGTGTTATTGCATGTCATGTACGACAGTCGTGAAAAAACCATGCAAGCGGTACCGGATATCATTCGACAACTCAAGGCCAAAGGCTATCGCTTTGTCACCGTCTCTGAGCTGATTGAGGCAGGCAAGCAAAAGACCGCGGCGCGGTTAGTCTCGGCTTATTCTGGCAGTGTCTCAATCAACTGATGGTTTTTTAAGGGGCACAGGCCATCACGATAGCCTTGAGGCCCAGCTTCGGCTTTCCTAGGTAAATGTGCACCCGTCGTGATTAATTCAAAGTTCCGCCCGTCACCTGCATAGGTTCAGGTAAACCTTGCCTAAACGCGTCAATGCATGCCCGCAGGGCTGTGACCACTTGGGTTGTCGACAGACTCGGCTGCTGATTTTGCAACACCTGTTGTGGCGCATAAGGAATATGAATAAAGCCGCCCAGAGCTTTTGATTGCTGCTGGGTTAAAAAATGCATCAACTGATAAAACAGCGCATTACAAACATACGTGCCTGCGGTAAATGATAGCTGCGTGGGGATTTGTTGTTGTTGACAGGCATGCAGCATGGCTCCAAGCGGCAGGGTTGAAAAATAAGCGGCTGGCCCATCAGGCTGCAGCGAGGCGTTCAGCGGCTGAGCACCGGCATTGTCGGCAATTCGGGCATGCGCGAAGTTAATCGCCACCTTTTCTAACCCTATATGACTGCGGCCGCCGGCTTGACCGATACATAATACTAAGTCGACGGAGTGGTGTTGCAACACCTGCTGCAGTGGCGCAAAGCAGCCCTCAAAGGTGACGGGTAATTGTAGGCAGGTCAGATGCAGATCCGTTGCCCCGGACAGCTCTTGCTGCAGTTGGCATACCGCTTGCCACGATGGATTGATGCTTTCGCCACCGAAGGGCTCAAATCCTGTCAACACGATATGTTTCATAGTGTTAGGTTGCATCGGGCACTCCTAAAAAGCCAGCCAATACATCAGTGCCATATTGACCAGCAGCAAACTAGCCGCGGTCGGCAGTTGTGCTTTGATCACACCGTGCTGATCGTTTAAGTTCAACAACAGCGCAGGCACTAAATTAAAATTTGCCGCCATGGGCGTCATTAAGGTGCCGCAATAGCCACTAAACATGCCAATCGCCGCGACAACCGCTGGATTGGCTTGATGGTGGATCATGAGCAGTGGGATGCCAATACCGGCAGTGATCACCGGAAATGCGGCAAAGGCATTGCCCATGATGATGGTAAACAAGGCCATGGCGCTACAATACAACACCACGACCGCGGCTTTGTGCTGTAAAAAAGTAAATTCTTGGGTAAACGCAGCGATGAGTTGACCAACGCCAGTTTGGTTAAAGACCAGGCCAAGCACGGCTAAAAGTTGAGGTAATACCACGGCAAAGCCCATGGCTTCAAGCAGGCGTTGGGTCTCTCGAGCGGCTTGCAACGGCGTGTCTTTGGTCAATAGCAAGGCCCAAATTAAACCGACTACGCAGGCAAATGCTAAGCAAATTAAGGTCACCGCACCTGGGTCAATCATCGCGTTCAACGAAGGCCAATACGCCACCACGGCCATCGCCAGTAAGGTTAATCCAGGAAGAGCGAGCGCTGGGCCGAACATGGCATAACCGGCTGGCGCTTCAACAGCCGCATCGGTAGAGGGTTTGGCTTTTAGCAGACCAAGGCCTGCAATCAACGCCATCACTACCACTGCCGCACCGACCAGCTCGGCAGGCACGTAATCACCGGCTAGAAAAATCAGTCCATACAACGCCCAAAAACTGGCTGAACTGAGCCGGCTTGGGTGTTTGGCATCGGTGGCAATAAGCAGTGCTACCACCAATAAGATACAACCTAACAGCGGGTATAAACTTGCCGCGTTCATCATAACCGACCCGCCTGAAGTTTATGATCAAACCGATACAGTCGGCTGGCATGAATAAGAAAAGCTGCGATAGCGGTCGGGATCCCGGCGAGTGCTATCGCCAAAGGCGTGGTGATAATGCCAGCTTCGGTAAGCACCGTGTGCATCAACATCACAGCGCCAAAGGCGACAAAAATATCTTCCCCAAAAAATAGTCCAATGTTATCAGTGGCGGCCGCCATGGCCTTGACTTTATCGGCAACAGTGGCGGGCAACGGGCCTTGATGGTGTTTCGCTGCCAATGCTTCGGCCATCGGCGCCAGCAGGGGGCGAACCATTTGTGGATGTCCACCAAGGCTGGTTAAACCAAGCGCCGCAGAGCTTTCTCGCACCGCTAAATAAATGATCAGCAGCCGGCCGACGGAGGCTGACTTGACCTGTGTGATCAACCGCTGTGCCTGCGCTTTTAATCCATGGCGCTCGAGTAAGCCAATAATGGCCAGCGGCAAAAATAAAATCAGCGGTAAAGAACGCGTTTTCAAAAAAGCCGTTCCTATGGCCGCGAGAGCGTCAAACAGCCCCATTTTGGCACCGATGCAGGTGGTGACCAACGCCATCAATACCACCAACACAGGGTTTTTACGAAGTACAAACCCAACGACAATGACGGCGATCCCCAATAAAATCCAGTAATTCATGGATAGACCTTTGTAATACAGACACCGCGCTGCAGTAGCTGTTGGCGAATGGTTTGTGCAAGTTGCACGGCGTCTTGGCTATCGCCATGCACACAAATGGATTGCACCGTGAGAGGGGTTGTCATGCCGGCGATAGCCGCACCGCTTGCCAACTTTAATGCCTGAGTCACCGCGGCGTGACCTGTTAACAAGGCGTTGGGCTGACTGCGTGGTGTTAATGTTCCATCCGCTTGGTACTGGCGATCCGCAAAGCCTTCTGTAATGACTGGAATTTGTCTGGCATGGCATAACTCAAATAAGGCTCCAAACGGCAACGTCATCAGCGAAACCTTAGGAAACACCCGTTGAACCGTATCTAACAGTAACTGTGCCAGTTGTTGATCTTTGATGACATCGTTGTACAAGGCACCATGTGGCTTGACATGATGCACAGGCATAGCGCGGTTAGCACACAAGGATTTAAAGGCATCCAGTTGCTGACTTAAACTGTCGGCAAGGGCATTGTCAGACAACGCCAGTCTTTGACGGCCAAAGCTAGCGCGGTCAGGGTAAGACGGATGAGCCCCCGCGGCAACGCCAAAGGATGCACAGATATCCAAGGTGCTGGCGGTTAAGGCCTGCGACCCTGCGTGTGCGCCACAACAGATATTGGCACTGCTTAACAGCGGGATGAGCTGCGCGTCCGTGGCATAGCCTTCGCCTACATCAGCATTTAAATCAATTTGCATGAACCAGTACTACAGGTTAAAAAAACAGACACATTACCGGTGCTGTTGCAGGCTGTAAAGCTGGCTGGAGCAGGCTAAAACCGGTACATTGGCTGGTTTAAGTTCCTTAAAAGTACAAAATCATGATGACGCACGACCCCTATCAGTACCGAATCGCTACGAAAGAGGATTTAACCGCTTTATATGCCTTGGAGCTCGACGCATTTGGTGAGCCGGCATATCCGATTTTTTTATTTCGCCAAGCCATCGATCTGTGGCCGAAATATGTATGGGTTGCGACGTATCAACACGAACTGGCTGCTTATGTCATGCTTGCGCCTGCCGCTGACAATCTTGATGTGCTTAGTCTGATGTCGTTTGGTATCGCCACGCAGCACCAAGGCAAAGGGCTTGGCCGGCGATTTCTGGCCAAACTGCAACAAGAATTACGTCAAACTCGCCCCAGCTTAGAGCGGGTGTGGCTAACGGTGAAGGCAGAAAATACCGCTGCGCTTCGGCTGTATAGTGGCGCAGGCTTTGTGCAAACGGCGCAAGAGGCCGATTATTACGGCCCAGATACCGACCGAATTGTCTTAACTTGGCAATGTTAATCGGCCATTAAAATGTGCGAAAACAACGCGCTAAGCCACGTTTTTATTGGGGTTGCAACAAAGGCTCGACGCGCCGAAAAACCCTCGTTATAATGCCGCGTCCTATTTTTCATTAAACAGTTTGGGGAAGAAAAATAACAGCCCCGGACTTTGCTAAGCAGGCGTATTGCTACGCCCGATTTTGATTTTGAGGTAACAAAATGCAAGTTTCAGTAGAAACCACTCAGGGTTTAGAGCGTCGCGTCAGCATCACAGTTCCTGCTGCTGCCATTTCTGTTGAAGTAGAAAAAGAGCTGCGCACGCTGGCTAAAACTCGTCGTATCAACGGTTTCCGTCCAGGTAAAGCACCAGTTGCAGTCATCAAAAAAATGTACGGTTTGTCAGTACTGCAAGATGTTGCTTCTCGTCAAATGCAAAACCATTTCTATCAAGCTGTGATCAGCAACAAACTGAACCTGGCTGGTGCTCCGACATTCGCTCCAGGTCAATTAGCCGAAGGTCAAGACTTAGCATTCACTGCAACGTTTGAAGTCTACCCAGAAGTCGCGTTGACTGGCGTTGAGAATGTTGAAGTGACTAAACCAGTGGTTGAAATCACCGAAGACGATCTGGCAACTATGCTGGAAACTCTGCGTAAGCAACATGCCACTTGGGCTGCTAAAGCTGATGCGGCTGCCTCAGGCGATCGCGTTGTGATGGACTTTGTTGGTTCAGTAGACGGTGAAGAATTCGAAGGTGGCAAAGCCACTGGCTTTAACCTGGAATTAGGCCAAGGCCGCATGATCCCAGGTTTTGAAGAAGGCATCATCGGCAAAAAAGCCGGCGAGCAATTCACTATCGACGTGACGTTCCCAGCTGAATATCACGCTGAAAACTTAAAAGGCAAAGCGGCTCAATTCGCCATCACTTTGCAATCTGTTGAAGGTCAAGTGCTGCCAGAAGTGAACGAAGAGTTCGTCAAACTGTTCGGTTTAACTGAAAACACAGTGGATGCGCTGAAAGCTGAAGTTCGCAAAAACATGGACCGCGAACTGAACCAAGCCATCAAAACTAAAGTGAAAGAGCAAGTGATCAAAGGCCTGTTGGCAAACCACGAGCTGGAAGTGCCACAAGCATTGATCGATAGCGAAATCGACGTGTTACGTCGTCAAGCGCTGCAGCGTTTCGGCCAAAACTTAGATGCGAAAAACCTGCCAGAATTACCAGCAGCACTGTTCACTGAACAAGCCAAAGACCGCGTTAAAGTAGGTCTGTTATTAGGTGAAGTGATCAAGTCAAATAACTTGCAAGTTGACGATGCTCGCGTTCAAGAGTTGATCACTACTATCGCGTCAGCCTATGAAGATCCAGCAGAAGTTGTGGCTTACTACAACAGCAACAAAGAACTGCTGCAAGGCATGCGCAATGTTGCTTTAGAAGAACAAGCAATCGATGCAGTTCTGGCAAAAGCCAAAGTCACTGAACAAGCGGCGAAGTTTGACGAAATTATGAACCCAGGCAAAGCCAACTAACATTGACTTTCCACGGTTCGACAGTTTTAATGGCCTGAGCATCAAGTTCAGGCCATTTTATTTTGGGCCACAGCATTTTTCAGGAAGACTATTGATGGTTATTGAGCGGAATATGAATGATTTAGTCAACGCGCTGGTGCCGATCGTTATCGAGCAAACTGCCAAAGGTGAGCGCTCCTTTGATATTTATTCGCGTTTGCTAAAAGAGCGCGTGATTTTTTTAACCGGCCAAGTGGAAGACCACATGGCGAATCTGATTGTGGCGCAGTTGCTGTTCCTCGAATCAGAGAACCCAGAGAAAGATATTTATATCTACATTAACTCGCCAGGCGGCTCTGTAACGGCGGGTTTGGCGATTTATGACACCATGCGTTATATCAAATGTGATATCGCGACAGTGTGTGTGGGCCAAGCCGCCAGTATGGGCGCGTTTTTGTTATCTGGTGGCACCAAAGGCAAGCGCTACGTGTTACCGAACGCCCGAGTGATGATCCATCAGCCTTTGGGTGGCTTCCAAGGTCAGGCAACTGATTTTGAGATCCACGCCAAGGAAATCTTAACCATCAAAGAAAAGTTAAATCGTTTGATGGCCGAGCATGCGGGCAAATCGTATGAAGACGTCGTACGAGACACTGAGCGTGATAACTTCTTAAGCGCGCAACAAGCCTTGGATTATGGTTTAGTCGACCATATCCTGACAAAACGCGAAGCAAAATAAGTAAAACCTGCCTCGGAGTAGGCAGGTGTTGAAATGAGGTAATTCCATGTCTGATCACCGCACTGACGGCGATAAGAGCAATAAACTGTTGTATTGCTCTTTCTGTGGCAAATCACAGCATGAAGTGCGTAAGTTGATCGCAGGGCCACAGGTCTATATCTGTGATGAATGCGTTGACCTATGCAATGACATTATTCGGGAAGAGATTAAGGATATTTCCCCGAAACGCGATGGTAGCAAGCTGCCAACGCCAAAAGAGATCCGAAACCATTTGGATGATTACGTCATCGGCCAAGAACACGCCAAAAAAGTGCTGGCGGTTGCGGTTTATAACCATTACAAGCGCTTGCGTAACGTCGGTCAAAAAGGCGATGTTGAACTTGGCAAAAGTAATATTCTGCTGATTGGTCCAACCGGTAGTGGTAAAACCTTACTGGCAGAAACCTTGGCTCGTTTGCTCGATGTGCCATTTACCATGGCCGATGCCACAACGCTTACCGAAGCTGGATATGTCGGTGAAGACGTTGAAAACATCATTCAAAAGCTGTTGCAAAAATGCGATTACGATGTCGAGAAAGCACAACGTGGCATCGTCTATATCGATGAAATTGATAAGATTTCACGCAAGTCGGAAAACCCGTCCATCACTCGTGATGTCTCTGGTGAAGGCGTGCAACAAGCCTTGTTAAAACTGATCGAAGGCACAGTTGCTGCCGTGCCTCCACAAGGCGGGCGTAAGCATCCGCAACAAGAATTCTTGCAGGTTGATACCTCCAAGATCTTGTTTATCTGCGGTGGTGCGTTTGCTGGCCTTGATAAAATCATCGAGCAACGCAGTGCAAAAGGCTCCAGCATCGGCTTTGGCGCTGAAGTCAAAAGCAAAGAATCGAGCCGCAGCTTGACGGAAAGTTTCCGTGATGTGGAACCAGAGGATTTAGTGAAGTTTGGTTTGATCCCTGAGTTTATCGGTCGTTTGCCTGTTGTGGCGACGTTGACTGAACTAGACTTAGCCGCGTTGATTCAAATCCTAACCTCGCCGAAAAACGCCTTGATTAAACAGTTTGGCGCCTTGTTCCAAATGGAAGGCGTGGAGCTGGAGTTCCGTGACGATGCATTAACGGCGATTGCTCAGCGTGCAATGGATCGCAAAACTGGCGCTCGTGGTTTGCGTTCTATCGTCGAAGGTGTATTGCTCGATACCATGTACGAGTTACCATCGATGCAAGACGTTGCCAAAGTGGTGGTCGATGAAAGCGTCATCAAAGGCGATTCAAAACCCATTTTGATGTACCAAGCCACCGATAAAGCGGTGTCTGAATAATCGATATGCTTGCCAAAAAGGCCCTCCACTGGGCCTTTTTTTATGGCGATGACTGAAGTGGTTTGTCAGACAAAAGGTAAAACACAGATCCCGCCGTGTACCTGATGCGTACAAAAGATGCAGCAACAAATAGTGCTAGCAGAACAACTTGCGTAAGAAACCAACAATGCGCTTGCAGTGAACACAAAGAAATCGAGTTTTTTTTAAAACGGCGTTGAGTTCTATGTTTGCAGCCCCATATACTCGATTAAACCTGCCTGCATGCACTACTCGAGAGACAATTAATGACAGAGAATTCAGTCGAACGTTTGCATATGCCTGTGTTGGCATTGCGTGACGTGGTCGTCTATCCCCACATGGTGATCCCGCTGTTTGTTGGACGAGCCAAGTCCATCAAATGTTTAGATGCGGCCATGGACAAAGACAAACAAATTTTTTTGGTCGCGCAAAAAGACGCGGCATTGGACGATCCTACGGAACAAGACTTGTATCAAGTAGGTACCATTGCCACGATTTTGCAGTTACTTAAATTGCCTGATGGCACCGTTAAAGTGTTAGTGGAAGGGGGCCGTCGTGCCAAGTTGGCCGGCTTTACCGAAACTGAAAACACCTTCATGGCCTATGTCGATGTGATCAAGTCCCCTGAGCTTGAAGGGCGTGAAGAGGAAGTGTTCTTACGCTCTGCGGTCAATCAGTTTGAAGGCTACATCAAGCTCAATAAAAAGATTCCTCCTGAAGTACTGACTGCATTGTCCGGTATTGACGATGCGGCTCGTCTAGCAGATACCATGGCGGCACATATGTCGCTGAAGGTGGAAGACAAGCAAAAAGTATTGGAGATCATCGATGTCAAAGAGCGCTTAGAGTTCTTGATGGCGATGATGGAAAGCGAAATTGATATTTTGCAAGTCGAACGCCGTATTCGTAGCCGCGTGAAAAAGCAGATGGAAAAAAGCCAGCGCGAGTACTATTTGAATGAGCAAATGAAGGCTATTCAAAAAGAACTCGGCGAGTTGGACGACGCGCCAGATGAGTTTGAAACCATCAATCGCAAAATTGACGCAGCGCAGATGCCAGCTGATGCAAAAACAAAAGCGACAGCGGAGCTGCAAAAGCTGAAAATGATGTCGCCGATGTCTGCTGAAGCGACCGTGGTACGCTCTTATATTGATTGGTTGACCCAAGTTCCTTGGAAAGCGCGTTCCAAAGTGAAAAAGAACTTGGCGCATGCCGAAGAAATCTTGGATGCCGATCACTATGGCCTGGAAAAGGTCAAAGAACGCATTCTGGAATATCTGGCAGTGCAGCAACGCGTCAACAAGTTAAAAGGCCCCATTTTGTGCTTGGTTGGCCCACCAGGGGTTGGTAAAACTTCGCTAGGTCAGTCGGTTGCCAAAGCCACTGGTCGTAAGTATGTGCGGATGGCGCTCGGTGGTGTGCGTGATGAAGCCGAGATCCGTGGCCATCGCCGGACTTACATTGGTTCTATGCCAGGTAAAATCATCCAAAAAATGGCAAAAGTGGGCGTTCGCAACCCGCTGTTTTTGCTCGATGAAATCGACAAAATGGCCTCAGATTTTCGTGGTGACCCTGCCGCAGCGTTACTAGAGGTGTTAGATCCTGAGCAAAACGCAGCCTTTAGCGATCACTATTTGGAAGTTGATTACGACTTGTCTGATGTGATGTTTTTCGCCACCAGTAACAGCTTGAACATTCCTGCGGCTTTGCTCGATAGGATGGAAGTGATTCGCTTGTCGGGTTATACCGAAGACGAAAAACTCAATATTGCTAAGCAGCACTTGGTCAGCAAACAAATGGAACGCAATGGCCTGCGTAAAGGTGAGTTAACCATCGATGACAGTGCTATCGTCGGGATTATTCGCTATTACACCCGCGAGGCGGGCGTGCGCAGTCTTGAACGTGAAATCTCCAAGCTGTGTCGTAAGGCCGTCAAAGAGATATTGCTGGGCAAATCGGGCAAGTCAGTGACGATTTCCGACAAAAATTTGGAAGACTACCTCGGCGTCCACCGTTTTGATTACGGTAAAGCCGAAGATAGCAATCGCGTAGGGCAAGTGACAGGCTTGGCATGGACCGAAGTCGGCGGTGATTTGCTCACTATCGAAGCGGCGGCAGTGGTCGGTAAAGGCAAACTGACCTTCACGGGTTCGCTTGGAGATGTGATGAAAGAGTCCATCCAGGCGGCCATGACGGTGGTGCGTAGTCGTACCGAACAACTGCGGATCAATGCTGATTTCTACGAGCAACGTGATATTCATATCCACGTTCCGGAAGGCGCGACACCAAAAGATGGTCCAAGTGCAGGTATTGCGATGGTCACCGCTCTGGTATCAAGTCTAACCGGCAACCCAGTGCGAGCTGATGTCGCTATGACCGGTGAAATCACCTTACGTGGTGAAGTGTTACCCATTGGTGGCCTGAAAGAAAAACTGTTAGCGGCTCACCGTGGTGGCATCAAACGTGTGTTGATCCCTCATGACAACGTTCGGGATTTAAAAGACATCCCCGACAATGTGAAAAAAGATCTGGAAATTCGTGCTGTGAAATGGATTGACGAGGTGTTGGAACTGGCTTTACAAGAGCCGCCAACCGGTATGTCTGTGATCACAGAGGAAAAAAAGAACAGCAAAGCCAAAAAAAGCCAAAAAAATCCAGTTTAGGGGCTTTTCAATTGCGCCGACTGTGCTAATTTAGGGGCAGTTTCGGCGCAGGCCTTGTTCGACAAGGCTTAGCGCGGAGCGACAATTTTCAAGGACCCTTGGAAATAGGCTTGCAAGCGATACCATCGCTTGATATAACAATGGCCGATGCCAAGCATTCAATCTAAATCTGGTTGTAGAAAATAATAACAATTGAAGGGGATGATATTGTGAACAAGTCTCAACTTATCGACAAAATCGCTGCAGGTGCAGACATTTCTAAAGCGGCAGCGGGTCGTGCTCTTGACGCGTTCATCGAAGCCGTTGGCCAAGCATTAAAAGAAGGTGATTCAGTTGCGTTGGTTGGTTTTGGTACTTTTGCAGTTCGTGAACGTGCTGCGCGTACTGGCCGTAACCCACAAACTGGTGATGCAATTCCAATCGCAGCTGCCAAGATCCCATCTTTCAAGCCAGGCAAAGCTTTAAAAGACAGCGTTAACTAAGAACGATTGTCCGGCGCGCCGGGTGTGATGTTCAGGCTCATGAAGAGCTTTGCAGTGTAAAATGGTTTATCCGCAAACATTGTATCGACCTTTTCAAAGCTTCTAGAAAAAAGGCGCATCTGATAAGATGCGCTTTTTTTTTAAGCCAGCCGAAGTAGTGCCAACCATGGCAGTGAAAGAGAATCAATTAGCATGTTAGATAAAATTAGAGAAGGGTCGCAGGGCGCCATTGCAAAAGGTATCCTCGGCTTTGTAGTACTGACGTTTGCAATTTCAGGCGTTGGCAGCTATTTCAGCAGCAGTGTTAATGATGCCGTTGCTGTGGTCAATGGCGAAAAAATCAGTCGCACCAAGTTTGAACAGCAGTTTCAATCAACGCGGATGCGGATGCAGCAACAATATGGCGAGATGTTTGACTCCCTAGCTGCAGACAAAACGTATATGAATACCTTGCGCCAGCAAGTGGTTGATAGTCTGATTGACGAGACTTTGTTTAAACAACACGCCCAAGAATTAAAACTGGCAGTGAGCGATCAAGCCATTAAAGAATTCATTGTTAAAATGCCTCAGTTCCAAACCGACGGCAAATTCGACCAAACGATGTTTGACGCCGTGTTACGTCAAAACAACCTGACTCCCGACCAATTCGCAGAATTGCTTCGCACCGATATCCAACGTAATCAATATCTGTTAGGTGTGTCTGCTTCTGAATTCGCGTTGCCAAGCGAACTCAAGCAACTTATGCAATTGCAGCAACAAACGCGTGATGCGCAGTGGTTAAACGTAAAAGCGGATGCATTTGTTTCTAAAGTTGAAAAGGACGAACAAAAATTAAAAGACTGGTACCAAATCAACCAAGCTAAATATGAAACTCCTGAACAAGTTGCGTTGCAGTATGTGGAGTTAAAAGGTTCAGATTTGGCGCAAGGCATTGAGGTTTCTGAAGCCGATGCCAAAGCCTTTTATGATGCCAATAGTGCCCGTTATAAAAGCGAAGAGCGCCGTCGGGTATCGCACATTTTATTAGAGTCTGCCGATGACAATGATACGGTGAAAGCCAACGCTGAAGAGTTATTAAAGCAGGTTCAGCAAGGTGCCGACTTTGCTGAGTTAGCGAAGAAAAACTCTGCAGACAGTTTATCAGCGGAAAAGGGCGGTGATTTGGATTACATCAGCCGTGATGTGATGGAGCCTGAATTCGAAAAAGCAGCTTATGCACTGCAAAAAGTCGGTGATGTATCCCCAGTGATCAAAACCTCCTTTGGTTACCACCTGATCAAACTGACGGACTTAGCTGCGCCGCAAGAGAAACCTTTTGCCGATGTTAAAGCTGAGATCATCGCCACTCTGAAATCTGAAAAAGCCCAAGAGAAGTTTGTTGAATTGCAACAAAAACTGGGTGAGACCGCCTTCGAAGTGGCTGATAGTTTAGAAGAAGCTGCTAAAGCCGTCGGCTCGACCGTCAAAACGACGGCGTTGTTTGCACGCAATGCTGCACCTGCGGAAGTCAATTTACCGAAATTGTTAGATCTTGCGTTTAGTGCTGATTTTGTGGATAGCACAACCAACAGCGATGTGATCGATTTGGGTAATCAGCATGTGGTGGTCGTTCGTCTTGCTGAGCACAAAAAAGCCCAAGTGCGGCCTTTTGACGATGTTAAAGCAGAGGTTGAAAAAGCCTACGTTGCCGAACAAAGTGCGGTGTTAGCTGACGCGGCTGCAACAGCCATGTTAAATGAGCTGACGAGCGGTAAAGCCTTAGCGGACGTCGCTGCTGCGAATCAATTAACTGTGGAAAGCTTGTCGACTGTAGCCCGTTTTGGTGGTCAAACCGATGCTCAAATTCGCACTAAGCTGTTTGAGATGGCTCGTCCGCAAGACAAACCAACCTTTGCTGTCACACGTCAAAGTAACGGTGATAGTGCGGTATTGGTGTTGACGAAAGTAACAGATGTTGCTGCAACCAAAGAACCATCAAATGAAGAGCTTAATGCTTTAGCGCAACAGTTTGGCCAAGTGCACTATGGCGCTGTGGTGAAGTCTCTGCGTGAAAAAGCGAAGATTGAGCTAGTACCTATCACTGAGCTGCCAACTGAATAAGTGCTGGCAACAGATTGAATCGTTGTTCGTTTGTAAAAACGCCCGGTATAAAAACCGGGCGTTTTGTTTTGTGAGGGTTAACGCGAAACCACGACGCGTCGTGTAAAGCAGCAGCGGGATTCTGCAAATCGTGCAATTGATAGCCGTTACAGATTCAGGCTACTGGAAATCAGTTTTTTGGTGTAATCATGCTCGGGTTGGCTAAAGAGCAGGGGTGTTTCGTTGTAATCCAACGCCTGTCCTTGATACATCACCATGGTTTGGTCGGCCATATGCCGAACTAACCGGAGTTGATTGGTGATCAAAATATACGCAAGCCCAGTATTATGCTGCAGTTCCAGCAACAGATTGACGATTTGAGCGCGTAACGATGGATCTAACGCCGTTAACGCTTCATCAAGAATAAGCACCTTGGGATCTAAAATTAACGCGCGAGCCAAAGCCACCCGTTGCAGCTGACCACCGGAAAACATATGGGGGTAATAATTACCATGCTCTGGCAATAGCCCAAGTAGTTTTAGCGTATCGGCAATTTTTTGTTGTCTTGCATCTTTATCCAAGTTCGTTGAGTACATCAAGACAGCATGTAAGATGTCTGAGATTTTCTGATTTGGATTCAGTGACCGTGCAGCATCTTGGAAAATGTAACGGATACGCCGATTTGTTTGCCGATGGTTGCAGCAATCGATCAGTTCACCACCAAACAACACCTCGCCACTGTCCGGTTTCTCAATGCCAACTAAAATTTTGGCGATGGTACTTTTGCCTGACCCTGTCTCGCCAAGCAGGGCTAGGGTTTTGCCCTGCTCTAAAGTGAAACTGATATCGTTTAACGCTTGAACTTTTTTCTGACTAAACAACCCCGTTGATTTGCGATAGGTTTTACTGAGGTGCCTGACTTCCAGCAGCTTATTCATCGTCACTCCGATTCAAAGGGAAATGGCAGCTAAAAAAGTGATTCTGTTGGCGTTCGAGCGGCGGCGTCTTTACACATTCGCGCCGAGCATTCGGGCACCGCGGTCCTAATCGACAGCCAATAGGTAAGTGTTGCAGCGTAGGGATAGAACCAGGAAGCGCATACAACTGTTGTTTAAATGCCAGTTCAGGTTGGAACTCTGGCACACTCTTTATCAACGCTTCGGTGTAGGGATGCTTCGGCTGCTTTAATAATCGCTCCGTTTCACCCGCCTCAACCAGTTGCCCGCAATACAAGACGCTGATGGTATCTGTGATCCTAGCCACCGTTTCAAGTTCATGGCTAATCAGTAAAATGGACATACCTTTGAGTTGATTAAGGCTCGTCAGTAAGCGAAATAATTGGGCCTGCGTCGTCGACTCTAAGGCGGTGGTTGGTTCATCGGCAATCAGCAGCTTCGGATCTTTGGCAATAGCCATCGCGATCGAGACCTTCTGGCATATACCCTCCGAGAGCTGATAGGGATAGCTATGCCAAACCGATAGATGGTCTTTAATACCAACTTTATGTAGCAACGCCTTGGCTCGAGCTCGGCGAAAATAGCCGCGTTGCCACCAGCTGACCCCTTGTAACACATGTTCAGGGATCGCTTCGATGATTTGCTCGCCAACCGGCGCGGTTGGATCCATGCTGCGGCTTGGTTCTTGATAGATCATCGCAACATCACGGCTGATGATGCGCCGTTGTTCATCGTCAGACAGCCGTGATAAATCCTGACCATTCCATTGGAAGCGATCCGCGGTGATTTTCCAGCGTTGGTGTAAAACCCCCATGATTGCTTTGGCAATGAGACTTTTGCCCGAGCCTGATTCGCCGACCAAGCCACGGATCTCCCCCTCGCGGATGGTTAAGTTAACGCGATCGACAGCACAAATTGAGCCTTCAGGCGTTGTAAGCTCCAGCGATAAATTTCGAATATCTAGCAGCTGCATCAGTTTTCTCGCCGTTTTTGCATCGCGACACGTAAGCCGTCACCGACCAAGTTAATGGACAGTACCGTTAAGAAGATCAACAAGCCTGGCAGCGCGACACACCAAGGCGCGAGATAAATGGAATCCAGCGCATCTGCAACCATGGTTCCCCACTCAGGTGTAGGTGCTTGAGCGCCTAATCCTAAAAATCCCATTGCGGCAATGTCTAAGATCGCCGTGGATAATGCCATGGTAAACAACAGCGTTAATGGCTCCCATAAATTCGGCAAGACCACGGAACGGAGGATTTGCCAATCATTGGCGCCATCAAGCCGATAGGCCAGTACGTAATCTTGTTTTAACTGCTTAGCGATGGCATCGCGGATACCGTGCACAAATTGCGGTAGCAAGGCCAAGGTCACGGCCCAAATCGTGTTAACAAGGCCAGGACCTAACACCGCAACAATCACAATCGCCAATAACAAGCTTGGTATGGTGAGCGCCAAATCGAGTAAGTGGTTGAAAATACTTGATTTGACACCCTTGCTCATGCCCGCAAGCGAGCCAAGGATCACGCCGATACACAACGAGCATAAGGTGGTCAAAAGCGCCAGACCAAAGGTATAACTCGCGCCTAACATCAAGCGAGATAACACGTCACGACCTAGATCATCCGTGCCAAGCGGGTAAGAGACTAAGCCTGAATTTTGCCACGATGGTGGAACTAACAGCAGTTCTGAGTTTTGCAGGTACGACGAATGCGGTGTGACGATGGGGGCTATCAGTGCAACCAACAGGATCGCAAGCAAGGTGACTAAAGCCGCTATGGCAAAGTGCTGATTGACGAAATGTTTCCACAAGAGCGTCAGTGGGCGGCGGTTGTTTTCTTCGTAATAAAGGCGAATTTTTTTCATCAACTTTTCCTCGCTAATGGATTTAGCAAGGTGTGCAATATCTCGGTGAACATATTCACAAACACCACGACGGAAGACAGCACCAACACACCGGCTTGGATCGCCGTGAAATTTCGTTGGTAGATACTGCTGATAAGCCATTGGCCGATCCCCGGCCACGAAAAGATGACTTCAGTCATCATCGCCAAGGTGATCAGCGTACTAAATTGCAAGCCGACTTGATGAGTAACAGGTAATAACGCGTTGCGAAGACCATGGTGATACAGGACCTGTCCGCGAGTTAACCCCTTGGCACGCGCGGTTTTAACGTAGTTCTGTGCTAACACTTCAAGCATGGAGTCACGCACGAAACGAACCATCACGGTAGTCGGGTAGGTGGCCAAGATCAGCGTCGGCAGTGCCAGATGGCGCAGAGCATCATAAAACGCTGCTGTTTTGTAGGGCATGTTGGATTGCCAGATATCAATCAACATAAAACCAGTAACGGGTGGTATTTCATAAAGTACACTCAGCCTGCCTGAGGTAGGAAGTAGACCCAACTGCAAAGAGAACAGCATGATAAGTAATAATGCCCACCAAAACACCGGCAATGAATAACCAATACTGGCGCCAATTGTGATGACCCGGTCAAGCAAGGAACCTTGTTTGATAGCGGCCAGCAAACCCAGCGGGATCCCGACCAACAAGGACACGGCAAGGGCATATGCTGCAAGTTCTAACGTTGCGGGCAACACCGTTTTTACTTCATGCAAGACAGGTTGCTGGCTCGAAAACGACAGGCCCCATTCGCCGGTGATCAGTCGTCTGACATACAGAATGTATTGTTCTATCACTGAGCTATGAATACCCATGGTCTGTGCCATCGCCGCTCGCTGGGTTTCATCAATTTGCTGCAGGCCAGAGAAATTCGTCAGAAGGTCGCCTGGATAAAAGTAATTCAAACTAAAGGTAAATAGCGTCGCCGCAACAAACACAAAAGACAGCAGGAATAATCGTCGCAGCAGATATTTAGCGATCATGGCTTTTTCTCCGCGGCCGCAAAATTAATACCGCCATAAGGGTTGGTGCGTACCCCTTGCACAGCATTTCCTCGAACTAAAAATCGTTTAGAGTGCGCAATTGGCAACAGCGGCATTTGTTCAATGAAATAACGCTGCGCGCTTTGATAATATGCTCGACGCTTTGACACGTCGGTTGTGAGCACGGCTTGACTGAGGAATTCATCAAACACAGGGTCACACCAGTTTGCTCTATTACTGCCACTTTGCGCCGCTTTGCAGCTAAACAATGGGCGGAAAAAGTTATCCGGATCAGCATTGTCGGCAGACCAACCGATGAGAACCGAATCGTGCTCAAATTCTTTTAATTTGCGTCGAAAGGTATTCCACTCATAGGTGACAATTCGAGCGCGGATGCCCACTTGCGCTAAATCAGCTTGAATTAACTCGGCCATTTTTTGTGCATTCGGGTTGTAGTTCCGTTGCACCGGCATAGCCCAAATATCCATGCTAAACCCTTTTGGATAACCCGCTTGCGCGAGCAAGGCTTTGGCCGTCTCAGGGTCGTAGTTTGGGGAACGGGACTTTGGATCATAAGCCCACGATGTTGGTGGTAGCACCGATTCTGCAATGACGGCTTGGTCGAAATAAACGGCCTGCAAAATATTCTGTCGATTGACCGCATGGGCCAATGCTTGGCGTACTCGATTGTCGTTAAATGGCGGCTTTTGGGTATTAAACGCCCAATAACCAACGTTCATGGCCGTTTTTTCATCAATGGCAAAGTCAGTGCTTTGACGCAGCATTTTTAGCTCCGCCATCCGAGGGATCGGCGCCACATCGCATTCGTGGGTTAAAATTTTTGCTAAGCGTTTGGTATTGTCGGGCACAATATCGATGACTAATTGCTCGGCATTGACTTGGCCTCGCCAGTAGTGAGGGTGACGATAGTACCGAATTAACAGATCTTTTTGGTATTCCCGATACAGAAAAGGCCCAGTACCAACAGGCAATTCATCCAGCGCCACCGCCTGCTGACGTTTGAGCAAGGTGCTGGCATATTCTGCGGACAAAATTGCCGAAAAATCTGTGGCTAACGTGGATAAAAAACTGCTATCAGGTTGATTCAACACGAATTCGACATGTGTGTTATCCAGCGCTTTGACATGTTTCACCAAGCTGCGCCAACCGACGCTATCAAAGTATGGGTACTCGGTCGCCACAAAATGAAATGGATTGTTCGGGTCAAGAATACGGTTAAACGTAAATTCGACATCAGATGCATTCATCAGGCGTGTCGGTGTGAAATAGGCGGTTTGGTGAAACTGAACGTCATTGCGCAACGTGAAGGTATAGGTCAAGCCATCCGCAGAGACCTGCCAAGCCGTGGCCAGCGCAGGTAGTAAATCGCCACTGCCCGCATCGATATCTAATAATCGGTCATACAAATGTTGACTGATCGCATCAATCGTGGTGCCGGATGTAACCAATTGTGGGTTAAAGCTCTCAGGTGAACCTTCCGCACAATACACCACACCGGTGGCAGACACGGCGGTGTCGGATGGGTGACAACCTGCCAGCAAAAGAAGTAATGCTGAGCCAGTTGTATAAAGTTGCCAAATTTTCATTGCTGACTGTCTAACAGTTTGTATTTTTTCATATAACCGCGTAGCTGATGATACGTGAGATTGAGTGCATCTGCAGTTTTTTTCTGATTATATTGGCAAGCAGCGAGCGCATCTTTAATCAGTTGGATTTCGTAATTCTCCGACAACTGCGTGAAATCACAAGGAAACGATGGGGTTGCTGGACCTGCATAGTTCGACCCAACACTGAGCGCTGGTGTGGCGAGGACGGGCGACGGAGATTCACTGACTACGGCACTTGGGACTGGCATTGTTGATGTCCGGTCATTGGTGCGCACTCGGGCTCGGGGTCTAAACGGTGATTCAAAGGGATCAAACAAAATGTCATGAACGGGCACATACGGGTTGTTTGTCCGATAGACACTGCGCTCAACCACGTTTTTTAATTCACGCACGTTACCCGGCCAGTCATAGTCCAATAAAGCCCGTTTGGCTTTTTCGCTAAAGCCGCTAAACAATTCAAAATTGAGTTCTCGAGCCATGTTAATGGCGAAATGCTCGGCCAGCATCAGGATGTCTTCTCGCCGTTCCCGCATTGGCGGCAGGGTGATCACATCAAAGGCTAGGCGGTCGAGTAGGTCTGCGCGAAACTCACCACGTTCCGCCATGCCCGGCAAGTCTTCATTGGTTGCACAAATTAAGCGGACGTCAACTTTAATGGCGCGAGAGCCACCGACACGTTCAAACTCTCCGTATTCGATGACCCGCAGCAGTTTCTCTTGCACCAAACCGGGCGTGTTAGCTAATTCATCTAAAAACAGGGTGCCAAAATTGGCGCGTTCAAAGCGCCCTTCATGACGTTTGCTCGCGCCGGTGAATGCGCCTGCTTCGTGGCCGAATAATTCGCTTTCTAACAAGTTCTCGTTCAAGGATGCGCAGTTTAACGTTAGATAACTTTGATCCCAACGTTGTGACAAAAAATGCAGGCGGGCAGCGATGAGTTCTTTGCCGGTACCACGCTCGCCAATGATCAACACAGGCTTATTGAGAGGCGCTATTTGCGACACTTGATCCAAGACATTCAGAAAACTGTTAGATTGGCCAACTAAGTTGTCCTGTTGAAACGCTCTTGCCATATCCATTGCCACTTATTGGTTAATTTTGCTAATTGTTAGTGTATTTAAAAAGTGGTAGTGGCGCCAGAGTTGTTAAAACAAATATAAAATCTTTATAAATCAATTGGATATTTAATTT
Source organism: uncultured Rheinheimera sp. (assembly GCA_964437935.1). Classification (GTDB taxonomy): domain Bacteria; phylum Pseudomonadota; class Gammaproteobacteria; order Enterobacterales; family Alteromonadaceae; genus Pararheinheimera. The sequence continues at coordinate 72,878 of CAYTIQ010000003.1, forward strand.
TTCTAAGTTGGCATTGATTCTGAATAGTATATTTCGAACCAACTGACAATTTGAGGTAACAATCATGGGTATTTTTTCTCGCTTCTCAGACATCATCAACTCAAACATCAACGCTTTATTAGACAAAGCGGAAGATCCAGAAAAAATGGTCCGTTTGATCATTCAAGAAATGGAAGACACGTTAGTGGAAGTGCGTTCCACCTCAGCAAAAACCATCGCTGAGAAAAAAGAGCTGCAACGTGTGGTGAGCCGTCTACAAGACGAAGTCAACGAATGGCAAGGTAAAGCAGAACTGGCCCTGAGCAAAGATCGCGATGATTTAGCGCGCTCAGCCTTGATTGAACGCCAAAAAGCTGCAGACCAGGCCGATGCAGTGACGAAAGATATGGATGTGTTAGACCAGCACATTGCTAAGCTGCAAGACGAAACATCGCAGTTGCAAGAAAAGTTAGCCGATGCGAAGAACCGCCAAAAAGCCATTCTGATGCGTCAAAAAACTGTAGCGTCGCGTCTAGAAGTTAAAAAGACGTTGGACAGTTCTCGTATGCAAGATGCGATGTATAAATTTGAACGCTATGAAGCCAAAATTGATAACTTAGAAGCACAAGTTGAAGCCTATGACTTAGGCAAGAAAACTCTGCGCGATGAGTTTGCAGAATTGGCGGCACAAGACAAGATTGACTCAGAACTGGCGGCTTTAAAAGCCAAAATGAATAAAGAGACAAACGCCTGATCTCAGGCGTTTTAACAAGGAGTAATGAATCATGCCAGTAACAGAAGCTTTTTCTATCCCGATTATTGTTTTCATGATTTTCGTGGCGCCGCTGTGGGTAATTATGCATTACCGCAGCAAACGCAAAATGTCTGAAGGCTTGTCCGACGGTGAGATCGCGCAGCTGAATGACTTATCAGCGCGAGCCGAACGAATGGCGGATCGGATCAAGACCTTGGAAGCGATTTTGGACGCAGAGTCACCGAATTGGAGACGCAAACATGACTAAAGTAAAACGCGAGTTGTTGCGCGATGATAGAAACGGCAAAGTTGCCGGGATCTGTGCCGGACTCGCCGACTACTTTGGTTGGGAGCTATGGCTGATCCGCATCGTGTTAGTGGCATCAGTGCTGATGGGATTCGGCGGTTTTTTAGTGGTGTTGTATATTGCCGGATGGTTCGTATTGGAGAAGAAATCTGTCGCTGAACGCAGGAATGCCAATCAACCTTATAGCGTCAGCAATGAGCAATACCAAGCGCCAACCGTGGTGGATAAACCGGTTGAATTAAAAACACGCGTGTGGCAACGCGGTGAGTCACCACGTCAGGCGTTAATTCATTTGAATCAACAGTTTGACCATATCGAACAGCGTATTCGCCATATTGAGAGCCACGTGACCTCCAACAAGTTTCAGTTGGATCGCGAAATAAGCCGGCTTTAATTGCATGCCGCAACCCGTTGGAATCAGTATGCTCAAACAAGCCCGCCAGGCCGGCCAACAAGCCGGCCAGCGTTTATTAAAAAAACACCTACGGTTAGGGATCACCGGCTTAAGCGGTGCCGGTAAAACGGCCCTTATCACCAGCCTTGTGCATCAGCTGATGCGCCCTGATGCATCGACCACCCTGACTTTATGGCCACTTGCGCACGAAGGGCGTTTGTTAGGTGCGCAAATATTGCCGCCCATGGATATTTCCCAACCGCGCTTTCCGTTTGAAGTCAACCAACAGCAACTTTTAGCAGGGGAGTGGCCCGCATCGACGACTGGCTACAGTCAGCTTTCATTAAAGATCCGGGTAAAACAAAGCCATTCGTTGCTCAAACACCTCAGCGATGTGCAGGAATTACAACTGGATTTGATTGATTACCCGGGTGAGTGGTTACTCGATTTACCCATGTTGCAACAGGACTACAGCCGTTGGTCGCTCCAAAGCTGGCAACGTTTTGAATTGCCCATTTATCAGGCGCTATCACAGCGGCTTCGTATCGATTTGGAGCTGATTTTACAACAAGGTTGTACTGAGCTTACGCTTGGTCAAGCCGTGCAACGATACACCAGCTTTTTGCAGCAGCTGCGAAGCCAAAACGCGTTGATCTTGCAACCTGGTCGTTTGCTGCAACCAGGTCATTTACGCGATACACCGCTTTTAAATCTACTACCACTTCCAGATGATTTGCTTAAGCGTTACCCGGCGTGGGCGCAACGTTTACAGCAACAGTTTGAGAGTTATTGTGATCAAGTGATCTTGCCATTTTACCGCCAATATTTTGCTGGACTCGATCGGCAAATCGTGTTGGTGGACTGCCTGTCTGTGCTCAATCATGGCTATCAAAGTTTGGTGGAGTTACAGCAAGCGCTTTTTCAGATCCAGCAACATTTTCATTATGGCCCACAGCGCTGGTGGCATCGTTTGTTTGCACCGCGCATCGATAAGGTCGCCATTGTTGCCAGTAAAGCGGATCAGTTAACCGTTGAACAGCATCGAAATTTGAGTCTGTTATTGCAACAGTTATTGCAGCAAAGCCAAGCACAACAAAAGTTCGATGGATGTGAGTCCATGGTGTTAGTGGCAGCCAGTGTGATATGCAGTGAGCAAGGGCTGGTGGATACTCCACAGGGGCCACAGCCTTGCCTGCAGGGGATCGCCAAACAAAATAAACAGCGGATCACACTGTTTCCAGGCGATGTGCCGCTGTCAATGCCATCCGAAATTTTGTTTGAACATCATCAGTTCAACTTTCCAGAATTACTGCCCAAAGGCAACGCAATTGATGCAATGCGCTTTGATCAACTTTTGCAATTTCTGCTTGGAGATCGTTTGCGATGAGTGATTTAAAGCCTAGAGTGCAATTCAGCGCTTCGCAGTTTGCGCCGTTGAGCCCATCCGAAGACATGGCGCCGATAGCTCCCGCACAAGAATTCCCAGCCAGTGCCTTTGTGGCGCAAGAGCAAACGCAACCCGAGCCCGCAATCCTGAATGACCACGCCGTGAAGCCACTCTCTATCTGGGCGAAAGTACTGTTAATCAGCACCTTGGCCTATGCGACGATTGAATGGGGGCTTTGGTGGTGGCAAAGTTTTGCTGAGCATTGGTTGCTGGGAAGTCTGGTGTCTGTCATCAGCCTTAGTGCGCTAGGCTGGCTTGGGCAGGGTTATTGGCGATTTCGGCGCAACCGACAGCATGTGGCAAAAGTTCATCAGCTGCGCGAGCGCTGGCGGGCGTGTCAAGTGCGCGCAGACAGCGATCTGTTGGTGCGTGATGTCGATATGCTGTTGCATCAGACATCTCAATCATCAGCACAAACCGCACCGAGCCATTTAGATGGCACAGAGCATTTATTGTGGTTAGAGCAAACCCGATTGCAACCGCTGGCTCGGCAAGTCGACACCATGGCCAACGAAGCTGCACTTCAGACTGGCGTTGCTGTGGCGTTAAGCCCTTTCGCGTTGGCGGATATGTTGATTGTTGCTTGGCGAAGTCAGCAATTAATCGCCCAAATTGCCAAGATCTATGGTGCAGAGCCTGACGCTTGGCTGCGCTTGAATTTGTTAAAACGTTTTATTGGCAATGCGGTGTTAAGTGGCAGTGCCGATATGATGTCCGACCTAGCGACAGATTTTCTAAGCGCTGAGCTTGCTGGGCGTTTATCGGCCAAAGCAGGTCAAGGTGTGCTGGCCGCAGCCTTAATGCTCAAACTGGCTCACGCCTGTCAACGCGAGTTTTCGCCAGCGCCTAACGCCGAACTGCAAAAAGCCACGACGGGTGTTTTGCTGACAGAATTAGCCGCTCGACTCAGCAAAACTGCAAAGTAATATTTACAAAATCGACTGCTCCAGCCTGAGGTGTCAATTAAAACTTCAGGCGGAGAGATGTCTGTATGCCTTGTTCTGTTTATAACTAATTTGATGTGATTAGAAAAAAATCATCTTATCAACAGGCATTATCCTATGAGCAGTAACCCAGTCGACAGCGCATGCGCCAGCATGCCAAGCAACACCGCTTCGCAAGACCATGGTGTCATGCACGCCGAAACCTTATGTGTCCACGCCGGAAAAGTACGAGATGCTCAATATGGCGCACTCGCTACACCGTTGTACCAAACATCAACTTTTGTGTTTGAAAACGCGGAACAAGGCGCCGCTCGTTTTGCTGGCGAAGAAGCAGGTTTTATTTACACGCGGTTAGGCAATCCAACCACGCGCGAGCTTGAATTAAAAGTCGCGGCACTCGAAGGAATGGAGGATGCGGCAGCCACCGCCACGGGGATGGGCGCGGTCTCCGCAGCAACCATGGCTTTTTTGCAGCAGGGCGATCACATGGTGTGCAGCAAGGCTGTCTATGGCTGTAGCTTTGCCTTGTTCCACCATATGTTTGCGCGTTATGGCATTGACGTCACCTTTGTCGATATGACTGACCATGCGGCGGTGCGCGCGGCCATTCAGCCTAACACCAAAATGCTGTTTGCCGAGACACCGATTAATCCGAATTTAGTGGTGCTCGATTTGGCGTTTTTAGGGGCTTTGTGCCAAGAACACGGTATCAAATCGGTGATCGACAACACCTTCTTAACCCCCTTATTGCAGCGTCCGAAAGACTTCGGGCTCGATATTGTCATCCACAGTGCAACCAAGTATTTAAACGGCCACGGTGACGTTGTTGCGGGCATCATCTGTTCGGATGCTGATACCATTAAGACCATCAAATTAACCACGCTCAAAGACATGGGCGCTACGATAAGCCCGCATGATGCGTGGCTGATTATCCGCGGCTTAAAAACCCTGTCCGTACGGATGGAGCGTCATTGCAGCAATGCGCAAAAAGTCGCTGAATTCTTAAACGAACACCCGGCTGTTGCAACCGTATATTACCCTGGCTTACCCAATCATGCGGGTTATAAATTCATTGGTAAGCAGATGAAAGCGGCCGGTGGTGTGTTGGCATTTGAACTCAAAGGCACCTTAGATGACGGTCGTTATTTCATCAACCAATGTCAGTTGTTAAGCCTTGCGGTGTCGCTTGGTGATGCGGAATCGCTGATCCAGCATCCCGCGTCCATGACGCATAGTCCGTACAGTCCGGAAGAGCGTCGTGCTGCGGGGATCAGTGATGGCTTGATCCGCATATCGGTGGGTTTAGAACATGTGGATGACATCATCGCAGACCTGCAACAAGCCTTGGTAAAGATGCAGTTACAGCAGAAATAGTCTCTTAATATCAATCACATGGATAGTAATCGCTACTGGCGTGTAACTAAAGTTTTACAGTTAAAAACCAATAAAATTGGCCTGTTGAGTTAACAGGCCAAGTTCAAATCGTTAGCATGCGCCCATCTGCCCCAAAGCAAAAACTATCAGGGCAAGCCAAATTCACAGGAATTTTAGATGACAACCTACGTATCCAAACAATCGGATGCCAATGGCTTTATTCATTGGACTGACGATGAAAACCAAATTTGGTCTGAGTTGATGCAACGCCAACTGGCATGCATCCAGGGCAAAGCCTGTAACGAATATCATGACGGCCTAAAAAAGCTGAATTTACCCACAGATCGCATCCCGCAATTGGCTGAACTGAACAAAGTGCTGCTAGAAACCACCGGCTGGCAAGTGGCTGAAGTGCCAGCGCTGATTAATTTTGATAAGTTTTTCCAGTTGCTGGCGGATAAAAAATTTCCGGTCGCGACGTTTATCAGAAGCCGCGAAGAATTTGATTACCTGCAAGAGCCGGATGTCTTTCACGAGATTTTTGGTCACTGCGCCATGCTAACCAACCCTGATTTTGCTGCGTTTACTCATGCGTATGGCAAGCTTGGATTAACCGCCAGCAAAGAAGACCGCGTGTATTTAGCGCGTCTTTACTGGTTCACGGTGGAGTTTGGTCTGCTGGATACGCCCGAAGGCCTGCGCATTTATGGTGGCGGTATTTTATCCTCGCCAGGCGAGACGCAATATGCCATGCACTCCGACGTGCCAGAACGTAAAGTGTTGGATGTGGTGGATGTACTGCGCACGCCGTATCGCATCGATATTATGCAGCCAATTTACTTCCGCATTCAAAGCATCCGTCAGCTGTTTGACATTGCGCAAATGGATTTAATGGCGTTGGTGCAACAAGCGAAAGCGCTTGGCTTACACGCACCGAAGTTTCCGCCAAAACAGAAAAAAGCATCGTAAATTACAGGAAAAACCATGTCTGAGTTAACCGCCTTAAAATGTGAAGCGTGCCGTGCTGATGCACCACGAGTGTCTGATGACGAATTGCCAGAGTTGATGCGCATGATCCCAGATTGGACGCCGGTCGTTCGGGATGGCATTTTGCAACTTGAGCGTGAGTTCAAGTTCAAGAACTTCAAATTAGCCTGGGCTTTTCATCAGAAAGTCGCCGAAATGGCTGAAGACGAAGGCCATCACCCAGCCTTGTTGCTGGAGTGGGGTAAATTGACCGTGACTTGGTGGTCGCATTCGATTAAAGGCTTGCACAAAAACGATTTTATCTGCGCCGCGAAAACGGATGCGTTGTTAGGCTAAGCCAAATACAACATGACAAAGAAGCTGCCTCGGCAGCTTTTTTTATTTACGTCCAGCTAGAATTGGATGAAAAATCGGGATTTGTTCATAATAGTTTACAAAAGTGCTGGGCTAACAGGCGTTGCTTACCGTATGATGGCGACAACCCCCGTTTGATAGGACACGTTACGATGCGTCTTGAAATCCATTGCCAGGACCGGTTGGGTATCGCTCAAGAAGTCCTGAATATCCTTGTTAGTTATCGGATCGACTTACGCGGTATTGAAGTCGACCCAAGTCTAGGCCGCATGTTTGTGGCATTTCCCAGTGTTGATTTTGAACGTTTTCAAGAGCTTATGGCGAAGATTCGCCGCATCCCCGGCGTTGATGATGTCAAAACGACCGCCTTTATGCCATCGGAACGTGAACACAACGAACTGACCACGTTATTAAGCACCTTACCCGATGGTGTGATAGCGATTGATACCAAAAGTGTGGTGACGGTGGTCAATGACGCGGCGTTAGAAGCCATGGCGTTGACGCGAGCCGACGTTGCGGGGCAGCCATTATCTCCAATTGTCAAAGGCTTTAACTTCGCGCGTTGGCTCGAAGGCGACGATGTACTGGCGCAAACCAGAAAAATTGAGATCCACGGCAAACGCTTTATCGCCGATATTTTGCCGGTGAATGTGCCTGCCGATGGCGGTCGCGAAATTTTGGCAGGGGCTGTGATCAACTTAAAATCTGAAAGTCGGCTGGGCGAGCAAATGGTTGCCTTTAAAAAGGGCGACAGCGAAAGCTTTAACAGCATGCAGGCAAGTTCTAACATGATGCGTCGAGTGATCCGTGAAGCGAAGAAGATGGCGCAGCTGGATGCTCCTATCTTGATCACCGGCGAAACTGGCACTGGCAAAGAGTTGCTGGCACGCGCTTGTCATGGTGCAAGTAGCCGCACCGGCAAACCGTTTTTGGCAGTGAACTGTGCGGCACTGCCGGATAACGTGGCCGAGTCAGAATTATTTGGTTATGGCCCGAATGCATTTCCTGGCACAGTCGAAGGCAAAAAAGGCATTTTTGAACAAGCCAACAAAGGGACTGTGTTCCTTGATGAGATTGGCGAGATGTCGCGTGACATTCAAACCAAGCTGCTGCGATTTTTACAAGATGGCAGTTTCCGCCGTGTCGCCGACGAAAACGAGGTGAAAGTTGATGTGCGCGTTATTTGCACCACGCAAAAAGACTTGCCTGCCATGGTGCAAGAAGGGCGCTTTCGCGAGGATTTGTATTACCGCTTGAATGTGTTGACGTTGGCGTTGCCGCCGCTAAGGGAACGTAAACAAGATGTATTGCCGCTGGCTGACTTTTTTATCGGTCGTTTGTCCGCACGCCTTGGCCGCAAACCACCGCGGTTGACCGAGACGTGCGCGGCGTTTATTCAACAATACCCATGGCCTGGTAATGTGCGTCAGTTAGAAAACGCCTTGTATCGTGCGGTCACCTTGCTAGAAGGCAATGAGCTGGATAAAGAACACTTGCAGTTACCCAGTTACACCAATGACTTTGGTTACCTTGAGCAAGACTTTGACGGCACTTTGGATGAAGCGGTGAAACGCTTTGAAGCGAGTTTATTGCGCAAACTATTTCCGGCCTATCCAAGTTCGCGTCAGCTCGCGAAAAAACTGGGCTTAAGCCATACAGCGGTCGCAAATAAATTGCGAGAATATGGTATCAACCGCAAGAGCGTAAAAATTTAAATACGCTTTGTGCCTGTATCGTTACATTCAAAACGCCATTTCAGCCCTGAAATGGCGTTTTTGGTTTTGAAATCGGTAAAACTGCTAAACTGTATTCGAAGCTTTACAAAACAGCTGTAGCGGCCTGTTAATGCCGTGTGAAGCCCAAATCTTCCAATTTCTGCTAGACGCGGCAAGATAGCGCCAATCCAACCCCCTTATCTTGGAGCTATTTGCATGTTTGATCCAATCAACCCACTGGGTACCGACGGTTTTGAATTCGTGGAATACACGGCTGCTGATGCAGACGGTATCGCAAAATTAAAAGATTTATTTCAATCACTTGGTTTTGCTGAAGTGGCAAAACACCGCTCCAAAGAAGCTTGGTTATTCAAACAAGGCGACATCAACTTTATCGTCAATGGTGAACCAAACTCACAAGCCGAAGCCTTTGCCCGCGAGCATGGCCCAAGTGTCTGCGCCATGGCGTTTCGCGTGAAAGATGCGGCAGAAGCGCTCAAGCACGCCGTGGCCAATGGCGCCAAAGAATATAAAAACCAAATCGGCCCGATGGAGCTGAACATTCCAGCGGTATACGGCATTGGTTCAAGCCTGTTGTATTTTGTTGACCGTTACGGCCAAAGCTCTATTTATGATGTCGACTTTAAGTTCTACGATAACTTCGAGCAGTTAATTGCCGAGAAATCAGTGGGTTTGGAAGTGCTGGACCACTTAACGCACAACGTCAAACGCGGCAATATGAACGTCTGGGCTGGTTTTTACGAGAAGATCGGTAACTTCCGCGAAATTCGTTATTTCGATATCGAAGGCAAGTTAACAGGCTTAGTGTCACGCGCTATGACAGCGCCATGCGGCAAAATTCGTATTCCAATCAATGAATCTTCCGATGATAAATCACAAATCGAAGAATTTATCCGCGAATACAAAGGTGAGGGGATCCAGCATATCGCGCTGACCACGGAAGACATCTATGAAACAGTGCGGACCCTGCGCAGCCGCGGTATGGACTTTATGCCGACGCCAGACACTTACTACAACAAAGTAGACACCCGCGTACCAGGCCACGGCGAAGACTTAGACGCACTGCGCGAACTGCGTGTGTTGATCGACGGTGCACCAGAAAAAGACGGCATTTTGCTGCAGATCTTCACCAAAACTGTGATTGGTCCAGTATTCTTTGAAATCATCCAACGTAAAGGCAACGAAGGTTTCGGTGAAGGTAACTTCAAAGCCTTGTTTGAATCGATTGAAGAAGATCAAATCCGTCGCGGAGTATTAGCCGATGCGTAAATGGGCGTCTTTCCCGCTGCGAGAAGGCGATGTGTCGCGTCAAGCGCATGCCGACTTCCCAGACCAAGCAATTTATGAACGTGAAACTGGTCGTAGTGGCTTTTTTGGCCCAGCGAGCCATTTCCATCACACCCATGCGCCAACTGGCTGGAGTGATTGGCAAGGCCCGCTGCGTCCGCGGTTGTTTAACTTTAATAACATTGAGCAAGACCGCGCGCAATCGCCTTGGGCCGTGCCGCTGCTGCTGTCCAATGCGCACTGCAAAATGCGCACCTGGCGCCTTGACAGCTCAATGGACTTTTTAGTCCGAAACGCCGACGGTGATGAGCTGCTGTTTATTCATGAAGGCGCGGCTGAGCTTTATTGTGACTATGGTCACCTGACGCTGCGTGATGGCGACTACGTGGTGATCCCACGTTCAACCAGCTGGCGCTTAGAGATCAGCGCGCCGATTTTCGTGTTGTTGATTGAAGCCACCAATGATTCGTACCAGTTGCCGGAAAAAGGCTTGGTTGGTAATCATGCGATTTTTGACCCAGCCATGCTGGATACGCCAAAAATCGATGAGGCGTTTAAGGCACAATACAGTGAAAACGAGACACAAGTGCAGGTCAAACGCCATGGCCAAGTGTCCGTGATCACCTATCCATACAACCCACTGGACGCAATTGGCTGGCACGGTGATTTAGCGGTGATGCGGATCAACTGGCGCGATATTCGCCCACTGATGAGCCATCGTTACCATTTACCACCGTCTGCGCACACGACGTTTGTTGCGACGCGGTTTGTGGTCTGTACCTTTGTGCCGCGGCCGATTGAAAGTGACCCGGGCGCATTAAAAGTGCCGTTTTATCACAACAACGACGATTACGATGAAGTGCTGTTCTACCATGCTGGCGATTTTTTCAGCCGCGACAATATCGAACGTGGCATGGTGACGTTCCATCCCGCAGGCTTTACTCATGGACCGCATCCAAAGGCGTTCCAAGCCGGTCGTGAGTATAAAAAGAAATTCACCGACGAAGTGGCGGTGATGCTGGATACCCGTGACGCGCTCGAAATGGGGCCGGCGGCACTAGCCACGGAAAACCCAGAGTACGTCAACAGCTGGAAAGTAAAACCGGTTCAAGGCTAACGACGCAATTGTCGAAAGCTGTGTCCCAGTGCGGCCATGTCGCACTGGTAACTCAATGATTTGTGCAGGAATAAACTGATGAAATTAGCGACCTACAAAAATGGCAGCCGTGATGGCCAGTTGGTGGTAGTCAGCCGTGATTTAAGCAAAGCCGTGGCCGTGCCGCAGATTGCCGCTACACTGCAATCTGCGCTGGATCACTGGAGCGTAGCTGCGCCGGCGCTTTTAGAAGTCTACCGTGGTTTAAACCAAGGTTCAGTGCAAGGTGAGTTTGCCTTTGACCAAGCCGCTTGTGAATCACCATTGCCACGTGCCTATCAATGGGCCGACGGCAGCGCGTACGTCAACCACGTGGAATTAGTGCGTAAAGCGCGTAATTCAGAAATGCCACCAAGTTTTTGGACGGACCCACTGATGTATCAAGGTGGCTCAGATGATTTTATCGGCCCACGCGATAACATCGACGTGGTCAGCGAAGATTACGGTATTGATTTTGAAGGTGAAGTTGCTGTGATCACTGGCGATGTGCCAATGGCGGTATCTGCTGAAGCGGCGCGTTCGCATATTCGTTTAGTCATGCTGGTTAACGACGTCTCGCTGCGTGGTTTGATCCCAAATGAACTGGCGAAAGGCTTTGGTTTCTTCCAATCCAAACCGGCATCTGCGTTCTCGCCAGTGGCGGTAACGCCAGATGAGTTGGGTACGCATTGGCACGATGCCAAGCTGCATTTGCCACTGGTGTCGCATTTAAACGGCAAGTTGTTTGGTAAGCCAAATGCCGGCGTTGATATGACCTTTGACTTTGGTCAGCTGGTGGCACACGCCGCGAAAACCCGCAACTTAGGCGCAGGCGCCATCATCGGTTCAGGCACAGTGTCGAACAAACAAGGCACTGACTATGGTACCTCGATTGACGAAGGTGGCTTAGGCTACTCGTGTATCGCCGAAGTGCGGATGATTGAAACCATTCGCGATGGCGCGCCGAAAACGTCGTTTATGAAGTTTGGCGACCGTATTCGCATTGAAGTATTGGACGATGAGGGCCACAGCGTGTTTGGTGCAATCGACCAACAGGTTGTAAAATACCAAGCCTAATCTGTTGAAAAGCCAGCGAAAGCTGGCTTTTTTAATCAAGGAATTGTGATGACGACTTTGTATACCTATTGGCGCTCGTCAGCGGCGTTTCGGGTGCGCATCGCGCTGGCAGTCAAGCAACTAGCCGTGACTCAAGTGCCGGTGCATTTGCTGAAAAACGGTGGCGAGCAAAAAACTGCAGACTATCAAGCATTAAACCCAGCACAGCTGGTGCCTTGTCTGCAAGACGGCGACCTGACGTTAAATCAGTCGCTGGCGATTATTGAATATCTGGATCAGCAATACCCCGGCGTAGCACTGTTACCCAAAGATCCTGCGTTGCAAGCGCAAGTGCGCGCTTTTGCCTTGGACATCGCTTGTGATATTCACCCGCTGAACAATTTGCGTGTGTTGCAATATCTAACCGGTACACTTGGCGTAACGGAAGAGCAGAAACTGGCATGGATCCATCATTGGTTACATAGCGGTTTTACAGCGCTTGAGCTGCGCTTACAGCAGACTGCCGGCCGTTACTGTTTTGGCGACGTGTTGACACTGGCCGATGTGTGCTTAGTGCCGCAGGTCTATAACGCCGTTAGGTTTAACTTGCCGCTGGAGGCGTATCCAACCATTCGCCGTTTGTATCATGAATTATTGGCAATGCCAGCCTTTCATGCGGCGGCGCCTGAGCAACAAGCAGACGCGCAATAAGTTAGCGGTAAAAAAAGACGCGGATGCCTGCTAGGGCATCTCCGCGTCAGCTTTAACTTGCGGTAATCGGATCTCAAAACAAGCACCACCTAAGGTTGAGGTCGCCAATTGCAGGGTGCCACCGGCTTTTTCAGCAATTTGCCGGCAGATGGCAAGCCCTAAACCGTTACCAACCGCTTTGGTGGTGACAAAGGGCTCAAACAGGGAATGTTGTAAGCTTGCATCAATACCCGGACCGTTGTCGTCGATAGCGATATGAACCCAATCTTCGGCAAACGTCACTGTCAGTTGAATGTGCCCATGCCGTTCAGCCATTGCTTGACTGGCATTGATCAATAGATTTAGCAGTAACTGTTGTAACTCCGTATGCACGATATACAGCATGACGGGTTCGCTTGGCAGCTCAAGCTGAACTTGATGGTCGCGTAGCTCATGCTTTAGCAAGCGCAAGCAGCTTGTTAGCACTGGTTGCAGCTCCAATCGCTCGGGTTCCTGTTGCAGTGGCATGGCAAAACGGCGTAATTCCAGCAATAAACTTCGCATGCGCTTTGCGCCCTCAAGGCTGTCTGCGACCAACAGTTGGCAGTCCTCCAGTACATCCTGCACCGCACCTTGCTGGTTCAACTGAGCCAGCGCGTGAGTCGTCGTCTCTGATGGACCTTTTTCAGCAATTTCTTGATACACTGCAACATAGCGTTGAAGCAAGCTGACGTAATGGCCAAAGCTGGCGAGATTTGACAAGATAAACCCAGCTGGATTGTTGAGTTCATGCGCAACACCTGCGGTCAACTGACCTAATGTGGTGAGTCGTTGCTGAAATTGTTGTGGAGATATCCGTGACGGATCAGACATTTATCTGCGCTTCTCTCTGATTGTCTTTAGCCTTAGTATACGAACAGCGCAGCACGTTTGCAGCAAAAGCTTTGCGGATACACCATCTTCAACCAACGCTTGCGGGGCCCATCCTTTGCGGCCTATGTTTAACGCAGTACAGTTTAGGGGATGCACGGGCTACCCATGTCAAAGTCTATTTTACTGGTCGACGATGAGCCAGCCGTTTTACGGTCACTCCAACGCATGTTGCAGCGCGCAGGGTATTTTGTGCAGTGTGCTGAACATGGCGCACAGGCGTTACAATTGTTGGCAGGTCAACAATTTGCATTAGTGATTTCAGATTTTCGTATGCCTGGCATGAATGGCGCCGAGTTATTAAGACGTGTCCGGCAAGAATATCCAACGAGCTTGGGCATCATTCTCAGTGCCTATGCGGACCGAGAGGCGTTGTTGGAATGTTTAAATTCAGGTGCGGCATGGAAGTTCCTTGAAAAACCTTGGGATGATCAGCAGCTGATTGCTCAAATTGAACTTGCGATGATTGAGCGAGAGCGACGTATGTCTGAACAACAACGGACAAACTTGTTGCTTGCAAGTCCCGAACCGCTGTTAGAACTATCCGCTACAGGTCAAGTGCGCCGCTTTAACAGCCTTGCATTGACAGTGCTTGGCGTGGCGCAATCTGAGCTCAAAGAGTTACCGCTAGCAGAGTTATTTGACGATATTAACCCCATTGAGTTAGCGGTTTTTTTGCATAAAAAAGACCATGATCTGAGTCTGCAAACCAAAAACGGGCGATGGATAAGTCTCAGTCATCGTATTTCTGACCTACAACATTATCTGTTAAAGCTTACTCAAATCGATAAAGTCTCGCCGGATGTCTTTGCCCGTCAGCAGCAATTGCTAGATACCACGGCGCTGCGCCAACACATCGAAAATTGGTTGACCGCCCAGCATCCATGCGTGGTGGTGTCGTTGATGATCAAAGACTACAGTCGGTTCGCCGATAGTTTGTCTGAAGAACAATTGGATGGCTTGGCTGAAAAAACCAGCTTGTTGTTATGGCAACATTTGCCAAGCAAAGCGGTGATTGGTTGTCAAAGTGCGGAGCATTTTGTGGTGGTGTTGGCTGATTCAGGCAGCGAAAGCCGACTCCAGCAACATATCGATGCCTTGCTGCAAGACTTTTCAAAGCAACTTGTGCTGGACCGCGATCGTGTCCAAATCAATTTTTCCGTCGGCTATGCCATCGCCCCTGCCGATGGCGATTCGGCGCGACAATTACTGCATCATGCGGAGATTGCTTGCCGGCAAAACTTGCTGAATCCCAAAGCGTTTTATCTGCGGTTTGACCGCGATATGGTTGAACAAAAACGACAGCATTTTGAGATCAGCAACTCGTTATACTCGGCGTTAGAGGAACAGCAGTTTTACCTGTTATACCAACCTAAAGTGCGATTAAGTGATGGCTATTGCGATGAAGCTGAAGTATTGATTCGCTGGCAGCACCCACATCTTGGTATGATTTCACCGGCCGTTTTTATCCCAATTGCTGAACAAGACGGGCAAATCATGGCGATTGGCAGTTGGGTGTTACAAGCCTGTTTGCAACAAGCCAGCAAATGGCGTGAGCAAGGCTTGCCTATCCGGCGTTTGGCGGTCAACTTATCGGGGCGGCAGCTGCAAGATCTGCAGTTTAGTCACCGTTTGAGTCAGTTACTGCAGTTGTATCAGCAACCTGCATCCTTATTAGAGCTAGAAGTCACCGAAACCTTCTTGATGAATGACATTCATCGCAGTGCCTTGTTGTTGGAACATTTGCAGGAATTGGGTTGTCATTTAGCGATGGATGATTTTGGTACTGGGTATTCATCGTTGGCGTATTTAGCGAAATTGCCGGTGCAAGTGCTTAAGTTGGATCGGTCTTTGGTACTTGATTTGGAAGATTCGCCGCAATCGGCGTCGATGGTGCGACATATGATTCGGATGGCACACGAATTGGATATGGAAGTGGTTGCCGAGGGCATTGAGTCGCCGGGGCAGCTGGACATTCTGCGCGAACTGCAATGCGATATGGTGCAAGGTTATGTCTATAGTCCGCCCGTCACTGCAGAGGCGTTTGCGGAGATTGTTCGCAAGCAACCATTTTATCAAGCAGGGAGTTAGCCATGCCATTAACTGCCGTGTTGTTAGTGAACGAAGAAGCCTATTTGCATGCCCTCAGGCGATTAGTTCAGCAAATCAGACCGCAATGGCAGTTGCAATGTGCGCATCAAGCGGAATTTGCTACCGAGTGGTTTGTCGGTGACAACGCGCCTGATTTGGTGATTTGCGATGAATTGCTCGATGAGCATGCGGGTATAGAGTTTCTCTCCTTTGCTCAAGAATACTCGCCGTTGACGCTACGGGTCTTGTTGGCAGGCTCTGCGGGGCAACACATGCTGCTTGCTCAGCAAACACCAGTGCAATTATTGCTAGGCAAACCCTGCGATGAGGCAGAATTAGCAGCGGTGTTTGACCGTGCACAACGGATGGCACAAGGGCCATTTTCACGGCATAGCCGGTATCAGATCGGGCAAATTCCGGGGCTGCCGGTATTAAGGCAACACGCCGCGCAGTTGCAAAAACAACTGGATGACCCTTCAGTCGACAACCGACAGATCGCCAAATTGATTGCTCATGATGCCAGTTTAACAGCCAAGTTGTTGCAGATCGCCAACTCAAGTTATTTAGGCTACGCCAGCACCACCGCTGATTTATTTGAAGTCACGGGCAGGCTAGGGCGTCAGTTGATAGGGGCCGTGCTGCAGTCGCTTCAGCTTCAAGAGCAATTTTTACAGCGCGTGCGTCAGGATTTACACGAAAGCTTGCAATCTCAGGCGTTTGCTTTAGCCACACTGGCCAATCGATTAGCAAAGAGTCAACAACCGAGCAATCGGCAACTGGCGGAGCAGGCCTTCGTTACAGGGTTGATGCATGTGTTAGGGCCGCTGGTGATGCTGAGCGGTCAACCCGTGGCGACGCAGCAGCTAACCCAAGAGGATATGTTGCAGGAAGGGATCGCTGATCATTGTTTGGTTTCGAGTTATTTGTTAACGCTGTGGGGATTTGACCAAGCGATTTGTGATGCCATTTTATATCGGCGGGATGTGACCCAAGCTCCAGAAATAACAGCGCTGATGGCCATTGTGCATTTGGCAAGTTATGTCCTGGATTTAAGCCGAGAGCCAGAGCACGCGGTGTTATCCGCAGAGGCGTTGGCGTTTTTACGGATGACGCCGGAGTTTATCGCGCTGCTGCCCGGTCAACCTAATTTGAACGGGCAAATTCACTAAATTACTTACTGGCCTTGACCGTCAAGGCTTGGCCTGGTTTGAGTGTGGCGGTCTTTTTCAGTTGATTCCAAGCCATCAATTGAGCCACAGTGACGTTAAATTTTCGGGCTATTTTGTCCAGCGAATCCCCGGATTGCACAACGTACTTGCCTTTGGTCTTTTTATTGGCGGCTTTGGCTGAAGCCACTTTGCCATCTTGGGTTTTAGCGACATCACTGGCTTTGGTATTGCGCGCAATCACCAACACTTGCCCTGGTTTTAACGCATCAGTTTTTAACTTATTTGCGCTGCGAATGGCTTTGGTTGGCACTTTGAATTTTTTGGCAATGCTACCGAGCGTATCCCCTGATTTCACTTTGTATTGAATGGATGCCGCGGTTTTAGTCGATTTTTCAGGAATAGGCGTGACATCAATGGTTTTGGTCAGCGATTGTTGATTTTGCTGATAGCGTTCAAACGCCGATGCAGGCAGCAGCAAAGGCCACGTATTACCCGAGGGGGTCACGTCGGTTCTAAATGCTGGGTTTAACTGCTTTAGCTCGCTTAACGCCACACCACTGATTTTTGCTGTCTGGCTTAATGACACCTGCGGCCGGATAGTGGTTAATACGGTGCTTGGTTTATTGCTAAGTGCAGGCAACTGCAGGCTGTATTTTTCAGGTTGACGCACCAGCTGGCTCACAGCTAACCATTTAGGGACAGTGCGAATATACCGCTCTGGAATGTTCAGGGACCAAAAATCGATAGGTTTGCCACGGTTTTGGTTACGCAATATCGCCGCTTGAATGCGCCCTTCACCAGTGTTGTAGGCAGCCACCGCATTGAGCCAATCATGACCAAGCGTATCGTACAGGTGCTGCAAATAATCCAAGGTTGCATCTGTGGAATCCAACGCATCTTTTCTACCATCGTAGCGTGGGGTAACTTTTAAGCCAAAATTACGCGCAGTCCCAGGAACTAACTGCCACAATCCCGCAGGACCATTGCCTTGAGCTGCAGGGTTGTAACCACTTTCAACGATAGGTAATAACGCCAGCTCCACCGGCATTTTACGTTGCTCAAGCTTGCGTACGATGTGATACAAAATCGGTTCTGCCCGGGTGACCGTATCGCGCCAAAACTTCGTTTGTTTGCCATAAAACTGCCGTTCACGCTTAATGCTGGCTTTTTCAGGAATGCGCAGATACATCTGGTCCCGCATCCGCTGCCACAGATCAGGTTCGGCATCGAGTTCAGAGGGTGACCAATCACGGCGTAAAGGTGAGTTCTCCACTAGCGGTGTTTCATCATCCTCTGAGCTTGTGGCTTGATGCTCTGTTAAGACGTCCGCATCGCTATTCGTGCTGGGTACAGGCGCTGGTTGCGTGGGTGTTTGGGTACAACTAGCAAGAAAAATCAGCAGTGAGGCCATAACGAATTTAACACTGTGCAAAAGGGCTTTCCTCTTTCTCTACGGCAAAAAAGCCGGCTAGTTTACATGGCGACCGCCGTTGACGCAAAACTCACGTCTTCACACGGTATTTTTCCACTGGCGCAGCATGGCAAACAGTTGCAATGCGTTGGGTTGTTGCCAGCGTTGTTGCAACGCACCTTCATGCACCCGCAAAAATGGATTAATTTGCCGCTCGCAAGCGATGGTACTGGGTACTGTTGGTCGTTGTTGCTCGCGTAAAAGTTCACAACGCTGTAGATAATCGACCAGAAGGTGGTTGTCAGGTTCCACCATGCGGGCAAATTTTAGGTTGGCCAGCGTGTATTCGTGCGCTGGGCAAACCAAGGTGTCGGCAGCAAGTGCACTTAACATTTGTAACGATGCGTGCATTTGTTCTGCTGTGCCTTCAAATAACCGACCGCAACCCCCACTAAACAGCGTATCGCCACAAAAAAGCAGCATGGGTTGTTGTTGCACCACGTAGGCGAGATGGTCCAGCGTATGACCTGGCACTTCGAGCACCAAAATGGGCGCAAAGCCTGCAAGCTCGAGTACTTGCTGATGCACCACAGACTGACAGTCCTCAATCAGTTGGCGTAAGGTTGCTGGACCAAACACTGGAATATCTGGCCAGCGTTGGCGCAGTGGGGCTAGCGCATCGATATGATCACGGTGTAAGTGAGTGATTAAAATGGCGGCAGGCGCGTGCTCTAATTGCTCCAATACCTCGGGCGAGCCTGGGTCGACCAGCAGGTAGTCACCATGTTCGTTGGCAAGGCGCCAGATGTAATTGTCACGCAGGGCCGGAATTGCTGTTAATGCATGCATGCTGTATCGTTTGGTCTGAGTCGTTAATGGACGGATACTAAATGAAACCGGCGTTGAATCGCTACTCCTTCCTGCATGCGCCGCAACAATGGCAGGATTTCCCACAAGGTGCTGCGTTGTCACAGGCGTTAGCGTCGCAATTTAACTTATGGTGGCCACGTATTTTTGGCTATCACTTATTAAAAGTGGGGCATCTCAGTTGTGAGATGGACACCAGCACGTGCCCAATCAAACATCAAATTCAACTGTCGACCGAGCTTTCCAAAGCTAGCGTTGTTGCAGATCCGGATGATTTGCCATTTATCGAACATGCCGTCGACGCGGTGTTATTGGCACATTGTTTGGAATACACCCAAGACCCGCATCATGTGATCCGTGAAGCACACCGGGTGTTGATGCCCGATGGATATCTGTTGCTAAGCGGCTTTAACCCTTTAAGTTTGTTGGGTCTTTGTAAGTTATGGCCTGGGTTACATCGACAGTTACCCTGGAGTGGCCGGTTTTTTACCCAAGCACGTGTCAAAGATTGGTTGCATTTGTTGGGATTTGAGATCCTCGATGAACAACGATTATTTATGTCGCCGTTGCTATCGGAAAAAAGTTATCTGCCCACGCTTCGGCATTGGGCTGAGCATCATTTGAATTATTTTGGGTCAGCGTATGTGATTGTTGCTCGCAAACGCACTTTGCCACTGACGCCGATTAAACCGCGCTGGCAGTTAAAAACCAGCTTTCAACCGGCGGTAAAAGGGATTAGCGCTCGACAAGGCCATTCCAGTTAGCGAGCAATGCTTTGGCACTTTCTGCCGATAAGGTCATGAAATACAAGTCGTCACGGTGTGGTTGAGGTTGGGCGCATTCGACAAAACCGAGTTGTTGATACAGCGACAGTGCCACCTGATTGCTGGTGTACACAAACAACGAAAAATCTAAGCGCGGATTGATTTTGTGGCCATGTCTAAGCAATGCCATGATGAGCTGTTTGCCATAGCCTTGGCCGCGGACATCAGGCAATACCAACAAACGAGCCAAATGGTGTTTGCCAAACCGGTCGCACAATTGGCCAAAAGCAATGGTTTTTTGGTGCTGCTGTAATATGAAACTGTCGGTATCTGCCGTTTGTAGCTGAGCCATAAAACGCGTGTTGGTCAGCGGTAATTGGAAGCCTTCACCGCCCCAGCGTTGCACCTCGGCGATGGAACGAAAATGCTGACGTAGTGCCAGCATCTCATCAATGCTTGCAGGGCGAAGTTCAATCAACGCAGTGCGCCCTGTCCAAACCACCACAAAGCCCCAGGCACTATGAGCAAAAACAACGCTGCCATACTCAGTTGCCAACAGACTTGATAAAAGCGTTGGCTAAAATAATCAGGCTCTCGACGGATCCACATCAACATAGCGGCAGCGACCACCGAGGGTAAGCCGTAAATCGTATCGAAGTTGCCATGGAAGTAACTGGCCCAAGTCGCAAAAACACCAACCAAGGACAGCAGCACCCAATTTGCAACCATCATTTTCGAGCGATGTAGTTTCATACAGTTACCACATTAGATCGTCAGGAATTTGATAATCCTTGTACGGATCATCTTCATCAAGGTGTTGTTCATTACTGTTTAGCAACACGACGGTGGTTGGCACACGTTGTGCGATGCGTTCGGCGGCTAGTTTGGGCACTATGGCATACTGCTCATCCATTTTAACGATGGCGGCTTGGCCTTTTACCAGCTGTTGTTGCACCGCATCGCGGACATAGATCTTTTTAACCAAGGACCCATCGGTAAAATTAAAACCGATATCGCCTTTATAATCGATACGGCTTTGGTCGATTAGTTGCTTGACTTGCGCTACCAAGGCTTTTTGTTCTGCTTCTTGTTTTTTCTGAGCGTTTAAAGCACGGTCGCGTTCGATTTGTGCTTGCCGTGCTTCTTCGGCCAACACTGTGCTTTGGGCTGGACCTACGCCTTTTTTCCCCGCTTGCACACGTTCTTTGTGTTTTTCTTTATTGATGGCTTTGGCTTTTTTAGCGTCGCCAAGACCCATTTTTAACAATTGTTCTTGTAACGATTTACTCATAACGCACCTCTTGCTGATTCGCATATTGTTCCACGAAGCGAAAAGGCTTGCCAACGGTCAGCTGACGAAAAACTGCTTTTGCGGTAAACTGAAGGATTACTAGTCAGGTTTTAGGTTGTTATGTCAGCGTTTTCAGATTTATCACTCGATCCACGTCTATTGCGTTCAGTCGGGCATTTGGGATTTGTGCGTCCTACAGAAATTCAAGCCGAAGCGATCCCCGCTGTTATGCAAGGCAAGGATTTGATGGTGTCGTCACAGACGGGCTCCGGTAAAACCTTGGCTTATTTGCTGCCAATGATGCAGCGCATGCTTCGTTCCAAACCATTGTCTGCGCAGGATCCGCGTGCGGTGGTCCTTGCGCCAACCCGCGAACTGGCGCAACAGATTTATGCCCAACTGCGGTTATTCGTCGCCAATACGCGATTAACGACGGCATTTATTGTTGGTGGTGAGAACTTTAATGACCAAGAGCGTATTCTAAAGCGTCAGCCGCATATTATCGTAGCGACTCCGGGGCGGTTAGCCGACCACCTTGAGCACAAAACGTTTTTCTTGCAAGGCTTGGAGATGTTGATCCTCGATGAGGCCGATCGGATGTTAGATTTGGGGTTTATGCCTCAATTGAACGCGATCCACAAAGCCGCAACCCATCGTCTTCGACAGACGTTAATGTTCTCCGCGACTTTAGATCATGTCGACGTGCAGCAACTGGCGTTGTCTTTGTTAAAAGACCCATATCGAGTGTCGTTAGGTGCAGCCATTGATCCGCATCAAGATATTCAACAACGCTGCATCTATGCCGATCATCTAACACATAAAGAAGCGTTGCTAAAACAACTATTACAGCAAGACACGATGAAACAGCTAATTGTGTTTACTGCGACGCGTGATGATACTGAACGTTTAGCCAAATTGGTGGAGGGGCAGGGCTTTGCCGCCATCGGTTTGAATGGAAAATTAACCCAAGCACAACGCTCAAGTGTGATGCAGGCATTTGCTCATAACAAATATCAAGTGTTAGTTACAACGGATGTGGCGTCGCGCGGTTTGGATTTATTGCAAGTCAGCCATGTGATCAACTTTGACCTGCCTAAACACCCCGAAGAGTATGTGCATCGCATTGGTCGCACAGGCCGTGCGGGGCAACAAGGCGTAGCATATTCTTTTGTCAGTCCAAAAGATTGGAACTCTTTACAAGCGATTGAAGGCTTTTTAAGAAGACCTTTAGAGTTTACTCAAATTGACGGACTCATAGCCAAGTTTAATGGGCAAATGGCGGTTGAGAAAAAGCCAAAGCCAGTTAAAAAAGCAACATCGGTGAAATCGCCGAAAGTGAAAACCAGCACACAAGCCGTCTTAGATGGTGATGCGCCAATGCCGAAAAAGAAAAAAATCTTTTTTGAAGGTGGGGATGATGGTGCTTTGGTGGTGAAAAAAAAGCAAAAAATTAACTAAGGTGATTGTTTTTTCTACGGAAAATGATGCTACACTGCAAGTGTTGTGCACAAAACAACCAGCAGAACTCAGGTAACTGATTGATTTGTTTGGCTTTTGCGACCAACAGGTACGGTCAGTGTGCAGAAAGTGGTTTTTATTTTCTGTTGAAACAGCGTTTTCTATTGACCCCATGGTGTGCTCGAACACATAATGGGTTGAGAATAGTACTAGCTCGAAACGTGGCCGGTAATATTTTAAGTCGCCATATATATGGCAAAGTTAGTTAATGTAAGAGAAAGTTATGTCACAATTGATTTCCGGCACCGTTAAGTGGTTCAACGAAGATAAAGGCTATGGTTTCATCGCTCGTGATGGCGGCAAAGATGTATTCGTACATTTCCGCGCTATCAACGGTACCGGTCGCCGTACTCTGGTTGAAGGCCAAAAAGTTACTTTCGTTGTTACTGAAGGCCAAAAAGGCCCTCAAGCTGAGAACGTAACTGTCGTTGCCTAAGCCTTGGTGCTGAATTGAAAAAAGCCGGTTTTGATACCGGCTTTTTTGTGTCCGAAATTTAAACTTAATGCCGATGGCGGCGTGCAGCTGATTGTGAGCCACAGGCATGTGGTTCATGTATGGCAGTGTTTTATTTTTGGTGGCTTGAAACAAACCACAAGCGCTGTGACGAACCGATTTATGGCGTGCAGGGCGAAAGCCACATTCGACGCTTGTCAGCTTCATTAGGATTGCCAATCAAAGCCCAATTGAGCTTGTTGCTCAACACTTTTCAGTGCCACTTGAATGCCAAGCAAACGCACCGTTTTGCCATGCCCTCGATCCCACGCTTGCTCGAGTAACTCATTGAGAGTACTAAAACACAACTCTCGATGTTGACGTTCGATAGTGGTTTGTTGGAAATCATTAAATTTCAACTTAATGCCAATTTTTTGGATTTGATCAATGGCCCCTGAACGTTCAACACGTTTTAACAGTTTTTGATACAGCGTGGACAACGGTTCGGATGAGTCCGCGAGGCTTTGTAAGTCCTGGCTGAAGGTATGTTCGACAGCGATCGATTTGCGCTCTCGTTCGGTTTGCACCGGACGCTCATCAATCCCCTGACTTCGTTGCAACAGTGTTTCTGCAAAGCTGCCAAATTCTTTCACGAGTAAAGCAAGGTCTGTACTCCGCACATCATTGCAGGTGTGTAAACCGAGTTTAGTTAATCGTTCTGCGGTTTTTGCCCCGACGCCAGGGATCTTGCGCAAGGGTAACACTTTAACAAATGCATCAACCTCGGCAGGGGGGACAACAAAAAGTCCATTCGGTTTGTGCCAGTCACTGGCAATTTTGGCAATAAATTTATTAGGCGCAACGCCTGCGGAGGCGGTAAGACCGGTCTCTGTAAAGATGACATGGCGAATATGTTCTGCAATCAGTGTGGCGCTGCCTTGGCAATGTGGGCTGTCAGTCACATCAAGGTAAGCTTCATCCAGCGACAGTGGCTCAACTTTATCGGTAAACCGATAAAAAATAGCCTGAATTTGCTGGCTCACCGCTTTGTATTTCTCCATATCACCACGCAGCAGTGTCAGATGAGGGCAACGTTTTAACGCTTGCCCTGTCGGCATCGCTGAACGCACGCCAAAGGCACGGGCAGGATAATTGCAGGTACTGATCACACCGCGTTCCACCCGACTGCCACCAATGGCGATGGGGATGTCGCGCAAGCTTGGATTGTCGCGCATCTCAACGGCGGCAAAAAAGCAGTCCATATCAATGTGAATAATCTTGCGCATAACGGGTGAGATTGGTAGCTGTATGAATATACAGTTATCATAATGCAACAATCCGTTTTGTAAAGAGAACAATGCAGTGAAGCAGCGCATCGCAGCGGATTATCTACCGATTTGCAGCATAACTTTCCACTAAGTAGCGGTATGGATGGCTAATTGGGTGTGCAACTTCGGGCGATTCGATGTATGATGCGGCGCAGTTTTTTTACCCACTTTAGTCGCGACTGTGCCACAACAGGAGAACCCATGTTAACGCGTGATATGTCGATCGCCGGTTTTGACCCGGAATTATGGCAAGCCATTCAAGACGAAACCAAACGTCAAGAAGACCACATCGAACTGATTGCTTCTGAAAACTACTGCAGCCCACGCGTGC
This sequence comes from uncultured Rheinheimera sp., assembly GCA_964437935.1. Classification (GTDB taxonomy): domain Bacteria; phylum Pseudomonadota; class Gammaproteobacteria; order Enterobacterales; family Alteromonadaceae; genus Pararheinheimera. Next base: position 97,455 of record CAYTIQ010000003.1, read on the forward strand.
TTGAAGCGCAAGGCTCGCAGTTGACCAACAAATACGCGGAAGGTTACCCACATAAGCGTTACTACGGTGGTTGTGAATTCGTGGATATCGCTGAAGATTTAGCGATTGCCCGTGCCAAAGAATTGTTCGGTGCTGATTTCGCTAACGTGCAGCCGCATTCAGGCTCTCAAGCCAACCAAGCGGTGTACTTAGCACTGTTAAACGCAGGCGATACCATTTTAGGCATGAGCTTGGCACATGGCGGTCACTTAACGCACGGTGCACACGTCAGTTCTTCAGGCAAGCTGTACAAAGCGGTGCAATACGGCCTGCACCCAGAAACTGGCGTGATTGACTACGCGCAAGTCGAAGCGTTAGCGCTGGAACACAAACCAAAACTGATCGTTGCGGGTTTCTCTGCGTACTCAGGCATCATCGATTGGCAACGTTTCCGTGACATCGCGGACAAAGTCGGTGCTTATCTGATGGTCGATATGGCACACGTCGCAGGTTTAGTTGCTGCAGGTTTGTATCCAAACCCAGTGCCAGTGGCGGACGTTGTGACTACCACCACGCACAAAACACTGGCAGGCCCTCGTGGCGGCTTGATTTTAGCGCGCAAAAACGAAGAAATTGAGAAGAAACTGAACTCTGCAGTCTTCCCTGGCGGCCAAGGCGGCCCGTTGATGCACGTCATCGCAGCCAAAGCAGTCGCGTTTAAAGAAGCGCTGCAACCAGAATTTAAAGCGTATCAACAAAACGTGTTGAAAAACGCTGTTGCCATGTGCGACGAGATGAAGAAACGTGGTTACAAAATCGTTTCTGGTGGCACGCAAAACCACCTGTTCTTGATGGATTTGATCGACAAAGACATCACAGGCAAAGATGCAGACGCATGGCTGGGCAAAGCCCACATCACTGTCAACAAAAACTCAGTACCAAACGACCCACGTTCGCCATTTGTGACGTCAGGTCTGCGCATTGGTACTCCCGCCATCACTCGCCGTGGTTTTGGTGAAGGTGAAGCTCGGGCTGTTGCTAACTTAATTTGCGACGTGTTAGATAGCCGTGGTGACGATGCTGTGATTGCAAAAGTACGCGGTCAAGTGTCTGAGTTGTGTGGCCGTTTCCCTGTGTACGCCTAAGCCTAAACGAACCGTTTAACGACAAAAATGGCCGCCGATAGCGGCCATTTTCTTATGCTGTTCAACTCGTTAAACTAAGCCCCCACAGTGCTTGCATGACGTTTTGGCCTTGTCGTAAAGCGGACATCTCACAATGGCACTGGTATAAAGGGGATGACACCATAGAGCCAAATTGGCACTGAATGGGATACTTACTCGCTTGCGGCTACGTGATTTGGTTTGCACACCCAGGATTTGCCACTGCAGGGACACTCAAACGGTTTGCAGCAATGACATTTAGCATCAGCATCACGTTGGATGATCCACGACCAGGTGCATTTTCAAAGATTGCAAAGCAGTGTTTTGCATCGTGATTGCTAGACGCTAACCATACTAAACATGCAAAAAAACCTTGTGCTACTGAATAAACCGATAGGAGAACCGTCATGAATGGCAACGATGAGATGTATATGCAACGAGCCATTGAATTGGCGAAACGCGGAATTGGTTCGACGGCACCAAATCCTGCGGTGGGTTGTGTCCTTGTCAAAGACGGCCAGATAATCGGCGAAGGCTATCATCATCAAGCCGGTGGGCCACACGCCGAAGTGTTTGCCCTTCGTCAAGCCGCTGCAAATGCTAAAGATGCCACTGCTTACGTTACCCTCGAGCCCTGCAGCCATTTCGGGCGAACACCGCCTTGTGCCTTAGGTTTAATTGAAGCAGGCGTTCGTCGCGTGGTGGTCGCGATGAAAGATCCTAATCCACTGGTCAGTGGACGTGGCCTTGAGATGTTGCATGATGCGGGTATCCTCGTCGAGGTAGGTGTTTTAGAATCCGAGGCGCGGCAGTTAAACCCTGAATTCTTATTTAAAATGCAGCATCAACGGCCATTGGTCCGCTTAAAAATAGCGTCCAGTTTAGATGGTGCGGTAGCGCTGGCAAATGGTCAAAGCCAGTGGCTGACAGGAGAGGCGGCTCGCGCCGATGTGCAAGCGTATCGCGCCCGCAGTTGTGCCATCTTATCGACTGCCGAAACGGTTAAAATGGATAAAGCAACGTTAACCGTTCGTCGTGAGGATCTTACTCGGCTTGACAATGGCGAGTTGCGTCAACCGCTGCGTATTATTCTTGATCGCCGTTGCCGACTGACAGGCTTTGAACCTTTGTTTCACACCGGGGGCGATTTAGTGCTTGTGCATTGTGGTGAGCCCGCATCGTGGCCTGCGCTTGAATTGCCCCAGGATCACCCTCGTCAAGTCAGCCGTTGGCGTATTGGTTTAGATGCCGTGGGGCAATTGGATGTTGCAGAGCTCTTTATGAAACTTCGGGGTGAGAAACTCAATAGTATCTTTGTGGAAGCGGGCAGTAAGCTGGCAAGCTCGTTATGGCATCAACAGCTGGTTGATGAGCTTATTGTCTATCAGGCGCCAATATTGCTGGGGGCGTCCGCGAAGCCGTTGTTGGAGATTGGTATGCTCAAGCAGTTAGACCAAGCCCCACGTTGGCGATGGCAAGAAGCGTCGGTCATTGGTGCTGATGTGCGTTTGGTCGCTCGTTTGACGGATGAGGCAGATCCATCGAAACTGTGACAACCGCGAAACAGGCATAAATACGCAAGAGCGGCACAATGACGCTCGTACACAACGTGATGTCCAGATGAAAAGGTAAAAACACATCCTATGTTTACAGGAATAATTGAAACAACTGGCGTGGTGCAACAGCTACAACCGGCCGCTGGTGGTGGTTTAGTGGTGTGGATTGACGCGCCTGGCCTTGATTTTAGCGACGTAAAATTAGGGGACAGTATCGCCAGTAACGGCGTCTGCCTGACGGTTACCGCACGTCAAGGCCATGCTTATCGCGCGGATATCTCTGCAGAAACAATCTCTAAAACCTTATATGCGCAGTACAAACCAGGCCAACGTATCAACATTGAAAAAGCGATGTTACCGACCACTCGCTTTGGTGGGCATATGGTCAGTGGTCATGTCGATGGCATTGCTGTGGTCAAACACGTGGAAAAGACCGGGAACTCTTGGCAAGTGCACATGACACCACCGGCTGAGCTTGCTAAATACATTGCGCACAAAGGCTCGGTGACGATTGATGGCATTAGTTTGACGGTCAATGAGCTAACCTCAGATGGCTTTCGTTTAACGATAGTGCCACACACTGCACAAGAAACCACCATCGCCGACTTGAAATCGGGGGCTCGCGTCCATATCGAAGTGGACTTAATCGCACGGTATCTTGAACGGTTGTTACAAGCGCCAACGACACATTCAAACACAGGTGTAAACCTGGAATTATTAGCCAAAAGTGGCTTCCTCTGAACCCAAACCCTAGGTGAATTATGCATTTAAATACACCCGCCGAAATTATCGAAGACATCCGTAACGGCAAGATGGTGATCTTGATGGATGACGAGGATCGCGAAAACGAAGGCGATTTAGTCATGGCGGCGGAGTATGTCACCCCCGACGCGATTAACTTTATGGCGACGTATGGCCGTGGCTTAATTTGCTTAACGTTAACCCGTCAACGTTGTAAGCAACTCGATTTGCAATTGATGGTTGATAAAAACAAGTCGCCTTTTGCCACGGCGTTTACCATTTCCATCGAAGCGGCTGAAGGGGTGACCACAGGTATCTCTGCGGCCGATCGTGCTCGCACGGTCAAAGCCGCGGTTGCGCGTGATGCTCGCCCGGTCGATATTGTGCAACCCGGTCATATTTTTCCGTTAATGGCACAAGATGGCGGGGTATTGGTGCGTGCAGGGCACACCGAAGCGGGCTGCGACTTAGCTCGCTTGGCAGGGCTTGACCCGGCGGCGGTGATTGTCGAAATCCTCAATGAGGACGGCACTATGGCACGTCGCCCTGATTTAGAAGTGTTTGCTGCCAAACATGGCATCAAAATTGGCACTATTGCTGATTTAATTGAATACCGTAATCTCAACGAGACCACCATTGAACAAGTGGCGCGGTGTAAGTTACCCACTGCAGTGGGTGAGTTTGAGCTTGTCACCTTCCGTGACACCATTGATAACCAACTCCATTTTGCGTTAGTCAAAGGGGAGATCCATGCTGAGCAACCGACGCTCGTTCGGGTGCATTTGCATGATACCTTTAGCGATTTGCTGGCTAGCACCCGAGGTGCTAACCGCAGTTTTAACTTACATGATGCGATGGCTCGTATTCAAAACGAAGGCGGTGTGTTGGTGCTGCTTGGTAAACAAGAAACCACTGCAGACCTGATTGCCAAAGTCGAAGCCTTTGCTGCAGAAGACCGAGGTGAGGCTGTTAAACCTTCGCGTCAACAGGGCGCAAGTCGCAACGTTGGCGTCGGATCACAAATTCTGGCCAGCCTTGGGGTGCGGAAAATGCGTTTGTTGTCGCAGCCAAAACGTTATCATGCCTTATCTGGTTTTGGACTGGATGTGGTCGATTACGTCTCCGAATAACTGAATTATGTAGAACTAACTGGTCGATGTTGTGTTACAATATCGGCCTTTTTTTGCTAGAACCGAATGAAGAGGATCTCTCATGCACGTGATCGAAGCCGGCTACTCTGCTCCAGGTAAAAAATTCGCCATTGTGGTGGCCCGTTTTAATAGCTTTGTTGTCGAAAGCTTACTGGAAGGCGCTATTGATACGTTAAAACGCGTAGGTAACGTTGCCGATGCAGACATCACCGTGATCCGTATTCCAGGTGCTTTTGAAATGCCGTTGGCTGTACAAAAAGTAGCTGAAAGCAAAAAATACGATGCGATCATCGCGTTAGGTGCGGTGATCCGTGGCGGTACGCCACATTTTGAATATGTCGCCGGCGAATGTACCAAAGGTATCGCCAGCGTGATGATGCAACACGGTTTGCCGGTCGCGTTTGGTGTGCTCACGGTTGAAAGTATTGAACAAGCCATTGAACGCGCGGGTACCAAAATGGGCAACAAAGGCGGCGAAGCTGCGGCCTCTGTGCTTGAAATGGTCAACGTGTTAGCACAAATTTAAGGGTAGATTGATGAAACCAAACGTACGTCGTGCGTCACGTGCGCTGGCTGTGCAAGCTGTGTACAGCTGGCAACTCAGCAAAAATCCAGTTGGGGATATCGAACAGCAATTGTTGCTTGAAACCAATACCAAGCATTTGGACGTTGGTTACTTCCAAGATTTATTACGTGGCGTTGCCGTGAATGTCGCGGCATTGGATGAAGTGTTAGCTCCATTTGCCGGTCGTCCGTATGATGAAGTAGACCATGTTGAAAAAGCCATCTTACGGGTTGCAGGCTACGAATTAAAATTCCGCCAAGACGTACCTTACAAAGTGGTCATCAATGAAGCCATCGAGTTGGCTAAAGAGTTTGCGGCCGATGATAGCCACAAATTCGTGAACGGCATTTTGGATAAAGCCGTCAAACAATTCCGGCCTCAATAACTTCTTAATGGAGAGCCGGCGAAAGTCGGCTTTTTTATGCGCGAATTTGCCTTAATCGAACAGTATTTCAGCAACGCTGGCTATAAACGGAACGATGTCAGTATCGCGGTCGGTGACGACGGCGCTGTGATGCAAGTCCGTGAAGGGTTTGACCTCGTCGTGACCACAGACACCATGGTGCAAGGCGTGCATTTTTTTCCGAATGTTGACCCGCGTGCGCTGGGCCACAAACTTGTCACCGTCAATGTCAGCGACTTGGCAGCGATGGGTGCGGAGCCATGCTGGCTGTCCCTTGGCTTAACCATGCCAGACGCTGATGAGCAATGGATCAAAGAGTTTGCAGAAGGCTTAAGCGAAACCGCTGATTATTACAATTGCCAGCTGATTGGTGGCGATACCTGTAAGGGGCCATTGACCTTGACGGTGTGTGCCAAGGGCATCGTTCCGCGCGGTAAAGCCTTAACCCGCAGCGGCGCCAAAGTCGGCGATTACCTCTATGTGACTGGCACTTTAGGGGATGCGGCGCTTGGGCTGTTGGTGGAGCAAGGCAAGGTCGAGATCAGTAAAAAACACCGTGGCCCGATGTTGCAGAAGTTTCACTATCCTCAAGCACGTGTTGCCCTCGGTCAGGCGCTGCGTGCCATCGCCAGCAGCTGCATGGATGTCTCCGATGGCTTATGTGGCGATCTGCCGCATATCTTAAAGCGCTCAAACGTTGGCGCTGCGGTGGATGTCAGCAAACTGCCGATGTCACAAGCGTTGCGGGATACCTTGCCAGCAGATCAGGCGTTGCGCTGTGCGCTGTCCGGTGGTGAAGACTACGAACTGTTATTCACTGTCCCTGAAGCCCGTCGCGGCTCGTTAGAAGTCCTATTATCCCCTTATGGGGTGCCGGTGACCTGTATCGGACGCATTACCGGTGTGCCTGGACGACTGGAACTGAAACAAGGCGACCAGCCTTTTGTGTACGAACATTCTGGATACCAACATTTCGCATGAGCAAGGTCTTTGATCTCACACGCTGGCAACACTGGCTGGCCACTGGCTTGGGCAGCGGTTTAGCACCCAAAGCGCCTGGAACCGTGGGTTCCTTGGCCGCATTGCCATTGTGTGTGTTAGTGTCCGGTGTTAGCCCGCTGACCGGTCTGTTGTTGATTGGATTGATATCTTTGCTGGGCTGTTACGTCAGCCATGTCACCAGTCGCGATCTTGGTGAACATGACCATGGCGGCATCGTCATCGACGAGTGGGCCGGCATGTTACTGACGTTTTGGGCTGTGCCATTAAGTGGCCCGGTGTTGCTGCTTGGTTTTGTGGTGTTTCGTATACTGGATATCCTAAAGCCTTGGCCAATCCGTTGGTGTGATCAAAAAGTGCACGGTGGCGTTGGCATCATGCTCGATGACATTGTCGCTGGGGGACTGGCGTGTCTTGTGCTTCATAGTGTAGTCTGGATGTTTCCATCTATTCTATTGTAAGTATGAGATTTTATGCGTCGTTGGTGTGTTGCACTGCTGCTGGTAGTCTTTGCTTTTCAGCCAAAGGCGCAAACGCAACAGTCAATTTTTGATTACGACATCAAACAATGGACCGCCGCTGATGGCCTTTCGAACAACTCTGTTCGCGCCATAACCCAAGATCAGCAAGGTTTTCTGTGGGTAGGCACTTTAGCCGGTCTGAACCGTTTTGATGGCCATCAATTTGATGTGTTTAATTCCACCAATACCCGTCGTCAGTTAGTCAATAACATCGTCACGCGGTTATACACCGATAAGTCTGGCTACATCTGGATTGGCACCATGACGGGGTTGTCTGGGGTGAATCCGACCACGCTGAAATTCGACCGCTATAATATTTTGGGCGAAGTGACTGCGATCATCGAAATCTCCGAACGGGAGATTTGGGGCGCGGCAGATAATTTATTTCGGGTGCGTGATGGCCAAGTCAGCCGCGTGGATGAAATCAAAGAAAGCGTCGGCCAGGTCCTGTCAGCCAACAATGACGTCTGGGTCACCACCAGCAAGTATTTATATCATCTTAAATTAGGTGGGGAATTAGAAAAAATCCCGCTGCCAGCTGAGTTAGCTCAACACCCCATCTATGATTTGGCGTTTCACGATAACGTGTTGCACCTAGCCAGCGAACAGGGGTTCTTCTATTTAACCGAACATGGCAAGTTTGCGCCTTGTGCCTTACCCAGTGCAACAGAATCATCCATTTACCAATTATTACGTGATAGTCAGGGCGGGGATTGGGTGTCGACCTACGACAATTTATACCATCGACACGCCATGCAAACATGGCAAGTGGTCAGTAAAGATTCACTAGGAACCACCACACAGTTTGCCGATATTTATGAAGATCGCCAGCACAATGTCTGGTTGGCAAGTTTTTCTGATGGCTTGTTTCGCGCCTCTCGCGGCAAAATCAACCGAGTGGTAGGGGCAGGCCAGCGTGATATCGCAGTGCGCAGTGTCGCGGTATCGCCAGATCAACGTTTATTTATCTCAACCGGTCAAGAACTCGGTTATCTGGATACACAACAACGCTTTTCCGCCATTGCCATCCAAGCAACAGAGCCTTTGTCTGTGGTGCAAGATATTGAATTTTTGCAGGATAAATTGTTACTCGCCACCGATACCGGACCTCGACTGCTGCATGCCAATGGTCGTCTAGAGTTCTGGTTGCCAGCACTGAAAGGTGTAAAAACCAAAGCGATTAAACCGCGTCGTGCCGGCGGTTACTGGCTAGCGACAAGCCAAGGCTTATTTAGTTGGGAACAGGGCGATACGGCGCAGCCGTTTGCTTTTAATCGCGAGTTTGAGTCATCGGCTGTCACCTTTGTACAGGAGCTGTCCGATCGTTTGCTGATTGGAACCACTCGCGGGGCATATCAGCTTAAAGCGGGCAAGTTGCTCCGACTTGGCGTTGGCAGTAATTTGTACAATGCCTTTATCACCACCATGCTGCAGTTATCCGATGGCCGCTTATTGGTAGCGACCATTGATGACGGTTTATTTTTGTGGCACAGCGATGGTCGCTGGTTGCAATACGATTCAGCCAACGGCTTACCCTTTGAACCTGTCGTGTCACTGTTGCAGCCAACGGATAGCACCAGCGTATGGGCGAGTACCCTCAAAGGCATTTTCCGTTTTCAACCGACACAGTTAGTGGGCGGCGCATCCGACCAACATGCGTTTGAAGAGGTGCTTACGCCGTACGAGCGACAACTGGGCACACCTCCTGGTCGCTGTTGCAACGGAGCGGGTCACAGCAAAGTGGCGATTTGGCAACAACAGATCTGGTATCCGACGCTCAAAGGTGTGGTGTCGGTTCCGTTACAGTTAAAAGCGGCGAGTGCGGAAAAGAACACTCCGGTGATCGAGCAAGTGCAAAGTGATAGCTTGTATTTCATCCAGCCTGAACAACGTCGTTTGGTGTTAGAAATCGATCAGCGCGACTTAGCGATCCGTTATACCTCGGTTGAATTCCGTCGGCCTGATGCCATTGAATTTCGTTATCGTCTGGCCGGCTTTGATAATGAATGGCGGCTCGTCGGCAATCGCCGAGAAGCTATTTATACCAACTTGCCACCGGGGGAATACCAGTTTGTGGTGCAAAGTCGCAACCCGAATCAAAGCTGGGAGCAAGCAGCGGAGCACCAATTAGAACTTGTGATCCCTCGTCGTTTTGATGAAACCTCGGTGTATCGAGGCTTGTGGTTGTTGTTGGGCTTGTTAGCGCTGGCGGGCATTTTGTGGTTAGCGCGTCGCAATACCCAGCGCCGTGAAGAAGAGTTAACCCGGTTAGTCCGTCAACGGACGAGCGAGCTAGAGAACAGCAATTTACGGCTCAACGAAGTGAATGAAGAACTGTCTCAGTTAACCCACAAGGATGCGTTGACGGGCCTTAGAAACCGGCGGTTTTTATTTGATCAGTTACCCAAAGATATCGAACATTATCAACGCAATCGTGAGTCAATGTTGGCGCAAAACAAGTGTATCGCGTTGATCCATTTAGATCTGGATAACTTCAAACAACTCAATGATAAATTTGGCAATAATGCTGGCGATGCTATTTTACAACAGTTAAGTGGCTTGTTGATCCGAGAGACTCGGGGGTCGGATTATGTGGTTCGCTACGGTGGCGATGAATTCTTGGTTGTGCTGCGGGATGTGGCCATTGATTTGGTCACTGAGTTCGCGGTCAGGCTGCATGATCTCATCACGTTGGACCCGATCCCAATTCCGGATGGTCGAAGTGTGGCTGTCAATTGCTCTATTGGATTTTCGGTGTATCCGCTTGATTTACTTGGCGGCCAATTGATTGGCTGGGAAGTGTCATTGCGTTTAGCCGAATTAGCGCTGTTTCATGTCAAGCATACAGGCCGAAATTCGGTGGCAACCATCGAGTTTGACCGTCATGTGGATGCATTTGAGTTCGAAGATAGTGAGCATATTGAGTCACAAGTCGAGAAATTATTGGCAGATGGCGCTGCTTGGTTCAGTCAGGCCAGTTCCCAAGGGGGCAGTGGTAGTTTGGTGGAATAGCCGGCACTGCGGCTTAGGCCAAGGCTTGAAACAAAAACGCCAGTGCAATGCACTGGCGTTTTTTATTGTCAATTTAAAACCACCTCCTATGGAGGTGGTGATCGGCCAGTCGG
>CAYTIQ010000004.1:0-7793 GCA_964437935.1 uncultured Rheinheimera sp.
TTGCGACCCCTTGGACCCAAACCAAGTGCGCTACCAAGCTGCGCTAATCACCGACGTCGTTACACTACTGCAACGGGGCGCAATATTACAACCCGTTACCCAGACCGTCAAACGATTTTTTAGTGCTTGCTAACTGTTTGCCTAATATTTGAACCTTTCGGCAATTGACTGCTGAAAACACCAGCAAAACTGCGAATTTTTCACCAAAATCAACCAACTGACATCGGCCTTTATCGCTCCGATAGCCCAGGGCGTATCCCCTTGCTGGCAGCCACTAGTCAGATATGCGACAATAAGCGCAGTATTTTAGATTGGATCATAGGCACTTAATATGGCAGCTCAAATCATTGACGGTAAGGCGATCGCACAAGCCACCCGCAACCAAGTCGCACTGCGTGTACAACAGCGCCTTGCCGCTGGCAAACGCGCTCCAGGCTTAGCCGTGGTGTTAGTCGGTCAAGACCCGGCATCGCAGGTTTATGTCGGCAGCAAACGCAAAGCATGTGAAGAAGTGGGGTTTGTGCAGTTCTCCTACGACTTACCCGCTGATACCAAACAGCAGCAACTGATCGATTTAATCGACCAGCTTAACGCGGATAAAAACGTCGATGGTATTTTGGTGCAGTTACCACTGCCGGCAGGCCTCGATGCATCGGCAATTTTAGAGCGCATTCACCCACTGAAAGATGTGGATGGCTTTCATCCGTACAATATCGGCCGTTTAGCCCAGCGCATCCCTGCCCTGCGCCCATGTACACCAAAAGGCATCATCAAGCTTTTGCAATCTACAGGCGTGCAAATTCGTGGTATGGATGCCGTGGTGGTTGGCGCATCGAACATCGTCGGTCGTCCAATGGCTCTAGAGTTGCTGTTGGCGGGATGTACCACAACCATTTGCCATCGCTTTACCAAAGATTTGGAGCAACAAGTGCGCCGCGCTGATTTAGTCGTGGTGGCTGTCGGTAAACCGGAATTTATTCCGGGCGATTGGATTAAACCAGGCGCCTTAGTTATTGACGTTGGCATTAACCGCCTCGAAAGCGGCAAGTTGGTCGGGGACGTCGAATTTGCCAAAGCGGAGCAACATGCCCGTTTTATCACGCCTGTGCCTGGCGGAGTTGGCCCGATGACTGTTGCCTGTTTAATTGAAAACACGCTTGAAGCCTGTGAGCAGTTCCACGACGTGTAACTTATAACCATTTAGACCATAAAAAAACGCGGCTGATGCCGCGTTTTTTTATGTCATTTGCTTAAGTCGTCACAATTAACCACGACGCCAGCTGGTGACACCATTTTTATCTTCAACGATGATGCCTTTGGCGGTCAGCGCTGCGCGGGCAGCATCGGCCGCCGGCCAATCTTTAGCGGCGCGAGCGGCGTTACGGCTGGCGATCAGTGCTTCAATCTCGGCCACATCATCATCAGAGCCGCCGGCTTGCAAGAACGCTTCGGCGTCGCCTTGCAAAATGCCCAACACTGCACCTAAGTGGATTAACAAACCTGCCAACTCAGCGGCTTTGGCGCTGTCGGTGTCTTTTTCTTTGTTAATATCACGCGCCAATTCAAACAGCACTGGTAACGCCAAGGCCGTGTTGAAGTCATCGTCCATCGCGGCTTTGAATTGCTCAACATAGCTATTGTCCAGCGATGGCTGCGCTACCGGCGTAATACCGCGCAGCGCTGTATACAAGCGCCCTAAGGCCGCGTGCGCTTGTTGCAGGTTTTCTTTCGAGTAGTTCAACTGGCTGCGATAGTGGCTGGAAATCAAGAAATAACGCACTGACTCGCGGTTGTATTCGGCCAACACATCTTTCACGGTAAAGAAGTTGCCCAGTGACTTGGACATTTTTTCTTTGTCGACTTGCACCATCCCCGTATGGATCCAGGTATTCACGTACGGCGTGTCGTGAGCGCAGCAGCTTTGGGCAATTTCATTTTCATGGTGCGGGAACTGCAAGTCTGAGCCACCGCCGTGGATATCAAAATGCTGTCCCAAATGTTTAGCGCTCATCGCAGAACACTCAATGTGCCAACCTGGACGACCGTCGCCCCATGGTGACTGCCAGCTTGGCTCGCCTGGCTTGGCCATTTTCCACAGCACAAAGTCCAGAGGATCGTCTTTGGCGGTATCAACTTCCACCCGCGCACCGGCTTGTAACATCTCTAAATTCTGCTGGCTCAAACGACCGTATTGTTCAAAGGTCGACACATCGAACATCACATCGCCGTTGCTTGCCACGTATGCGTGTTTTTTCGCGATTAAGGTTTCAATCAGTTCGATGATTTCGTGCATGTGCGTGGTGACGCGTGGCTCGATGTCGGCTGGCAACAAATTCAGCGCTTTGAAGTCATCATGCATGGCTTTGGTGTAACGGGCCGTTAAATCATCACACGACTCGCCATTTTCATTGGCACGGCGAATAATTTTGTCATCGACATCCGTGATATTGCGCACATAGGTCACGTCATAGCCAGAAAACCGCAAATAGCGGTTCATCACGTCAAACGCAACGTAAGTACGGGCATGCCCCACGTGACAGAAGTCATAAATGGTAATACCGCAGACGTACATCCCTACTTTGCCTTCAACTAATGGCTTAAATTGTTCTTTTTGGCGGGTTAGGGTGTTGTAGATCTGTAACATAAAGTCCTCATTGGTATGAACATCGATACGCGGCTGCATCTGGCATGCCGAAACGCGCAGTCATCTCTGGCGGCCTGCTAAAACGCGATAGTGTAACACTGGCCGCGACAGACAGCCATCCCAGATCGGCGTATGAAAACCGGTCTCGACCACGGTTTGAGGCATATCGTACAACGCCAGCACGTGATTCAGTTGCCTTGGGTTTACTCGCTGTTTTTGATACACTTTGCCAATCATGTTCGCCCAAAGCCACGCTTTGAGCGTGCTCCTGTAGCATTTTGCTGCACTTGAAGCTAAATAAGGAACTCCCATGGTTACGCTGCATACCAATTTTGGTCTGATCAAATTGGCTTTGTTTGCCGACAAAGCCCCAGTGACAGTTGAAAATTTCAAAAGTTATGTCAAAGACGGTCATTTCGACGGCACCATTTTCCACCGTGTCATTGATGGTTTTATGATCCAAGGCGGCGGCTTTACAGCAGAGATGGAACAAAAAGACACCAAAGCGCCGATCAAGAACGAAGCGAACAACCGTGTCTCCAACAAAAAAGGCACTATCGCCATGGCTCGCACTAGCGATCCGCATTCAGCGACCTGCCAATTTTTCATTAACGTTGCCAACAACAACTTCTTAGACTTCAGCAGCGAAAGCCGCGATGGTTGGGGTTATTGCGTGTTTGGTGAAGTGGTTGAAGGCCTTGATGTTGTTGAAAAAATCAAAGCCGTACGCACAGGCCGTAAATTTGGCCATGCCGATGTGCCAGTGGATAATGTGGTGATCGAAAAAGCCGAGATCGATGGCGAATAATCGCACCCTGTTTATTGCAGATCTGCATTTAAGCGCAACGCGGCCCGATATTACGGCCGTGTTTTTGCGTTTTCTACAGCACGACGCCCAAGGCGCCGACGCCTTGTATATTTTGGGTGATTTGTTCGAAGTATGGATTGGCGATGACAATCCAGACCCCTTGCTTGACGACGTCGCCGCCGGCCTTAAACGCTTACAGGATGCAGGCACCGCCCTGTATTTCTGCCACGGCAATCGAGATTTTTTATTAAAAAACCGCTATGCCAAGCGTGCCGGCTTGACATTACTGGCCCCACACACTGTGGTTGATTTGTACGGCACACCAACCTTACTGATGCATGGCGACAGCTTATGCACCCTGGATGTGGGTTATCACAAATTCCGGCAATGGTGGGACCAACCTTGGTGGCAATGGCTGATCTTGCATCTGCCGCTGTGGTATCGGCAGCATTTGGCTCGTAAGGCACGCCGCACCAGTGCCTCGGACAAAATGGCCAAAACAGCCGCCATTATGGACGTCACACCCGATGAGGTGCCGCGTGTTATGCAACAGTACAGCGTTAGCCATCTAATTCATGGCCATACGCACAGGCCTAACGTGCATGCTGTTGCACTGACTGAAACCACCACGGGGTATCGGTATGTGCTGGGAGATTGGTACCAGCAATGCTCGGTGCTGACGGTCACCCCTACCGAGTGGCTCTTGCAATTTTCCCCATTCGAACACGCCGATCACTAATTTATCGAGATTGCTGTTATGAGTTTTTCCGAACTGCTTGCCCCTATCCATCAATTTTTGCACTGCCAAACGCCAGATGCATGGCTTGAGAAGGCGGCGCAGCCAGACATGCTGCCGGTGCTTTTAACCGATCACTTGTTATGTGAGCTAAACGATAATATGTGCAATGTTTATTTCATTCCTTATGTAGAGAATCATAAATGAAAAGAAAAGCATATCTTTATCAAAGGGTTAGTTCCGATGCTCAACGGGATAACAGCTCGCTATTCAGGCAATCTGAAGCTCAACAAGCATGGCTTGCCATGCATCCTGACGTCGAGTTTGAGAGAAAGTTAGTGGATGATGGCTATTCTGGTTTTAAGGGGGAAAACCTTGAGTACGGAGAACTCGGCATTTTCGTTGACGAAATCGAAAAAGGTTTAATTGAGAATGGCTCAATTTTACTTCTAGAACAGTTTTCTCGACTCACCAGATTGTCGATTAGCAAAACAAAGGAACTTCTTCATAAGATCTGGCAAGGAGGCGTTACAATTGTAACTATCACGGATAATCAGGAGTACCCTCCTGAATCTGCCGATGATTTTGGCAAATGGATGCGTTTGCTCATAGAAATCGAGAGCGCACACAAAGACTCAGAGTGGCGTTCGAAAAAAGTAAAAGCTTCATGGGCTCGTAGGGAATCCCTCGCAAAGGAAAAAAAAATTACTCCGCGTATGCGAATGCCTTTTTGGTTGGACAAACGCGGTAAGCTAAATGAGTTCGCTCCGGTGGTTGTCGAATTATTTCGTTTACATGCTCAAGGACTTGGGCAAGTAGTTATCGAAAGAGAACTGCGGAAGAAATACGGAGAGATTAAGCCACTAAAAAATATTAACCCGACTAAAATCATAAGGATACTGAAAAATGAAAAATGCATTGGAAGAGTGTTTGGCGAGAAGCTCTTCGATGAAGTAGTCGACGAAGAAACGTTTTACAGCGCTCAGAGAATCCATCAGGGAAGACTTTTTACGAGCGTAAGAGAGGACCGTAAATGGCCATTACACGGTATGGTGAAGTGTGGTCATTGTGGTAGCGGAATGAGTATTCAACAAACTAAAAATCAGTTGCCTCTTTTACGTTGCAGCAGAAAGCAGCGCTCAGGTGGAGAGTTTTGTCGGATATCAACAACATTCCCATACGTCATTGCATATCATTTTTTTCTAATTCATGTCGAACCTGTTATGTTAGCAATGATGTCTGATATGAAAAGATTGAAATCAGCTGAACTTTCGCGAGTGAAAATACAGCAAGAAATAAATAAACTCAAAGCTATCAACAAAGAGCTTGATGACTATTATAAAAGCCGTGTAAAAGAGGGTAAAAGCTCTATTGCAACCATGCAGAAAATGGATGATCTTCATGAAGAAATTGCTGATCTTGAAAAACAACTGTCCAGTTTACATGGGCAAATTACCTCTCAAAAATCATTATCAAGTATATCTAAATCCATATACAAACTATCAATCACAGATCAACAGGCATACAATCTAGAATTAAATAAAACGGGGATGAAGATATTCCTTAAAGACAAAAAACTGTCTTTCCATGACCCTGACACAAAAGAATTCATTAGCTCTTTACATTATATTAATTACAATCGCACTCGACTGGAATACACATACTCATTTGCAGGAGCAAAAAAATACTATAGCTCAGAATCATATGTAGGAGCAGTCAGAACTAAAGATTGGACTACAGAAAAATTACTTCTCCCTCGCTCGCCACGTGAGCTAACCCCAAGTGAGATGGCAGCAGTAGTCCATAACTTAAATAGCTTTGACAAAAGTTATACTAACTTCACCTTGAGCAATGATGAAAACTAAATTTGTGACTACACAACTATCATTTAAGGGTTTTCGTAATGAATTTTGAAACAATTCTGACAGATGTGAATAATTTTCTCATTTGTCGAACGCCACAGGAGTGGCTGGACGAAGCAAAAAGACCAGAACGACTTACTGTATTACTTCAAGATCACATGCTGTGTGAGTTAAAAGCGGGTCAAACAGCTATGTATTTGCTAAGAAGATATGCGTGCAATGAAGAAAGCTCAAAACATCTTCTAAATTGGCTAAAGCCGTTCGAAGATTTTGCATATCGTTTTGAAGGTGATTTGGCTGATTTAAAAAGAGCAGAGAAGATTAGCAAAACAATCATTGGGCGTTCTGACTTCGAGCATTCAGACTTGATAATCAACAAAATGGTTTTGCTAATACGAGAAGAATTACACCATTTCTGCCAAGTGTTAGAAATAATGCTGAGCCGCGGAATTGAATATAAAAATATTACTGCAAGCCGCTATGCCAAAACTCTTATTCAAAACTGTAAAACACATGAACCACAAATATTTATAGATAAACTGATATGTGGAGCATATATTGAAGCAAGATCATGCGAGAGATTTGCCGCTTTATCACAATTTGTCGATTCGGAACTTTCCGATTTTTATGTATCTTTGCTACGTTCAGAAGCTAGGCATTTTTCAGACTATCTTGAAATAGCTTCAACAGTTGCCGGAAAAGACATATCTGACAGAATAAAATTTTTTGGAAACTTGGAAGCTAAATTAATAACTGACGTTGATACTGATTTTAAATTCCACAGTGGTAGATACTTGCAAAAATAACTAAGGTTCAGAGGTAGTTGCAATAACAATTTCGTGTACACCCCGAATTTTAATCCTTGCTGGCTTGCATCATACAAATTTAAAGAATGGGCCCCGAGTAAAACCCCTTGGGGTCTGCGATTCTTATTTTTTAACCAAAACCAAGATTTCTCATCAAAATTCCTTACCTTTCCCCAGGTAATCCCCCCATTTTTAACCGCAGTTAAAAGTAGAGGCTAAGCGGCCATCAATGGTGGTTTTCCGCCATTGGCTTTGCGTGGCCTTTCATGATTGTAAGACCAAAGCCATTGATTTTGTTCGCCATTCAAGTAGTTGATTCAGGTTTTTATAACTCTCATCGTCGGCAGCGAGACACCGGCTACAACACCAAATATACCAATTAAATATTACACCACAAATACTTATAACTTTTCGGAATATACAGATTCGCACAACAAACCACAAAATACCTCATATAAATCAATGGCATACAGAATGTCAACATGCAGCTAGTAAAAACACAAAAAGATATTTTACAGCTTGATGGCTTCAATTTAGCATTTACCACGTTTGCAATCGCAAACAACTAACCCGAATCGATAAGGACTATTGATGATGAAAATATGTGATGCTCTACAAAGGCTGCTAAAAACAACACCGCGACTGAAACCAACAAAAATCTTGAAGGTTACAAAAGCACTAATCTCCAAGACAGCTTGTTTGGTTGCAAATGACACTGTGACTACTAATCAAACTTTAAAAGAACATGAGTTCGATACTCTAACCGTGGCAGTGTCTAACGAACCTGCAGTGCTAGCAGATGAGTTCGATACTCTAACCGTGGCAGTGTCTAACGAACCTGCAGTGCTAGCAGATGAGTTCGATACTCTAACCGTGGCAGTATCTAACGAACCTGCAGTGCTAGCAGATGAGTTCGATACTCTAACCGTGGCAGTAT
>CAYTIQ010000004.1:7893-9868 GCA_964437935.1 uncultured Rheinheimera sp.
CTAACGAACCTGCAGTGCTAGCAGATGAGTTCGATGCTCAGACAGCCCCATTAACAGACAAAGGGTTGAAGCTGGATTCTCAGCGTCAACTTAACGATATAGTTTTTCCACTGCCGGATAAGCTCCAAAAATTACTTGATGATGTCGATCTGGGATCTGCACCAGGATTGGCAGGGGACTTCTGTAATGAGCTAGCTCGATACGAGATGCGAATCTTAAAAGAACCCCGCATTATCGCTGCGTTAAATGTATTGGCCTTAACAAGATCCAACCAAGGTTTATACAACGGGATGAAATCTGGCTTTTTTTCAGTCGTAGCGGCTTTATCAGCCTGTGGAAAGGAAAAACATCAAGCTTTTCAGCAACAACTATTCGACGCCATGTCGATGAACGATGTTATCGTAGCGGCGGTAACGTCTGGCAAACAGGTTCATGAAGCTCTCGCTTTCAATCAAACGCCGATCTTGATTGAAGACGAATGTCACCTGCTTTTTAAAGCTGCCGCATCCCGCACAGATTTTGGTGCATTAGATACAATTATGTTAATGATCACCGCCAATGTTGCAAGGTTTCCGTTTAAAACGCGGCGTGAGCTTATCAATAGTCTGCGGACATTAATTGCAAAACTGCAGAAAGACGAAGCTCTGATCTCAACTGATAAAGCGATGCTTGAACGTTTGATAAAGTCAGAGAGAAAACTGAGCAAGAATGATTGGCAAAACCCGTATTTTGCTTACGTTGGTTATTCAACACCGATCAACACCGATTTTATCGTCAACCCGCAAAATATAGACTCAGGGTTGATGGGGCGTCCCATCTTCATGCGGGTAGCAGAATATCGAGACGTTCTAAATCCCAAAAGGGATTTGAATGGCCCTACCGATTCTTTAGTTCAACGTTTCAAAACCTGCTTTAGCAATGACGGGGCAATTGAAATGTCTGACGAGACTGCAGAATTGGTTAAAGCGTTCATCGAATATTTTGAACTCAATCGCAACCATCGAGAATTTGGTGCAATCTTCGCGAGAGGTACTGAACATATCCTCCGAGTGAGTTCTTTACTAGCAGCCGAGTCGTTGGTCATCACCGAAGCGGAGGTGCTTTATGCAGCAAAGCTGTTTTTACGCAGTCTCGATTCAATTCAAGAAGTAAAATCTGGCAAAAGCAGAAACTTCTTGTTCCAATCGGCCTTGGAAACTATCAAGAAACACGCTGCTGGCAAAAAATTATCAGTTGCGGTGTTAGCGAATAAGCTTACATGGAGCAATAGACACATTCGAGCCTATCAGGAACAAGATCGGGACATCGCCAAAATAATGGTTCAACAAGCTATTGACGAAGGTTTTCTGGTTTTCAAAGAGAACCGAGTTGAGTTGGCTGAAGTGGACTCAGACTCAGCGTAAGACCGACTTACAAACAAAGCTTCTCCCTCAGTAAATAAACGGGCATGGATGTAGAGCAACACCACGCCGCGTTTTTAGCCTCGCAATTCAATTTCTTTCAAAAGCAAATCCATCCAAGAACACAGATATCTGAATCGCCACCAATAAACTAGACACTTCCCAGCCGCTCTTGGTAACGGTTTTCATACTCTACCGGTAACGCATGCACATTTTGAGATAACGGTGACAATTACTGCGTTTACTGCGTTTACTGCGTTTACTGCGATTACTGCGTTTACTGCGTTTACTGCGTTTACTGCGATTACTGCGTTTACTGCGATTACTGCGTTTACTGTGATTACTGCGTTTACTGTGATTACTGCGTTTACTGCGTTTACTGCGTTTACTGCGTTTACTGCGTTTACTGCGTTTACTGCGATTACTGCGTTTACTGCGTTTACTGCGTTTACTGCGATTACTGCGTTTACTGCGATTACTGCGTTTACTGTGATTACTGCGTTTACTGTGATTACTGCGTTTACTGCGTTTACTGCGTTTACTGCGTTTACTGCGTTTACTGCGTTTACTGCGTT
>CAYTIQ010000004.1:10095-27760 GCA_964437935.1 uncultured Rheinheimera sp.
TTACTGCGTTTACTGCGTTTACTGCGTTTACTGTGATTACTGCGTTTACTGTGATTACTGTGATTACTGTGATTACTGTGATTACTGCGTTTACTGTAGGTTATATCGTCTTAAACCAATCAGAATCAACAGTCACTTTTTCAACCAATTCGGTTTTGATTCCAAGACTCAACTCTTTCAGTTTGTCTGCCAGCATGCTGCCATCCACCAGGTCTATCGGAGCAGCACCTACTCGATTTGCTTCTTCAATCGCCGCCTTTGTAAAGGTTCCTGTTGTGATAAATAAACCACGGTCAGCAACACCAATCGTTGCCCCGCGGAAATTTCTTATTTCCGGAGCGCCAACTGAGCCTTGGTACTTTTTGCACTGAAATGCTATATGAAAACTCATCAAACCATTGATCCTAGCGATGCCCTTGCCATCAATACCACCATCGCCAGTGCGACCAGTAACCTGCACATTAACAAAACCTGATTCGCGTAACAGCCGCTGTGTAAGCCTTTCAAATGCATCGGCACTCATGTCATTGATCAAAATTTGGTGGAGATGTTCACGCCACTCTAGAACTTCGTCAGGTACTTCATCTTCTGAGATAACCTCAGTACCAGAAGGCATTACCGCCGTATCTGTCAAACGTCCTTGCACAGATCGTACGATATAACTTGGATTTACTTCAGGATTATCTTTACCCAAAGCTGTGAGTGCCCAAACACCATGAGACGAATTGATGATGTAACCCGCCTTTTTCAAGTACGTGCGGGCCCAGGCTAACCGATAACCAATCTCGGTTTGATTGCCTTTATCGGGTTTATGTATAACCGCGGCAACATCATCCGAAATAGATTCTTGTTTGATTACTTGCTCCAGCAGCTCCGAATTGGATGCTGAACCGCCGAGCACGACTAACGCTCGTAGAAGAGGATTCATCAACTGATCATAAGTTATTGGAAAATTATCTCTCATCGTCGATAGTTCTGACATCTTGAAACCTTAAAAACATTGGTAGCAACACTCGAAAAGCTCGCATCCAGCTAAGTTGAACCTAACAACCGAAGTATTCCATACCGTGCAATAACCACTGTAATCACTGTAATTCTCTTTGCTCTTACAGTGTTTACAGTGATTACGCGAGGTACATAACGGTTGTTTAACTGCTGACACTGCCAGTAGATTTAATCTGCTTGTAAACAGCTCTCATCAAATGGCTTGCGGCAATGCTTTTAAATGCCTCGTCGTTCATCAAGCGCACGAAGATTTCTTCATTCCCTTCCATACGTTCAATAAACAAATTTTCCAACTGTTTATTAAATACTGGTTCAAAGTTTTCGATGCTGTTCGCCATGACCGCCTGGCGCAGCTTTTCGTTTGCCACGGCGGTTTCGCGAACTTGTTCAAAGAACAGTTGATCAGCAGGAGTAAACTCAGTACCAAAGCGATCGTTCAGCTTGCCAACCAAAGTCGATAACTGAACTTCTTCATCTGCTTGCCCTGTCCCCACCTCAGTAGGGCCATACAAGGCCTCAGCTTCTCCTGTTTTAAGGTCGATGGAGCCTTCGCTGATTTTTTGCAGACGGTAATATTTCAGTTCAACCTCATCATCGACCTGTACTGTCCGGGTATCTGTTGTTCGAGGCAGTTTGGTCAATAAAAACCGAGCATAGGTGTATAGCTTTTCATGATCGGAATCCATATACGGGATCACTTGTGAGACGAAGCCGTACAAGTTACGGAAGCTGACTAATTGGCCTTTAAACAGGTTTTGATCTTCCTCACCAAACTTTTTGAAACGTTCTACCGCCAAATCCAAAATACTGTTCAGCTTTTTATGCTCGCCACCTGTTGGGTTTAATCGGTTCCTAAACCATATTTCACACCAGGCACTCACTTCATCAGCTGTAAAGATTTTCCAATTGGTCAGCGTGTGAGCCAAATTATTCAGTTGCTGTGGATCGGTATCATCGCCTTTTTCAGTAGTTTCATAATACGGTTTGAAAGCTTTATAAATATCTTCAGGCTCGTTTACAAAATCCAGCACAAAGGTATCGGTTTTTCCCCGAGTCGTTCGATTAAGGCGCGATAAGGTCTGCACCGCCTGAATGCCCGACAGACGTTTGTCTACATACATACTATGTAGCAATGGTTGATCAAATCCAGTCTGATATTTTTCAGCCACTAGTAGTACCTGATATTCCTCGGTATTGAATTTTTCCGGCAGCTCAGACTCTTTGATCCCGTTGTTCATATTCACTTCCGTGAATTTTTTATCCGCAAACTCTTTAAGCGTAATTTCACCTGAAAAAGCGACCAATGACTTCACATCGGTGTACCCTTTGGCTTTGATGTATTTATCAAAACCGAGTTTGTAGCGCACAGCATGTTCACGGGAACCGGTGACAACCATAGCTTTGGCACGCCCTCCAATCTTATGGCGGGTGTGAGTGCGGAAGTGCTCAACTATCACTTCTACTTTTTGCGCAATCTCGTAATCATGAAACTCGACAAAACGGGCAAGCGCACGCGCAGCCTTGCGACGCGGTACTTCAGGATCTGCTTCCACTTTTTGAATAAGCTTGTAATAGCGCTTGTAACAGGTGTAATGCGCTAGGACATCATGAATAAAACTCTCTTCGATGGCTTGGCGCATACTGTAATGACTGAACGGCGCTTCTCCATCTGGCCCTGGCTCATCAAACACGGCTAATGTTTTAAATTTTGGCGTTGCAGTGAATGCAAAGAAACTCAAATTGGGTTGCTTAGAACGTTTAAGCTGCTCACGCAATAGCTCGTTTTTGGCCTCGTCGCTTAGAGAGTCGTCCTCCATGTCGAGTAACTGCTCCGCGATGGCAGATTCTATCCCATCCTTATTGAGTATTTTGCGAAGCTCCATCGCAGTTTCACCACTTTGCGAGCTGTGGGCTTCATCGACGATGACAGCGAAACGCTTTCCTGCCGTGGAAATGGCCACTGCTTTGCCGTTGGCTTCCATCGTTCGGATAGCCTGCGTAATAAAAGGAAACTTTTGGATCGTCGAAATGATAATCGGAACACCATCGGCCAGTGCTTTTGCTAGTTGTTGGGTATTCTCATCAATCTTTTGAACCACCCCAAGCTTATGTTCAAATTGGAAAATGGTATCTTGCAGCTGCTGGTCTAAAACTCGGCGATCAGTAATTACAACGACCGAATGGAATATCTTTTCATTGTTTGCGTTATGCAGGCTGGAGAGGCGGTGTGCTAACCACGCAATCGAGTTGGATTTGCCAGATCCAGCCGAATGCTGGATCAAGTAGTTCCGGCCAGCCCCATTTTTTTGAGCGTGGTCGGTTAATGCGCGAACAGCATCAAGCTGATGGTATCGAGGGAAAATCATCGTTTCACGGCGATGTCGTTTCAGACCTTTTTCGGTCACTACCGTTTTTTCTTCAACATCCAGATGGATAAACCTCGCCAAAATATCCATCAAACTGTCGCGAATTAGAACATCATTCCACAAGTAGTTGGTACGGACATCGCCTTTAACTTCGGGATTACCTGCGGCTTTATTGTTGCCTTTATTGAACGGTAAAAAGGAGGTGTCTTTTCCTTCGAGCTTCGTAGTCATAAAGACAAGTTCTGTATCTACAGCAAAATGCACCAAACAACGCTGTTTAAATGCAAATAACAACTCTTGCGGGTCACGTTCAAAGCGATATTGTTGTTTTGCATGCTCAACGTTCCAACCCGTTGCTGACATTGGGTTTTTCAGCTCCATGGTGACTACCGGTAAACCATTTACCGCCAGTACGATATCTGGGATAGCACCGCTTTGGGTTTTGACCTGCCTGATGATAGTCAGACGATTGTCAGCGTAACGCTCGGTACTTGCAGGATCGAGCCCGGTATTCGGTGCAAAGTAAGCTAGGCGGACGGTTTTGCCCACACACTTAAAACCCTCCCGCAACACAGCCAAAGCACCTTTTGCCGCGAGTTCTTTTACCAAACTGTCTAGTAACATGGCTTGCGCCTTATTTGCATCAAGCCCGGTCAGGCGAGCCCAAATCTTTGGTTGTGTCTTTTGCACAAAAGAAATGACTTCTTCGGGAAACAGAGCCATATCAGCGTCATAGCCATGCGCATCGCCTTTGCTATAACCACCTGAGCTGATTAATGCTTGCTCAATGTCATTTTCGAAATCAATTTCTTTATGCATACAAATATTCCGTTGATTATTGGTTTCTTATTAGCCTATACTCTGCACCAAGTGGATTGGGGGTTCCCGGTCGGCGCTACAGCCTCGGTGAGTATCATCGGGGCTTTTCGCTTTCTGGAGCTGGGAAAATTCGAAGCCCCAACCCCTCGTAACCTTGTCCAACACCCGCTCTTCCACCATCACAATAAAACTTAGGTTTTAACGCTTCAAAAGCACGATTGTCCTGGTCAGGCCGTAACACACTTAATCCTATTGGCCTAGCAACAAGGTCGGCCAACTGTAAACCGGATGACATGGCCTTTTTGTCAGCAAACAACACTTCGAATGGCAAAGATAGATTTAAACGATTATTGCCGTCGCAGATGCGCCTAAACTCCAGTTCCAATTCGGCATCTTCTTTTTTACCGCGGCATTCGACCACCACAAAAGTTTTTGTCTGATGCTGATTCTTTTCCTGCAAAAAGCCGTACAAGGCATCTAAACAAAAGCCCAAGGCAATGTGATATGGATTGGATGCCAAGTCCGCTTGTTTGCGAAGTGCACGTTTATCGATTACACAACTAATCAAAATAAAGTTGCTGTGCTCAATAATGCTGGTTAACTCGTGCAAAAACTGATGCTTTTGCTCCCGGCTGCGGAAAATAGTAAAAGCGCCTTTTTCCTTCCGGATTTCATGTTCGTGCAGAATGACCTGGTCATGACCAAAATAATTGAACTTGAATTTTTCCAGAGCAGACACAACTTGTTCGCTGTAATGGCGCTTGTGAAAGACACAAAACGCTAGGACAAACACTGGATAGTTATCATCAATGCTTTGCAGACTGTGGTCACCACTTTCGTCCACATACACAATGTATTTACTGTATGGGCTTTCAGGCTCGGATTGTTTAGCCACTGATTCATCAGCAGTTGCAGCGGGTTGTTCAGGCTCAACCGGAAGAACCTCCAGTTCAAACAGCGGCAACTGCCGATTATCTGCTTTTGTCATCGCAGCCTCGCCAAAGTCGCAACAGTAAGCATATCCATTACCGAATGACCTCTACATTGGTGTTGGCTAAATTAGCTAGCGCCATACCATTAATGTCGGAATATTTGTAGTGGCGAATGGTGTGATCACGCTGCAAGTATTCGCCATTTGCATCAAGGTAAGGGGCTGGGTCTGCACTGTTGCTAAGCACGTATTTTGTAACATAGAAGGTGCTGCGCTTCGTCGTATAGGCTTTAATCGTTGCATGTAACGCCTTTAACCAATCGACGCTTGCTGTAAGTTGGTCGGGTGTATCGTGCGGAATGCTCTCCGACTTAAACTCGAAGCAATAGACATACAACTTATTTTTACGCAGGTTAAACAACACATAGTCGCACCGTTTTGACCAAGGTTTAGCTGTGTCGTCCAAAAAATGAAAAAGCGGTAATGTGGAACCTTTCTTTTTGGTATCAAGCTTAATGACCAAAGTTTCACCATTGGTCTGTAGCTTAACCTCATAGGTAACAGGCTTTGCACCACTGTGACCAAAGCCTTTTTCCTTTAATGTAACTTCCTGACTTGTAACCTGCTCCTCGCCATAATGGCCGGTATTTAAGTATGATTTCAGACAATTAAAGTAACCTTGTGCATTGAGTGCCATCCTTGTGTCCCCTCGATCATTCAGTTTTGGTAGAGGGTGCTACAAAATCGCGCACGTCGATTTTTCCAGTCACTGCATTTGTAATCAATGCAGTACGGTATTCAATTAAACGAGCAATGACATCTGAGGTCTGTGACGTTTGGAGATCACTTTTTCTGTTCACTTTGTTTATGTAATCGATGATATCTTGTTGCTCTTGTATCGGCGGCAATCCAATACGGAAATCTTTAAGAAAGGATTCAGGGATACGTTTTTGCCCACCAGCACCATACATTTCCGACTCACCAATAGCTCGAAATGGATGCGACAGAGTAAGTTGGAACAAATATTCCGGCAAGATATCCTCGCCAGCACGCATTACATGCAGTTCAGTGGTGCCAAACGCAATACCATTTTTTAGCCCACTTGCAATTGCACCTTTACCATTTTCGAAACACGGTGTTATTTTTGCTACAACGACATCATTTTCTGCAAAGTAGGTATAGCCGCTGCCAATCTCGCCTATTTCCTTTTCAGTCTCGAGATTTAAGCCCCCAAACTCACCAACAGCTTCCATTGGAACAAAGGATACTAATTCATCACTAGACAACTTAATCTCGTTCTTGCTTGGGTTTGTTGTCATGCAAAACCGCAAACGTTTTTGTTGCCAATGCGCAGGAATATCACCGAGCCATTCAACTCCTGAAGGCTTCATCGGCACGGATGGGTCAAGTCCTTTGGTGACTGCATGGCTAATCAATACCATGCGCTTTTCAGCAAGCTTGTATAGTAACGACTTTTTCTTTGCGATAAGCGCGTCGATTTGAGCTGTTTTGAAGTCGAGAAAACGGACTATAGCTTGTTGCTCAGGAATATCAGGAATCGGAATCCAAAGTTTTTTTAAATCGTCTTGACTGAGGTTCGGCTGTCCACCTCCATTGGACAAAGAAATCAGTATTGGTCTGCGCATCCAAAGCCAATAATAAACAAACCGTGTATCGAAGACCTTTGGGTCTGCAAAAACACAACAGGCTTGATTAAATGTTGCATCAACACCAAGGATTCCCAGACGACCAATAGTGGCTCCGTACATAGCGATAGCCAAACTGCCCTTTGGATATATTTTTAATGCTGAATGTGAGGCCACGGCTTCAGCAGTTACTTTTTGGGTAGTGTCAAAAATAACTGTCTCCCGGAGCTCGGAAGTTGTAACCCACGGAACGTCGCCATCATAAAAAACTGGGTTATCGCTCCTAGGAGTTGTACCACTTCCGATTCTGTTGAACCCGTGAGTAATCTTCCACACCGTCCAATGCTCAGGAATGTCGCCCAACCACGCAATATTGGACGGCTTGTAAGCAGAGTAAGTCGCATATTCCCCCATCAAACCACCTCACTTAGCATGGCCATGATCTCTTTTTCCAACAAACTTATTTCGTCTGAAATATCCTTTAACTTACGAGGTTCGTTGTATGTATAGAAGTGACGAGTAAGAGGAATTTCATAACCAACTTTGGTCTTGCTGTGATCAATCCAAGCGTCAGGTACATGCGGCAAAACTTCTTTTTTAAGGTAGTTTTCGCAATGCTCTTTTACTAAAGCCAACAACTTGTCGTGACCTGTTTCGTTGTCATAACCAAGGGGCAGTGGCAATACGACATCATCTGGGAGCTCGACGATTTCAGTGTCGCGAAGATCTGCATCAGGTTCCTGTTTCCCCTTGGTATCCAGACAAATATCGGCGTTAGGATCTTTTTCTGAAAGCGCTGCCAGCAAGGCTTTTTTAACTGGGCCGCTGATTTTGATCCCCGCCTTTTTAAAAGCAGCATCGAGCACAGCTTCAAACTTCGGGCGGTTCGTATAAAGAATGGTGCCATCCATGCCTTGCAAAGTGACTCGAATCGATTCTTGCAACTTCTGCCCTTCAGCAATTTCTGCCAAATAAACCGCATCATCTTTGCGTTTTTTGCTACTGGCTAAATTGATAAATGCGCTTTGCTCTTCAAGTTTGACAATGCGCGTTGCGCTCACTTGGAAGTTCAGACGAAGTGGTCGTTCAACAGTTAGTTTCAGATAACCAAATTTGTGGTTCGCAAACACTTTGCTGCACACGCGGCTTTCATGCTTACCATCAACCAACACTTCACTGGTTTTGTCGTGATCATATTCGCCATATAAACGAACCAACTCTTTAATATGATCTTCTGACAGTTCATTGCGCTTGTTGCCCAGGCTCTTATCCATTTTTTTGAAATGGCGGGTGCCGTCAATCAGCTGCACTTTACCTTCACGATGTGGAGGTTTTTTATTGGTAACGATCCAGACGTAGGTATATATACCGGTGTTGTAGAACATTTGATCCGGCAAGGCGACAATTGCATCCAACATATCGTGTTCGATGATCCAGCGGCGGATATTAGACTCCCCTGAACCGGCGTCGCCGCTAAACAGTGGAGAGCCATTAAACACAACAGCAATTTTTGATCCATCACCGCCCATAAGTGGCGGATTGTGCATCTTCGAAATCATATGCTGCAAAAACAGTAGCGAGCCGTCATTGATACGCGGTAAACCAGCACCAAAGCGCCCATTAAAGCCCTGCTTCTCGTATTCCTCGCGCACAAAATCTTCTTCAGGCTTCCATTCCACGCCAAAAGGCGGGTTGGCCAGCATGTAGTGAAACTTTTTGTCTGGATGGCCGTCATGCGGAACGAAACCGCTGGTTTTATTCTTGGCGTCTTTAACGCCCAAGGTGTCGCCATAAATCAGGTTATTGATGGGTTCATCTTTAATCAGAAGATCTGCACAACAAATGGCGTAAGACTCCGGGTTGTATTCCTGACCAAACAATTCGATATTGGCATCAGGGTTAAGACCATTGGTATCACCATCCCCACAAATAAACTTTTCAGCTTCGGATAACATACCACCGGTACCCGCAGTAGGATCGTATACACTGCGGTACGTGCCTTTTTCGTAGATGCCATCTTCGCCAGTAAACAGCAATTGCACCATCAGCCGAATGACTTCACGTGGCGTAAAGTGATCCCCGGCTTCTTCGTTGGCTTGCTCGTTAAATTTACGCACCAGCTCTTCGAACAAATAGCCCATCTGCAGATTGCTGATGGCATTTGGCGACAGATTGATCTCACCCGAACAGAACTCTTTAATAATCAGGTACAACCGGTTTGCTTCATCCAGTTTGGCTATTTCAGTTTCAAACTCGAACTTGTCAAAGATATCGCGAGCGCGTGGCGAAAAGCCTTGAATGTAAGCGATTAAATTACCTGCAATGTTTGGCGCATCGCCCAGTAACTTCTCAAAGGTGAAACCGCTGGTATTGAACAATTCCTGCTTACGATCGTTCGCAGCAATGCGGGACAACGCTTTATCAAGCGCAGCGCCTGTAATGCCTTTTTCTTCCAAGCGTTTTTTCTCATCCAGAACTTTTTGCTTGTTTTCAGCAAGCACCAGGTCGAAACGCCGCAAAACAATCAGCGGCAACATCACACGACGATACTGCGGCGGACGATAAGGGCCACGCAGTTTATTGGCGATATTCCATATAAAGCCGATGAGGTTTTGATGTTGGGCGTTTTGCATTATTGAATCCTGATCATGTCGTTCTGGGCGGGAATGAGCGCTAGTCTTGCTACATCCTGTACCAATAATTATTTGGATGTAAGCCTATCATCTTGATCCGTCGTACAAAAGGTTTACTGGCTGTAACAGTTTAATTTAAAGCGTAAAGGAGCGATTTGTTGTGAAAATGGCCGCGTTAACGGCGACCGTTAACGTGTTGGCTTGTGTGTGGGGCTGGATTGAGAGAAACGCATTGCAAACTGTTTTATTGCAGTTAACGCTTTTTGTTTAATAAGTTGTTGTAGTTGCGCAAATTGATCTTTCAACCGCTGCACCTCCGAGGCCCAAGTCGCAACCTCTTGGCGCTGTACGACGATCTGCTCTGCAAGCTGCATTTGTTCTGCGCGTTGCAGTAAGAGTTGCTCAGCCAGTTCGTTGCGCTCTTGCTCTAAGGCTTCGTTTGCCTGTTGCGTTGCCTTTAATTTATCCAACACAAACTGCTCTTTGGTCTGATGCTCGCGACCCGTGACCAATTTTGACTCGCCGCGTTCAAAGCCCATGTTTTTAAATGGCGCAGCAACCAGGTCTTGCAAGCGGACAAAATTGGGGTTGAGTGCATTAGTCCGCCCCTTTTCATCCTTTCCGTTATTCATCAAATGTCGAAGTGGTGCGACGCGTTTTTTGAAGTCGTAGTTAAAAAATTGCACGTGTCCGTGAATGTTGCGGACAAACTGCCCTCCGTTCGGCTCATAATGCCCCTCGTCGAACAAATGCAGTTCGATTCCTAGCGGTTCAAAACCAAATTCCCGTCGAACAGACTCAGCATAAACTTTCAATCGAGCCAGAAACGCTTCTCTTACACGTTCATGCCCATACTTTTGTTCGAGTTTGCTGTATTGATGCTCACTCAGCCAAACCACGTGTTCAAACAGTACGTTACAGTCTGAACGAACTTTTTTCCCCGTGGATTGTTTATGCTTTTCTAGCACGAGCTCTAGAGCCTCCGAACATGAGGATGCTCCGTGATAGTAGTGACCACAATTAAGATGACTGAATTCAGAGTGAACATTCTGAGAGCGTGTAAAACCATTACGCAAAGCGTTTGAATGATCGAGAACAACACGCGCAGCATCAAGTTTATAATAAAACGTTCTACAACCAACAAATGCCTTGTTCTTCATAGTACTTACGCTCCTCGTCACACAGCACGTCTTCTGAAATGCTAAATTTTGAACATCTCTTCGGCTCAGCAGTTATGCCGTCAATCACATCACAACCCTTAAAATCCATCTGACCTTCGTTTTCATATGAAACATACTTGGAATATTGACATGATTGGCAACTACGAATCTGATCGTATTTGATGGCTCGGCGACGGATTGGATGAAGCAACTCAATTTTATCGATGCTGGACATTTTTGAGCTCCTTAATTGCAATTTGAATCGCCTCTGAAACAGTTTGTTTATCCTTTATGTCGTCAAAGGCTTTCTCAACGAAAGAGGTAATTAGCTCCGGTTTCGCCAATAGTTCACCGGATCCTAGGTTTACAGCTCCTTTTGAAGTGTATGACTCAAGCAGGTCCAAATACTTGTCTAAATAGATCGAAAGCGGGATATTGTCTGCCAAAACCTTTTTCTGAGTATCTATTGATACTTTTTCTAATGAAAGAATGGCCATCGAGACGATTCTATCAGCCCACAATTTTCGCAGATAATCAAGATCTAAGCTATTCATACAGCTACCTTTTCACACAAAGCATGAAATGATAATACCATGATTTTTTCTAATGCGAATTTTGAATGGAAATATTTTATGAATAGCCTCCCTTCCTAAAAACGGGATAAGATCGTTATGAATCTTACGATTCAAACCACCTCTTCAGTGATTAGTTTTATGTTTTTTTGCTTTGCAAAAACCCACCGCGAAGCGACCTATCGAAGATAGGTTTTAGTGGGTTAAAACTTATCAGGGTCAAACTCTCCTGGTTAATTTCTACATGAACGCAACGGTATAGATCGCTAAAATCTCGATATCGAGCCACTGGATGAACCGTCAATCCACATAACTGCACATATTTACATTTTGTGAGCTCAAGGCGGCGCAAACAGCGATGTTGTTACTGCGCAAATACGCGGTCGATCAGGACGGCAGTCAAGCGTTGCTAGAATGGCTTAAACCCTTTGAGGACTTCGCGTACCGCTTTGAAGGGGACATGGACAGCTTGCGCAACAAAGTCAAACTCAGCCGCAATTTGCAAGCGCGACCTGATGTGCCCTACTCCAGCGATATTATTGAAAAAATGGTGCTGCTGATCCGCGAAGAGTTGCATCACTTTTACCAAGTGTTGGAAATCATGCAGCAACGTGGCATCGCCTATGACAACATCAGCGCCGGCCGTTACGCCAAGCAACTACTTAGCCACTGTAAAACGCACGAACCGCAAATTCTGGTGGATAAACTGATCTGCGGCGCGTTAATCGAAGCTCGGTCGTGTGAACGATTTGCAAGGCTCGCCGAGCGCGTCGATGCAGAGCTTGCTAGTTTTTACATCTCATTATTACGCTCAGAGGCGCGTCATTTCGAGGATTACCTCACACTTGCCGCACAAGTGGCTGCAACCGGCAAACATCCAGATATAAAGCCACGCATTGACGCGTTAGCCGCGGTGGAGGCAGAGTTGATTCAATCTTCAGATAGCGACTTTAAGTTCCACTCAGGGGTGCCTGCTTAGCGACCACGGCCAGCGATGTTGACCTGAGGCCGCCCCATGACCTGAACATTTTTTACACAGCAGTAATCCAACGTTGTGTTCACCTCGTTTTAAATAAAGAACCCTTCCACAAAACGAGGTGAATCATGGTCGTCACTCATGTAGTCGGGATGCTGTTTCATCCCAAACAAGAATGGCAACGCGTCGACAGCAGTACAGACCCTTTGCCCTCAACCTTCATCCAACTAGCACTGCTTGCCGCACTTCCGGCATTTTGTGCCTATTACGCAGCCGTGAATATCGGCTGGCAATTAACCGGAACCGAACGGATCTTTTTAACCGCTGACAGTGCCTTGCCGCTAGCTTTAGGCATGTACGCAGGGCTAATTGTTGGTGTCATGATGCTCGCCAGGCTCGCGCAGTGGATGGGCGAGACATTTGGGGCAACCCCTACCTTTCGCCAATGCATGAACTTAGCACTGTACTGCTCAACACCCTTGATGCTCGCCGGTTTGTCGGCGTTTTATCCACAGCTGTGGTTTATCGGCTTGGTTGGCATGGCTGCGCTAGCGTGGTCCGTGCAGTTGCTTTACAGCGGTGTTCCTACCTTGATGCATATTCCTGAAGAACGCGGATTTATCTTCGCATCCTCGTTGGTAACCGTGGGTCTTGTATTGTTAGTGACATTGCTTGCGGCGACTGCGATGTTATGGACCTCGGGACTCCACCCAATCACCACGATGTGATCTAACATTCAATAAAAAAGGAGCCAAAACGGCTCCTTTTTCCTAATTTAACGCGGTGTTAGCTACCTTCGTTGTAGGTTTCTAAGTTACCGGCCATTAAGGCTGCTTTGCCACTTTTGGCATTGTCGCTACGCGCTGCATCCAACTTGTTCAGGTAATCTTGCGTGATGTCATTGGTGACATACACCCCATCAAACACCGAGGTTTCGAAACGTTTGATGGATGGATTTTCTTCGCGAACTGCGGCAATCAAATCTTCCAGCGATTGATAAATCAGACCGTCAGCACCAATCATCTTGCAAATCGTCTCGACATCTTGACCGTGAGCAATCAATTCTTGTGCCGATGGCATATCAATACCGTACACGTTTGGAAAACGAATTTCTGGCGCTGCAGAGGCGAAATACACTTTGTTGGCACCGGCTTCACGAGCCATATCAATGATTTGACCAGATGTTGTGCCACGCACAATCGAGTCGTCCACTAACAACACGTTTTTGCCTTTGAATTCTTGCCAAATCGCGTTCAGTTTACGTTTGACGGATTTTTTGCGCAGGCCTTGGCCTGGCATGATAAAAGTCCGGCCGATATAGCGGTTTTTTACAAAGCCTTGGCGAAATGGCAGGCCTAGCTCTTGGGCAATATGCAACGCGGCATCGTTACTGGTTTCTGGGATTGGGATCACCACGTCGATGTCCAAATGCGCCCATTCTTTTTTGATTTTCTGACCGAGTTTTTTACCCATATTGACGCGAGAGGCGTACACCGACACGTTGTCGATGGTTGAGTCTGGGCGAGCAAAATACACGTATTCGAAAATACATGGCGTGTACGTTGGATTTTCAGCGCATTGTTGGCTGAATAATTGACCATCTTCGGTGATATAAACCGCTTCACCTGGCATCACATCACGCAGCACGGTAAAACCATCCGTATCTAACGCGACACTTTCTGAAGCCACCATGTACTCGG
Source organism: uncultured Rheinheimera sp. (assembly GCA_964437935.1). GTDB lineage: Bacteria > Pseudomonadota > Gammaproteobacteria > Enterobacterales > Alteromonadaceae > Pararheinheimera. Next base: position 23,904 of record CAYTIQ010000004.1, read on the forward strand.
TGCCTAAGTCAGTTTCACGTTTACCCATCACCAGCGGACGAATACCGTTGGCATCACGAAACGCCACTAAACCGTGGCCGATAATCAGCGCCACTACAGCATAACCACCACGAACGCGACGATGCACATTCGAAATGGCTTTAAAAATGGCTTGGGGCGTTAGATGCAGTTCGTTGTTTAGTTGCAGCTCATGGGCAAAGGCGTTGAGCAATACTTCAGAATCTGAGGTGGTGTTGACGTGACGGCGTGCTTCGCGAAACAGCTGCTCTTTTACTTCATCAGCGTTGGTTAGGTTACCGTTGTGCGCCAAGGCAATACCAAAAGGGCTGTTGACGTAAAACGGTTGCGCTTCGGCAGTACTGCTTGACCCTGCGGTAGGGTAACGCACGTGGCCTAACCCAATATTGCCGGCCAGACGGTCCATGTGACGCTGTTCAAACACGTCTTTAACCAAACCGTTGGCTTTGCGCAGGCGTAAGCGGTTTTGGTCCACGGTGACAATGCCGGCGGCATCCTGACCCCGATGTTGCAAGACGGTAAGGCCGTCATACAACGCCTGATTCACTGGATACTTACCTACAATACCAACAATACCACACATGGGATCTTACCTCGTCAGAACAGATGTCTGTTGTAAAAAACTAGAAGTGTCTTTCAGGTAACTGAAAAACCATTCAATGATGAAATCAAAATGGGGAATTAGAACCGACGCTTTCCACCAATCAGTTTTGGCCGACGTCGTAAAGGAATCTAGGAAGAACAACAGCGCGGCCACCACAAGCACGCCACGCAAGGCACCAAACACCAGTCCTAACAGACGGTCGGTACCACTCAAACCGGTCGACTCGACCAATTTGCCGATTAAATAGTTCAACAAGCCCCCCAGCAACAAGCTGCAGATAAACAAAATGCCGATGGCGACGGCATTTCGAATCATGGGACTTTCTATATTAGAGAAATATGGCGAGAGAAAGGGATAATAATGACTGGCAACAAAAAAGGCCAGGATCCAAACGATCACAGAAATTGCTTCTTTCACGAAGCCGCGGATCAGACTGATAAGCGTCGATAACCCGATAATTGCCAAGATGGCATAATCAACCCAGACCATTTGCTACCAAAAGGATGCTTGATGACGGCGCGCATTCTAGCAAATGCAACGCCGTTTCATCCAGTTAATTTTCTATGGGCTGGTAACTGCTCACTCGAAGGTTTTGTGAATTCGAGATTTGCTGAATTTGCGGCAATGCTTTTTCTAGCTTTTCTTTTTTCAAATCCGGCCCGACAAACACTGCAACCATCGGCACACCCTGCGCATTCACCACTTTGCGGGTAAAGGTCGTCATGCCCGCAGCTTTGAGTTTACCAATCAGCGCATTGGCGTTGGCTTCCTTACCAAAGGCTCCAACCTTGACCATAAACCCGGTTTTGGCCAAGGGTTTGTCGGTCGCGGCTTCTTTTGCCAGTTCAGCTTCGTTTTGTTTCAGCGGATCTTGCAGTTTGGTGCTCTGCAGTGCAGTGGTCGTGTCTTTTTTCACCTCAGCCACTGGAGTGGTCACCGCGGTTTGTGTTGCTGCAGGTGCTGTCGCTGGCGCAGCAGCGGTTGCCGGGGTGTTTGACGTGCTGGTCATGCCTGGTACGTCAAGAGGTTTCTCCATCGTTCCCACTTGCACTGTGGCAGGGTCGGTCACCACCGCCGAGCCTATGGTCGCAGGTTGCGGATCTGTGCCAGCGCCATCCACGGCGGGTTGATTCTCCACCGGCAAGGCTTTCGCTTGTTGCTCCGCTGCTTGATGCTGATCCGCATTAAAAGTCTGCGGCGCGGTAACCTCGGCAAATTCTGGACGTTCTGGTACGGCTTTAAAATCGTCCTTACGAACCTGCTTTTGGCCATCTAGCAGATCTGGCAAAAACACGATAGCCGCCACAATTAAAATCGCACTTCCAATTAATCGATTCGTTAAAACTGAACTCATTTTTCGTCCTGTGTCCATTGCTGCAAGAATTCAGCAACTGTGACAAATGATCCAAACACTACCCATAACTCATCCGTGGCGGCTTGATGCATGGTGCGCTGCAACACGTTGAGATCCTCGATTTGTACCACGGCTTCGCAACTTGGCAATGCGGCTTGAAGTTGCGATGCGTGAGCGCCTCGTGCGCCTGGCAATGACAATAAATGCCATTGATAGTTGTGGCCAACAAAAGGTTGTAACGCCTGTTGGATGTCCTTGTCCTTTAACATACCTGCAATCAAATGGATTTGGCGATACTTTCCGTGCAGCAATTGCAATTGATTGCTCAGATAGTGTGCCGATTGGGGGTTATGTGCGACGTCTAACAACACCGCTGGCTGACGGCTGAGCCATTGCATACGACCGGCAAGTTGCAATTGCCCCAGAACCTGATTCGCCGTCGTCGCACTGGGTAGCAAATGTAAAAGCGATAAACAGGCAAACGCTGTCGCCACATTTTGCACCGGCACCTGAGGTATTATCAGGTCTTGCAGGACCACCTCACCGCATTGCCACTGCCAGCTGCGAGCACTTTGCTGGTAACCATAATCCTGATTGACGCGAAGCGTTGGGCACTTGAGTTGGGCAGCCATCTCACTGACCGATAGCGGTGCCATTAAATCACCAATCACCACAGGCGTCTGTGGACGGAAAATACCGGCTTTTTCACGACCAATACTTTCGCGATCTGGCCCCAACCAATCTTGATGATCCAGATCGATGGTGGTGATCACACTGACATCGGGCGAGACAATATTGGTCGCATCCAAGCGGCCACCCAAACCCACCTCAATAATACAGACATCTGGTTTTTGCGCCTTAAGCACCGCAAAGGCGGCCAAGGTTGTGAACTCAAAATACGTCAGCGGAATGTCCTGACGAAGTTGTTGCACCTGCGTTAAGCCTTGCACCCACAGCGCATCCGATACATCGACACCAGCGATGCGCAACCGCTCGTTGAACTTAAGCAAATGTGGAGAGGTATAGACACCGACGGTTTTACCTTGAGCCTCAAGCATCAGCTCTAAAGTTCGGGCTGTGGTGCCTTTACCATTGGTGCCCGCCAATAAAATCACCTGCCCAGGCAATTGGTGCAGCTGGCCACGCTCGGCGACTTGTTGCACTCGAGCAAGACCAAGTTCGATTTTTTCAATAGGATGGGATTGTTCGATAAAACAAAGCCAATCGTTAAGTGATTGGCTTTGCGAAGTTAGAGTAGACATAACGCCCTATTAGGCGACGCGATGCTCCTGATTCGGAGCAGGCAACCGCATGAATTTCGCAACCAGTCCGGCAATTGTATCGCGCATTTTCCGACGGTCAACAATCATGTCGATGGCGCCGTGTTCTAACAAGAATTCGCTGCGCTGGAATCCTTCCGGCAGTTTTTCCCGCACGGTTTGTTCAATCACGCGTGGGCCAGCAAATCCAATCAAGGCTTTCGGCTCACCAATATTGATATCACCTAACATGGCTAAGCTCGCCGATACACCACCCATGGTCGGATCGGTGAGCACCGAAATATAGGGCAAGCCTGCTTCAGATAATTTCGCCAACGCCGCCGATGTTTTCGCCATTTGCATCAATGAGAACAGCGCTTCTTGCATCCGCGCACCACCCGATGCGGAGAAACAAATAAACGGCACTTTATGCTCAAGTGCAAACTCGACACCTTTGACAAATTTGGCGCCGACCACCGAGGCCATGGACCCACCCATGAATTCAAATTCAAAGCTAGCCGCAACCACTGGCATACCACACAGTGAGCCGCGCATCACCACCATGGCGTCTTTGTCATTGGTGTAGTTTTGGGCTTGGCTGATGTGATTTTTGTAATCTTTT
>CAYTIQ010000004.1:27770-100824 GCA_964437935.1 uncultured Rheinheimera sp.
GGGCAAACCGGTTGGAGGCGCCGACAACAAAATTTTCAAATGTAAAACGCGGGGTGATGGCCAAAGATTCTTCAGATGCCGCACGGGCTGTTGCGAGAGGGCTTCGGGGTTCCGTAAATGTCTTTTTGGGCTTGGCTGATGCGATCTTTGTAACGTTTGCTGTCTTTAAACTTCAGCACATCTTGTGGCTCTAAATCGGCCGCAAGTTCAACACCCGTATTGGCGTCAAGAAAATTGGTTAACCGAGCACGTGCAGTGACGCGCATATGGTGATCACATTTAGGGCAAACACCTAAGTTACGGTCTAAGTCCGCTTTGTATAACACGGCATCACAGGATGTGCATTTCGTCCACACCCCTTCAGGGATGTTGCGACGCGCTGAAGACGACGTACGTGGCAGGATTTTTTCTAACCAACTCATAAGGATTCCTTTATCACACTGCGCTTATTTTCTGCGCAGTTCAGCTGAAATTACCAGAAAATCAGCGAAAATGAAGCAAAACGGCGGCTATTAAAACACAAAGCATCCGTATGGAATATCAAAAACTGGTCTAAGTTGTTGGCGATAGCGACGTCGCACATAAGCAACAACCGCCGATATGACAGCCGTTGCCTAGCAAAAGTTCCGGTTTAATCCGGTAAAAACAGCGGGCCAAGCGGTAGTTGTGGAATATTAAATGCTGCCGGATAATCCACCCCAACTAAGTACAAACCCTCAGCTTTCGCCGTTGCCGCAGCCAAGGTTCGATCTTTTGCATCTAACAGGTAGCGGATCCATTCGGGCTGTTGCCGTCCCATGCCGACTTCCAGCAAACTGCCGGTAATGTTTCGCACCATATGGTGTAAGAAAGCATTGGCCTTGATATCTAACACGATGTAGTCACCAAAGCGCTGAATGTCTAAATGCATCACGTTGCGAAACGGAGTATTCGATTGGCACTGAATCGCTCGAAAGCTGGTAAAATCTTGCTCGCCCAGTAACGCAGGGGCTGCTAATTTCATCCGTTCGACGTCAATGTCTTGGTGATAATGACTCAACCCAGTCCCTAAAATCGCTGGGCGGAACTTGCGGTTATAGATGATGTAGCGGTAGCGTCGCGCCGTTGCTGAAAACCGCGCATGAAAAGACTCATCCACCTGCTGCGCCCAACGTACGGCAATATCATCCGGTAAATGGCTATTGACCCCCATGATCCAACCACGCATATCACGCACGGCGTTGGTATCAAAATGCACCACCTGCCCCGTCGCATTCACACCGGCATCGGTGCGACCGGCACAAAACGTTTCGATCGGTTCATTTGCAACAAGCGCCAACGCCTTTTCAAGTTCACCTTGAACGCTCGTTACTTCACGTTGACGCTGCCAGCCATAATAACGGGTGCCGTTGTATTCAATACCAAGTGCAATTCGCATGAGGACTCCTGTACCTAAGCTGGCCAGTATATCAAAAAGCGTCAAACCGACCAATCGGCCGATGGATGGGTGAATAGATCAGGTGCAAAGGGGGGACGAAACCTAAGCAACAGGCCGACACATGTCGGCCTGTTAATGAGCGACTCAGTTACACACTGGATAAGGAGCGTGCTTCCGATTTGACATGCTCTGGTGCATCGGAGACCAGCAATTCAGCAATCAATTGATCGGCACTTTCTTGATCGCCAATCTCAATGTAAGCGCGGACTAAATCCAAACGACTGGCAAAACCATTGTCCTGCAAATCGACATCTCCATGCTCATCTGCCGAAATTAAATCTTCGAAGTCCGACAAGCCTACATCAATATTTAAAGGTGTATGTTCATCGGATACGCCATGCTCTTCGGCAGCGGCCAACAATTTGTCGATTTGTACATAGTCAGGTAACAACGCACCGCTATCTACATCCTCGTTGTCCTCGTCGTTTAGCTCAGGCAAAGTCGCTAACTCATCCAGCGCTTTGGCCGTACTGGATGCATCCTGTTGCTGTTGCTCATCTGCAGGGACATCGACCAAATCAGCTAAAAGCTCATCAAAATCAGTAGCTTCAAGTTCTGCTAGTTCTGGCAAAGCCTCGGTCGACATCGCAAACTTTTCCAGCGGTTCCATCTCGTCACTGCTGTCATCCACCAATTCATCTGGATAGATGCTGTCAAGTTCTGCATCATCTAACGCCAGCTCAGGATAGCTTTCTAACACTCGACTTGGATTTTCTACAGAGAGCTGAGCGCGGCTGGCCGGTAAATCATCAGGAGCTTCAGCAACTGCTAAATCGGGCATCTCTAGATGCTCTTCAAGCTCGGCAAACTCGTTAAGATATTCCGCTTCAGCAGTGGCTTCCGCCGCTAAGTGCTGCTCAATCCCAAGTTCCGCGTCATTTAGCAACGCATTCTCGTCGTGCTGTTCATGCTGAGCCGCTTCAATATGCGCGGTCATCTCATCGATCAGCTCATCAATGCTGTCATCGTCAGTACCACCGGCTTGATAACTGTCGATAACAATATCGTCGTCCAAATCTGGTTCAGGCGCTGCGTTTAGCTCGGTCAGCGAAGTGTCTAGGTCATCTGACGCAGATTCCTGCAACAACTGGCCGACGTCATCCAGACTCAGTGGCGACTCCTCAAAATCCTCGCGAGCTTGTTGCCATGCTTCTTCTGGAATTTGCTCTGGCAGACGCTCCTGCGCTGCTGCGGATTGAGCACGTATTTCGGCGACTTCCGACAAAATGGCATCCAATTCATTCGCGGCATCCAGGTCATCATCCACGAGGTTGATGTCTAAGACTTCTTCTGGTAGTTCCTCGACCAACTCACTGAATTTTTCTGGCACCACTTCATCGGCCAGAGATTCGGCAAATGCATCCAAATCACTGCTATCAAAGGCTTCTTCGTTGACGATTTCTGGTTCAGCCACTTTCTGCGCTGTTGGCATCGCATTGGCGGCCAACAAGGCATCAATGTCCGTATCATCGTCATCCAGTGCGTCCATGGGTTGCACCGGTGCGGCGACCGCGGGCTCTTTAGCGTTGGCGACTGGTTGATTGGAATTCACAAGAGCATCGATGTCAAAATCATCATCGGCAATTTCTAAAGGTGCTGGTGCATCTGTCGGTAACTCGAGCTCAATTTCTTCTAACAATTCATCTGCCGCCGCCAATTCCGACGCTGCACTGGCGATAGGATCTGCCGCCGGGCCATTGTTGGCTAACAACGCGTCAATATCGACTTCTTCATCATCGAGTTCTTCAGCGACTGGCGCCTTTGCCGGGGCGGCCGTTGCAGGCGCTGCGATTGTAAGATCATCATCATCGTCGGCTAAGTTCTCAAACAACGAGGATAACTCGTTACCTGATAAAATATTGTTTGGATCAAACTGTTCTTTGGCGACAAATGAATCATCCGCTTGACTAAAGAGCGCACTTAAATCATCGCCAGACAAGATATTATTGGCATCGAATTCGGTTTTTGAAGCCAAGCTTGGGCTATCCAACGGCTCATCCAACAAATCGTCCAAATCCAATTCATCGGCATTTTTCTCTTTCGTGGGCGGCAGCAACGGCTCATCGGGTAAATCCAATGCATCATCTAACAAATCATCGGCACCAAAACTGCTGCTCAGCGGTTTGCTAACCGGCATATCGAAATCATCGTCTAAGCGAATGCCGCCCCCTTTTCGGTCATTGAGCAGCGAGTCGTCTAGGTTAATCAGACTGCTTTCGTCAAAGTCCAGGCTGTCATCCATCGGTGGCAATGGTGATTTATAGTTCGGATCGGTCAATGGCGCAGCGGTAGCCGCGGTGACCACGGCGGCAGCTTTTTGCCCTTTACGGCGCATGATGCTGACAAAGACTAATAACAACACAATGGCCGGTAGTGCCGCTGCCATCACCCAACCTGCAGGGCTGTTGGCAAATTTTTGCACCATATTGGCAAAACTTTCTTCTTCCGCCTTTTTAATTTGTTCGGATTGCTTGGCCAGCATTTCTTGCTGTTGTGCCAACAACTGCTGCAATTGCTGCTGAATTTCGCTGTCTTTATCCAGCTGTTGTTTCACCGACCCCAGTTGCCCTACTACCGTATCCAGTTGCGTTTTAAGCTCGCTATTTTCTTTAACGATACTCTCAACATTGGCCATCGACGCACTGAGTTTGTCTTGGAGAACGCCCAGTTGCTCTGACTGTTCCGACTGTAAACGCTCGAGCTCATCACTGATCTCGGCTTTGGCTGCTTCTAAATCTTTTTGCTTGGCGGAGTTATCTTCAGGTTTGACTTGAGCGGCCAGACGAATTTTTTCCGCCCATTGCCGGTCATCATTTTCAGACTTCCGTTGTGCTTCGGCAGGATCAATGGCCATGATCTCACGTAAATTCGGCACATCCAGATAGGCGCCTGGTTTTAAGTGATTAAAGTTATCGTCAAGGAAAGAGTCAGGATTTTTCTGATACAGCGCAAACATCACTTGATAGATGTTGACCCGAGGATCTGGTCGAACTTGCGCCGCCAAACGCCACAAGGTGTCATGCGCAGATAAAGGCCCAAGGCGAGTCACCGCCGGAGTGTCGAACTCTTTCGGGCCTCTTAGTTTGGCAGTCTGTTCGGCCATAGGCGCCGTCACCAGACCTACACCTATCAGCACTATAAGTAGTTGCAACCAACGCATGCAATTGTTCCTAACGGCCGTGAGCCTTTGCAAAATAGCTGGAATGACAAGAGTTTGACGCGCCAGCAGGATCTATGCAGTTCCCCTGCAAACTATGTTCCAACACCAAAAAGCCTTGGGAAAATTCTAAACTAGAATGCGAAAAAACGGCAGCGCCTGAACAGTTATCTGCCTATAAATCAAAAACTTTATGTTTTTTATGCGAAGCCAAGGCTAAAAAGGCCCCGCAGGGCCTGTTTAGGGGAGATGTTAGAAACAATCCCGAACTAATAATTCCGCGATTTGCACTGCGTTGGTCGCCGCACCTTTTCGCACGTTGTCGGAGACCACCCACAAATTTAAACCACAAGGATGTGATTCGTCTTTGCGAATACGGCCTACGTACACAGCATCTTGCCCTTGCGCATCACCAACTTGGGTTGGGAATTCAGCGTCATCTTCCAACAGCACCACACCAGGGGCGTCTCGTAACAAGTCTTTGACCGCTTGCACGCTAATCGGCGAAGCCGTTTCGAGATGAATGGCCTCGGCATGACCGTAAAATACCGGCACTCGCACGCACGTCGCGTTGACGCCAATCGTGTCGTCGCCCAGAATCTTCCGGGTTTCCCACAGCATTTTCATTTCTTCTTTGGTGTAACCATTGTCCATCAACACATCGATTTGTGGGATGACGTTAAAGGCGATTTGCCGGCTAAACTTACTGGTGCTTTCAATTGGCCGCCCATTTAACAACGAGGTGGTTTCACGCGCTAACGTTTCGATGCCTTGTTGACCTGCACCGCTGACACTTTGGTAGGTTGCGACATTGATGCGCTTGACACCCACCGCATCATGAATTGGTTTTAATGCCACCAACATTTGGATGGTCGAACAGTTGGGGTTGGCAATGATGTTGCGCTTGTCGTAATCATCAATCGCTAATGGATTAACTTCCGGGACTACTAACGGCACATCCTCGTCATAACGGAAATGCGAAGTATTGTCGATCACGATGCATCCCGCCGCCGCCGCTTTGGGCGCATAGACCGCAGAGACACTGCCGCCCGCTGAGAACAAGCCGATTTGCGCTAGGCTCCAATCAAAGGTTTCAGCATCAAGAACTTCCAATGCTTTGCCTTTAAAGGTCACGGTGCCGCCAGCAGAACGCGCTGACGCGAGTGGGTACAATTGACCCACCGGGAACTCACGCTCCGCTAATACGTCCAAAAGATTTTGGCCGACTAAACCGGTCGCCCCGAGAATTGCGATATTAAACTGTTCCATTTTTATCCCTTAGTAGCCTCGGCGTGAAAGCCAAGTTCAATTAAATATGGTGGTACTTGGCCTTGCAGGGTCACCGCACTGAATTCACGCCGTGCTGGATAATGTTTGCGTAACCAATCAAAACCTTCGTGTTCGATATGCTGACGAAATAGCCGGTCATCGCGACGCACATCAAAGAGCATGCGGCATAGATTGGCAAGCTCAAGCGGGCTAAAGGCATCGGATAAGGTCACCGCAGGCATCGCAGCTTTGGGTAAAAAATCCGCCAGGCACGCCTGCACCGGCAGCCCCAACTGCTGACACACCGCTTGATACAGCATCTCTGTACCACGCGCTTTGCCTTCAATACTGTGACCCGCGATATGCGCTGTGGCAATTTGACAATAGGGGACCAACGCAAGCAATGGCGTTGGCTCGTGCTCCCAAACATCTAGGTATAAAGCACGCGCACGCCCGGCACGCTGTTCAGCCAACAGCGCATGATTATCGACAACTTCACCGCGACAGGCGTTAATTAACGTCGTGCTGACCGGCAATTGCGCCAAGATGGATGCATCAATCAAATGTTCGGTCGTCGCCTGTGGCGCGTGTTGGCGTTTAATCAGCGGTACATGCAAGCTGATAACATCAACGGACTGCAACAAGACCGGCAACGGGGTGTGGGTAAAGTTTGCATCGTGGGCTGCACGAGGCGGATCACACATCAGTACATCGACCCCAAGTGCCACCAGAGCCTTGACCAAACGAGAGCCTATCTGCCCCACTCCAACCACACCGATACGTAAGCTGCACAATGCACATTGTCGCCGCTCGGCTTCTAAAAACAAGCAACTCAATACATATTCCACCACAGACTGCGCATTGCAGCCGGCAGCGTTGGTCCAAGGGATCGCTTGCTCATCTAGAAACGCGGTATCCAAATGATCGGTGCCAATGGTCGCGGTGCCGACAAACTTCAGCTGCTTAGCATCGGCTAACAACGCGGCATTGACCTTGGTGATACTGCGCACCAACAGCAAGTCAGCGTCGTTTAGCGCTGCAGCCGACAGGGTGCGGCCTGCCACACGCTGAATCTGGCCAAGTGGGGCAAAAAACTGCTCCACCAACGGCATATTGTCATCGGCGATAATCTTCACTGCGCTCTCCGGCCATGTAAAAAGCGGATTGTAACGAGTTCGAGGTGTGCAGGCAAAAACAACTGCCTGAAACCCACCCTCAACCACCCATACGCATAAAAACTAAGCAGCGCGGCGCTCGGCACAAAAAAAAACCGTCGAAGCCGACGGTTTTTTAGTATGACCGACGCGACGGTTAGTTGCTGTAGCGTTTGATCACTAAGGTTGCGTTGGTGCCACCAAAACCAAAACTATTGGACATCACAGTGTTTAAGACCGCAGGTGTCGCCTCGCGCACGATGTTCAAGCCTTCAGCGGCAGCATCTAATTCAGTGACGTTGATCGACGGTGCAATAAAGTTATGCTCCATCATCAGCAGTGAATAAATTGCTTCATGCACACCCGCCGCGCCAAGCGCGTGGCCTGTCATGGCTTTTGTTGCACTGATGGCTGGGCTGTTACCACCAAACACCGCTTGAATAGCGCCTAATTCTTTCACATCACCCACCGGCGTACTGGTGCCGTGAGTGTTTAAATAGTCAATTGGCGTATCGACGTTTTGCAGCGCCATTTGCATACAACGAATGGCACCTTCGCCACTTGGAGCAACCATGTCATAGCCGTCACTGGTCGCGCCGTAACCGACGATCTCACCATAGATTTTCGCGCCGCGCGCCAAGGCGTGTTCGAGTTCCTCAACCACTAAAATACCGCCACCGCCAGAAATGACAAAACCATCGCGGTTGGCGTCGTAAGTCCGTGATGCCAGTTCCGGAGTTTCATTGTACTTGGTCGATAACGCCCCCATCGCGTCAAATTCCATCGCCAGAGTCCAATGCACTTCTTCACCGCCACCGGCGAAAATAATGTCTTGTTTACCCAGCTGGATCAGTTCCACTGCATGGCCAATACAATGCGCGCTAGTGGCACATGCGGAGCTAATCGAGTAGTTCACGCCTTTGATTTCAAACGGCGTGGCTAAACAAGCCGAACACGTCGATGACATGGTTTTTGGCACGGCGTACGGGCCAACACGTTTGACGCCTTTTTCGCGCAGAATATCTGCCGCTTCGATTTGCGTTTTTGATGACGCGCCGCCTGAACCAACCACTAAACCGGTGCGTACATTGGACACCTGGTCCTGAGATAAACCTGCATCTTCAATCGCTTGTTGCATGGCAATGTAGGCGTACGCAGCCGCATCGCCCATAAAACGATAAGCTTTGCGATCGATGAATTCAGCAGGGTCCAGTTTGATGTTGCCCCAGACTTGAGAGCGCAAGCCCATGTCGGCAAATTCTTGTGAGTTGGTAATGCCAGAACGGCCATGTTTTAAGGAATCTAGCACTTCTGCTTTGTTATTACCGATGCTAGAAACAATACCTAACCCTGTGATGACCGCTCTTTTCATGAAAACTCCAGACGTTTATTTGGTCAAAAATACCTAGACTCGGCCATTGTACGGACTTTTTCCATACAACTGGTCTAATTTCAGCGAACAGATGTTCACTATTCGCGGTAATAGTGACAATCAGGTTAAACTATCACTTTTTTTGCAGGATCTCGCATGACGACTATTCAAAGTGCCCGTCTTCATTACAACGAGCAAGGCACACCTGTCTCCGACGTGTTTGACGACGTGTATTTTTCTAACGACAGCGGCCTGCATGAAACCTTGTACGTCTTTGTAACACAAAATGGATTACCAGAGCGTTTTCAAACACATACGCGCAGACAATTCCATGTGATGGAAACAGGCTTTGGTACGGGCTTGAATTTTTTGGTGCTGTGGCGCGAATTTCTGACGTCCCTTCAACAGGCACCACACCGCATCTGCCAACAATTGCATTTTTCAACCTTTGAAAAATTTCCATTGTCGCATGCAGATTTACAGCAAGCCCTGCGGCAATGGCCTGAACTTGCCTGGTACAGTGAGCAATTATTGGCACAGTATCCCAAGGTATTTTTACCCGGCTGCCAACGGTTACGTTTTGGCAATGGCCAAATCACCTTGGATTTATGGCTCGGCGATGTCCATGACAACTTGCCATTGGTCTCAGCCCAAAATAAGGTCGACGTTTGGTTTTTAGATGGTTTTGCGCCCAGTAAAAACCCAGATATGTGGCAAGACACGCTCTGGCGAGGTATGGCACGTTTAAGCGACGCCGGCACCACGGTCGCCACCTTTACCAGTGCCGGCATTGTTCGACGCGGTATCGCCAGCGCAGGGTTTGTCGTAAAAAAAATCAAAGGTTTTGGCAAAAAACGCGAGATGGCCGTGGCATGCATGCCCGCTGCCGACGGACAGTTACTGTATACATGGCCTTTTAGCACTGAAGATACTAATGACGAAGGGACTTTGTCGTTAGCGCCAATCGCGTTCGATGCCTTGCCCCTGTCAGAGATCACCATTGTAGGTGGCGGTTTGGCCTCGCTGTTACTCGCGTCCTCGTTAATCGAGCGTGGGGCTCGGGTTCACTTGCTCTGTGCAGATCCCTGTGTCGGCCATGGCGCGTCTCATAATCGACAAGGCGCGTTGTACCCGCAATTGCAGTACCGCATGACACCCAGCTCACAATTGCATTTGCATGCCTTTGTCTTTGCTCAACGCCGTTATCGCGAGTTGTTCGAGCGGTTGGATGTTGCTCATGATTTCTGTGGCGTATTACAACTGGCCTGTAACGAGCAATTGATACAGCGTCAGGCCAAAATTCGTGCTTGCGCTGAATTTCCAGCAGGCCTTTGGCAAGCGGTCGACGCCAAAGACGCCAGCGACATCGCCGGTTTGACAGTGCCTTTTAGCGGATTTTATTTCCCAGATGGTGGCTGGATAGCACCACAACAACTTTGCCAACAACTGCTGTTCAATCTGCAAAGCAATTCAAGTTTTCGTGTTGACCTAAATTGCCAGGTGCAAGGGATGTCGCATGACAATGCCGATGGCTGGCGCCTTCAAACTAGCGCCGGTGATGTAATGGCTCAACAGTTGGTGTTGTGTGTCGGTCATCAGCTAGCGCAGTGGCTACAAGCCGCACATCTGCCGATGAACCAAGTGCGTGGCCAAGTCAGCCATGTCAAAGCAAACGGCCTTGCCAGCCTTCGAACCGTGTTATGTCATCAAGGATATATTACCCCGTATGACCAAGTACGCGACATTGATGAGGCCTGCGTCGGTGCAAGTTTTGACCGTGATTGTGCTCTGCCCGTGTTAAAACCTGCAGATGATGTGTTTAATCTCGAATTGGTACAGCAGGTGTTTTCCAAACCGCAGTGGTTCGCTGAAGCGACAGTGCAAAGTGCTAAAGCAGGCGTGCGCAGCACTGTGCGAGACCATTTGCCCGTTGTTGGCCGTTTGGCGCCACAGCTCTATGTCCTTGGCGGGCTTGGTGCTCGAGGATTGTTATTCGCACCGCTGCTTGCCGAGCAACTGGCCGCTGAACTATGTATGCAAGCTCAGCCGCTTAGCCACACATTGGCATCGCTGGTTGATGTGGCTCGATTTGCGTCACTGCAACCAACCGCAGTAAAAACCCACAGCGCTTGGCGTTAAAAGCTTGGTGTTTCGGCGCGGGTTAATTGCACCACGGCCCTACGGTTGATCGCCCGACCACGAGCGGTATCATTGGCTGCGACATGTCGTTTTTCGCCAAAGCCTTCGGTGTTGATCACCGTCGCCGCCACGCCGGCTTGCACAAAAAACTCTTTGAGCGCTTTGGCACGTTTGCGCGAGAGCTCATCGTTAATCCAACGACCACCATACGAATCCGTATAGGTGTCGATTTCTATCTTGGCAATGGCTTTGTCATGCTTTAGATACAAAGCGATTTGTGCCAGTCGCGCTTGTGATTCACGGGTTAAGGTATCGCTATTGCTGTCGTAATTGAGCACGGTCAACGCAATATCTTCAAAACTAAATTGCAGTAAACCGGCGATACAGTCATTAAATTTGTAATAACTATCGGTAAAGCGCACTGGGTTCAAACTGGCTTTGATTTGGTCGTAAGGGCTGTACCAATCGGCAAAAAACAAGGTCGGACTGTAGCCCTGCTCTAGCTCAGTCAGCATCAAATTGGCTTTGGCCTTGGGCAGGTCGCCATTAAATTGCTTGAGCAATGCCATGTCGGCAATAGGCCGTGCTTGCTCGCCGGCACGCCAGTTTGGAGGCACAGACACCACTTCGGCCAAGCCATAAGCATCAGGCTGCCGGATCATTTTCATCTCAAAGCGCAGGCTTTGCTCTTTACCTGCTTTGCTTAGAAAAACCGCCTCGCCAAAATGTGGAATGGCATGGACTAACTGGCATTCCAGCGCTGTGGCATTTTTAAGCTGCCAACTGGACGAATCCAAATTTGCGCTGTATTCACGGATAGAAGGCCGAGCCTGGCTAGCCTGCGGATACACCAACGACAGCATAAGCGCGCCTGCAACTGGCAACCATCGCCAACTGCGTACGCCTTCAGCCAAGCTAAAATTCATCGATGATGTGTGCATACTAAACTCCGAAGCAGCGCCAGAAACGCTTCTACTGTGTTGAATTGACAGCTTAGCAAATTTGTTTGCAAAGCTGATACCACGGCAGACGCTTGCCGAAAAATTTGGCATACTGCGCACCCATTTTGTTGCTGAGGTTTTCGCATGTCCGCCAGTTCGTCTTTGTTCGCGCAGCGCTTTCGTGGTTA
Organism: uncultured Rheinheimera sp.; assembly: GCA_964437935.1. Lineage (GTDB taxonomy): Bacteria > Pseudomonadota > Gammaproteobacteria > Enterobacterales > Alteromonadaceae > Pararheinheimera. The sequence goes on from CAYTIQ010000004.1 coordinate 39,468, forward strand.
TTACCCTGTGGTTATCGACGTCGAAACCGCAGGCTTTAATGCAAAAACCGATGCTTTGTTAGAAATTGCTGCTTGCACACTGAAAATGGACGACAACGGCTTGCTGTCGATTGACCAAACCCTGCATTTTCATGTTGAGCCATTTGAAGGGGCGATTTTAAACCCAAGTTCACTGGCGTTTAATGGTATCGACCCCTTTAACCCACTGCGCGGTGCGGTTTCCGAGCGCGAAGCACTGACAGAAATCTTTAAGATGGTGCGCAAAGGGCAAAAAGATGCCGATTGCCAGCGCAGCGTGATGGTGGCGCACAATGCTGCCTTTGATCAAAGCTTTTTAAATGCCGCCGTCGAGCGAAACCATATTAAACGCAGCCCATTTCATGCGTTTGTGTCGTTTGACACCACCACGCTTGCCGCGTTGGCGCTGGGGCAGACGGTGCTTGCTAAAGCATGTTTAGCGGCAGGGATCCCGTTTGATCAAAAAGAAGCACATAGTGCCTTGTACGATACCGAGCGCACCGCAGAATTGTTCTGCCATATCGTCAACCGCTGGCATGGCTTGGGGGGTTGGCCGCCACCGCCAGGCATTGTCGACGACGCCCCAAGTGAAGCTGTGGATACTGCAGAGCCTGCCGCCGAGTCATAGAACTGCGCAAGCAGATAGCTTTCTCAAATCACCGTTCGAGAAACGAAAAAAGGCAGCCAAGCTGCCTTTTTGTTTACCGAGACGACGTCGTCCCCTTCGAGTGGGCTATTACAGCTTGTCGCTGTGTGAGCTCAAGTACGCCGCCACGCCTTCGGCTGATGCCGTCATCCCCGCATCGCCTTGTTGCCAACCGGCTGGGCACACTTCGCCGTGTTGTTGGTGGAATGCTAATGCATCAACCATCCGGATCATTTCATCGACGTTACGGCCCAGTGGTAAATCGTTAACCACTTGGTGACGCACGTTGCCTTCTTCGTCAATCAAGAAGCTACCGCGAAACGCCACGCCTTCAGCTGGATGCTCAACACCGTACGCTTGACAGATTTCATGTTTGATATCCGCAACTAAGGTGTAACGAACAGGGCCGATACCGCCTTGGTTGACTGGCGTGTTGCGCCAAGCAGCGTGGGTGAATTGGGAGTCGATTGACACACCAATCACTTCAACACCGCGTTTTTGGAATTCTTCAAAACGCTTGTCAAAAGCAATCAGCTCTGACGGGCATACGAAGGTGAAATCCAGTGGGTAGAAAAACACGACGGCTTTTTTGCCTTTGATGGCAGTCGCCAGATTGTAGCTGTCAACGATTTCGCCTGAACCTAACACTGCGGCGGTGGTGAAATCCGGCGCCTGACGTCCAACTAATACACCCATAGTAATCTCCTGCACATGGTGGGGGTTTGAATCGTCAACAGATATGGGCGTCATTTGACAAAGAATCAAGGCTTGTGACGAAAAAAAACAGGCAGCCTAAGCTGCCTGTTTTTCTTTAACTATTTGAACTTATTCGGCTTGTTTGTATTTAGCCGCAGTTTCTTTGATCAGTGGTTGCAACTCGCCACGTTGAAACATCTCCAACATGATGTCACAGCCACCAATCAACTCGCCTTCAACCCACAGTTGTGGGAAGGTTGGCCAGTTGGCAAATTTTGGCAATTCGGCACGGATATCTGGGTTTTGCAGAATGTCCACAAAGGCAAACGGTTCACCACAGGCGATCAAGGCTTGGCTTGCTTGGGCAGAAAAGCCACAGCTTGGTAATTTTGGCGAGCCTTTCATGTAGATGATGATCGGATTGTCGGCCAGTTGTTGTTTGATTTTGTCGATTGTTTCCATAAAAAACCTCTGTCACCAGGACGCAAAAAAGAACGGCTATTTTTGCACAGTCGGGTCAGTTTGCCTTGTATTTTCACAATGCGCCCCAACACTTAGCCTGATGCTTTGCATCGCCTGTGCAACAACTACGCAACTGCTCAAAACCTCGAACGGCTGCGACAGTAAAACTTGAGTATTTTACTCGGGTTTTGTAGTCTACGCGATGCAGATTGACTAAACAACGCCGACGGAGAAATAGAATGGCTTTTGAATTACCAGCATTACCATATGCAAAAGATGCGTTAGTACCACACATTTCCGCTGAAACTTTAGAATTCCACCACGGCAAACACCACAACGCCTACGTGGTTAAACTGAACCAACTGGTTGAAGGCACTGCGTTTGCAGGCAAATCTTTAGAAGACATCATCAAAACGTCTGAAGGCCCAATCTTCAACAACGCAGCGCAAATTTGGAACCACACCTTCTACTGGCACTGCTTGTCACCACAAGGCGGTGGTGAGCCAACTGGCGCTTTAGCCGACGCTATCAACGCCAAATGGGGCTCATTTGCTGCGTTCCAAGCTGCTTTCAATGACCGTGCGGTCAACAACTTCGGTTCAAGCTGGACTTGGTTGGTGAAAAAAGCCGATGGTTCATTAGACATCGTCAACACCTCAAACGCTGGCACGCCACTGACAGACAGCAGCGTCAAAGCGTTGTTGACTGTCGATTTGTGGGAACACGCCTACTACATCGACTTCCGTAACGCTCGCCCAACTTACTTAAACGCGTTCTGGGCGCTGGTAAACTGGGAATTTGCTGCGGCAAACTTCGCTTAATTCATCATTGAATTAGACTGCATTGTAAACCCGGCTACGGCCGGGTTTTTATTTTCTAACCGATTGGATCTGTTTTCATCTGCGACAACTCATTGTTTCCTGAATGCAAAAAAACCTACTGGCACGCCTCAGCGATGGTGATTTGCGAACATCCATCGGTCGCAAATTTCTGAAAAACTTGTAAATTTCTCCCCAAGATCACAACTTCGCGTCTACCTTTAAAACAAGAAGGCTGTTTTGAAATGACATTCTGCGGAGGTGCATCATGGGCATTTTTGAGCATTACAAATCACGGTACGAAGCTGCACGCGAAGAAGAGTACAGTATCTCGGAATTCTTAACGCTCTGTAAAAATGATAAAAGCTGTTATGCCAGCGCGGCAGAGCGCTTGTTATTAGCCATTGGCGAACCTGAATACATCGATACGGCGCAAGACTCTAAATTATCTCGGTTATTTTCCAATCGCGTGATTGCGCGCTATCCCGCGTTTTCCGAGTTTTATGGCATGGAAGAAGCCATTGAGCAAATCGTGTCTTATCTGAAACACTCTGCACAAGGTCTCGAAGAACGTAAGCAAATTTTGTATTTGTTAGGCCCCGTCGGTGGCGGCAAATCGTCCTTGGCCGAAAAGCTCAAGTATTTAATGCAGTTAATGCCGATTTATTACATCAAAGGGTCTCCCGTGTACGACCATCCGCTGTGTTTGTTTGATGCTCGGGAAGACGGTGCCATTTTGGAACAAGAATACGGTATTCCAAAACGCTACCTAAAAACCATTATGTCGCCATGGGCCAGTAAGCGCTTGCACGAGTTCAACGGCGATATCAGCCAGTTCCGCGTAGTGAAAAAATACCCCTCGATTCTAGACCAAATTGCTATCGCCAAAACCGAACCCGGTGATGAAAACAACCAAGATATTGCGTCCTTGGTGGGGAAAGTTGATATTCGGATGCTTGAGCATTTTGCACAGAATGATCCTGATGCCTACAGCTACTCCGGTGCTTTGTGTCGTGCCAACCAAGGTTTGATGGAATTTGTTGAGATGTTCAAAGCACCGATTAAGGTGCTGCACCCGCTGTTAACGGCAACACAAGAAGGGAATTTTAACGGAACCGAAGGCTTAGCCGCCCTGCCTTTTGAAGGGATCATTCTGGCACACAGCAACGAATCTGAATGGCAAACCTTTCGCAACAATAAAAACAACGAGGCATTTCTTGACCGTGTGTATATCGTCAAAGTGCCTTACTGTTTACGTGTATCCGAAGAAGTTCGAATTTATGAAAAACTGCTGGAGCATAGCGAACTAAAATCCGCGCCTTGTGCACCTGGTACGCTGACCAGCTTGGCGCAATTTGCCGTGTTATCGCGGCTAAAAAACCCGGATAACTCGAGCATTTATTCAAAAATGCGCGTGTATGACGGCGAGACACTGAAGGATACCGATCCAAAAGCTAAATCGTACCAAGAATATCGCGACTATGCCGGTGTCGACGAAGGCATGACCGGATTGTCCACTCGGTTTGCCTTCAAAATATTATCACGGGTGTTTAACTTCGATACCACCGAAGTGGCCGCAAATCCGGTGCATTTGTTTTATGTGCTCGAGCAGCAAATCGAACGCGAACAATTTCCATCCGACGTTGCCGAACGTTACCTAGAACATTTAAAGGGCTATTTAATTCCGAAATATGTCGAATTGATTGGCAAAGAAATTCAAACGGCCTACCTCGAGTCATATTCAGAATATGGGCAAAACATCTTCGACCGCTACGTGATCTATGCCGACTTCTGGATCCAAGATCAGGAGTACCGTGATCCGGAAACCGGTCAGCTCTTTGACCGCGCCGCTTTAAATGCCGAGCTGGAGAAAATTGAAAAACCCGCAGGTATCAGTAATCCCAAAGATTTCCGTAACGAGATCGTCAACTTTGTGCTGCGTGCTCGGGCGAAAAACAACGGGGTCAATCCAACATGGACCAGTTACGAAAAATTGCGTACCGTGATTGAGAAGAAGATGTTCTCCGGTACCGAAGAGCTGCTGCCGGTGATTTCGTTTAACACCAAAACCTCGACCGATGATCAGAAAAAACATGATGACTTTGTCAATCGGATGATGGCCAAAGGCTATACCCGTAAACAAGTTCGACTGTTATCTGAATGGTATTTGCGTGTACGGAAATCTCAGTAAACGTACTGAGATGGAGGTTTTATGGCGCATTTTATTGACCGACGCCTCAATGGCAAAAACAAAAGTGCGGTGAACCGGCAACGGTTCATCCGCCGGTATAAAGCGCAAATTAAACAAGCGGTGTCAGACGCTATCGCCAAACGTAGCTTCACGGAGATCGATAAAGGGGAAAGTATCACTATCCCATCACGGGACATCAGCGAACCATTTTTCCACCAAGGCTCTGGCGGTGCTCGACAACGCGTGCACCCTGGCAATGACCAATTTAGTCAAGGTGACCGGATTAAACGCCCGTTAGGTGGACAAGGCGGTGGCTCTGGGCAAGGCGATGCCAGCGCAGATGGTGAAGGCTCAGACGAGTTTGTCTTTTCAATCTCTAAAGATGAATATCTGGATTTGCTTTTTGAAGATTTAGAATTACCAAATCTTCAACGGAATCAACTCGATAAACTGATTCAGTATAAAACCGTCCGCGCGGGGTATCGCTCCGAAGGGGTACCGAGCAACATTGATATTGTGCGCTCCCTGCAAGGCTCGCTGGCACGCCGTGTGGCGATGACATCCAGTAAACGGCGCAGCTTGCATGAACTTGAACAGCAAATCGCCCTGCTTGAACAACAACAAATCCCAGATGAAGTGCTGCTCACGCAATTACGAAAGCAAGTCGACGAACTCAAAGCCAAAATAGCCGCAGTGCCTTTTATTGATAGCTTCGATTTACGCTTTCGTAATTTCGCCAAACGACCTGAACCAACCAGCAAAGCGGTGATGTTCTGCTTAATGGATGTCTCCGGTTCGATGGACCAAGCAACCAAAGACATGGCAAAGCGCTTTTATATTCTGTTGTATCTATTTTTGAGTCGAAGCTACAAAAACGTTGAGGTGGTTTATATTCGGCATCACACCCAAGCCAAAGAAGTGGATGAACATGAGTTTTTCTACTCACAAGAAACCGGCGGAACCATTGTTTCAAGCGCGTTGAAGTTGATGGATGAGATCATTCGCGATCGCTATAACCCCGCCGAGTGGAATATCTACGCCGCACAGGCGTCAGATGGCGATAATTGGGCCGATGATAGCCCTCAGTGTGCCGCTATTTTGCAGGAGCAGTTGCTGCCATGGGTTCGGTATTACGCTTATATCGAGATCACACAGCGGCCACATCAAAGTCTATGGGTCGAGTATGAAAAGTTGATGGCGCAATTTGAGAACTTTGCGATCCAGCCCATCCGTCAAGTCAGCGACATTTATCCAGTGTTTCGTGAGCTATTCAAAAAACAAGCTGCTTAAGTTGCCACGGAGGAACCCATCATGTCCGATACAGTGCAAAGCCGTCAGCCCTTGTCCGATGGTCCCGATTGGACGTTTGAGCTGCTAGGTCAGTATCAAACCGAAATAGAACGCGTAGCCAAGTTTTATAAATTGGATTATTACCCGAATCAGATAGAAATCATTACTGCCGAACAAATGATGGATGCGTATTCCAGTGTCGGTATGCCTATCGGTTATCAGCATTGGTCCTATGGTAAGAAATTCATTCAAACGGAGCAAAACTATAAACGGGGTTTTATGGGGTTAGCCTATGAAATTGTTATCAACTCCAACCCATGTATTTCATATTTAATGGAAGAAAATACCGTAACGATGCAAGCGTTGGTGATGGCTCACGCCTGTTACGGACATAATTCATTCTTTAAAAACAATTACTTATTCAAAACCTGGACTGACGCATCGTCGATTATTGATTACCTCGTATTCGCCAAAAAATACATCAGCGACTGTGAAGAACGCTATGGCATCGATGCAGTTGAAGATATCCTCGATTCCTGCCATGCCTTGATGAATTACGGGGTCGATAGGTACAAACGGCCACAAAAAATCTCTTTGGATGAAGAACAGCGCCGACAACAAGAGCGCGAAAAATACCTGCAAAGTCAGGTCAATCAGCTGTGGCGAACCATTCCAAATAAAGAAGCGATGCACTTACCGCAAGAGGTGCATTACCCAGCGGAACCCCAAGAAAATATTTTGTATTTTATCGAAAAAAATGCGCCGCTACTCAAACCTTGGCAGCGTGAAATCATTCGTATTGTGCGCAAGATCTCACAGTACTTTTATCCACAAAAACAGACCCAAGTGATGAATGAAGGGTGGGCCACATTTTGGCATTACACCATTTTGCAGCACCTGTATGCCGAAGGCCTTGTCAGCGATAAATTCATGCTCGAAGTGCTGCATAGCCATACCAATGTGGTGTACCAGCCCGCTTATAATTCAAAATATTATTCTGGGATCAATCCGTACGCCTTGGGGTTTGCCATGTTTACCGATCTTCGGCGCATTTGCGAACACCCCACCGCAGAAGACAAAGAATGGTTCCCAGATATTGCCGGTAGCAATTGGGTCGAGACATTGCATTTTGCGATGCAAAACTTTAAAGATGAGAGCTTTATTAGCCAATACCTGTCGCCCAAGGTGATCCGTGATTTTCATTTATTCGCTATTGTCGATGATGACAAAGAAGCGAATCTGGAAGTGGCTGCCATCCATAATGCGGAGGGCTACCAAAAAATTCGCCAGATGCTTTCCGCTCAATATAACCTCAGTAACATCGAGCCCAACATTCAAGTTTACAACGTCGATGTCACTGGCGACCGCTCATTAACCTTGCGGTTTGTGCCCAACAATCGGGTGCCTTTAGCCGATTCATACAAAGAAGTGCTGCGTCACTTGCATCGGTTGTGGGGGTTTACCGTGCGGCTTGAGCAAGAAAATGCCGATCACAGCATCAAGTTACTCGGTATGTTACCGGCGGATTCATAACACGCAGTCAATTTAGCGAGCACATCACACCCGCTTCAGGCGATGTGCTCAATAAAAGCACGTCTTAACGACAGAGATAAAAAAGCCAGTCATCGACTGGCTTTGTTGTTTACGACCCCGCTATTCAGGGGTGTAAATGGTTAACTGATTGCGGCCATTGGCTTTGGAGGTATACAGCGCTTTGTCTGCGGCCTCAATCCAATTCCGATGCTCAAGCATCGTATCCTTGTATTCGGCAATACCAAGACTAATGGTCGCTTTTAACAGTTGTCCGTTGTATTCAATGGTTAAATTTTCAACCGTTTTACGAAGGCGTTCGCCAAAGTAGGCGGCTTGATCGGACGTCGTATCCACCAGCAACACGGCGAATTCTTCGCCGCCGTAACGGCCTGCAATATCGGTTTCACGAAGATTTTTCTTCACCGCTTTGGCCACCGCCTGAATCACCGCGTCACCGGCGGCATGACCAAAGGTATCATTGACCCGTTTAAAGTGATCGATATCACACATCAGCAAGGCGCCACCATGATTACTGCGTTTCAGACGCTTAAATTCATGGCTTAAGGTTTCTTCCCATGCACCTCGATTGTGCAAGCCGGTTAAAAAATCGGTTTTCGATAATTGCCGCAATTGGCCATTCATCGATTCCAACTCCAACCGACTTACCGCAACATCCGTGACGTCATAAATAATCATGCAAAGATGGGTCACGGTGCCACGAAGATCGGTGATTGGGAAAATAGTAGCGTTTTGATACATGTAATCCGCAGCACCGGTGATCGGGCGATAATTGCGGAATTTGAAAATATACGGCCTTTGCTCCCAAATCGTAAACGCTCGGTTCTTCAGTAAAATCACCGGGTCGCATTTACGCCGCAACCACTCCTCGTCAATTTCGGAGAACATATCAAACAGATAACGATCACGCACCTGCCGTGGCGTCAAACCACTGTGGTTCTCCATAAAACCATTCCACACTTGGATCCGATAATCGGCTGTTAATACCACAAGTCCAACATCGACGGTCTGAAACATGTCGAGTAGCCAGTGGACCTCGGCAACATCTTGACTGGTATTTTCCATAGCTAATCTTCTAACAAGAATTCGACTTTATATTTCAACGTCTTAATACTGTCTTCGGTAAAAAGCAGTAACAAGTCGCATTGGATATTGTAGTTTTCAATGCCGTAACTGATTTCAATGGCCAGTGTACGTTTCCAACGTCTGGCGTTGGCTTTGATCATTTCAGAAATTGGTGCATGTTGGCCAAGAACCACAGGATGCCCCTGCGAGAAGTTCATATCGATTTGCTCGGCTAAGCCTTTAAGCACCGCGCCAATTAGAATATTGCCGATATCCATCAACAGCTCTAATTCGACTTTCGTATTCAAGCGGCCTTCGTAATGCATTAACTGGGCAATGTCACTAAAACTTGAATCGTTTAAAATCAGTAGGGCTTCACCCGACACGCCACCACCGATAAACCCTTGGCATACTGCGGAGGTTCGTGTTTTTTGTTCCACCGATGCCACCGCCATATGTAACTCACTGACTTCAATGACGTTGACGTTCGGAATTGGCAATTTAACAAAGACTTTTAACAAGCGTGCTAATAGGTCACCCGCTTGCCCCATCGCCACGTTGGTTAATTCTTGAAACACGTCACGCAAAATGGCATCCAGCTGAAAATTATTGCTCAGCTGATTAGCATTCATCGCGCGTTCGATGACTTTTTTACTATGCTGCTCGGTGTGAACCGAGAGGAACTGTTGCAGGATCTCTTGCAGTTTTTCTGCAGATACTGGCTTTTTGATAAAGTCGAGCGCACCATAGCCGAGTACCCGTTCGCGCGCTTCGGGTTGAATATCGCCAGAGACCACGACAACTTTAACAGGGATCTCTTGTTCTTGGATGGCTTGTAGCACTTGATAGCCATCCAAAATTGGCATGTTCAGATCGAGGAATAACAGGTCAATGGGCTGGCGTTTCAACACCTCCATTGCCTCTTGACCGTGGCCAGCAAACGATATTTTATCTTGCCACTCAGCAGGAAGACTTTTAGCCATCTGCTTGCGCGCCAGATTCGAATCGTCGCATATAAGAACAGCAGCTACCATTGATGCTCCGGATTTGGCATTGATAAAAATCAGTGTAGCGCCGTTGTCAGTTTTATGCGAATAAATAAAAAACTGAAATGAAAGTTTTTTCGTAATCTTAGTGTCTGTATTCACTGATTTTTTAAATGAAATAGGAGAACCCGATTGAACAAGAAATTACTGACAGGACTTGTGGCACTGTGCCTAGCTGGTGCGGCATCAGCCGCAGATTTAACGGCCCAACTGCCAAGCCGTATGTCCGAAATCAAAGCGGGTGAGCGTCCACTGGAATTACAAGGGACACCGGCGCAACTGCAACAGTTAGCGCCCGACTTTAAAGTGGTGGATGCAAGCTTTAAAGCGGTGAAGTTAAGTGATTTTGCCGGCAAGACTGTGTTAATCAGTGTGGTGCCTAGCCTCGATACCGGGGTTTGTTCTATTCAAACTAAGAAATTTAATCAGGAAGTGACCAATCTGCCAAAAGACGTGGTGTTGTTGACCATTTCAACCGACTTACCTTTTGCGCAAAAACGCTTCTGTCAAAAAGAGCAAGTTGACAAACTGCTGGTGTTATCCGATGCCGTATGGGGCGACTTTGGCAGCAATTACGGCCTTCGCGTTAAAGATATGGGCATCTTAGCTCGCGCCGTCATGATCATCGATCGCAGTGGCAAGTTAGTGTATCAGCAATTAGTGCCTGTGCTGTCGCAAGAACCGGACTACACCGCAGCGTTGGCCATGGCCAAACAATTCGCTGCAAAAAAATCTTAAAACCTCTGCTTGAAAAGAAAATATCTGGCGCATACATAGGGAGTAAGGGACGCCGAATGGGTCCTGAACTCCCTGAACCTGCTCAATGGAGAGGTTCGTAATTAACTGATTTGCTTAATAAAAGAAATTAGTGAGGCATGTATGACTACCTTTGATTTTTCTCCTTTTTACCGTTCATTTATCGGTTTTGACCATTTAGCCAATTTGATGGATGCCGCCGCCCGTAATGAAAAACAACCGGCCTATCCACCGTACAATATTGAAGTGACTGGTGACGACCAATACCGCATTACCATGGCCGTCGCAGGCTTTGAACCCAACGAATTAAGTATTGAGACTGAGCATAACAATTTGCTGGTTCGCGGCCAAAAAGCCGACAAGACTGACGGCCGACGCTTTGTGCATCAAGGTATTGCTGAGCGCAATTTCGAACGCAAATTCCAGCTGTCGGATTACATCAAAGTCACCGGCGCTAGCATTAACCATGGGTTATTGCATATTGAATTAGTCCGTGAAGTGCCAGACGCGTTAAAACCTCGGAAAATTGCCATTACTCAGGGCCAGACCCCAGCAGCGTTGCCGCAGCAAGCCGCAGCGAACAGCGAACCGGTGACACTGACCCAGCACGCAGTCGGTTAACCTCCCATCCACAACAAAAAGCCGCACCTGTTGCGGCTTTTTGCTATGACCAAGGCTCAATGCCCGCTGAATCCGGCTTGAAGCAATTGCGGTCAGCCCGCTGGCTGGCTAATGCGTTAAGAACTCTATCAATGCTTGATTGATGGCGACGCCATCGGTGACCGGCCCCATGTGCCCGCAACGAAACTCTGCATACTGCACCTGCGCTAACGCCTGTGCCAATATCTGGGCAATGCGCCTAGCGCTTTGGCGACTGTCTAGCCCTGAGCCAATCCATACCGGCAGCTGTAACCGCTGCTGATAGTCCGCCAGCGTCCAAGGCGCATTGGCCAACGCTTCAAAATCTAGCGACACTTTCGTCACTTGCGCAGCCAATGCGTGCTGCATCTTTGCCGGCAATGCCAAAAAGTAGCCTGGGCTTTGCCAATAGTCGATAAAACGTTGTGCTGCGCGCTCAGGCGTCAGCCTTGGTAATTCCTCGGCAAGCGCCGTTACTTCGCGCCACAGCTCACTTTCCCCCTTCAGCAAATGAAACGCTACTGGTTCAAACAATGCCAGCTGACGCACTTTGACCCTTGAGCTTAGCGCTAATTGCAACGCCACCGCGCCACCATAAGAATGACCAACCACACGTAGCGGTTGCTGAATCAACTCGTCAGGTAAACGTTGCAATAGATACTCCACCTCTGCGGCGAGCGAAAACGGTCGAGGTGACGTTGGACAAGGTTCATCGCCATAGCCGGTTAAATCGGCACTGATCAAACAGAACCGTTCAAGCGCTGCTAGCTGCGCCATCAATGGCGCCCACTGCCGGTGACTGGATACACTGCTGTGCAGTAGCAGGATAGGCTCGCCCTGCCCTTGGATTTTCACCGCCATAACGAATTAACGGGTCGCTAAAAAGCCAGCCGACAATAACAAGGCGCTAAAGGTGCTGATCATGCCAAAGAACCGCGGAATGCTGGTGCCAGAACTGATCCATAACCCAATGCAATGCAGCACCCGGCCACCTAAAATCAACGCTCCGAGCATATGCAGTTGCCAACTTGGTGCTTGTTGTTGCTCCACCATCCACAGCAGCAACACCATAAAAGGCACATACTCCGCAAAGTTGCCGTGAATGCGAATGGCTTTGATTAAGTCTGGCTGCTGACCGTCGCCTAAGCCAACCCGGAGACGAAACCGTTGCCGAATAACCCAAAATGCCAGCGCAACATACATCACAGCCAGTGCCGCTGCGTAATAGCCAGTAATCATTTAAAACCCTTGTAGTTGTTGTTGGACTAAGTATTTAAACACGTGAATGTGGCATGGCGCATCATTCAGCGCCGCGATGTATTGGTAATCCTCACCACCGGCGTGTAGAAATACCTCTTTATTTTCTTCAGCGATCTCTTCTAACGTTTCCAAGCAATCCGCGGCAAACGCAGGGCACAGCACCTGCAAACGTTTGACACCTTTACCGGGCAAGCTTTCTAAAAGCTCATCGGTATAGGGCTGTAACCATTTTTCTTTGCCAACGCGAGACTGGAAACTAACCAGCACTTGCTCGCTGTCCAATCCCAAATCTGCTGCCAAATTGGCGGCGGTTTCACGGCAATGACGCTCGTACGGATCGCCCAAGCGAACAAATCGCTCTGGAATACCATGAAACGACAATAACAACCTGTCAGCTTGGCCATACTTGGCCCAATGCGCTCTGACGGAGCCCGCCAAGCCTTTACGATAAATGGCCGTGTGATGGTAATGTTTGACCAGACGCAGCTCCATCAAATCCCGTTGTTTGAGTTGATAGTGCGCCAGTTGGTCGGCAATAGCGGCGGTGGTGGTCGCGCTGTATTGTGGGTATAACGGCAATACTACAATTTTGTCTTTGCCTTGTGCCTTGAGTTCATTCAGCACATCCGCAATGGCTGGCTGGCCGTAAGTCATGGCGTATCGCACCTCGACAGGGGTGTCGGTGAGCTGCAATGCACGCCCAAGGGCTGCCGTTTGTCGCTCGGTGATCACACGCAATGGTGAGCCCTCAGGCCACCAGATCGACTGGTACAGTTTTGCAACTCGACGACCGCGAAATGGCAAAATAATGCCCCGCAGAATGAGCTGCCATAACGGCTTGGGGTAATCCACCACCCGTTGGTCAGATAAAAATTGTTTCAGATAACGCCGTACCGCAGGCACCGTCGGCTCGTCTGGGGTTCCCAGATTGACTAGCAGTACAGCATAACGCGATAACTCGCTGGGGCTTGGCCACGTTGACATGAATACTCCTTGGCATCACCACTCAGGCAATGTGAACTTAGTTGGCCGAGTGTAGCACTGGCGGCGTACTCGGCCCAATCAAAAAATCGAGGCAAATCAGCGCCATTATTTACAAGGGTCGGCGTGCAATGCAAATTCGCCCCTGCACGCTGTATTGGCCACTGTATGTGGCCCACTCGCTTGTTTTCATCGCATAAAAAAAGGCCCACACGGGGCCTTTTTTGCTTACTAGCAGCTTATGCTAACAGCTGTACGAGTAAGGCACTGACCGTATCGACTGGCTGAGTACCATCAATGTGGTGGTACTTGGTTAAACCAGCGTCGGCTTGGTTACGGTAATAACCTACTAACGGTTCAGTTTGTTCATGATAAACGCCTAAACGTTTACGGACGGTTTCTTCTTTATCGTCGTCACGGATCACTAAGTCTTCGCCAGTGATATCGTCTTTGCCATCGGCTTTCGGTGGATTGTACGTGACATGATAGACACGACCTGACGCAGGGTGGACGCGGCGACCGCTCATCCGCTCGACGATCACTTGATCAGGCACATCAAACTCGATGACATGGTCAACCACCACACCATTGTCTTTCATGGCATCGGCTTGGGGGATAGTACGTGGAAAACCATCCAACAAGAAACCTTTGACACAATCAGGCTTGGCGATACGCTCTTTCACCAGACCAATAATGATTTCATCAGATACTAATTGACCAGCATCCATCACTTGTTTTGCGGCGATGCCCAGTGGCGTACCTTCTTTAATCGCAGCACGCAGCATGTCACCGGTGGAGATTTGCGGGATCCCGAATTTGTTCATCAGAAACTGCGCCTGAGTCCCTTTCCCTGCACCTGGGGCACCCAACAAAATAATTCGCATACAAAAACCTCAAAGCTGGAGATAGATCCGATCGTTGTAGGTTTTGGATCTTTACACAATGTTTATCATCAGACAAGGAATTTGTCGGATTTTCCCAGCTCGTCCGAGAAGTCAACACCACCTTGGTACTACCTTGGTCAAGCCCTTGCAGTGCTTGGCCTTGCTTGGTTTTTGCACAACAGCGCAGCGAATAGAAGTGCAACGGGCATCCATTATTCGACCAAAGTTGCAGGTGCTACCCCAGCTGAAAGCCGACAAAACCGGCTACAAAACCGCCAGTTACCAACATGGCGCATAAAAAAAAGCCCAGTCGAGGACTGGGCTAAGGTTGGGAAACGTATCGCGCTTATTTGGTCAGCGACAATAACAACGTATTTAAACGCGTGACAAAGCTGGCTGGATTTTTCAAACTGCCACGTTCTGACAATAACGCTTGTTCCAGTAACACGTCCGCCCATTGTTTGAATTGATCTTCATCCGCCACATCGGCGATATGCTTGACCAGCGCGTGCTCTGGGTTGAGTTCAAAAATCGGTTTTTGTTCTGGCACTTTTTGCCCGACCGACTCCATCAACTTGATCATTTGTGTGCTCATGTCGAACTCATCGGTCACCACGCAGGCTGGGCTGTCGGTTAAACGATGGCTGACTTTGACATCTTTGACTTGCTCGCCCAGCGCTTGTTTGAAACGCTCAGTGACTGAAGCAAATTGCTTCTCGGTTTCTTCTTGGGCTTTTTTGGTCTCTTCATCGTCTAACTTCGACAAGTCCAAGCCGCCTTTAGCAACCGAGCGCAGTTTTTTGCCGTCAAAGTCGGTTAAATGCTGCATCAGCCACTCGTCGATACGATCGGACAGCAGCAACACTTCGATGCCTTTTTTACGGAACACTTCCAAATGCGGGCTGTGTTTGGCTGCTTCGTAGCTGTCCGCCACTAAGAAATAAATCTCGTCTTGGCCTTCTTTCATCCGGCTGACGTAGGCTTCTAAACCGACTTTTTGATCCGCGGTATCTTCGTGGGTCGAGGCAAAACGCAGCAGCTTGGCGATCGTTTCTTTGTTGGCGAAATCTTCCGCTGGGCCTTCTTTCAGCACTTGACCGAATTCAGTCCAGAACGTCTGGTAATTGCTTTGATCTTCGGCCTTGGCCATTTTCTCCAGCATTTTCAACACGCGCGATGTGCAGCCTTTACGCAGGCTTTGTGTCACTTTGGTGTCTTGCAGAATTTCACGCGAAACGTTCAGTGGCAAGTCGCTTGAATCCAGCACACCTTTGATAAAGCGCAGGTAGCTCGGCATGAATTGCTCGGCGTCATCCATGATAAAGACACGTTGCACGTACAGTTTCAAGCCATGACGCGCTTCGCGGTTCCACAAATCAAATGGCGCTTTTTTCGGTACGTACAACAAACTGGTGTAGTTGGTGTTGCCTTCAACCTTGTTGTGGCTCCACTCCAGTGGCTCAGTCCAGTCGTGTGAAATGTGTTTGTAGAACTCGTTGTATTCGTCATCCGACACGTCCGATTTATCACGCATCCAAAGCGCTGTGGCTTTGTTGACGGCTTTCCACGCCCCTTCGGTCGCTGGAATTTTTTCGCCGTCTTCTTCGCGCTCTGGGCTGCCTTCTTCCCACATTTCCACGGGAATAGAGATGTGATCGGAATATTTGGTGATCACAGATTCGAGTTTCCACTTGCTTAAAAACTCGGTTTCACCATCGCGCAGGTGCAGGATGATGTCGGTACCGCGGCCGGCTTTGACAATAGGCGCCAAGCTATATTCGCCCTCGCCTGCCGATTCCCACTCAACCGCAGCGTCAGCTGGCTGACCGGCTTTGCGCGTGCGCACTGTGACTTTGTCTGCGACGATAAAGGCCGAGTAGAAACCGACACCAAATTGGCCGATTAATTTCGAGTCTTTGCTTTGGTCGCCGCTTAATTGCGAGAAAAACTCTTTAGTGCCTGATTTCGCGATAGTACCTAAGTGGCTGATCACTTCGTCACGCGTCATACCAACGCCATTGTCGCTAATGGTGATCGTTTTGGCATCGGCGTCAAAACTGACCCGCACGCGCAACTCGCCATCGTTTTCATACAGATTGGCATCTGATAAGGCTAAGAAACGCAGCTTGTCTGCAGCGTCCGACGCGTTGGAGACCAACTCGCGCAAGAAAATCTCTTTGTTGGAATACAACGAGTGAATCATCAGTTGTAATAGTTGTTTGACCTCGGCTTGAAAGCCATGTGTTTGTTTTTGTGCAGTTTCAGTCATAACAGCTCCTTTTTGACCCGTGTTAGTCGCTCTTGGGGCGACATCATATGGTTTAAATGATGGCGGTATACCCCTGGTATCGAGGGCAAAACCTTTGCTGACATGGATATGGGGGGCAGTTGGAAAATTTCAAGCGCTGGCGTTTTGATCAAGCGGATTGAGTTCGCTTGCTAAGGGGTGGTGATCCTGCAAAAAACGCTACAAACGGCCATGGCAAGGCTCGGCGACCTTGCGTCAGTGCTTAAACTTGTTTGCGTCCACTAAAGGCATACGACAGCGTATTGCCATCGACATACTCAAGTTCACCACCCACCGGCATGCCTTGGGCTAAACGGCTGACCGCGATATTGGATTGACGACACAATTCGGCGATAAAATGCGCCGTTGCTTCACCTTCGACGGTCGGGTTGGTGGCCAAGATCACTTCATCGTAATGACCGCTTTGCAGTTGCTGGGCAAACAGTTCAAGCCCAAGTTGCTGTGGGCCTATGCCATCGAGCGGCGATAACAAGCCGCGTAACACAAAATAACGACCGTGGAACATGCCGGTATGTTCAATGGCGTATAAATCTGCAGAGCTGGCGACGACACATAGCTGCCTTGCGTTCGCGCGTTGTTCATCACGGCAAATCGAACAGACATCCTGTTCGCAGAAGGTACGGCAGCTGGCGCAGCTACCCACGCCTTGCATGGCTGAGGTCAGCGCATCGGCCAATTGCAACCCACCGTCACGGTTACGTTCAAGCAGTTGATAAGCGATGCGCTGAGCCGATTTAGGCCCAACCGAGGGGAGAATACGCAGCGCGTCAATCAGGCGCTGCACTTTCGGCGTATGGCGGGCCATCGGGATTAAAATGGCATCTTAAAGCCTGGTGGTAATTGCATACCGCCAGTGACCGAGGCCATTTTTTCTTTGCTAGTTTCTTCCACGCGACGCGCCGCATCATTGATAGCAGCGGCGATTAAGTCTTCCAGCATCTCTTTGTCATCTTGCATCAAACTGTCGTCAATGCTGACGCGACGCACATTGTGGTTACCAGTCATGGTGACTTTCACAAGGCCTGCACCGGCTTCGCCCGTCACTTCCAAACGAGTGATTTCTTCTTGCATGCGTTGCATTTTTTCTTGCATCGCTTGGGCTTGTTTCATGATGTTGCCCATGCCGCCTTTAAACATAATCTGCTCTCTCTTACGTTTGGTTCAGTTGGTATCGCGATCCTGCAAGGATAACGACGTCTTGGTGTGGCGCCACGATAATTTGTTACGGCGTAAAACTCAAGCCAGAAACATCACGCGAGGCTGGCAGCGCTTAGTTCTTGAGCAATTTATTCGTGTTGCGACATTAATTGACTTCTAACGAATCTGGCAACCAGTACGCGTCAAACTGCTGGCATAACTGCGACAGTTGTGGATCTTGCTTGAGCATCTGCTCAGCATAGCGGCGACGCGCTTGGTTGATACGATCTTGAATGGCCTGCGGCGATGTCGGCGTCTCTTCGACAAATGCCACATGCACCTCAAGCTCTTGACCAAAAGAGCCACTCAGCACTTGCCGCAGCTGCTCGCGGTTACGCGGTGAGTCTAAGTGTTTTTGACTGGAGGCGACACGCAACTGCAACTCGGCGCCCTGCTGGGTACATTCACTGTGCAACAAAAACAGCCGCATCAAGCCGCCAATCCGTAACGTATCAATACGGGCCGCCCACGCATCGACTTGCGCGCTGGAACGTACCGCAAAGTTCGAAGCGGTAATTTCGCCATCAAAATACAAATTTTGCTCGGTGTGCTGCTCGACTTCGGCAATTTCTTCGCTAGCAAAATCAATCTGTTGCTCTTGCACCGGCACACTGTCCAGTAGCGCATGTCTAATTGGCTGCGCCTGCGGCGCTTGCCATTGCCAATCGAAACT
The DNA here is from genome assembly GCA_964437935.1 of uncultured Rheinheimera sp. Lineage (GTDB taxonomy): Bacteria > Pseudomonadota > Gammaproteobacteria > Enterobacterales > Alteromonadaceae > Pararheinheimera. The sequence continues at coordinate 57,949 of CAYTIQ010000004.1, forward strand.
CCCGACCACCTCAATGGCGTCTTCGTCTTCGTCACTGCTTAACGGCGCCATTGGCATCGAGGGCAGCTCAAGCTCATCGTCCAGCTCTTCGGTATCGCCAGTAGCCTCCATCTGAGGAGTGAAAGAGGCTAACCCCTGCGATGCAGGCTCAGCCGAAGCGTCCGGATGTTGCAGCAAGGACTCTGCTTCGACTCGCGGTTCATGCGGTGCGACAGTTGCTACATCATCCGCAGGCGCCCCAACGGCGGCAACTGGACTCAGGCTTGGTCGCGTGGGATTTGGCACTGCAATCGATGACTCAGCATTGGATACACCCGCTGTTGCATCCGTAAGGCCGGCAGACGGCGCAAGATCAGGTGTTTGCACTAACGCCTGCATATCTGGTGTCGCTTTTGGTGCCTGGGGTGCTACCCGCTGTTGAGTTACCTGCTGCGCTATCTGTTGTGCAAGCTCTCGAGATGCTGTCGCCTCAGCAGGCGTTTGCCATGGCGGCACATCATCCAGCGTCAGCGACGTCGCTGTGCTCGGCTGACTCGTCGTAACGACCGCCGGTGGCGCTAAAGGCTTGGGCTGTGGTGTTACCAACTGAGGCGCGGGCGCGCTTTCAATCTTTTTTACGAGGTCAGGCGCCCCCATCGCAGGCATACCACGACGCGCTAAGATCCGAGCCGTGACCGGGTCAATCGCTTGTTCTGCGGCGGTCGAGGCGGCGCTGCTGCCGTCACGCAGCTCACTAGATACCGCGCTGTTGTCGGCCAAAGCAGCGGCTTGGCTGCCTTGCTGAGATGGAGAAGCGGACGGGTTATGCTCTGCCTGCTGATACTCATACTGCTGATACTCAGACTGGCTCTGATCGTAGGGTGCGCTATCGTAAGGAATAGCATCAAAGGCTGGGCTGTCACCGCTTGGCGCTGCTGGTGCAGGAGTTTGTTGAGAAAGCGCAGCAGGCGCAGGAGTTTGTTGAGAAAGCGCAGCAGGCGCAGGGGTCGTCGCCTCAGCTAGCACTGGCTTTGATGCCACGCCAGCTGCGACTGCCGTAAGCTGAGCCGAGTGACCAACACTAGCTGCTGGCTCTGTTGGCACACTGGCGGCGGCGAGTGCGGCGGCTCGTGCCGATTGCACCGGCGATGGTGTGTCATGCGCGGCGACCGGTACAAAGGCAATGGCACGCAGTAACGTCATTTCAAGCCCGATACGCGGATCCGGTGCATACGGTAATTCTTTTTTGCCTGAAATCAATAACTGGTAATACAGCTGAATGGCTTCTGGCGCAAATTGCTTGGCCACGGCGCGGACAAACGCCGATTCGGTTAACGCCAGCTCCGATGCCGATAGTTGAAATTGGCTTAACGCAGCAAGATGCAACAACGACAGCATATCGTCCAGCACATGACCAAAATGGCTGTGTGCTTGGCAGAGCTGGCCAAGATGCGTTTGCATCGCCTGCACATCGCGATTGAGCACATCTTGCAGTAACAACTCGGCCCAGCTTTGCTCGAGATACCCAAGCATTTCACGCACCGGCCCCAATTGAATATGGCCATTGGTTTGTGCGATCGCTTGGTCAGTTAAACTTAACGAATCACGCAAACTGCCCTTCGCCGCTCGCGCCAGTAGCGCTAATGCTTCATCCTCAGCCTGAATATGTTCATGCTGCAAAATGCGACGCAAGTGGTCTTTGATTTGAGTTTGGCTCAGCGCTTTTAAACTAAACTGCAGACAACGTGACAATACGGTAATGGGTAATTTTTGCGGATCTGTGGTGGCCAGCAAAAATTTGACATGCGGCGGCGGCTCTTCCAGCGTTTTTAGCAAGGCATTAAAGCTGTGCCGTGACAACATGTGCACTTCGTCGATGAGATAGACTTTGTAACGGCCACGCGTCGGCGCGTATTGCACGTTGTCTAGTAAGTCGCGGGTATCTTCGACTTTGGTGCGGCTGGCCGCGTCAATTTCTAATAAATCGACAAAAAAGCCTTTATCGATCTCGACGCAGGCGCTGCATTTGCCACAGGGGGTGGAGGTAACGCCAAGCTCACAGTTGAGACTTTTGGCGAAAATGCGGGCGATGGTGGTTTTACCAACGCCTCGCGTGCCAGTAAACAAATACGCATGGTGCAGACGATCGTTATTCAGGGCGTGGATCAATGCCGATTTTACATGGTCTTGACCAACTAATTGCCCAAATTGTTGTGGCCGCCATTTGCGCGCCAACACCTGATAACTCATCAGCACCTCATGCCTATTGACTCAGTACTGGTTGTGTTTAGTGTCCGGCGAAATCGACCAGCGCTAACACGTTTAAACCGATGGCTTTCAGACGCTGTTCACCGCCTAAATCAGGCAGATTTACAATAAATGCCGCGTCCGCAACTTGACCACCTAAACGACGAACCAGTTTTGTTGTGGCATCAATAGTACCACCTGTGGCCAATAAGTCATCCACTAACAAGACCTTATCGTTGGCATCAATAGCATCCGTATGAATTTCCAACGTATCTTCGCCATATTCCAGCTGATAGCTTTCCGCGATTGTGGCGCGCGGTAACTTACGTGGCTTACGCACCGGGACAAAACCAATGCCTAAGGCATAGGCTAGTGGCGCACCAAAAATAAAACCACGCGATTCGGTACCGACGATTTTAGTAAACCCTTGGCCTTGATAGTGTGCTTTCAAAAATTCGATAGTCGCAGCAAACGCCTCACCGTCTTGCAGTAGGCTGGTCACGTCACGAAATAAAATACCCGGTTTTGGGTAATCAGGCACGCTGGCAATGACCTGGTCCAAACGCGCGGCTAAAGTTTTTGCATCCATTGTATGTCTCTTTGTCGGTCAGATAAAAAAACCGCCAAACGGGCGGTTTTTCTTGTGCGGAAGTCGCGATTAATGCGACAGGATCCGCGCCCAGGTTACAAGTGGTGGCAAGCACAGTAACACTGTGAACACCACGATAAATGCAATCAACTGGACAGCATTAAATGATTCTTTGAAATTAGCGTCGGCCATGGCCAGAGCTCCAAAAGCAAAAATAACAGGGGATCCCAATATTACTCTGTTTTTGTCTACGGTGCCAGTAGCGCTTTGGTTCCAAGAAGTTGTCGACAATTACGCATTGCTTTGATCTGTATCAGGGCGACAAGGGCAGAGCCAGACAACAATCCATCTATTCAATTATGTCTTCGGAGGTCGCCATGCCCCAATCGCTTACGCCAGTGCTGCGTAGTCAGCTTCTTAACGAGCTCGACCTGTTGCAAACTCAGATCTTAGATTACCTGGCACAAGACCATGCCGGTGAATATGTGCAGTTAAGACAACAATTAAGTAATCAGTCATTAGGGCATTGGCCTGATTTATTAAGAAAATGGCTGACGCCAGAGCTACAAGCCAAAACGCAGCGCTTGGAGTTAATTCAAGCCGCTTTAAGTCAAATGGATATGGGCTTGTATGGATTGTGTTCGGATTGCGAATGCCGGATTGAAAAAGACTTATTGCTAAAAGACCCTGCCCGGCAACGCTGTGGTCAGTGTGAAAAGAATTACCATCTCAAAAGCCAAACCGCAGTCAAAGCCGCACTGAACTGCAGATAGACGACACACTGCAACATCGCTGCTGCAGTGTGCCAAATCACTTAGCGACGCGCCTGTTGCCGCACCCACTTCGATGCTAACCATTTTTCACCGGAAATGACCGGTGCACCGCAATGCTGGCTGTGGCTGGCAATCTCACCATTGGCGGTCAGATTGTTAAACACCAACGCAGCGCCACGACGTGGCACAATCGACAATCCTAAGCTTGGGAACTCCGTGGCGCCACCTTCAAAGTCATCGTTAAGATAGACCAGCACGGTTTTGGCACGTTGCCCACCATAGCGAGGGTCGCAGAATTCGCTATCTGGCGGCAAATAATCACCATGCAGTTTGTACTCCTGCCCCACTTGATAACGAATAATGGCCAGCGGCTCGCTATGCTCAGCAGGCAATTGCGCCAACATCGACATTTTTAACTGCAGCCATTGCAGTGCGACATCCAAGTGTTGCTCGCCAAGCGTGGCGGTATCACCGGTGCGATGCGGATTGGCACCAAGCGACGCATCGCTGCCAATCACCGTAGCGGGTTCCAGCAAAGGGGCGCCCATATGCAACAGATAGTCACATTCGATCGCATTAAAATAATCGACATAACTTTGTACGCCGAGCTCATCGTGGTGCACCAGAGCCTCAGGCAGCACCGGCAGTGTCACGTTAAAATCAGCCAACGCAGCGGACAATTCAGTCAACGCACTCGCCATATCTAGCGAAGGCGTTTCAGCAACTTGCACCTCGGCCAGCGCCTGAAGTTCACGCTGGGCACCAAGCACACCACGCGCAGCAGCTTGTTCAAACCAAAATTTCGAAGTCGCCGGGTCCTGATGTAGTTTTAGTAGCGCATAACTATGTTGAGCCAAAGGGTCACCATGGAACGACGCCAACAACAGCGCCTGCGCGGCAAGCTCGGGCGCTTGCTGTGATAACACCACGCCCAACGAACGCAGCGCCAACGGATAGCCTTGTTGCGCCGAAGTCAGTAAACAGACCATCGCGGTATCCAGCTGACGCTCCACCCCAATGCCGGTGACCAGTAACTCAGCACAGCGATACATACACTGCGCATCGCCTTTCATTGCGGCGCTGCGGAAATATTCAAACGCCATCGATAAATTTTGCTTCACACCATTGCCAGTGAGCAGCATCAGGCCGACGCTTTCACTGGCCCGTGGATGCCCTTGCTCGGCGGCAGCATGCAAATACGGCAACGCCTCGGCTGGTTTTTGCTGCTGTAATAAATACTGGCCAACAATATGCTGCGCTGCGACATCGCCCTCTGCCGCTTTCGTAATATAAAATTCAATGGGTTGTTGCTGCATAACGCTCTCCTTAGGAGCCGTAGCGATCGGTCCAACAGTTCACTGCGACCGTGATCCGGCGATCTGAACCAAAAAATGGCGCGACTTCATGTTGTAAATACGACGGAAACAGCACAATTTGCCCTGCTGTCAGTTTAAAACTATGGTGTTGCGACGAATAAGGGTCCTGCAACTGGGCATTGCCCGCATCAAGGTAACTGTTGCAATGCGGCCGCGGGTCATGGAAACGTAACAAGCCGCTATCCGGCTTACCTGGCACGTCTTCGCCAGGCGCGACACAATACACCGCGGACCAACTGGCCATCGGATGGTTATGCGTCAAAAAGTAACCACCTTGCTCAGTGATATGAAACCACGCATCGGCATAAATTTTAATCGCCGCCATTTGCTCTGCGCTGTAGCCATTGGTTTGCTGGATCATCCAGCCGACAGCACCCAGCATTAACTTGCGTAAATGTTGCACCGCCGGGTGGTCATAACTGAATAAATCAAAGTTACTTTCAAACAAGGCGTCTTGACGCAAGTTATACATATTGGGGTTTTCGTGCTTGGCGCCTTGCGCTTTCAGCTCTAAAAAAAACTGCGTCAAATCACGATTTAACACCTCAGATTGCGGCACCTGCATGGTGGCAAACGGTGTTGCAAACAAAGGAAAAAGTTGCGGTTGGAAATTCGGGGACATTAAACGCCCTCTTTTTTGTTGGTTTAACGAATTAGGGTGATACCAGATCCGTGGCAAAAAAAAAGCCCCCGAAGGGGCTTTTTTGAGTACCTATTAGAACTTCACAGTTGCACGCAGGTATACGAAGCGATCCATGTTCACATCGTACTCTGTTACAGAGAAGTTGTTGGTAGACGCAGAGAAGCCGTTATCCAAACCTTCTGGAGTTGGTTTCTTCGCGAACAGGTTGTTCACACCAAACTGCAGACGAGTATTGAACTGGTCTAAGCTGTAACCCACTGACACATCGTGAACGATGTAAGTTGGCAGACGCTCAGTGAAGCCGTCATCCGCTGTGTAGCCTTCGATAGCTGTGTAGTACGTGTCCATGTGGTGAACATAACGTGCTGTCCAGTGCGCATCAAAGTCTTCGTACATGTAATCTACAGAGAACGAACCTTTGATACGTGGGTAACCAGCATCACCCCATTGGATGCCTGTGTACTCTTGTTCGCCGATGATGCTGTCGATCACGTAGCTCATGTCCAACGCAGCTTTGAACGTACCGAATGACGTTTCTGGGAACTTGTACGAAGTATAAGTATCCACGCCTGATACGTTGTAAGTACCTTGGTTGACTAAACCGTTACGCAGGTCAACAACGTTACCGTTGCTATCACGGTCAACCAGCAAACATGCTGGAGATGACGCGCTTTGCGCACAGTTGTTCAGGATCAAGCTAGCACCGATACGAGAGATCGCATCTTCAACGTTGATTTTGTAGTAGTCAACAGTTGTTTCGAAACCTTCGAACCACTCTGGGCTATACACGAAACCAACAGTACGTGATGTTGAGGTTTCTGGTTGCAGATCTGGTGATGACACGTTAGTGATACGGATCTGCGTGTTCGCTTGTTGGTATGTAGTTGGTACGCCAGCACAACCTGGAGTTGTCGCTTTTGGACCACCGTTACATGGGTCAGTCAAGCTTGGGTATGAATCTGAGTTACCTGCATACAGGTCGTTCAGAGATGGTGAACGGTAACCTTCGGCCCATGTTGCACGCAACATCAGGTCGTCCATTACACGGTATTCCATACCGACTTTCTTGGTGCTGTTGCTACCGTATGAGCTGTGGTCAGATGCGCGCATCGCTGGAGTAATTGCCAGGTTTTCCAGGATTGGAATACGGAATTCAGCGTAAACTTCATCTAAGCGGAAACCACCAGCAGTTGCATCGCGTTGGTTACCTGAAGACTCACCAGTTACAGTCAGCGGATCCGGGTTATCGAAACCGTCTTCTTCACGACGTTCGATACCGATTGCCAAGCCAACAGCACCTGATGGTAAATCGAACAAGTCACCGTTGGTGTTGAACGCGTAGTCTTTCAGTTGGCTACCCGCAGAAGAGATGCTGTCAAATGTGACGTAGTCCAGCATTTGCTTAGTGATAGTACCTGGGCCACCAAACAGGTTCAGTGGTGTACAGTTGTTCGCAGCAGTACAGTTTGAGCTCAGTGCTTGGTTGATACGAGTCAGGTTCAACAAGCCTGTGGTTTTCACGTCTTGTGAGTTTTGACCGTAGATGTAGTGCGCATCCCACGTCCAGCTGGTGTCACCGAAGTTACCTTCTAAACCAACCATACCGCGGTAAGTTAAGTCGTTCTGAGCGTAGTTACGTGGACCTGCTTCAACCATACGACGTTGTAAAGCGTATGGGTTGTAGTTTGTTACGCCTAATGCAGCGTTACCGCGTTGGGCTGAACCGTATAACGTTTCTTTGAACGGGTTGTAGATGTTACCTGCACCGATATCAACACGGCTAGCTGCTGCACCAAATGATGCACCCAGCGTGACTGGCATTGGTGCCAATTCTTGCGCTGATTTACGGTTGGTCAATACGAAGTCAGTGACGAAACGCAGGTCGTCAGAGATGTTGTAGAAACCTTGCACGTAGAATGAGTTACGGTTTTGTGGTGTCACCAGGTAGTTGTCTGGCGCGTAGTTGTAACGGTCAGCTACTGCATCACGAGCACGGAATTGGCTCAGGCCTGTGTTAGTACCAGTACCTTCTTTGGTCATCAGGTTCCAACGCGCACGGTCACCGTATAACGATGCCATCGTCGCTTGGTTCGCTGCGCTCAGAGTGGCTTTTGATACTTGCAGACGGGTATTCAGCGTTGTAGAGCTGTAACCGAAAGCAGAAACGTCACGATCACCGGCCCAAATTTCTTTTTGAGTGGTGTGGCTGGCGTTGAACAGGATACCTGCTTTGTCAGTTGAAGTACCTAAGGTCATTTCAGCAGTGTACTGTTGACCGTCCGCTTCTTTTAAGTTTTGACCGATGTATGAAGAGAACTCAGCACCTTCGAAATCTTTACGAGTGATGATGTTAACAACACCCGCGATCGCGTCAGAACCGTACAGTGCAGACGCACCATCTTTTAACACTTCAACGCGCTCAATCGCCGCAGTTGGGATAGTGTTTAAGTCAACTGTTGAACCCAAGCTAGAGATCCAACGACGACCGTTCACCAGAACTAACAGACGTTGTGAACCTAAGTTACGCAAGTCCATGTTGGTTGAACCGTCACCACCGTTGTTGAATGCGGTGTTCAGTGCAGCACCTGCCGCTGGTATTTTTTGCAGGATGTCACCGATGCTTACTTTACCGGTTTGTGCCAGCGCTTCACGGTCAAGTGACAGAACTGGGCTTGCAGTTTCCATATCAGTACGTTTGATACGAGAACCTGTAACTTCAATACGTTCTACTTTTTTTGCTTCTTCGCCTTCTTTCGCTTGTTCTTGAGCGAATGCTACGTTGCTCATGGCAACTGAAGCGGCGCCGAAAACCATGACTAAACGCACGGCAGCTGCTGTTTTGCTAGCTTTAAACATTGTTGTTTTCTCCCTGGACCACTCAAAGTGATTTTTCTGTGTTAGGCGTCACGACGACCGCCCGTTGTCGACAATCCGGGCGCATAGCCACTTGGACTGAATCGCATGACCACCAGATAATAAAGTGGATTTTTTCGGTGGGTCAACCGCTTTTACACATTTTCTCGTCGGATCTGAAAACTTTCTGGAACTATTTCAGTCGTGGGTTGTCGACGCCCTACGCGTCCCTAGGATAATGACAAGACCTCATAAAACAACCTATCTACCTGTATTTATTAGATATTAATTAAATTTAATATACGCAATAAAAACCTATGCAGCGCGCAGGAACGGCAAAAATGACTGTTTTTTCAGCAGTTTTGATTGAGCAAAATTCAACCGCCGCAACATTTTTTTAAGGCTGCAAGTAAAGAATTGTTTCCGAGTTTTGCCAAAGTTAAAGATAGTAAAAAGTTTCAGTTGTAAAATTTAAGTAGCTTAGTGAAGGCAAGCAGTAGCAAAACAAGCGGGGGGACTAAAAAAACAGCCGGCGATTGCCGGCTGTTTTGTCGCACTACACGGTAACTATTAGAACTTCTGAGTGAAGCTCACGTAGTAGAAACGACCTGGAACACGGTAGTTCGGGTCGAAGGTGTTGGCAAACGCGGAGTACGCGTATGGAGGTTCTTTGTCGAACAGGTTACGTACACCAACAGTGATGTTGCTGTTCCATGGTGATGCCCAACCTGCTTGCGCATCGAAGTACACAGTAACTGGTAATTCGTTGATTGGGTACGCTTGGTCAGGTACCGCTGTTGGCACACCGTTCACCAGCGTGAACTCAGTACGTCTGTTGTCGGCGTTTGAACACAGAGCGCGCAGTTCTGGCTTGTTCAGGCCCGCAGCAACACCAGTGACGTTGGTACAGACTTCAACTTGACGAGACAAGTAAATGGCAGTCAATGACGCATTCCAGTCTTCGTAGCTCCATGCCAAGGTGTTGTTCGATTTCAAGCGGAAAGAGGTACCACCACCTGATGCACCGGCTGACAACAGGCCCACAGCATTACCACCTGACAATGAACCGTCTAAGGTTAACTCGCCGCGTTTTAATTTGTTCAGAGAACCATCATAAATCACGTACGCGTTGTCGTTGCTGAACTTGAAGCGACCGAAACTTGTTTCGAAGCGATATTCAAAGCCAAAGTCCACGCCTTCAACTTCGTTACCACCTTTGAAGTTTTGGTTGGTCAGTGCCATGTAATCGATTTCACCGATGTTGGCGTTCAGTGCACCCGTTTTGTCACGTGTTAACAGTTGGCAATACTTGTTATCGCCTTCTTTATAACAACCGTCCAACACACGTTGTGCAGAGTATGAACCAACGATGTTTTTAATCGCGATGTTGTACCAGTCTAAGTTGAACGAGAAACCGTCTAAGAAATCTGGGCTATAGACAAAACCAACAGATTTAGACTCAGATGTTTCAGGTTGCAAGTCTGGGTTACCACCAGCTTTAGCTTGGATTTGTGGTAATTTTTGCTGGAATGTTGTTGGCACACCGGCCGCGGTACAACGCGCGCGGATATCCGCTGCGATATCACCAGTCGCTGGTTTAGAACATGGGTCGATCGCGGTTGGACGCGTGTCGTTCATGCCTTGGTACAGCTCTTGAATCGATGGAGCACGGAAACCTTCGTTGAAGCTGGCACGGATCAATAACTCATCGTTTGGACGATAAGAAATTTTGTACGAGCTGTTTTGCGTATCGCCAAAGGTTGAGTAATCAGAATAACGTGTAGACACGTCTAAATCTAAGTTCTTCGCGTATTCCAGGTCAGCCAATAATGGGATGCTGAACTCAACATAACCCTCTTTCAGCGTGAAACCACCGCGAGTTGGTGTAGCAGCGTTATCACCCAACACTTGACCTAACACAGTCAATGGCTCTGGGCTGGTAAAACCTGATTCACGGCGAATTTCTGTACCGGCAGCCATTTGCACAGCACCGGCTGGTAAATCAAACAGCTCAGTGGAGATGTTGGCTGAGTAGTCCCACATTTTGGCGTAGGCTAAGTCACGTGGTGCTACAGAGACGTAGTCCAACATGGCTTTATTCACACCATCTGGGCCACCAAACAGGTTAAACGGCACACAACCAGCGATTGGCGCTGCTGCAGTACCACATGTTGGCACGCCTTGACCATTGACAAAGGATGGGCCGATGGCGGTGGTGAAACGTGTTGAATGGAAGAAACCTTCTTTCAACTGCACTAAGGAGTTGTCAGAGTAAGTGGCGGCAGCATCCCACGTAAAGGTGCGGCCAACAGCTTCAAACTCACCAGTCAGAATGTTGGTTGCACGCCACGTATCGACTTCCGTATTGTATTGACGTGGTGCCACGATTGGACGGAATGATGCACCAGCAATTGCTACTTTGAACGGGTTGTACATGTTGTTGGCAGCAATCGTTAAACCACCCAGCGGTTGCGCTGCTAACTGCGCTTGACCTGTACGCTCGTTGAAGACGATTTCCGCTTTCCACGTCACGTTGTCAGCCAATTCATAACTTGCTTGCGCGTACAGTGACAGTGATTCGCTTGGTTGCTGGATATAGTTCACTGGCGCGAAGTTGTAACCGTCAGTGTTACCGTCGTAGTTTTTAAAATCTGCCGCAGTTGCTGCAGTACATTCTTTGTTCGCGACACAACCGGCTTTGCCTGGGGTCAGTGTTCTTGACACACCAGCCACAGAGAATTGACCGTATGGCGTGGTTGGTGACGCGCGACCACCGTTAATCGATACGTTTGCTGGCAGGCCATAAATAGGCACTGAAGAAATGGCGCGATCGCCACCCATGATTTGTTCTTGCTTAGAGTAAGCAACGTTTAACAACACTGATGATTTTTCTGAGGTTGAACCCACAGTCACCGCGTAGTTTTCACGTTTGCCATCTGAGTACGACGTTTCACCGTTGTACGCACTGAACTCCACGCCATCGAAATCGTTTTTGGTGATGACGTTGACAACACCACAGATAGCGTCTGTACCGTAGATTGACGATGCACCGTCTTTTAATACTTCAACTGACTTAATGGCAGCCAGTGGAATAGTACCTAAGTCAACAGCACCGTTTAAGTCTGCAACCCAACGACGGCCGTTGACCAGAACCAAGGTACGGCTTGACGAACAGTTGCGTAAGTTAACGCGAGTGACACCTGAGGTGTTACCGTTGTTCGTTTGCAGGCCTAAGGCTGCACCGTTGGTAGAAATTTCTTTTAACACGTCACCGACTGTTAACAAACCAGTACGAGCGATGTCTTCCTGACCGATAGAGAAAACTGGCTGAGCAGTTTCCATATCCGTTTTCTTGATGCGTGAACCGGTAACTTCGATTCGCTCGACTTTTTTCTCGTCTTTTGCGGCGTCTTGAGCAAATGCTTGAGTATGGGTGATTGAAGCGCCGGCAGAGATACCAACGATCAATGACCAACGTACAGCTGAGGCTACTTTGGCTTGATTAAACACTTTATGTTCTCCCTAGACCACTTGATGTGGCTTTGTTGTTAAGGCCAGTGACGCATAGCGATAGCACTGGCATCCTGTTGAAATTAACAAAACTAAACACAAAGTCAATCAAAATTAATACAGTTATGTTGTTAATTTGTGTATAAAAGACATTACTTAAATTGCATTTTCTCGATGTTTTAGTAATAAAAGACCTGAAAATCACGTTATAACTACCAATTCAGCGCTAGGCGCGCCAAAATGGCCGGTATTGCCATCCAGTGGATAAATTTTCTTTATGCTAAGCGACGCCGAAAAACGCCATATTCGCGATATCCACCACCAGATCAAATGCAAACTGACGGGATATCAGCCACGACCGTCGCAAAATCAATTAGTTGCCGACATGGCCAATATCGTGGCAGGCAGTTTTCACAACTACGACCGGATTGGATTGATTGAAGCCGGCACCGGCACCGGCAAATCGATGGCGTATTTACTGGCCTGTATTCCGCTGGCGTTAAGCCGTAAAAAAACCGTCGTGATTTCAACGGCTACCGTGGCGCTGCAAGAACAGCTGGTGACCAAGGATTTACCGTTTTTCCAACAAGTGTGCGCCATGCCATTTGAATTTAGCTTGGTCAAAGGCCGGCAACGGTATGCGTGTATGCATCGCCTGCAGCAACAATTGCAGCAAGCCGATTTTTTTCAACCGGAATCCCCTGCCCAACTGGCGCAATTGGCCGAACAATGGAAAACCCGGCAATGGCTGGGTGACCGGGACAGCTTGTCGCAGGCGGTGTCGGACACCTTGTGGTATGGCATTGCCGCCGACAACGTGCATTGCCCACGTCATCACCCGCTGCATCGCAACTGCCCGTTTCATTTAGCACGGCAAGACATTGAGCAAAGTCAGGTGCTGGTGGTCAATCATGCGTTATTGCTGGCTGATTTAGCCTCAGGGCCGACGGTACTACCGCCATTGGAAGACTGCGTCGTGATCATTGATGAAGCGCACCACTTGGCTGATGTCGGTCGGGATTTTTTTGCCGCCAGCGCCCAGTTGGACTTAGACCAAGGGCTGCTGGACGAGCGCTTGCAAAAACTGACCAAAGCCTTGTTACCCCTGCTCGATGCCGGTGAATACAAAGCTGTCCTGCAGCTGTCAGATGCCTTAGCTGCCTTATTTAGTGCGCTAAAACCCATCCAGCGAGAGCTTATGCAACAGTTCTCTGGGCAAAGCGAAAAACGCTTTGCTGATGCGCTGTTACCAGAGATTTGGCAACGACAAGCCGATGAACTGACGCTGCAAAGTGGCAAAGCACAAAGCGCCCTCGAGCAGTTGATTGACGCGCTGAATGAACACTCGGGGGCCGGCCGTATTCGCAGTAACGTGCTAGCGCCTATCCAACAGGACTTGGTGTATTTGCTGCAAAAAATGACCGACCAACAGAATTTATGGTCGGCCTGGTCGCATCCCCAACTCAAACAAGCCACCCAAGCACGGTGGCTGGCACATCATCACGAGCACGTCTATGGCCACAGTTGCCCGTTGTCGGTGATGCTGCAATTAGAAGATTTGTTGTTTTCACAAGCCCATGCCGTGCTGCTATGTTCGGCGACGCTTCGAACCTTAAACTCCTTTGACAGTATCAAACGCGAACTGGGGTTATTTGGTCACGAAGGCTTGCAAGAAGTCGTGGTGTCATCACCTTTTTCCTATCAAGAAAAAGGGCTGATCCATATTCCACAGATGGACTCCGATCCCACCCAAGATGCCTTCACACCAGAGCTTATTCGAAAACTGCCAAGGTATTTGTTACCAGAGCAAGGCAACCTGGTGTTATTTGCCTCGTACTGGCAAATGGAACAAGTGGCAACAGCGCTTCGCGAACAAGGGTTTAGTTTGTTAGTGCAAGGCGAAGCCGGTCGGCAATCGTTGTTGGATTTACATAAAATGAAAATCGATGCCGGCCAGGGTAGTATTTTGTTTGGCACGCAAAGCTTTTCTGAAGGGCTGGATTTACCGGGAAAGTTACTGACCAATCTGATCATCACCAAGTTACCATTTGCCGTACCAACGTCTCCGCTAGAGGAGGCGATGGCGGAAGCCATCGAAAAACGCGGTGGCAATGCATTTTTGCAGCTGACAGTGCCCGCTGCAGCACGTAAACTGGTGCAAGCTTGTGGTCGTTTGTTACGGCAAGAGCAGGATCAAGGCCGGATCACCATTCTCGATCGCCGATTAGTCACCAAATCGTATGGCAGTGCCATGCTCAATGCACTACCACCTTTTCAACGCCAAATAGATTAATTCCATGGACTTTTTGTTAGACCCAACGCTGTTGATGCTGCTGTGCGGCGTGGCGTTTTTTGCAGGATTTATCGATGCCATCGCCGGTGGCGGTGGTCTGTTGACCGTGCCGGCATTGTTAACCGCAGGCTTACCGCCCCATTTGGTGCTGGGCACCAACAAACTGGCCGCCACCTTTGGCTCTGCCACGGCCTCATACACCTATTACAAAAAGAAACTATTTGACCCGGTGTTTTGGCGACATGCCCTGTTGTGTACCGCCATCGGCGCCTGCCTTGGGGTGTTGGTGGTGGATCAAATCCCAAAGCAAACGCTAGAAAAGATTTTACCCATCGTCATCCTGGCCGCGGCACTTTACAGCTTGTTTGGCAAAGTTCGGCACGATGATGAACACGAGTTACCCGCAGAAACGCGGCTGTTGCGCTGGCAACAACGCTTACAAGGCTTAAGCCTGGGTTTTTATGATGGCATCGCAGGGCCAGGTACCGGCTCGTTTTGGATGGTCTCTAGCATGGCGCTGTATAAAATCAATCTGCTGTTGACCAGCGGTTTAGCCCGCAGCATGAATTTTGTCTCCAATATCGTTGCGCTCGTGACCTTTGGCTTGCTAGGCCATATCCATTATGCGCTTGGTCTGGCGATGGGCATCTGTTTGATGGTGGGGTCGTATTTGGGCGCGCATACGGCGATCCGATTTGGCAGCAAACTGATCAAACCCTTGTTTATTTTGATGGTGATGGGGATTGCGGGCCGTTTAATTTGGCAAACATGGTTTCAGCACTAATGCATAACGACTTGTGGCAGCAACTTGAACAACAACTGACCCAATTGGCCGGTCAAGCCGTTATGGTTGACCGTAAGTTTGGCACCATGCCAGCGGCCGATTGGTTTGATAGTCGATTATTTCAGACGCACTCCCCTCAGCTGTTGGATTATGTGCAAGAAGCACAACAAGTGTTGCAGCGGGTCAAAGCCATGCCCAGCAGCCAAGCAGGGTTTCGGCTGTGGGTTGACCGGTTGGTTGGACAAATTGATGCCTTAACGCGCGCCTTTCAATCGGTTGGCTTACGCGAACAGGAAGCCAAACGTCGACGTGGCCGCAAAAAAACCAGCGTTGATGCGCCTCCCGCGGTATCGCAACAAACATTGCAGCGGCAACGCGCCGGCGAATTGTTGCGCCAGCTGGGCGGGACAACTCATGCGCTGTACGAAAAACTGGCGGAATACCACGAGTTTGAACGACGGCTGCTGCAAATGACCCAAGACGCGGCGCTGCAACAAAATGATGTACCACGCCAATTAGCCTTGCATGCACGCTTAGGGCGCTGTCGCAAAGCCATTGCAGAATTAGAAGCGGAGATCCAATGGGTGGAACAACGGCAACGCCAGCGCTGATTTATCACGAATGCTACAGCGATTTAGTCTTGCCAAGTCACCATCGCTACCCGATTGGCAAATACCGCGCCTTGTATCAACGCTTGCTGGCCGCGGGTGTGCCGGCGACCGCTTTTGTGCACGATATCCCACCCGCCAGCAGGGCGCAGCTACGCACGGTTCACAGCGCCGAATACATCGACCTGTTGTGCAGTGGTGCAATTGACGCAAAAGCCATGCGACGCATCGGTTTCCCGTGGTCTGAGTTTTTAATACAGCGCTCGTTGCAATCCTGTGGTGGCACTATCGCCACCGTACAAGCCGCGCTTGATTGTGGGCTGGCGCTTCATTTAAGTGGCGGTTATCACCATGCGTTTGCCAACGAAGGCGCAGGGTTTTGTTTATTCAACGATTTAGCCATCGCCGCGAGTGTGGCACTGCATCAGGTGGACAAAGTGCTGATCTTTGATTGCGATGTGCATCAAGGCGATGGCACTGCTCTGATTTTTGCCGACGAACCGCGCGTGATCACGGCGTCCTTGCATGGCGAGAAAAACTTTCCGGCGCGTAAACAACAAAGTAGCTGGGATATTGGCTTGGCCACCCACTGTGACGATGCGCAGTATTTAACGGCGGTTCGCGAAAGTTTGGATTATTTGCTGGCACTGCATCAGCCCGAACTAGTCATTTATGACGCTGGCGTCGATATTCATGTCGCTGATGATTTAGGCTTGTTGCATGTCAGCACCGCAGGCGTTCGTGCGCGTGACGAGTATGTGCTCAGTCGCTGTCAACAGCAGGGGGTTCCTGTTGCCGCAGTCATCGGCGGCGGTTACCAACGTAATTTGCACGCGTTAACCGATGTGCACCTACAGCTGTTTGCCGCCGCTTTTAGCAGCCGTGAGCCTCGCTGGACCGCTGCGATCGATGCACAGATCGCATCGCGTCATGCCTAACAAACGCCAGCAGTTAGGCAGTGGTCAGAACCAAGCCAGATAGGTTGTGCAGAGTAAAAAGCCCTGACATCGCAGGGCTTTGCTCTAAATCCAAGGTCTAGGTTACTGACCAGAAAAATAAAAACCAAGCTGCTTGCGAATATCCGCCGGTAATTGCGGCAAACTGGCTTTCGGCACCAAGAACGTGGCCATATGGAACAAATCGGTGAAGATGCGGTTTTTCTCGGTAGTACGCTTTAAATAATCGTGCCCGCTAGAGCCACCAGTCCCAATTTTAGTTCCTAACATCCGTTGCACCATCATCGCGTGCTTGTAACGCCAAATGGTGAGATTCTCATCGATTTCCGTTAAACAGGTCAGCACTTGAAACGGCAGATTAAACACCGGCTCTTCTTGGTACAGGGTGATAAACAATGCCGACAACATGGCGTTTTGACTTAAGCGGAAACTGCCTTGCTGTTGCAATTCGGCATACTGGTCACCACTTAATAACGCATTAAACTTCGCGCGAGTGCGCTCGATTTCATTCAGTTGCAAGGTGCGTTCATGCTCAGGCATCGCTTCAATCGCTTTGACGGTGGCTTCATCGTCATTGAGCATGGTCTGAGTGACTTGCTGGTACAGTTGCCAGAAACTGAAATCGCCTAGCTGCAAAAATGGCATCCGCTCTAACCACGCTTCGACGCGTTCAAACAAGCTCGGTAGTTGCTCGAGCGCCTGCAAAAACTCGCGGTCACGCGCATTCAAACGGTTGTAAAACGAGTCTTTGTCAAAATCGATACGAAACTCACTTTTCAACCCCAGACCAATTTCCAGCATCTTGAATTGGATCGATTGGAAGCCCGACGCTGGCACTAGGTAATCACGGAACGACATAAAATCTTGCGGCGTCATGGTTTCAAGCACGCCAATTTGTTGATTGAGCAGCTGCTGGATGCTGATCACCCGCTTGAGTTTGTGCACCACACCGGTCAGTTGCTGATCATGCACCTGCTCTGCGGCAAACACCTCCATCACCGATTTTAATTCATGCAGAATTTGCTTAAACCACAATTCGTAGACTTGGTGCACGATGATAAACAAGGTCTCATCATGCGCTTCATTGCCATACACCGCGGATTGCGGCAGTTGTGAGGACAGAATTTTATCGAGGTGAAGATAGTCCCCGTAATAACAAGGTTTGGTATTTTTTTGCATTTTTAGAACCTTAGGGCGCAGCCCTTTATTGACTGCCCGAGTCTACTTGGCGCCTGATTGTTTGTCAGCCCTTCGCCATACATGGCAAAACATGGCGAAACTGTTTATGCTGGTGTACAGTTCGTGCAGAAATCAGAACCAATGCGGAGACGCTGATGAAGTTACATGATGATATTCACAATTATTACGAAAAATTGATGCTGGATCATTTGGTTGAGTTAGGTCTCGACGACGAACATGACCCAGAATATCTGGCCGATTTATGTTGTATCACGTTAAATCAGTTGCCTTGCAAATACATTCGTTACGAAGTCGATATGGCGTTTTATCTGCCGCAAACGGAACGTTTTGAGATGGTCACTCGGGTCAAAGACGCCGTCGCCAAAGCAAGGGCATTTTTAGATAGCCCAGAAAACAAAAAAGCGGATGAACCAAGCGCTGACCAGGCCTAAGCTATCCGCCCCCATGGTTATGCCTAAGATCGAGGAGTCTATGCCTACATCGTCCGCAGCCTTGCCAGAGACGAACCCTGCACAGCACTCCTCTGCCCTTCCTCCATTATCCCAAGCCCCAGCAGATGTTCAGCTCGCCGTGGATCTGATTATGCTGCTAGAACAGCATCAACTAGCGCCTGATGTCGTGCTACGGGCACTGAAACTGGTTGAAAGGGATTATCAGCAAAAACAATCGGCTGCATGTGAACCGCCGCAAGACTGACGCAGACAGATAGAACTTACACATCAAAAATCATGCAGCAACGCGTGCCATTAGAGAATGGTATTTGTAGCGATACGCTTTATCTTCAAATGAAGCGGAATACTTGGGAATTTTCAGATGGATACGAGATAAAACACTAGGATGGGTGGTAGCCTTACCAGCCACATCCCGGCACATAGGTCATCTGCTGCGGCTGCTTCCTTCCGGACCTGACCGGGTTCACAAACTACTATTGCGGGAGGACCAATAAGGCCACCATAGTGTCGTCAGTCATGCAACGGGCGTTGCGGTCACTGACTGTGCGGGCGCATTATCCGTAAAAGCCGGGTGCTTTACAACCAACAATTGCACAAATCAGAAGTTTTCCGGGAATCTCGGTGTCATCTGCTGAAAAAACAAACGCATCTGTGCACAGTCAGCCTGAAAATCATCGGACGGCATTAGCAAATCGCCAACCACCACCTGCTTGGTTTTAAAATCAATACCTAGCAATAAGATAGGCACACCAGCGCCTTTGGCGATCTGCCAAAACCCTGACTTAAATTGGCTGACTTTCTGCCGTGTGCCTTCGGGTGCTATCCCCAGCACCAACGGCTGTTGCTGCTGAAAACGCTCAACCAACTGCCCTACAACGCCATGGGCGCTGTGGCGTTGCACCGCAATGCCACCAAAACGCCGAAGCAAGGCGCCAAACGGGCCAATAAAAATACTGTGCTTACCTAAAAACGAAATTTTCACCCCCAGCGCTAAAGCCATGGCCATGGTAATGACAAAGTCCCAATTCGAGGTGTGCGGCGCTACGGCGATCACCATCCGCGCTTGATTTGGTAATTGACCTTGCAGCTGCCATCCCAAGGTGGCTAATAATCGTCTTGCTTGGCGCTGCCAAAAGGGTAAGTCGTGACGTGGCAACAGGGGCGCGAGTTCAGGCCAGTGGTGCATTTGATCCTCCGCTGGCCTTTGATTCTTATACGTTTATTTGGCCAGAAGCACTTGATACTGCGCTAACAGGCGTTTCAAACGCAACTGGTTTTTTTGTCCAAGTCGCACCATTTGCTTTTGCGCCTGATTCAGTTTTTCCACTTCGGCATCGGCAAAACTGTAATAGACACTGGAGAGCTGCAGCTCTGGCGCATCGGCGATCTCAGGGGCGTTGATCAACACCTTGATGGCCTGTTGCAGCTTGTCGCGAAATTGTGCATCGCCATAGCCCAATTCGGCATAAGCCGCTTGCAACAGCGGGTACACCTCACGATAGACCGCCGCGACTTGCTGTGGCGGAACGGATTCTAATAAATCCAAATACGGTGTGTATCGAGCATAGTTGGCAGGATCGAGCCGATAACCGCTGCCTTGTGCCGTGGCTTTAAAATCTTGTTTAGGGCTATGGAACAACTGCTGGGCTAAAGCGATACGGCCCTCGGCAATATTGTCCACTTGCACCACAAACCGACGCGCCATTTCTTCGGTCATAAACAAATTGGCGGCACCCGGTTTCCATTTCAGCGCGAATAACTTGGCTTTGAGCCAATCATCGGAGCCATCTAAAGCCGGCAGCGGGGCGGTGGTTGCGACCGCTTGTTCTGAGCCTAAGTCCGTACCGGCATCATCGGCTTGCGCTGCCAACGGGTCGACTAAAGGTTCCTTATTGGATAAAACATCCGCCGGCTCTGCCGTTGGCACTGGCGCAGGTTTTACCTCTTGCACCGGTGCCGGTGGAGGTGGCGCTTGCACAACGGGCTCTTCTTGGCCTAACAGGTACCAGCCGGCCCCAGCAATAGACACCAAGGCGACTACGGGTAACACAATATTTAGCGACGACTTGGACATGCGTGTATCTCCACAACAATAACTGAATGTACTGACTTCACTTTATTTACTGCACATCACTGCACATGACTGACTGTACTTTACCAAAGACCAAGTGTGCTTGAGTTAGTTCCACAACAAAAGTTTTCTGATCAATAGCTTGCTTGGCATTGTAGCTGGTCTGCCGAGGTTGAAAAGCCTCAAAACCTGACGCATAGTTGTGACAGAGCCCTAAGAAGTTGCCATTATGAGTTCATCTGCCAAAACCGCATTATTGCTCACCGGAGGCGGTGCCCGCGCTGCTTACCAAGTCGGCGTATTAAAAGCCATCGCCCAACAATATCCGCGCAACAGCCCAATTCCTTTTAAAGTGATCTGTGGTACCTCAGCGGGTGCGATTAATGGCACAGCACTGGCCTGTTATGCCAGTTGTTTTCATCTTGGGCTACGTAAGTTGGAGTGGGTGTGGAAACACTTCCATGCCGCCCAAGTGTATTACGCTGATTATCCCCGCGCCACTTGGCATTTATTACGCGGCTTTTTGACAGCCTATCAAGCCGATTATGCCAACCCTCGGCCAGTCTCCTTGCTTGATAACAGACCCCTAAAACATCTATTAACTGAGCTATTGGATTTAAAACGGCTTGATCGCAACATCGTCGGCGGTTATCTAGACAGCGTGTCAGTAACGGCAAGTTGTTACAACACCGGCGATTCCATCACGTTTTTTCAAAGCAATAGCGCCAGCGAATGGCAACGTTCCAAACGTCTTGGCCAACGAACACTGCTGGGCGTACATCATCTGATGGCATCCGCCGCCATCCCGTTGGTGATGCCATCCGTGCGAATTAACCAACAATATTTTGGCGACGGCTCGGTCAATCAGTTGTCACCACTAAGCCCCCCCATCCATCTAGGTGCAGATCGCATTTTGATCATCGGTCTTGAACAACCGAGGCGACGCGAACATTTGGCGTCCATGCAGCATCACCCGACGCTCTCCACCATCGCCGGTCATTTGCTGGATACCATTTTCTCCGACACACTAAATGCCGACATGGAGCGGATGACCCGAATTAATAAAACCATCCAAACCTTGCATCAACATGGCATCGAAAGCGAGCTCAAACCCATCGAAAGTTATCTCATCAACCCATCGGTCAACTTCAATCAGCTGGCCCGTGATAACTATTTAGAGTTACCGATGGCAGTACGCACTTTGCTACGCACCATTGGTATTTCACAACACTCCGACTCTTCACTGCCCAGTTACTTGTTGTTTGAAAAGAAATTTACCAAAGCTCTGATCGAACTTGGCATGAACGACGCCATGCAGCAGATGGACAGCATCATGGCGTTTTTGCGCAACGAGTGATAAAACACTTCAGTTTTTAACGCCGCAGCCGATACGTCAATTAATCGGCAAGTGTTGTGGCATAGAACCTGCACCTGTCGTTTATCCACGGTTTGCAGGAGTTCTATCATGGAACTATTTACTCTCTCTGACATGTCCTTTGCCCAAGTGCCTAGCTACGCAGGCATCACGCCACCACCCGTTTGGCAACAGGGCGTGATGGCGACAAGTGGCTTGCTAGAACAGCTGCAAACCAGCCTCGACTTATCCCAACAACTGCAAATGGTTTCAATGGCCGCCGGCAAAATCGTGCCGCTGTGTGGCATGAGTTTGCAAACAGGCGTCGGTGACTTTGCCGCCCCAGGCACTGTCAAAGGGGATTTTGAATACCGCAGCATGTTAGTGCTGCACGAGCAATGCTTAGGGGAAGTGATTTATCACAGCCACCAAGCTATTTCTCCGCTGTCACAGCGTCGGTTGTTAGATTTAGAAAGCCAGTGGCTGTTTTCACTGCGTAATGCCTTGGTGGTCACTCGGTTACAGCAGCTTGCACTGCGCGACACACTGACCGGCCTTGGCAACCGTCGGTATTTTGACGAAGCCTTCTTACGCGCCATCCAATTGGCAGAGCGCAAACATCACCAAGTCGCCTTGGTGCTGCTGGATCTGGACAACTTCAAGCAAGTCAACGATAACTACGGTCACCATGCTGGTGATGACGTGTTGTTAGCGGTGGCGGATGCCATGCGCACCACGTTGCGCGCGTCCGACACGCTGTTCCGCTTCGGTGGCGATGAGTTTGCGGTGTTGCTGTGTGGTGAAGATGCCATCAGTGCTGAATTGGTGGCCCATCGCTTGGTCAAGGCCATCGCTAGTCATCATCAATGCGAGAAATTTGGCGTATCCGCCAGTGCGGGCCTTGCCAGTTACTGTGATGATGACTCGGTGAAAACTATGTTTGCGCGGGCCGATGGCGCGCTGTATCAAGCAAAAACCGCCGGTAAAAACGCAGTACGCAATGCAGATCCGCTGCAATGCCATAGCCGTGCCCAGCACGTAGGCTAGATAGCAGCTCTATCTACACCAACACAGACCGGCAGTCGCCTCAGGCCTTGCGATAGTACAACCGGCTTGTGCTATGTGCCGCAAAGCGGCTGCCAACACCGACCATCAGATCCACTTCCGTTGACTGTTTTTCCCGCGTGGCGATAAGCACTGGCAGGACGCCACGTCGCCATGGCGGGACTTTATGCAGCTTGCACCAATCTTTGAGCGATCGACTCAAGACTTCAGCGCCGCACCGCAAGCGTCGATTCAGCGTGCCGGTACTTAGCCAAGCGCCATCCTCCACCACGCAAGGAAGCGAGCCGGTAAAGCCGTGCAGCGGCACATCGGCCAGTTGTAGATACACGTCAGCACATTGCACGCCTTGCTGCAGCGCCTCTTTGCTTAGCCAAATGGCTGAAGGCTCTGACGCTGGCTGCACCGGCTCGACCCACAATTGCTGGTCAAAGCGGCGAATGATGATAGACCCTAGCACAAACTCGGGGGTGGCATCGTGACGAGCATGCACAACTTGCTGCCATATCGTAGCCAGTTGCAGCTGACTGATGTGGATGTTTAGTGGCGCCAGATAATGCTTGAGCTGGCTTAATGCCTCGGCCTTAGGCATCAGCGATAATTCAGCACAGTCCAACCGCGGCAGTAACAACGCCTCCTGCCACAGCACATGAGGATCCGTGGCCAGCAACCAAGGTTGTACCTGTGCGGCAAGCGCTTGCTCCTGTTGCTGATAGGCATGTTGAACATGCCACACCGAACGCGCCGCAGTTTTGCTGATCGCCGGAAAACGCGAGGCCAACAGCGGGAGTACTTGCTGGCGTAAGAAATTCCGGTCGTAATCTATATCGACATTGCTGGGGTCGTCGATCCAAGTCAGCTCTGTCAGCTGGGCAGCGTCACGTAACTCTGCTTGGCTAAACGCCAGCCAAGGCCGAACTAAAGTCACATGCCGCTCAGTCCGTTTGGCGGCGATGCCAGACAACCCTGCAAGCCCTGCACCGCGTTTTAACGCCAATAACAAGGTTTCTAACTGGTCATCCGCATGATGGGCGGTTAATAACCAGCCGCCCACCGGCACCTGAGCGAATAACGCTTGATAGCGGGCCGCGCGCGCTTTGGCTTCGGTATTTTGCAACGGCTGGTCGATGTGCACATGTTCAATCACCAATTCAAACTGCCATTGCTTGGCCAGTTGCTGACAAAAGCTGACGAAATGATCCGCCGCCGTCTGCAAGCCATGATGCACATGCACGGCCTTCAGCGCACAGCCAAGTCGCGGCGCGAGAAGCCGCAGCCTCGATAACAACAACACCGAATCCATGCCACCACTGAGGGCAAGTACCAAGGGGCGCCCTGCCCCGGGCGTTAAAGCGTCCCACAACGCTTGGTCGAGCTGTGAAACAACAGAGTCACTCATCGAGTCGGTCAACACGGTCACCTAACAGTTAGCGGCATAAAAAAAGCCGCGAGGTCGCGGCTTTTTCAAACGTGGCTTGGTGCTTAGCAATAACCAAACGACATCAGACGCTTGTAGCGGCGATCTAACAATTCATCGACCGACAGTTTGTCGAGTTTTGCTAAATCACGCAACAGCGCAGCTTTTAAGGTTTGCGCAATTTGGTCATGCGCACGGTGTGCGCCACCTAAAGGTTCGTTGATGATTTCATCAATTAACCCCAGTTCTTTGATACGACCCGCAGTAACGCCCATCGCTTCAGCCGCCAACGGGGCTTTTTCGGCGCTTTTCCACAAAATCGATGCACAACCTTCCGGGGAGATCACCGAATAGGTACTAAATTGCAGCATGTTGACTTGATCGCCGACACCGATGGCCAATGCTCCACCTGAACCACCTTCACCGATCACGGTACACAGCACTGGGACTTTTAAGCCGGCCATCACTTTTAAATTGCGAGCGATGGCTTCACTTTGACCGCGCTCTTCGGCGCCAATACCAGGGTAGGCACCCGGCGTGTCAATAAAGGTGATGATCGGCATCTTAAAGCGCTCTGCCATTTCCATCATGCGCAGCGCCTTGCGGTAGCCTTCCGGTTTTGGCATACCGAAGTTACGTTTGATTTTCTCCGCGGTGTCGCGGCCTTTTTGGTGACCGATGACCATCACGGGACGGTCATTCAGCCGCGCTGTACCGCAGACGATCGCTGGATCATTGGCGAAGGTGCGGTCGCCGGCGAACTCGTCAAAATCGGTAAAAATGTGTTTGATGTAATCCAGC
The DNA here is from genome assembly GCA_964437935.1 of uncultured Rheinheimera sp. GTDB lineage: Bacteria > Pseudomonadota > Gammaproteobacteria > Enterobacterales > Alteromonadaceae > Pararheinheimera. The sequence goes on from CAYTIQ010000004.1 coordinate 82,917, forward strand.
GTGTATGGGCGCAGTGGGTGACGCGCCATTTGCGAAATTTGCCATGGGCCTAATTCTGCAAAGATTTTTTTAGTCAGCGCCAGGCTTTTTTCTTTGAGCTTGTTGACCTCTTCTTCCAGGCCAATGTCATAGTCACCGCTGCGACTGACTTTACGCAACTCTTCAATTTTTGCTTCAAGTTCTGCGATTGGTTGCTCAAATTCCAGATAATTCAGCATCATGGAGCGTTTCTACCTACTAGTTGAATTCAAGGTGTATTGTTGCCAATTGTTTTAGTTCGTGCAACAAAGCATCGGCGGGGGTGACCCACCAGTCTGTCCCTAACGCGATTGTTATTGCGCCTTCCTGGCGTGGGTATCTCAGTTTGACCGGCACAGTCCCTGCCTTAAAGTCACTGAGAACCTTGGTTAATTTGGGCACCACGTCACTGTGTGGACGCCCCGTATTGAGATCAATATTCAATGCTTTCAAGCACTTCTCGCGTGCTTGGGTGATCTCGACCACGTCGCGGCCGGTCATTGTAAGGCCACCACTGAAATCATCAAAGCTGACCTGTCCAGAAACCACCAAAACTTTGTCTTTTTGCAGCAGATGCTCGAAGTTCTCGAATTGTTCGGGGAAAAATCGTACATCTAGCCGTGCTGATTTGTCATCCAACTGCACTAACGCCCAGCGCCGGCCTTTTTTGTTGATCAATACCCGCACACTAACCACCAAGCCGCAGGCATGCACGGTTTGGTCACGCCGTGTTGGCGTAAAGTCGACCAATCGCGCCGTGGCATAATGTGAAAGCTCCGCCAAATAGCGGTTGATTGGATGACCCGTAAGGTACAACCCCAGTGTTTCGCGTTCACCTTCCAGCCAGACTTCGTCCGGCCACGGCGGCACTTGTTTAAAGGCTTTGGCCGAATTTTCCGGTTCAGGCGCGAGCATGCCAAACAAATCGTTTTGTCCAACGGCTTGCGCTTTGGCGTGCTGATCGGCCGCTTTCATCGCTTCTTCCAGCGATGCCATCATCGACGCGCGATGCGGCCCTAATTTATCCATAGCACCGGCATAAATCAGTTTTTCAATGACCCGACGGTTCAAGCGTTTTAAATCAACTCGGTTACAGAAATCGAACAAATCAAAAAATGGCCCACCGGCCTCACGCGCTTCAATAATGGCTTCGATTGGGCCTTCGCCAACGCCTTTAATCGCGCCAATGCCGTAGACGATATGGCCTTGTTCATTAACGGTGAACTTGTATTGACCAGAGTTTACATCCGGCGGGATCAGTTTTAGCTTGAGGTTTTCGCATTCATCGACCAAGGTGACGATCTTGTCGGTGTTGTCCATATCGGCGGACATCACAGCCGCCATAAATTCCGCCGTGTAATGCGCTTTCATCCACAGCGTCTGATACGACACCAAGGCGTAAGCGGCCGAGTGCGATTTGTTAAAGCCGTAACCGGCGAACTTCTCGACCAAGTCGAAGATTTTCATCGACAGTTCCGCATCCACGCCGTTATTCACAGCGCCATCGCGGAAGGTATCGCGTTGCTTGGCCATCTCTTCGGGTTTCTTTTTACCCATAGCACGGCGCAGCAAGTCCGCGCCGCCCAGCGTATAGCCCGACAGTACTTGCGCGATTTGCATCACCTGTTCTTGGTACAAGATGATGCCGTAGGTCGGCTCTAAGATCGGTTTTAGCGATTCATGTTGCCAGGTTGCATCCGGGTAAGAAATTGCTTCGCGGCCTTGCTTACGGTCGATAAAGTTATCCACCATGCCCGATTGCAGCGGGCCTGGGCGAAACAGCGCCACCAGAGCGATCATGTCTTCGAAGCAGTCTGGCTTTAAGCGGCGGATCAAATCCTTCATGCCGCGCGATTCCAGCTGGAATACCGCAGTGGTTTCCGCCTTCAGCAGCATGTCGAAACTTTTTTTATCATCCAGCGGAATAAGGCTGATATTAATGGTTTTTTTACCGGTGCGAGCATGCCGCTCGTTCACCATGTTGACCGCCCATTGCAAAATAGTCAGTGTCCGCAGGCCTAAGAAGTCGAACTTGACCAGGCCTGCGTATTCGACGTCGTTTTTATCGTATTGCGTGACCGGGTTTTTCCCTTCGGCGTCGCAATACAGCGGGGCAAAATCGGTAATTTTGGTCGGGGCTATCACCACACCACCGGCGTGTTTACCGGCGTTACGAGTGACGCCTTCCAAGCGGCGCGCCATGTCGATCAAATCTTTCACTTCCTGATCGGCGTTGTACATCTCAGGTAAACGCGGCTCTTCGATAAAGGCTTGCTCGAGCGTCATGCCGGGCGTGGGCGGAATTAACTTGGAAATTCGATCAACAAAGCCATACGGATGACCCAGTACGCGGCCCACGTCGCGGATCACCGCTTTGGCCGCCATGGTGCCGAAGGTGATAATTTGCGAAACCGCTTCACGGCCGTACATGTCGGCCGTGTGCTCAATCACTTCGTCACGACGGTCCATACAAAAGTCGACGTCAAAGTCTGGCATCGACACCCGCTCTGGATTTAAGAACCGCTCGAACAGCAGGTCAAATTCCAGCGGATCTAAGTCGGTGATTTTCAGCGCGTACGCCACCAACGAACCGGCACCCGAGCCCCGCCCCGGCCCCACCGGAATATCATGGTCTTTCGACCACTGGATAAACTCCATCACCACCAAGAAGTAGCCGGGAAAGCCCATTTGGTTGATCACATCGAGTTCGACTTGCAAACGCTCGTCATATTCGCCGCGCCGCTGCGCCCGGACTTCGGGGTCTGGGAATAAAATTTCCAGGCGCTGTTCCATGCCCTCGCGTGATTTCATCACCAAGAAGTCGGCATCGCTCATGCCACCGGTTGGAAAGGCAGGCAGGAAATATTCGCCAAGCCGGATGGTGACGTTACAACGTTTGGCAATTTCGACCGAGTTGGCAAGTGCTTCTGGAATGTCGGCAAACAGTTCGCACATTTCCTGCTCTGATCGCAGGTACTGCGTCTCGGAATATTTTTTCGGCCGGCGTTTATCTTCCAGCGTAAAGCCATCGTGAATAGCCACGCGAATTTCGTGCGCAGAGAAATCGTCTTGGGTTAAAAACACCACTTCATTGGTGGCGACCACCGGCAGGCCTGTCTGTTCAGCCAGCGTCACCGCCAGCTGAATGTATTGATCTTCGTCGGGCCGGTTGGTGCGAATGAGCTCTAAAAAAAACCGGTCTGGGAAATGGGCTTGATAAAACTCGACTAATTGCGCCGCGCTGGCTTGGTTGCCTTTAAGCAGCGCTTTGCCCAGCGGCCCTTCCCGGCCACCGGATAACACAATGAGCCCCTGTGCATGCTCGGCCAACCAGTCGTGTTCGATTTGTGGTTTGCCATCGACATGGCCACGCACATAGGCCTTGGAAATCAACATGGTCAGGTTTTGATGGCCAGTATTGTCCATCGCCAGCACTAATAAGCGGTTGGCTTCGCCGGGGAACAGCGGGTGTTGCGCCCATAAGTCGGCAGCGACAATCGGCTTGATACCGCCTTCATTACAGGCAGAATAAAAACGCACCATGCCGCACATGTTCATTTGGTCGCTCAGTGCCAGCGCCGCCATGCCTTGCTTTTTTGCAGCACCAACAATAGGTTTGATTTTACTTAAGCCGTCCACCATCGAAAAATCGCTGTGCACGCGTAAATGGACAAACCTAGGTTCCATACCTGTTATCTCTCTGCAATGTCACGCACCGGCCGAAAACTGCGGCGATGCTCTGGCAAAATACCAAATTGTTGAATAGCCGCTAAATGCTCAGCCGTTGGATAGCCTTTGTGGCCGGCAAAATTGTACTGCGGGAATAATTCGTGCAACGCCGCCATTTCGGCATCACGCGCCACCTTGGCTAAAATTGACGCAGCGCTAATCTCCGGCACCAACGCATCGCCTTTCACCACCGCGCTGGCGAAGCCTTTCAAGCCATTCGGCACCCGATTGCCGTCAATCAGTACCCACTCGGGCTTGACCGACAAACCGGCCACCGCGCGTTCCATCGCCAGCATAGTGGCGTGCAAAATATTCAGCTCGTCAATTTCGTGCACGTCAGCACGGCCGAGGCTCCAGCTTAATGCTTTTTCCCGAATTTCATCAACCAGCAATAAGCGTTTCTTTTCGCTGAGTTTTTTGGAATCGTTAAGGCCAAGGATTGGCCTAGCAGGGTCCAAAATCACCGCGGCTGTCACCACGGCGCCGACCAATGGGCCACGGCCGACTTCATCAACGCCGGCAATCAATTGATAATTTGGACGACTAAAATCGGTCATTGCAACACCTGGTGAATCACGGCCGCCGCTTTTGCGCTCGCGTCTTGGCGGATCTGTTGATGCAATTGGTTAAACGCCTGCTGCGTCTGGGCGCCAACGTCGCCAAATAGCGGCGACAGCGCCGCATCCAGCGCCTGCGGCGTGACCGCATCTTGTAGCAACTCAGGCACTAACGCGCGCTTGGCCAGTAAATTCGGCAGGCTAAAATGATCCACCTTGACCATGCGCTTGGCGATTTGATAGGTCAGCCAGTTGGTTTTATACGCCACCACCATCGGCGTTTTCGCCAGCATAGCTTCCAGCGTAGCTGTGCCCGAGGCAATCAACACCGCATCGGCCGCTTGCAGTGTTTTGCGGGCTTGACCAATCAATAAGGTCACCGGTAAATCCGGCGCGATGGCGTCTTTGATCTCTTGATATAACGCCGCTTTTTGTTCCGTCACCATATTACACACCAGCTGCAAATTTGGCTGTTTCGCCAATTGCAACTTGGCCGTTTCGAAAAAATCGGCGGCGAGTAATTTGATTTCATTGCTGCGGCTACCTGGCATCAACGCCAACAGCGGCTGCTCGGCGGCAAACCCTAATTCAGATTTCAGCGCGGCTTTGTCCACATCCAGCGGCATTTCATCGGCCAGCGTGTGACCGACAAACTCACACGGCACCTTGAACTTGTCATAGAAGGCTTTTTCAAACGGCAGCAGCGCGAGCACCATGTTGGTGGCCGCTTCGATTTTGAAAATGCGCTTTTGCCGCCATGCCCACACCGAAGGACTGACGTAATGCACGGTTTTAATGCCGGCTTGCTTGAGCTTTAATTCCACCGGCAAGTTAAAATCAGGCGCATCAATGCCAATAAAGACATCCGGTTTAGCAGCAATCAACTGACTGAGAATTTGCTTGCGCACCTTGAGTAAGCGCGGCAAACGGCCGAGCACTTCCACAATGCCCATCACTGCCAGCTCTTCCATATCAAAACTGGCTTGAAAGCCTTCCGTGCGCATCCGCGGCCCGCCAATGCCGATAAATTCGGCATCGGGGTAATAGGTTTTTAACGCTTTGATCAGGGAGGCCCCCAAAATATCACCGGAGTGTTCACCGGCAATCATGGCGATACGCAGCTGCGTCATAAAAATCCTTGCCTAAAACGACAAGGCCCGTTGCCGGGCCTTTGAATTAGCGAATAATGCCGCGAGGGGCGTTCTGAATAAAGTCAGTAAAGGCTTTAATCTCAGGCAGCTCATTGGCTTTGGCTTCCAACTGCGACAAGGCCTCAGACACCGTCAACCCTTGGCGGTAAAGGGTTTTGTAAGCACGTTTGATCTCTAAAATCGAGTCACTGGTAAAACCACGACGCTTCAAACCTTCACTGTTAATGCCATTAGGCACGGCATGCGAGCCATGCGCCATCACATAAGGTGGCACGTCTTTGACCACCACAGAACCACCGCCGATAAAGCTGTGAGCGCCGATGTGACAAAACTGATGGATACCACTCATACCACCAATAATAGCCCAGTCACCAACATGGACGTGTCCTGCAGCGGAGGCGTTATTGGCAAAAATCACATGATTGCCAATCACACAGTCGTGCGCCACATGGGTGTACGCCATAAACAAGTTATGACTACCAATCCGAGTGATGCCTTTGTCTTGCACGGTGCCACGATGCACAGTACAGCTTTCTCGGAAAATATTGTGATCGCCGATGTGCAGTTCCGTCGGCTCGTTGTTGTATTTTTTGTCTTGGCAGGCTTCGCCAATACTACTGAATTGATAGAAGTGATTACCGCGGCCAATAAAGGATGGCCCTTTGATCACAACATGCGATTCCAATACACAGTCGTCACCGAGCTCAACATTGGCGCCGACATAACAAAAAGGTCCGATCCGGACGTTTTGACCGAGCTTAGCGCCCGCTTCTATCACTGCACTTGGATGGATCATTTTACAGTTCCCTTCTGGCGCACATAATCTCAGCAGAACAGACTACCTGTCCGTCTACTTTCGCTTCGCCATGGAACTTCCAAATGTTACGGCGTTCAACCAGGAATTTAACTTCCAGAATTAACTGATCACCAGGGACCACCGGCTTTTTAAAGCGCGCATCGTCGATCCCGGCAAACAAATACAATTCGTTTTCTTTACGCTCACTGACGGTCTTAAAGCCCAAAATGCCAGTCGCTTGCGCCATGGCTTCGAGAATCAGCACGCCAGGAAAAATAGGCAGGCCAGGAAAATGGCCAGTAAACATTGGCTCATTGATCGATACGTTTTTCAACGCCGTTAAGCTCTCGCCTGGCGTAAAATCTAACACGCGGTCAATCAACAAGAAGGGATAACGATGCGGTAACAACCGCATAATTTCCTGAACTTCCAATGTATTTAGAGTTTTGCTCAAGGTGAACCTCGAAATAGTTTAGTCGGCTGCATCGTCCGACGGACGTGGTTGTAACTCGGCAACACGTTGCTCAAGCTCACGCAACCGTTGATACATTTGGTCCAGATTACGGTAGCGCGCGCTATTTTTGCGCCACTCAAGGTTAGTCTGGGCCGGCGTACCGGATGAATAAATACCTTTTTCGGTGATGGATTTGATGATCATCGACATGCCCGTGATTTGCACGCCGTCACAGATCTCCATATGACCGTTGATGGCACAGGCGCCACCAATAATACAATAGCGGCCGATTTTAGTACTGCCAGCCACAACAGTACAGCCAGCAATGGCTGTATGGTCGCCAATGTGCACATTGTGAGCAATTTGCACTTGGTTATCCAAAATCACATTGTTGCCAATGATGGTGTCTTCCAAGGCACCGCGGTCAATCGTGGTATTGGCGCCGATATCACAATCGTGCCCAATCACCACAGTCCCGACTTGTGGGATCTTCAGCCATTGGCCGCGTTGATTCGCAAAACCAAAGCCATCTGCACCAATCACTGCACCGCTATTGATAATACAACGTGCGCCAAGTCGTACACGATGAAACAACGTCACGTTTGGCCAAAGTTTGCAATCATCACCAACGATAGCACCTGCACCAATCACACTGCCTGCACCGATTTGCACGCGGTCACCAATCACGGCACCGGCTTCAATCACCACATGATGGCCAATGGCAACATCGGCACCAAGCACGACATCCGACGCGATCTGCGCTGTCGCCGCAATACCAGGGGCCGCAGCAGCAGGTGTGGTATCCAGTAACTGAGCAATTTTGGCAAAGGCCACGTAAGGATCAGCCACCACCAAGGCGGCGACAGGACAAAACTCCAGCTCAGGCGCTGTCAGTAACACGGCGCTGGCTTGGGTTGCCTGAAGATACTTACGATACTTGCTGTTGGACAAGAAGGTGATATTGCCGGCGCTGGCATTTTCTAAAGTGCCAACGGCGCTGATAAGAGCAGCGCCGTCGCCGTGAAGCTGAGCACCGACGTGCTCAGCTAATTGTTGCAACGTATAAGCCATTATTGGCCTTTACTTGCCTGTGATAACACTGCTTGAGTGATATCAAGTTCAGCTTGGTTAAACACAGTGGCTTGTTTTGGTAATACTAAATCGTAACCACCTGAGGTCACAACTTGCTTCACTGCTGCGTCGATGATTGCACCAATTTTGCCAGTTTCTTCGTTACGACGTTTGCCAAAAGCTTCTTGCATCGCACCGGCAGTCGCTTGCAACGTTTGTTGCTGCTTCATCAGCTGACCTTCCAGTTCTTTCTTTTGCTTGTCGCTCATGGTCGCGCCATCACGCTTGAGTTTTTCAACGTTGTAAGTGTAATCACCTTTCAACTTTTCTAACTCTGCTTGTTTTGGACCAAATTCTTTTTTCAGCGCTTCTTCAACCTTGGCTGTTTGTGGCATTTTGGCAAACACTTCTTGCATATCAACGACTGCAATTTTCAGTTCTTTTGCACCTACCATTCCTGTCATTAACAGGCCTGCGACGACCACCGCTGTTTTGCTGAAAGTTGACTTCAACATAGTGAATTAAACCTCTATTTATAGTTTTAGAAAGTAGTACCGATATTGAAACTAAAGTTTTCTTGCTCATCACCTTCATACTTGCGCAGGATTTTTGCCAAGCTGAATGTGAGTGGGCCCATCGGAGAAATCCATTGCACGCTGACACCCGCAGTTACCCGGATCATACCTGGATCTGAATAATCTACCAGTTTTGGCTGCTGATAGCCTGTGGTCATTGTCTGCGTTAAATTCCGGTAACGACCGATATCAAACTCGGTGTCCCAGACGTTACCCGCGTCGACGAACAAGCTTGTCCGGATCGAGTTGGCGTAATCTTCTTTTACCAACGGTGTTGGTGTGATCAGTTCCAAGGTACCAAGCGCCATGGCGTTACCACCAAAAGAACGCAACGATACGCTGTAGGTATCATAGCCTTGGCCTAACGGTAATCCTGGCACCTGCCCGGTGATTGGGTCTGGCATACCTGGGATGCTCGATACGGCACGATAGACCGCACGAGGGCCAATCACGCGGTTTTCAAAACCACGGAAGTTTTGACCACCGGCGTAGAAACTATCGTTAAACGGCAAGGTGTAATCATAGCCGTTGCGATCGCCATAACCGTTACCGTAACCGAGCTCCAACTTGCTTAAGAACGACCACGCATGGTCGTTGGACAGCGGGATGTAATGCCGCGCTTCAAAGTTGGTTTTGAAATAGGTCAGATCCGAGTTCGGCGTCGTTACCTTGACGCCTGCACCGATGTAAGTACCGTCCGTTGGGAAGGTACCACGGTTGAGCGTACTCATCACCCAGCCAGTGGTCAGCTCATAGTTGGTAAACTTATAAGCGGCATCAGGGTTGGTCGCGTCAATCAACACTCCGCGGAAGTGACGGATTTGGTCAAACTCAGTGATCGAGTTGATTTCGTTCCACACCACGTTGGCGCCAAAGTTTAAGCGGTTGTACTCGTTCAGCGGGTAACCCACGCTTGAACCAAAACCATAACTCTTTTGGTTATAAGCCTCTAAACCGGCTTTACTACCATCAAAGTCTGAATAGAACACGTTACCGCCAAGCGACACCGCATCCAAGGTGAAATACGGATCCGTGACACTTAAGCTAATGGATTTTTGGTACTTGTTGGTATTTAAACTAATACCTGCCGAGTTACCTGACCCCATGAAGTTTTGTTGTTCAATACCAAATTGGAATGACAAGCCTTGGAAGCTACCAAAGGAAACCCCGGCGTTAAAGCTACCAGACGGACGCTCTTTGATTTTAAACGCCACGTTGACTTTATCATCGGTGCCAGGAATGTTCTTGGTCTCAAAGTCGACTTTCTCGATGTACGGCAGACGCTGGATCCGCAGTTTTGACATCTCTAAGCGATCGTTGGATAACCACGCGCCTTCCATCTGCCGTAATTCACGACGAATGACTTCGTCTTTGGTCGATTCGTTACCGGCCACCGTGATGCGATTGACGTACACCCGCTTGCCAGGGTCGACGTTTAGCGTCAGAGCCACTTCACGAGTTTCATCGTTAATGGTGGTGGTGGTGCGGACTTTGGAATTGGCATAACCAAAAGTCGCTAAAAATTTAGCGATACTTTCTTCGGTATAGGTGACTAGAGCGCCGTTGTATAACTGACCATCTTTCAGTGGCAACAAGGCTTTGACGAATTCATCTTGGCCAATCAAATCACCAACAAACTCGATGCCTTTGATTTTGTACTGCACACCTTCTTTCACTTGCAGCGTGATGTACACCGAGTTTTTATCAGGGCTGACCGCTACGGTGTTCGATTCGATGTCAAACCGCAGATAACCGCGATCCATGTAATAACTACGGATCTTCTCCAAGTCACCCTTTAAGGTTTCTTTTTGATAACGATCCGAGGACAAGAAACGCCACCACGGTAAATCGACCAGCGACTCGGTATCTTTCATGATCTCTTCGTCAGAGAACAGTTCGTTACCGACGATGTTGATTTGGCGCACCGATGCCGCATCCCCTTCTTTGAAGTTAATCTTCAAATTGACACGGTTACGGGGCAGATACGTCAGCTTCACTTCGACCTTGGCATTGTATTTACCAACACCATGATAGAACTCGGTTAAGCCGTTTTCGATTTCGCGGATAATAGTACGATCGAGCTGCTCACCGACAATAATTTTCTGGTTGGTCAGCGTCTCGTTTAATTGTTCTTCTTTAATGTCCTTGTTGCCGTCGAAACTGACTTCGTTGATGGTTGGACGTTCTTTCACACGGAAAATAACTGTAGTTCCATCACGGTAGACGCGGATATCTTCAAAATGCCCTGCGGCATATAACGTTTTGATACTTTTTGACAGCGTAAAATCAGTGACAGTGTCACCGATATTAAACGGCAGATTATTCAATGCGGCACCGAGTGCAACTCGCTGCAGACCTTCAACCTGAATATCCTTGACTACAAATGCTTGTTCAGCGAGCACCGCGTTACTACCAGTGGCCAGTAACATGGCGGCGACTAATCGTTTAATTGTCATTGTTTTGGACTACTTGTGATTAGTTATAAATAACGAGAAAAATCGTTGAGCAGCGCAATTCCCATTAACATCAGCAGAAGGAAGGCTCCAAACCGTAAACCAACTTCCTGCGCTTTCTCAGAGACAGGTTTTCCGCGGATAAGTTCCACGACAAGATACATTAAATGGCCGCCATCCAAAATAGGCAATGGCAGTAAATTTACCGCGCCTATGTTGACGCTGATGATCGCCAAATAACTTAAAAACGCAATTAAACCAAAACTGGCGCTTGTGCCTGCCCCATCGGCAATCGATACCGGCCCACTTAAATGCCGTAAAGACAGCTGTCCTGTCAAGAGTTTGCCAAACATACTGAAGCTATTACGCACCAATTGCCAGGTATCTGCGAATGCTTCTGGCACGGCCATGAACACATCAAACTGCCGTAATTGCTGGTATTTCGCATCTACAGGTTTAACTTTTGGAGAAACACCGAGGAACCCGCGTTGACTGCCATCATTCACCGTGCGGCCTTGTGGCGTCACGGTTACATCTTGTAATGCACCTTGGCGCTGAATGGTCAGAACCATGGCTTGATTCGGTCGTTGCTGAATAGCCGTTTGCAGTTGTGGCCAATTAGCCAGTGGCACACCATCAACAGCAACAAACTGGTCATCAACACGCAAACCGCCTTGATCGGCCGCAGAACCTGGCTCGACTCGTGCGACCTCCAACAGCCCTTGTGCCATCACAGGTACAATGCCCAAACTGTCGTAGACCGTTTGTTTTTCTGGGTCGAGCTGCCAAGTGGATAAATCTAAACGCACGCGCCGCGATTCTTGGGTGTTCTCGTCAAGGAGTGTCACTTCAGCGCTGTCATCCCCCAGAGACTCCAACATTAATAACTGAAAATCTTGCCAGTCATGCACCGTGTTGCCGTTGACGGCAATAATTTTTTGCTCGGTCGGAAAAGACGCGTTGGCGGCGATAGAATTGGCTTTTATCTCAGCGGCAGCCGGCGTTAACGTTGGAATGCCCTTGAGCAGCATCAGCCACACCACCACCAGCGCCAACACAAAGTTGGCCAGCGGGCCTGCAGCACTGACCACCATCCGTTGCCATACGGGTTTCTGATCGATACAGCGATGTTTTTCAGACTCGGGGATTTGGTCATCTTTACTGACGGGCATCGCCACATAACCGCCGAGCGGGATCATCGACAAGGCGTATTCGGTTTCACCGCGCTGCCAACGTAACAACACCTTGCCAAAGCCAATCGAAAAACGCTGCACTTTGACACCAAAGCGGCGGGCGGCGTAAAAGTGACCAAATTCATGCACCGATACCACGATGCCAATCACAATTAAAAAAAACAGTAAATTCCAAAGCACCGTCATTTTGCGGCTAACTCCTGCACAGAACGGGCGGCATGGCGACGCGCAACGGCGTCACAGGCCAAGATCTCATCCAAACTCTGCACAGCACCAAGGCTCGACGTTGCTAACACCTGCTCGTTGACTTTGGCGATATCGGTAAAGCGGATTTGTCGTTGCAAAAACGCTTCAACCGCCACTTCGTTGGCGGCATTTAAAGTCGTGGTCGCCGCTTGACCTAAACGACAAGCTTCAATCGCCAAATACAAACATGGATAACGCTGAGCATCGGGTTGCATGAAGGTGAACGCTGGGCTTTCGAAGAAATTCAGCGGCTTAACTGGTGCAGAGATCCGCTCAGGAAAGGCTAGCGCATGCGCAATAGGAGTCCGCATATCCGGGTTCCCCATTTGCGCAATCACCGAGCCATCGGTGTATTGCACCATCGAATGGATAATACTTTGCGGATGGATCACCACTTGAATATCATCGGCCGCACAGTTAAACAACCAACGCGCTTCGATGAACTCAAGCCCCTTGTTCATCATCGTGGCGCTGTCGACGGAAATTTTCTTACCCATCGACCAGTTCGGATGCGCCACGGCTTGCTCTGGGGTAATGGCATCAAACAACGCCAAGTCAGTTTGTCGAAATGGCCCGCCACTACCCGTTAGCAATATGTTGGCAATACCATGACGCTGCAACACGCCGCTATAACTTTGTTGTTGTAGCTCGGCTGGTAAACATTGGAAGATGGCATTGTGTTCAGAATCAATCGGTAACAAGGTCGCGTTGTGTTGTTTCACTTCACGAATAAACAACTCACCACTCATCACCAAGGCTTCTTTATTGGCCAGCAACACGCGTTTGCCTGCACGCACAGCGGCCAACGTCGGTAACAGACCGGCAGCGCCGACAATTGCAGCCATCACCACATCAGCGTCGGGATGAGCGGCCAGTTCAGCAAACGCCTGTTCACCGGACAGCACTTGGGTTGCACTGCCGTGTTGTTGTAACTCCTGCTGTAACCAGCGCGCATCGTGCGCATCCAATAAGGCGGCAAATTTAGGAGCGAACTGTAAACATTGCTTCAGCAGCGACTGCTTTTGCTTACCACCGGTCAAGGCAAAGACACGATAGCGCTCAGGGTGAGCCGCGATGACATCTAACGTACTGCAACCAATCGACCCTGTTGCGCCTAACACAACGACTTGCTTAGGCATCAGACGCCACCTAGGGTCGCTACAAACAACGCGAACAGTGGCGCTGTCGCCGTCAAACTATCGATGCGATCCATAATTCCACCATGGCCTGGGAAGATGCTGCCACTATCTTTAATACCGGCAACCCGTTTAAACATGCTTTCAGTCAGATCGCCAAACACCGACAAAATGGTCAATAACAAGGCCGCGCCGTACCAGACAGCCGTTTGCTCTGGCCAACCTTGGCTGTAAGCAACAGCGGTGACCAATAAGAACACAAAGCCTAAGCCGCCTAAGAAACCTTCAAGCGTTTTACCAGGGCTCACATCAGGCAACAGTTTGCGTTTACCAAAAGGTTTGCCAATGACGTAGCCGCCAATATCTGCAGCCCAAACAATCCCCAACATGCCGAAAATCAACCATGCGCCAGTAAAGGGTGCCTGTTCCACGTTGACAAAACGAACCAATAATACAGCGACAAAACTTGGCACCAAGGTCAATAACCCCATCAGCGCTTTAATGCCGGCATTACGCTCCCACGACTGGCGGGAGCTTTTAAAACTAAGCACCAGCAATATTGCGACTAACCACCAACCGACGCCAAGCCATAAGGCGATATCAGCCAGCTGATTGCTTTGGGCAGGCCACAACATAGACGCGGGCAGCGCGAAGGTGCAAAACCCGTAAATCAGCGCCAACACGCTGGCAAACCCAGCGCGAACAGCTTTTGATTGCCAGCCGCAAAACGCCGCCCATTCCCATGCCGCCACCGTAAACGCCAGACCAACAAAGGCGGCAAACCCAAGCGGTGGTAAATAAAACACAGCCGCTAAGGCTATAGGCGCGAGAACGAGCGCCGTGAGTACGCGTTGCTTAAACAAAATCGTTATCCTTATTTTACGCCCGCTAATGCGCGGATCTGTGCGCCAGTGCAGCCAAAACGACGTTCGCGGCTAACAAAACTGGCGATGGCCTCGGCAAAGACTTGCTCATCAAAATCGGGCCATAAGGTATCAATAAAACACAATTCCGCATAGGCGGCTTGCCATAACAAGAAATTACTGATGCGAATATCACCACCCGTGCGGATTAATAAATCCAATTCATCTTGCTCAGCCATCTGGATCAAAGGGCTCAACGCGTGTTCAGTGACATCTGCCGGTTGCAGCGTGCCCGCTTTGACTTGTTCAGCCAATTGACGTGCGGCATTGGCAATATCCCAGCGTCCACCGTAATTGGCACACACGTTTAATGTCAAACCGGTGTTTGCGGCGGTAAAGGCTTCGGCTTCTTTGATTTTATGCTGCAACGTTGCGCTGAACCGACTGGTGTCGCCGATGATTTTCAGCCGCACTTGGTTGCGATGTAATAATTTAATTTCTTTGTTTAACACGAACATAAACAGTTCCATCAAGGAACTGACTTCGTCTTCAGGTCGCCGCCAGTTTTCGCTGCTAAACGCAAAAAGTGTCAACGATGGAATATTCAACTTGCGGCAGAAACTTACAGCACGACGCACAGCGTCCACGCCTTTTTTATGTCCCCAAACTCGCGGTTTTCCTTGGCGTTCCGCCCAACGACCATTGCCATCCATAATGATGCCAACGTGCCGTGGTAACCCAGCGTTTGAGATGTCTTGTAATGAATCAGTCATGGTTACTGCCTGTAATGCATAGATCAACAAAAAAGCGCCGCGTAGCAGGCTGCACGGCGCTTTTCATCATGCATGGAAAGTCATTAGACTTCCATCAATTCCTTTTCTTTAGCCGCTAACACTTCGTCAACTTTTTTGACGAACAGGTCAGTTAACTTTTGGATTTCATCCGAAGCGCGGCGCTCGTCATCTTCACTGATTTCTTTTTCTTTCAGCAAGGCTTTTAAATCGGCGTTAGCATCACGGCGGATATTACGCACCGCAACGCGCGCACCTTCAGCTTCGCCACGGACCACTTTCACCAGGTCACGGCGACGTTCTTCCGTCAGTGGTGGCAATGGAATGCGCATGCTGGTGCCGGCAGTGACTGGGTTTAAGCCCAAGTCAGAACTTAGAATGGCTTTTTCCACCGCTTGAATCAAGCTGCGGTCAAACACAGTAATCATCAATGTACGTGCGTCTTCAACCGACACGTTGGCGCATTGCTTGAGGGGTGTATCCACACCGTAATACGACACATGGATGCTATCTAACAGGCTTGGATGCGCACGACCGGTGCGGATTTTAGACAATTGGTTTTTCAGCGCTTCGACGCTTTTTTCCATCCGGCTTTTGCCGTCTTTCAGGATATCGTTAATCACAAAGTTGTTCCTTTTATCGGAGCTAAATCGAAAAGATGCCGGTAGTTTACTGCAAATTTTCGGCGTGGTCGATCACTGTGCCTTCGGCTTCGCCCATCACCACGCGCTTCAGAGCACCTGGTTTGTTCATATTAAACACGCGAATTTGCAAGCTGTGATCGCGAGCCAACGTAAATGCCGCTAAGTCCATCACTTTCAGCTCTTTGCTCAGCACTTCATCGTAGGTCAAGCAAGTGTACAAGGTCGCATTTGGATCTTTCACCGGATCGGCTGAGAATACACCGTCAACTTTAGTGGCTTTTAACACCGCATCGGCTTCGATTTCGATCCCACGTAAACATGCAGCGGAGTCTGTGGTAAAGAACGGGTTGCCGGTACCGGCAGAGAAAATAACCACGCGACCAGATTTCAGCAGGCTGATGGCTTCTGCCCAGTTGTAGTCGTCACAGACGCCTTTTAAGTTGATCGCTGACATCAAACGCGCATTGACGAATGCACGGTGCAACGCGTCACGCATGGCTAAACCGTTCATCACCGTCGCTAACATGCCCATGTGGTCACCAACGACGCGGTTCATACCGGCTTTGGCCAAGCCTTCACCACGGAAAATGTTACCACCGCCAATGACGATACCGACTTGAATACCAAGTTCGACTAACTCTTTGATTTCAGTCGCCATGCGGTCAAGCACTTTGGGATCAATACCAAAGCCTTCATCCCCCATCAGGGCTTCACCACTTAACTTTAAAAGAATTCTTCTGTAGGTTGGTTTTGGATTAGTGCTCATGCGATCCCCATCATGCCGTTGATAGTTAAAATTGTTGTGCCGGGTTTGGTGGACAGCAAACCGGCCTTCACTGATTAAAAAAAACCGCGGCTGGCAAGCCAGTCGCGGTTATTTTAGCGTGTATTACGCTGCATACAGCCAGAATTACTTCTTAGCCGCTGCGATTTGAGCAGCAACTTCAGCTGCGAAGTCAGTTTCTTGCTTCTCGATACCTTCGCCTACTTCTAAGCGAATGAAAGAAACTGCTTTTGCACCAGCTGATTTCAGGAAATCAGCAACAGTGATGTTTGGATCTTTAACGAACATTTGGCCAGTTAATGAAACTTCGCCAGTGAACTTCGTCATACGACCAACCACCATCTTCTCAGCGATTTCTTTTGGCTTGCCTGAGTTGATAGCGATTTCGATTTGGATTTCTTTCTCTTTAGCTACAACGTCAGCTGGTACTGACTCTGGAGTCAGGTACGCTGGGTTGTTTGCAGCGATGTGCATTGCAACATCTTTTGCGTGCTCTTCAGTACCGCCTTCCAGCACAGCCAGAACGCCGATACGGCCAGAGTGCACGTATGCACCAATGTTACCGCCTTCAACCACGTTGATACGACGTACGTTGATGTTTTCACCGATTTTAGCAACCAGTGTGGCACGAGTTTCTTCAACAGAAGCACCGTTCAAATCGGCCGCGTTGATTGCGTCAACTGTGAACAGTTTGTTAGCGTGAGCTAAGTCAGCAACAGCGTTGGCGAAACCTAAGAAGCTTACGTCGCGAGCAACGAAGTCAGTTTCACAGTTGAACTCGATTGCAACAGCGTAACCGTTGCCAACGCGAGTGATCACCACGCCTTCAGCAGCGATACGGCCCGCTTTTTTAGCAGCTTTGGCTTGACCGTTTTTACGCATTAATTCGATTGCTGCTTCGATGTCACCTGCAGTCTCTTCCAGAGCTTTTTTGCAGTCCATCATGCCAGCGCCAGTGCGCTCGCGTAATTCTTTAACTAAACCGGCGGTTACAGCCATGGGGAATTCCTCGTTTCAATCAGATTTAAGCAACAGGGGCATACGCCCCCGTCTAGCATAAAAGTGGGTCAGGACAATCAGATGACAGCCCTGACCGCCGCCGAATTACTCAGCAGCGACGAAGTTGTCAGCTTCAGCTTGAACTTCGATGTTCTTCTCGCGGCCTTCTGCGATTGCAGCGTTAACAGCGCTCAGGTACAGCTGGATAGCGCGGATCGCGTCATCGTTACCTGGAACGACAAAATCAACACCTTTTGGATCAGAGTTGGTATCAACGATAGAAACTACTGGGATACCCAGGTTGTTTGCTTCTTTGATAGCGATATGTTCGTGATCAGCGTCGATTACGAACAGAGCGTCTGGCAGACCGCCCATATCTTTAATACCGCCCAGGCTCTTTTCCAGCTTGTCCATCTCACGAGTACGGTCCAGAGCTTCTTTTTTGGTC
>CAYTIQ010000005.1:0-92891 GCA_964437935.1 uncultured Rheinheimera sp.
TTTATCAACAGCATTTTTACTTTGCTCTGCTAAGTTTTTTATTTCATCAGCAACTACTGCAAATCCTTTTCCTTGTTCGCCTGCTCTTGCTGCCTCTATGGCTGCATTAAGTGCTAATAAATTGGTTTGTTCTGACACACCGCGGATCACTTCCAACACTTGGCCGATACTGGCGGTGTAACTCTCCAAGCTATCCATGGTTTGTTGCGCGTGTTGCATTTGTGTCGCCAAGGTTTCTATCGCGGTGATATTGGTCAACAGCGCCTGCTGGCTTTGTGCCGACACATCACTGGCATCGCTGGCCAAACTTGAAGCATGAGCGGCATTTTGCGAAATAGCCACCGCACTGCTGGATAATTCATTAATCGCCGTCGCGACACTATCGGTGCGTTTGGCCTGCTCCGCATGCACTTGCAAGCTACTTTGCGTTTGTTGCAGCACACTTTGGATAGACTGTTCCAACTGCGCTGTGGTGCGTTTGACGCTGGAGACCGAGCCATGAATTTTCTCGACAAAGCGGTTAAACGAGCTCGATAACTCACCAAATTCATCCTGAGTGCGCACACTCAACCGACGCGTCAAATCGCCTTCCCCATCGGCAATATCTTTGATGGCACTGTTTAACTCCTGCATTGGCTTGAGCAGGTAACTCAACAGGAACTTCATCAACACCACAACGGCAAGCACGCCAAGTGCCATGTACAACAACGCAATATTGCGAAACGAATCCACCTCGGCATACACCGCATCTTCGTTGATCACCACAGCTAATTGCCATTGCACGTTTTTAATCCCGGTGATCGGAATAAACGACACTAACTTGGTTTCGCCGCCAATCCGGACCTCGGCAAAGTCTTTCTGCATCGGTAAGGTTTTACCGAAATACTCGGCCATCGGCTTGTCATTAAAGCTTTTCTGCGGGTGACTTAAAATCCGCCCTTCGTTGTCGAGCAAAATGGCAAAACCAAAGCCTAAAAAATTAATTTCATTGACGGTTTTGGCCACGGTGGCCATTTCAATATCACCACCAGCCACGCCGAGTAAGGTTGACCCTTGCATGATGGGCACCACGGCGGTGATGGTTAAATCATTGGTCGTTGCGTCGATGTAAGGCGTGGTAAAACCTTCGTCACGCTTTTGCGCCGCCAGTTGATACCAAGGGCGAATGGTCGGGTCATAATCGGCAGGCAGCTGAATGCTGGGGTCATCCAGCACAAATTGTTTTTCCGCTTTGCCGATGTAGACGTTTTTAAAATCACCGGCGACACGTGCATCTTGCATGCGCCGCAACATCACCTCGTTGCTATCACCCGCTTGATGCCGTTCGGCCACCGACTGCACAATTTGTAATTTGCCATTGAGCCAACCGGCAATGTTGTGCGACACCGCTTCCGAGACCGCGTTTAACACCGCCTCCAGCTGGGTTTGGGTTTGTGAACGCATCAAGATAAAATTGTTGACCGTGAACACCCCTAAAATCATCACCAACAACAATGAGGTGGCCAGAGTCACCTTGGTCGTAAACTTCATGGCTTGGAACATAAAACACCTAACATCAAAGGTTTGTAGTTATGGACTGAGCTACCTCGAGCGGATGAGGATTTCCATCGGCGGCTGACTCAGTCTGCGAAATTACGCGAACGGCTTGCTTGTTGTAGCAAAAAAAATTCCCATCCGCAGCTGAATTTAAGTCAGCCACAACGCAAAAAATCACAGGACAGAGCAGCTGTTCCGAACATCGCTTTTTGCGCTGTCGCCACCCCAAGCGCCAACGAACACCAACCGCGACCCTACGCGCACCTCTTGTTGCAGCACCTATCGCCAGCAAACAGTCTGTTCACGGCAACAGGTTCGACAGACACGGCACGCAGTGGTAGGGTTGGCGACATTGTCGTTGCGACGCCAGATGTGTAGTTTGATGTCAAAGAACCTCGCGTCTTGGCGCAGATTGTCGTTGACCAAGACCGCTTGTCAGACATCATCCAAGCCAGTGATTTAGTGCAATGGCTGTTGCAACCATGGATTTTTCAGGAGCCAACCCGATGACCGAATCGTCAACCTTGCACGTTGCCGTGCTGCAAAGCTCGCTGCACTGGCAGCACGCCGCCGCCAACCGCGCCCAGTTTAGCCAGCAGATCGCCGAGCTGGTGCAAAGCGCTGCCGCGCCGTTGGACTTGCTGGTGTTGCCCGAGATGTTTAACTCCGGCTTTTCGATGCAGCCTGAGCGTTTTGCCGAAGACGCCAACGGCGACACAGTGCAGTGGCTGCAAGCGCAAGCCAAGCAGTATCAGCTGGCGCTGGCAGGCTCAATCGCCATTCGCACCGCGCAGGGGTTTGTCAATCGACTGCTGTTTGTGACGCCCGATGGCACAGTGCAGCATTACGACAAGCGGCATTTGTTTCGGATGGGCGATGAGCACCAGCATTATCAAGCCGGTAGCGAGCGGGTGATTGTGCAGTATCGCGGCTGGCGAGTGCTGCTGCAGATCTGCTACGACCTGCGTTTTCCGGTGTTTGCGCGCAATCGCAACGACTATGATCTGGCCTTGTATGTGGCGAATTGGCCAGCGCCACGGGCGCGGATTTGGAGCACCTTGTTAAGCGCCCGCGCCATTGAAAACCAAGCGTATGTGATTGGCTGCAACCGTGTCGGTGCTGACCCCAACGGCTTGCAGTACAGCGGCGACTCTGTGGTGCTGGATGTTGTCGGCGCACCGCTCGCCAGCCTCCCCGCGCACAGCGCTGGCGTGTTAAGCGCCACCCTTGATAAACAGGCGCTGGACGAATTTCGCCGCAGTTTCCCAGCGCATCTAGATAGTGATGAATTTGTTCTGCAATCGCAGGCCAGGGACTAGGTTCAGATGCAATCTATCGGTGTTTTTTTGCGCTACATCAGGTTTAGGCAGGCTTGTACTTGAATCCATCTATCGTTGTTTCTATGGTGGTTTTTTTACCCTGGAGAACAACTGATGCAACAACTTTTACTCATTTGGGATTATGGCAAAGCCATGTCACATTTGTGTGACAAGGTCGCGGCGTTATGCCCTTCGCCAAGCCATGTCACACTGGTTGCCTTCGTCAATCAGCAAATCGAAGAACAGTTTGGCCACCAAGATACCGTGGCTTTACAACAACAGATGCAACGCACTTTAGAGCGACTTCCCACGCTTGCTGCGTCGTATCGGTTAGAGATAGTGCATAGCGCCGACATGACGAGCTGGGTCTCCCAACACCTTGCAAACCATGCCTGCGATCTAGTGGCCAAAGTTGGCCACCGCACAGAACAGTGGTTTTACACGCCAACCGATTGGCAACTGATCCGATCGATCCACACACCGCTCTTGTTAACGGCCAGCAACCCAGGACGCAGCCAAAGCCATGTGGTTGCTGCGGTGGATTTGTTAAACCCCCATCACAGTCAGCAACAGCTCAATCAAAAAGTTGCCAAGTACAGTGCTGGAGCCGCAACTCAACTCGGCGCCGAGCTCCACATGGCGCAAGTCATTGCCGTGAGTGAAATTTTGCGTGATTTAGATGTCCGCGACCCACAAAGTGTGCTGACTCGACAAGGCCCTGAGGTATTAGCGCAACTGCAACAATGGCTAAAGCAGCAGCAACTAACAACAGTAAAACCTGTGGTACTTGCAGGGGTGGTTGAACAAGAATTACAACATGTTTGCCAAAATCTACACCCCAGCTTAGTGGTACTAGGCAGCATAGGCCGTGAAGGAGTGGCCGGTGCCTTGATCGGCAACACGGCCGAACGCATCCTGCAACATCTCCGAGCAGATGTGCTGGTTATAAAACCTTAATTAGCACGATCGCGGTGGTCGCGCTGCCAATAGTTGCAGCCGCGCCGCCGCTTGCTCCAGCGTGGCGGTTTGTTTGGCAAAACAAAAGCGGATGATCCGCTGGTCTTGTTCCTTGCGCGAAAACACCGACAGCGGGATAGCCGCCACCCCATGCTCGATGGTTAACTGGCGGCAAAATGCCACGTCGTCTACCTCGCTAATGGCGCTGTAATCGGCCAATTGGAAGTAGGTGCCGCGACAAGGCAATAACTTCAGCGCGCTGCCTTGCAACAGATAGGCGAATAAATCGCGCTTTTGCTGATAAAAAGCCGCCAGGCCGCTGACCAGATCCGGCGCTGTGTCCAGCAATTCGGCGATGGCGTATTGCGCCGGCGTAAAGCTAGAAAAAGTCACGTATTGATGGATTTTACGAAACTCCACCGACAACTGCTTCGGTGCGACGCAATACCCCAGTTTCCAGCCCGTCACATGAAAGGTTTTGCCAAAGGACGACACGATAAAACAACGCTCGGCCAATGCCGGATAACAGTTGGCGCTGAGTTGGCGAGTCGGCTCGCTTGTGTGTTGAAACACCATGTGTTCGTACACTTCATCGCTGATGCAAAACAGACCGTGGCGCTGCACTAACTCGGTTAACGCTTGCCAATCGGCGGCGTCAAACACGGCGCCGGTTGGGTTGTGCGGCGAATTGACAATGATCAACTTGGTTTGTGGGCTGATCCGGCGCTCGACCGCGGCCCAATCCACAGCAAAGTCAGGCGCTTGCAGCTGAATATGCACTGTTTTGCCGCCGGCCAATTCCACCGCTGGCTGATAGCTGTCGTAGGCCGGGTCAAACACGATCACTTCATCGCCAGGGCGCACCACGGCTTGGATCGCCACAAACAAGGCTTCGGTGGCACCGCTGGTCACCGTCACTTCATCGACGGCCTGCACGTCGCGGCCGTAACAGCGTTTGACTAATCGGCTGATTTGCTCGCGCAGCTCCAACACGCCAGGCATCGGCGCATATTGATTGCGCCCGGCCAGCACATGCCGCTGCAGCGCGTCTAATAAACGAGGTTCGACTGGGAAATCAGGGAAACCTTGTGACAAATTCAGCGCTTGGTGTTCCAGCGCCAGTTGCGACATGGTGGTGAAAATCGTGGTGCCGACATGCGGCAATTTACTGCGTAAATCCATCGGGTACCTGCGCCTTGTGACATGGGGCGTCTATCGACATTGTACCGGCATGCTAGCACGCGACTGACTTGACGCCCAAGAAATTGCGGGGAAAACCAGCGCAAATTTGTACTAAATGTTTAAAAAGTCTGAATTTTTTACTACCTCGGCTTCAGCGCATTTGGCCGTTACTAGCCCATAAAAGCCCTGCAACGCCGCACGGTGCTGTACCAAAATGCTTGGCGACATGGCTTGGCACTGTTAGAATTTGGACAGTTTCACGCATAGACGTCCAAACGTAAAGAAAGATGAACTCAACAACCAACACGCATCAACTCAATCCAAATGCCATTGGCCTGTGTACGCTCGGTCGCCACATCGCTGCAAAAGGCTGGCTTAGCGCTACAGGTGGTAACCTGTCGATCCGCAACGGCGAACACGGCTGTTTAATTTCTAGTTCAGGCAAAGACAAAGGCGACTTAAGTCCAAAAGATTTGCTGCAGATTGACTGGCATGCTGCGGAGCTGACGACATCGCCACAGCCGTCGCAGGGAGCAGATCAAACAGCCTTGCACTGGCGAGCCGCAGGCCCACAGCGCCCAAGCGCCGAGACTGAATTGCATGTGGCCATTTACCAGCTGTACCCAAGCACCAAAGCCGTGCTGCACACCCATTCAATCAGCGCCACCGTGTTATCCAGACTCTGCCTGCAGCATGTGGTGAGCTTCCAAGGCTATGAAATGGCCAAAGCCATTGCGGGCGTGACCACTCACGAACATACCCTGCAATTGCCGCTGTTTGACAACACTCAGCATCTGCCATCACTGGCCAGCGCGCTGAAAGAAACGCATCAGGCGCGACAAGCCGAAGGTGGACTGCCGTATGGCTTTTTAGTCCGCGGCCATGGCTTGTATGTGTGGGGCGATAGTTTAGACGATGCCAAACGTCATCTCGAAGCGTATGAATTCCTGCTTGCCTGCGAGTTAGAACAGCTTAAAATCCGCAGTCTAGGTTAATCCACGAGGGCCATGCACGCAGATGACAGCCAGAGCCACTTGCCAAATCCGCGCTATCGTTACCGATATTGAAGGCACCACCACGGACATCAGCTTTGTTAGTCAGGTGCTGTTTCCTTATGCCGCGAAGGCGCTGCCGGCATTTCTGGCCCAGCACCAGGCAGACCCTGCAGTGGCCATTGAGCTTGACGCGGTGCGCACCTTGATGCAGCGCGACACGGCCAGTGTGGCCGAGATCACAGAGCAATTGCTGGCATGGATCCGCGCTGACCAAAAAATCACTCCGCTCAAAGCTTTGCAAGGCATGATCTGGCGTGACGGCTATCTGCGCGGTGATTTTCAAGGCCACTTGTATGCCGATGTGGCGCCGGCCCTGACGACCTGGCAACAGGCCGGTATCGCATTGTATGTGTTCAGCTCAGGCTCTATCGCGGCGCAACAGCTGTTATTTGGCTATAGCGTCGAGGGTGATCTCACCTCACGCTTCAGTGGCTATTTTGATACGCGCACCGGCGCCAAACAGCAAGTCGAGGCGTATCAGGCCATTCAAAACGCTATTGCCTTACCCAGCGCGCAGTTGTTGTTTTTATCGGATGTGGTCGCCGAATTGGATGCCGCCCGCGCGGCGGGGTGGCAAACCTGCCAGCTGCTGCGCCCTGGCACAGCCGACAGCGATCATCAACACGCTCGCGCAGCCGATTTTCATCAAGTCAGTGCGTTATTCGCGTTAGAACAAAGGAGCACCGCATGAGCCAGTTATCGATTTATGATGCAGTCAGTTATCAGTTGGTCCAGCACACCGACGATGCACAACAGATCACCGAGTTACTGGCTCAAGTCGGCATCCGGTTCCGGCGCTGGCCACTGGTCGAAGGCCTTGCGGCCGACAGTAGCGCTGAGCAGATCCTAACGGCCTATGCCGCTGACATCGCCACCTTGCAACGTGAAGAAGGGTATGTCACCGCCGATGTCGTATCGCTCTCCGTCACACACCCTGACAAAGCAGCCTTTCGGCAAAAATTTTTAGCCGAACATACCCACAGTGAGGATGAAGTTCGCTTTTTTGTGCGTGGTCAGGGGTTGTTTTGTTTGCATCTGGGGGACTTTGTCTATCAAGTGCTGTGTTGCCAACAGGACTTAATCAACGTGCCAGCCGGCACTGCGCATTGGTTTGATATGGGCTGCGAGCCTGAATTTACCGCCATTCGGTTATTTAACAATCCTGCCGGCTGGGTGGCTGAGTATACCGGCTCGGATATTGCCAATAAGTTGCCGTTATTGGCGTGATGCCACCCAATCCACAGGCGTAACCAGCGCAACGGCACCACACTCGTGGCGCCTGTTGCTAGCCGTCACTCGTCACCCCAAAAACGCAATTTTCAGCACAAACAGCAGAGTTAAAATCCAAATGCTGGCCGTGATTTCGCGCGCGCGGCCGCACAGGGCTTTGACCAAGGTGTAAGTGATAAACGCCAACGCGATGCCGTGCGCAATCGAAAACGTCAGCGGCGTGAGTAGCAACACCACGGTTACTGGCGCCGCTTCGGTAATGTCGTGCCAATCAATTTCTTGCAAGTTAAATAGCATCAGCACCGCGACGTAAAAAATCGCGCCTGTGGTGGCGTACACCGGCACCATGGCAGCCAGTGGCGCGACAAACACACAAAGTGCAAACAGCAAGCCCACTACCACGGCGGTTAAACCGGTGCGCCCGCCAGCAGCCACGCCCGAGGCGCTTTCGACATAACTGGTGGTGGTCGAGGTGCCCAGCGCAGCGCCGGCAACAGCGGCGATGCTATCCGCGGCTAAGGCGGGGCCGAGGCGCTCAATATTGCCGTCTTTGTCGGCTAAGCCAGCTTTTTGCGTCACCGCCAACAAGGTGCCGGAGTTATCAAACAAATCAACAAACAAAAAGGCAAAAATCACGCTGACCAACGACAAATCAAAGGCGGCTTTTAAATCCATTTGCAAAAAGGTCGGCGCGATCGACGGCGGCATCGCCACTAAACCTTGGTAACTGACGTCGCCTCGGATTAAACCAACAACTGTTAACAGCAACACCACGACTAACACAGCCGCGTGCCAACCACGAGAGCTAGCGGCGGCAATTAAGAAAAAGCCGACGATACTTAGCAGTGGCGTGGCGCTGGTTAAATCGCCAAGCGTGACTAAGGTGGCTGGGTGCGCCACGATAATGCCGGCGTTTTTCAGCGCGATCATCGCCAAAAATGCGCCGATGCCGGTGGCGATGCCGAGTTTGAGCGTGCGAGGAATGGCATTGATCACCCATTCGCGCACTTTAAACAGGCTTAATAACAAAAACAGCACACCGCCGATAAACACAGCGCCCAGCGCCGTTTGCCAGCTGTGCCCCATCCCCAGCACCACGCCGTAGGTGAAAAAGGCATTCAGGCCCATACCAGGCGCCAGCGCAATCGGGTAATTTGCTAGCAAGCCCATCAACATCGAGCCAATCGCCGCCGCCAAACAGGTGGCGACAAACACCGCGCCGTGGTCCATGCCCGCTTCGGCCAGCATAGCGGGGTTGACGAAAATGATGTACGCCATGGTAACAAAGGTGGTCAGGCCCGCGAGTAACTCGCGTTTGACCGTGGTGCCATGGTCTTTTAGATGAAACAGTTTTTCTAACATGATGCCTCTCCATACAGCTGCAATCGGCGCTAGCGTTTGGGTTTGAGCAGGGCCAGAGTTGATCAGAGCCACGCAGGTTGCCTTAAGACGCCATCGGCCCTCAATACCAATCAGAACCCCAATCCACAGGCACAGCTTTGGGCGCAGCTTTGAGCACATCTGGGGCACATCGGCCTGCGCCAAGCGTCGATCACACAAACCGTCGATGCTACCGTGCTGCGTGGCAAAGGCCAACCAAGTTTTGCCAAGCGTGGCGTTTTAATGAACGTGGCACGCTATACATCGCTTTTTTCAAGCATCGCCATCGTTTTTAATCGCTTTTCTGAATGTGAATACACAGTAGACTGACACCATCTGCCACAAGGAGACATGCTATGCCGACATCTACTAGTTTTTTAGCCATCAGCCGCGCGCATTGGCTTCGCAAAGCACGCGCTTTAGCGGTATTGGGCATTACGGTAGGGTTATTGTATGGACAGGCGCAGTGGCCGCAGGTACTGCTCACGGCAGGCGCCTAATTCAGCGCGGCTGCGCCGACCAGCCTACGTCGGCTTGCACCTTGCACCACATTAGCGCAGGCTGGGCAGATGTTTGGTGACTGGAGCTGCCAATGGCCAGCCAACGCCCTGATTATCAATCCATTTTACAAACCATCTATGCTGAAGTGCTGCCGCGCCTCGGCGAAGGTCAAGTTGCCAGCTACATCCCTGAACTGGCCAAGGTACCCATTGAACAATTCGGCATGGCGATTTATACGCTCGATGGCCAGCTGTTTAGCATTGGCGATGCGCAAACGCGCTTTTCGGCGCAAAGCGTCACCAAGTTGTTTGCATTGGCGCTGGCCTACACCCGCGAAGGCCACGCCGTCTGGCAACGCCTTGGTAAAGAGCCATCGGGCAGTGCCTTTAATTCCTTGGTGCAGCTGGAATACGAACGCGGTGTACCGCGCAACCCCTTTATCAACGCGGGCGCGCTGGTGATCACCGATATTTTGGCCAGTCGTTTTGTCGATAGCGAAATCGCCTTGGTGCAGTTTATGCGCCAGCTGACCGACTCCAAAACCGTCGATTTTGACTTCAAAGTGGCCGACTCTGAGTTATCCACCGCCCATCGCAACTTCGCCATTGCCCACCTGATCAAAGACTTTGGCAATATGCACAACCCGGTCTCGCGCGTGGTGCGCAGCTATTGTCGACAATGTTCTATTACAGTGACCTGCGAAGAGTTGGCCCGCGCCGGCAGTTTTTTGGCCAATCATGGGGTTATTCCGTGGAGCGGCGAGCAGCTACTGGACGCCAGCAGCGCCAAACGCATCAATGCGGTGATGCTGACATGTGGCACCTACGATGCCGCCGGCGAATTTGCCTATCGGGTGGGGTTACCCGCTAAAAGTGGCGTCGGTGGCGGCATTATCGCAATTATTCCGGGCGAAGCGGCGGTAGCGGTGTGGTCGCCAGGCCTTGATGCCAGCCATAACTCAGCGCTTGGCACCTATGCCTTGGCTCGGTTGACCGATTTAACTGAGCAATCAATTTTTTAACTCGGCGTCGGCCAGCAGCTATTGCAGGTTTAAGACGCTAGCTGGGCGTTCAGTGAGAGCTTTCATACGGCAGCACGAGTCAGCACCACGGGTCATGTGCCTCACGCGCCAACGTGAGACGCCATGCACCAAACCAGTGCAAGATTGGTCCAAATGAAAGCGTTTACCTTGAGTGAATTTTATTGAACTATATGTAAATCAATAACTTAAACATTTGCACAGGCCTTGCATTACCCTGTTTTTGCAACAGGAGTATCTAGCGATGGCAGTGCATACCCCGCTTCGAGGCCTGCGATGTTTTTGCGTAGCGGCCGAATGTTTAAGTTTTAAAGACACCGCGCGTCAGTTGTATCTAACGCCGTCGGCGGTCAGTCATCAAATCAAACAGCTGGAAGACCGCCTCGGCTTTACCTTGTTTGAACGGCAAACTCGCGCCGTGGTGCTCAGCCGCGAAGGTCAGCGTTTTTATCAATCGGTCAAACCGCTCTTGCAAAGCCTAGAAAGCACGGTGCAGGAGTTTTGCCAAAAAAAGCGCGAGCAAAAAGTCTCGATCACCTTGCCGGAGTTTTTTGCCAGTGAGTTTTTTGTGCCGAGACTGGTCGGTTGGTCTGAACTGTACCCCGACATCAATTTGCAGCTAGAAACAGTCAAAAGCCGCGCCGAACAAGGCCGCCATACCGATTTACAAATTGTGCTGGCGAGCAGTCGGCCGACCGATAAAACTAGTTTTCAGTTGTTTCCGATCAGTTATGTGCCGGCGTGTAACCCCGAGTGGTACGAAAAACTGCAAACCGAAGACGAACAATGCCCACTGGAGCAAGTGCCACTGATTGTGCATCAAGCGCGGCCTTGGTGTTGGCATCAGTGGGCTGACCAAGCCGGTTTTGACGATTTCCGGCCACGGCAAATTATCCAGCTCGACAGCATGTTTAGCGTGGCGCGAGCGGCCCAACAGGGGTTAGGTGTGGCGTTGATCCCGCTGCCGATCAGTAATGCTTGGTTTGAAAGCGGCAGCTTAGTGCGCTTGTTCGACGATGAACTGCGTACCCGCGATTATTATTACCTGGTGCAACATGAAAGTGCCGAGCACCGACCTGAGATCCAACTGCTGATTGATTGGGTGCTGGCGCGTTTTCAAGATCAGGCGCTGAGCGAACCCACAGTGGCATACAGCATTGGCGGCTAATGCTGCGTTTAGTTCACAATATCGCGCCCACTGGCGCGATTTTTTTTGCCGCCTTGCCAGCGCTGTAGCCAAAAAACCAAGCGTAACCAAGTGCTTGGTGATAGATGAAACGGCTTCAGCCATCGCTCCGATTTTTCTCGTTTGTCAGTAAAACCGGCACAACGCTACAGTGCATACAGACACAACAAGCGCTGCATCCCCGCGCTCTGATGCTGTGTCTCAACCAGGAGAATAGCGATGAAACTGACAGCAAAGACAAACCTGACCAAATTGGCAACCGGCGTGATCCTGCCATGCGCCCTGTGGCTGAGCCCTTTTGCCAGTCAGGCCAGCGGTTACAAAATGGTGGTATTAACCGACGCCTTGCCGACAAGCTCGATGCAAAGCCCTGAACGTGCCGCAACCGTCGCCGAGCGGATCAACGGCTGCGTCTCGTTAACCAAACAAGCCATCACACCAACCTCACAAAGCGCCGAGCAGATCTGTCATCAGGCGGTCATGCAAGCCAAGTACGCTGCAAGCACACTCGGCACTGATGATGGCCGTGCGCTCAAAGCGTATGCCTACACCAACCGAGGCGTGCAAAAAGCCATACAGCACGATACCCAAGGCGCGTTGGCGGATTTCGAAATGGCGGTGAAACTCAAGGCTGATGCCATCACCACCCATAATTTGGAAAAACTCAACGCGGAGTTATCGCAAGGACTGTAAGTCCTACCGAGGAGGCCATGATGATGAAAGCAAATGACAGTATCCTGCCAAGCCAACTGAGTAACATGCGTGCCTTTTTTGTCGCGCTTGCTGAGGAAGTGCAAGCGCAGTGGCATCTGTGTAAAACCTTATCCGTCAGCACCTTCGACCCCGAGCAAGAGCGACAGCACGCCAAGCAAAGCGACTCGTCGCAGCCGCATTAAGTTGTACTCCGTGAAAAGCGCCGCTAAGGCGCTTTTTCTTTGGGTTTTACAGCCGTTAGGCAAACAGACGTGATGAGCCACGACAAGGTCTTACGTACTGCAGCGCCTGCTTTATTCGCAAGCCGTCACCAACGGTCGCCCGGTTCGCCAAAAGAATCACTTTGGCCATATCCTTAGCCGTGGCATAATAGCCGGCTGTATATTTTCTGACGGGTGGCGTGGCCGCCCCAACTTTATCGAGGTCGGTTATGCGCGTATGTGGCGTGGAAATCAAAGGCAGTGAAGCGATTTTATGTTTGATGGAATTAAATGAAGGTCTATTTTCGCTGCCGGATTGCCGCCAATCGCGCTTCCAGCTGGTACACGACCAAGATCAAGAAGCCTTCCGTAAGTTTCAATTTAGCTTGGCCAAGCTGGCACAAGACTACAAAATCGATAGTTTCGTGATCCGCGAGCGGGCGCAAAAAGGCAAGTTTGCTGGCTCTGCCATCGGCTTTAAAATTGAAGCGGCGCTGCAGCTGATCGCCGATGTCGACACTGTCGTGGTCAGCAACACCATTTTGAAAGAAAAGCTGTCACGTTTTCCGGTGCCGATCGATTTTAAAGAAACCGGTTTAAAAGGCTTCCAAGAGCCGGCATTTACCACAGCCTACGCCTACTTGGCGAAATAATTGATGCCACGCCAACGTCTGCCATCTGTTGCACGCTGGATGCTGGTCACTGCGCTGACCGCACTGCTGCTGTACCTTGGCTTTCGTTGGCTGACTTTGGCATCGCAAACCAATCGTTTCCAATGGATTGGCGAACGCGTCGACCGTGTTGAGACGTCCGAAAAACTGGTCGCGCTGACGTTCGACGACGGCCCGCGCGGCAAAGTGACTGAAGATATTCTGGCCACGCTCAATCGCTACCAAGTCAAAGCCACCTTCTTTTTGGTCGGTCGGCAAATCAAAAAATACCCCGTGCTCACCCAACAACTGTGGCAAAGCGGCCATCAGCTGGCTAACCACAGCTTTCAGCATTTGGCGATGGATGATGAAGACTGGCAGCGTTATGGCTGGGAACTTAGCGATACGGATGCGTTGATCAGGCAAAGTGGCTACCAAGGCGAGATCCATTTCCGCGCACCGATGGGCAAAAAACGTCTGCTGTTGCCACTACAACTGGCGTGGCGCGGCCAGGCGCATATTCTGTGGGATGTGAACCCGCACGATTACCAAGGCACAACGCCGGATATCATGGTGCAAACCGTGCTGAACAAAGTCAAACCCGGCTCGATTGTGCTACTGCACGACCGCGATAACACACTCGCCGCCTTGCCGGGCATGATTGAAGGCCTCAAAGCCAAAGGTTACCGCTTAGTGACGGTTGACCAGTTGATGGCAGCCGGGCGTTAATCCGACACGCTCTGGCGTTGCCATGCCGATCTGGCGGTTGTGTAAGCTCGGCGCTACTTCAAACAACAAAAGGCTCCGTAGAGCCTTTTTCGTTGACCACTGGTGCCGTTACAACTGCTTGGCTTGCACCTTTTGCCAATACACCTGTAAATCGCGGCGCACTTCTGGTACTAACAAAAACAACGCCAGCACGTTGGGCACCGCCATTAAGAAAATCATCGAGTCGATAAAATCAAACACCGCCATGATGTTCGGCACAGCGCCGATGGCCACCACGCAGACAATCAACACCTTGTAGCTGTTGCGGGCGAGACTGTTTTCACCAAACAAATAGCCCCAGGCTTTTTGGCCATAATAAGCCCAGCTCACCACCGTCGAATAGCCAAACAGCAGCAGCGCCACCATCAGCACCCACGGGAACCAATCAAACACAGTGGCAAAGGCGTAACTGGAAATTTGCACGCCATCGAGGCCGGTTTGCAGGTAGGCGCCGGTCAGAATAATCAGCAAGGCCGAAATAGTACAAATCACCACGGTGTCGATAAAAGGTTCGAGCAAGCCGACAAAGCCTTCCGACACCGGCTCGTTGGTGCGCGCCGCGGAGTGGGCGATAGGCGATGAACCAATGCCCGCTTCGTTGGAATAGGTCGCGCGACGAAAGCCTTGGATCAGCACGCCGATAAAGCCACCGTAGGCCGCATCGGGGGCAAAGGCGCCTTTGACAATGGTCCAAAGCGCCGCAGGAATGTCTGCATAGTGCATACCGATAATCACCAACGCACCCGCCAAATAAATAGCGCACATCAACGGCACTAACTTTTCGGTCACGCGGGCGATGCTTTTAATACCGCCGATAATCACGAGGCCAACCAGCGCGGCGTAAATGATGCCAAAGGCCCAAGCGTTATCAAACCCCGTAACGGTTTTTACCTGCACAAAGCCTTGATTGACATGGACAAAACCCGCCGAGCCAAACACACACGCAATGGCAAAAAAGCCCGCCAGCACAGTGCCAAGCCGCGGTAAGTTGTATTTATCCAGCGCCGCTTTGATGTAATACATCGGGCCGCCGGCCGTGGAGCCATCGGGCAGAATTTTGCGGTACTTCACCGCCAAGGTACATTCGACAAACTTGGTGGTCATGCCCAAAAAGCCGGCGACGATCATCCAAAAGGTCGCGCCAGGGCCGCCTAAACTAATCGCTACCGCCACCCCGGCGATATTGCCGGTGCCGACCGTGCCGGACAGCGCCGCCGACAGGGCTTGGAACTGGCTAATTTCACCGGCATCCTGCTTTTTGGCAAAGTCGCCACGCACCACGCGCACCGCATGGCGAAAACCACGCAAGTTGATAAACCCCAAGTACAAGGTAAAACAAATACCACCGCTGATCAGCCACAGCACGGTCACCGGCACGGCAACGCCGTCGACATTGAAGGAATAAAACACCACGCTGGCAAGCGCGCTGGAAAAAGCCTCAAAGGCCTGCTGGAAGCTAAAATCGCTAGACATCTGGAAATCTCAAGACAGAAAAACTTCCACCTTATCATAAAAAATCGACGATGGTCGCTTCTGCGGTTAATGGTGTTTTAGGTACGACCATCGATTTGTACCTATTTTACTAATGGTCGCCTTCGGAGGACTGAATTAGCATAGCCAAATCTTTGCAGAAGGAATGGCCGATGCGTGTCGTCTTGTTGATGCTGTGTTTACTGCTGCTTGCCCCTATGGGGTTTAGCCGTGAAACCCTCACGCCACTTCACAGCTGGATCAATCGCGGTGGTGGTCAACTCATCCCGCTAAGCGATGGCCGCATCTACAGCGCGGCCAGGCCGCCAGCTTGGTCGGTCGACGATCTTTGGTATCAATTAGGCCAACCGGAACACCGTGCTGTGGTGTTCGCCATAGGCCAGCCCTTGCTTGAACTTGAGGCGCCGGCAAACTGCAGCAACACAGTGTTTGTGGCATCGCCAAGCCGCCAGCAAGTCACGGCGCTTAGCCAAGGTCGCTTGTTAAAATCTGGCGGCATTTGCCCCAAAGATAATGACTACCACCAAGGCTTCACCCAGTTGTGGCGTTATGACCACCAACAGCAACCGCACTGGCAAGCCGTTGGACAGTTACACCAAGCACGATTGCTGCACACCGCAACAGCGCTGCCGGATGACAGCGTGATACTCATTGGCGGTCTTGATCCGGTGATGCAACGCCCACTGGACGGGCAGTCGCTACTACTAAGCATGCTGAGCAGTGTCGAGTTATGGCAAGGCGACCAAGTGCAGCAGCTGCCACCCTTGCCGGTCGCGCGGGCGCTGCACAGCGCGACCCGCTTGCCGGATGGTCAGATCCTAGTTGCCGGTGGCCTTGGTGCGGATCTCAAACCTTTGCAAGACAGCTGGTTGTATCGCTTAGGCGATGCGCAGTGGCGGCCAGGGCCCACGCTACCACAGGCGGTGTTTGACCATGCGGCATTACAAACGACTTTTGGCTTGGTGATCGCCGGTGGCCGTAACGACCACAACGCACCGCTGTTGCAGACCTTGTTATTGCGCGATCTGACGCAAGGTTTCGAAGCCAAAGCGCCGCTGATGGTGCCTGTCGCCGCTGGGCAGCTGGCGCAAAACCTTCATGGTGACGTGTTGTTCTCTGGCGGCTATACCACAAACTTTAAACCGAACCCATTGTTAATGCGTTGGACTGGCAAGCAGTGGCAGCTGGTGCAGTCGCAAGCCGTGCCGAACCAACAAGCCAATTGGTCGGTGCATGCGCAAGCAGATGGTCATTGGATGCTGGCCACGATGCATGGCGCCTATCAACTGACACTGCCCGACGCTGAAGTGCCCGCCGAACCACGAAGTGGCAGTGTGTACCCACGTGGCAACCGCAATTTTTCGCACGTTGGCAGTACCAATATCGAACTGCGTGATGGCCGCTTGTTGGTGGTAGGTGGCGGCATGACCGGCATCCCAATCGCCACCACCTTCAGCGAAATTGTTGACCCACGCACCGGGCGTTGGCAAACCACAGCGCCGACCCAAGCCGCGCACCTTAGCAGTGAAGCCGTGCGGCTCAATGACGGTCGGGTGCTGCTGTATGGCGGCATCAGCGACAGTCTGCACAGCGGTCAACAGCCAACAGCGCACAGCGCCGAGTTATTTGACCCTGAAACCATGAGGTGGCAGACGCTGCCCCATCTTGCATTTAGCGACGATGAACGGGTCGAAGCCAAACTGCAACGCGACGGCAGCGTATTGTTTGTGGTCAGTAGCGATCACAATCATCAACAATACACCAAATTCCGCGCGCTGCGCTTTGACCCAACCACCGAGCAAATACAACACTATCAAGCGCCTGCCAGCAGCCAATCCAACGACCCCTTGCTGCCCCCCACCACACCGCTGCCGTATGGCGCGCATTGGTTACTTCGGGATGATGGTTCTGTCGCCTTGGTGGGTGGTACATGGGCCACGTACCTCGCAGAGCCCAGCTGTGCCGCTGCACTTCGACAAGCGATTGCCACAGCAGCGAATGCGCAAGAACAACGCGCTTCGCGAGTCGATAACGATCCACTAGAAAATAGCGCTTCGCTTGACAACAGCGCACAGGTAGACGAAAGCGCCGAGGACGACGCCCCCGCAGCCCACTTACGCGACCAACTTTGCCCCGAATTTGCAGACGATGTAACTTACGGTTGGCAAGATGGCGGTCATAACAACGACCACATCTGGCTGTGGCATATTGCCCAGCAACGCATCGAACAGTTGCCACCTATGTTGCGCGCTGCGGTCACAGCGTCAAGTGCCTCAGCGACCCCAGCGTTGCGCCCCTTCGCGTTTAACTTCAATCAAACACCCACGCCATTAACGCTGAGCAATGGCGATTTGCTGTTTAAACAAGCGGCGTTTGGAAGTGTGCAAGCTCCAACCCTACTGCGCTGGCGTCAGCAGGATTTAACCTTTGAATGGCTGCCGGTTCACCCAGAAGATATCTGGCGAGAGAGTCAGCTGATTGGCCTGATTGATTGGCATGCATTGCCCAATGCTGCTGTGCTCGTGTCGGATTATTATCTGTCTGCCAATAGCCAACGCTGGCAGCCGCTGCCTGCAACCGAAGCGACGGTCGATTGGCTCGGCGGGCAAGATGCGTTGTATGCAGTCAGTTTTAGTGAAAGCTACAGCGCTAAATTATCCGCATCTGAGACACTCGTCGCGCCACCTAGCGCTGATGCACTAGTAAATAGCGCTGATGCGCCGCCAGTCACCAGCCTGTCCACGTCGACTACAGCAACACCTGTAACACCACAACTGCAGCGGCAATGGCGACTGACGAACGAGTTGCCGTTACCCATAATTCAGCAAACGGGGAGTAACCTGTTGGCCTTGCAAAACGGTGATGTCTTGCAAGCCTTGCAGCACAGTCAAAATCAGCTGCGTTTGCAACTCTGGCACAGTAACAACCAACAGTGGCAGACCATTGCCGCGCCGACGGCGCGACTCGCAGCACCGGTGCAGTGGTTAGAATTACCCGACCAGCAAGTGCTGCTGGTATTACAGGCCTTTGTGGCTAACACCAATCAAACCGAGCTGCGTTGTTATCGCACCGCCACCCCGCGCAACCCGACGTGGCAAGCCTGTGGCACCTTTGCCGTCACCGACAGCAGTGCCTTTGCACTGGCGGTGGCAGATGATGGCAGGCCGGCCTTGATGGTCAATAGTCAACAAGCGCAGGTGTTTGACCTACCAACAGCCACCTGGCAAGCGCAAGTGCCCTATCAACACAATGGCGAATTAGTCACTGGTGTTGCCGTCAAATTGGCGGTGCCGCTGCTGTCGCTCGGCGATACCGGCAGCGGGGCGTCACTCGCGGCCAATGCGCTGGGCGCGAAATTTATCGAAAAAAACCAAAGCAGTCGCGTGCCCAAATGGCAGTGGTCAGCCGCTAAACAGCAGTGGGCCTATATTTTTATGGACACTGAAATGGGGCGAAGTGCCGTTGAATTATCGGATGGCTGCTGGCTCGGTTTACATAACAATCAACAACAATGGGTACTGTTTGATCCGAAAACGGCCAAGTCACAACGTTGCCGGAAACTTACCCGGTCAACAACGCTGTGTTTGCTAAACGCCCGGATGATACGGTGCTGCTACTTGGCAATCACAGCTGGTGGCGTGGCGAGTATCAGCAATGGTTTAGTGCCAGCTGCCAAGGCGTCACAACGCTTGAAACGCCCACCACGCCTGCGCAAACCTCAGCGCAAGCTTCAACTTCATCGACCGCTGTAGCGCCTGACACTGCAACAACGGGCGCCACGACAGCACCCGTCCGTTCATGGAAAAATCTGCTGGTGATAATGGCACCGCTGTTTTATCCAAGTTTGGGCGTGTTGCTGCTGTTGGTCATTGTCTACCGCCGGCAGACTCAACGTGATGAACCAAACACGCGGCTGCAATGGGCGATCCGTTTGACGGTCGTGGTGTGTCTGGCCAGCGGCTATGGCCAAAAACTTAACCACGTGGCCAGCACAGGGGAAATCAGTCCACTGAGTGAAACCTGTATCAGCCAATTACATCACCGATTAGCGACCAGTGATGACGCATCAAGCTGGCCGGCGCAATTAGCCGACTGTATTCCGCTGGAACCGCTGCCCACCCTCGATTGTCGGTTGGTCGGTACCTGGTCACAACACAACGAATTGATGAGCCAGTCCAGCTACATCACGCAGTTTGCCGCCAATGGTCGGTATACCGTGACGGATGCATCTGGTCATAGTGTTCGCGAATACCAAGGATATTGGGGCGTCTGGCAGGACAAGTTGGTATGGTTCGCCAAAGACAGTGTTGATCCCTTTGCCGATGCCAACCCAATTGCCAGTATCAGCGCCGACACCCTCGTGATCAAAGAACAAAACGGCAGCAAAACCACACTGCATCGCCAAGGCGCGGCAACCGAGGCGTGTCTCAACCCACCCCATCATTAAGTGACAAACATAAGGCGGGAACTTCCCGCCTTATGGCACAACCCTGTTTACGACGCCGGGATTTCGGCTTCGACCAGCATGGCCAACAGCGCCAGCGACTCTTGCCAGCCGAGATAGCAACTTTCTGTCGGAATTTGCAGCGGAATACCCGCTTGTTCAATGTGCACGTCGGTGCCGCAACTGACTTGATGCAATTTGATGGTGGTTAGCATGGTGCCTGACAACGACGGGTCATCAAACACATCGGTATACCGGATCGATTCGTTTGGCTTGAGTTCAAGGTAGGTGCCACCAAAGCTGTGGCTTTGTGCGGTACTAAAGTTGGTGAAACTCATTCGAAACTGGCCGCCTTCCACCGCGTTGAGTTCGTGGACGGCGCAGGTAAAGCCATGCGGTGGTAACCATTTGCTCAGCGCTTGTGGATTGAGAAAGGCGCGATAAATGCGCTCAGCAGGACAACGGATCACGCGATGTAATGCAATAGTATGGCCTGCCATGATGAACTCCTTGTGCGATTGCGCTGGCGAGAGGGGTAAAAAAACTTCCTTATATTTCTGCAGCATAGGCTGAATTGTTAATAGCAGCAAGGGTAAACCCAGCAATCAGTTAACAAAAATCCACCATCCACCGCAGCGCGGGGCGCGTCCGATAGTGTCATCAAGTTGCCATGGCTTTCACACGGCGCTGTCACGAGCGCAGCTTAGACTCGTTGGCAATTTGGTTGACGGAGGTTCGTATGCTGCAAAGGATCTTACGCTGGGTAAACCGCCCATCCTGCCACGTCCACGCTGCACTGACACTGCTGGTTTTAGCCGGATGCCCCTCTTACGCTGTGGCACAAACACCCTCGGAGGGTCCGCCAAAACCAAGCCCCAAAGTCGTGTTGGTCACCATTGATGGCGTGCGCTGGCAAGAAGTGTTTGGTGGCGAAGACCCTAGCCTATCACCCAAGTCGATGAAAACCGCCGCCCAACTGATGCCATTTTTCCATCAAGTGATGGCTAAACAAGGGGTGGTGATTGGCGATCGCCGGCATGATTCACGAATGCGCGTTAGTAATCCGTACGCAGTATCCTATCCAGGTTATCAAGAATTGCTGACTGGCTATGCCGACCCGAGCATCGCCGACAATAGCAAACGCCCCAACCCAAACGTCAGCGTGCTGGAATGGTTGAACCAACAACCCGAGTTACAAGGTAAGATTGCAGCTTTTGGTTCCTGGGAATTGTTACCCTATATTTTGAACACCACGCGCAGCCAGCTGCCGGTAAACGCCGGCTTTATGCCGCTGACCGAACAATTAATCGGACCGCTGAGCGATAAAATGCAGTTACTGAACCAAATGCAGCGGCAAACGCCCAGCCCTTGGCAATCTGTTCGGCTGGATATCTTCACCAGCCAATTTGCGCTGGAATACT
The DNA here is from genome assembly GCA_964437935.1 of uncultured Rheinheimera sp. GTDB lineage: Bacteria > Pseudomonadota > Gammaproteobacteria > Enterobacterales > Alteromonadaceae > Pararheinheimera. Next base: position 21,074 of record CAYTIQ010000005.1, read on the forward strand.
TAAAAACCAAAAAACCGCGTTTGTTGTATGTAGCCCTGGGTGAGCCTGATGATTTTGCCCATGCTGGCGATTACCCACGGTATGTCCAAGCACTGCAGCGCGCCGATCAATACCTGGCTGAAATTTGGCACACCTTGCAAGCCGACCCGTTTTATCGCAACCAAACCACGCTGATTGTCACCACCGATCACGGCCGCGGTGATAGCGCAGCGACTTGGGCTCGTCATGGTTCCAGCCGCGCCTTACCTAGTTTTGTCAGCCAACTGAGTACCCCGGATGCACATGGCTCGGAACAGATCTGGCTCGCTGCGGTGGGCGCCCAGATCCCCGCCGCAGGGTTAATCAAAAGTGATACCGAATTCTTGCAAAGCCAAGTGGCGAGTAGCATTGCCGATTTGTTTGGCTACTCGTATCAGCACTTTCAGTATCGCGCGGCAACCGCCTTACCCTGGTTAAAGCACTCTGATCTGCCTGCAACCAGTCAGCGCATCGCCCCCTAAAACGCCCAGCCGAGCACTGTGATTCGCGCCACCCTTGCTTTACTGCTACTTTCAATCAATGTAGCAACGAGCAGGGAGGCGCTGATGACCACAAACACCGTGTGCTGGACTGTCCTCAGTTTGCTGCTGTGTGGCGCGATATGGCCCACCCAAGCCAGCACGCCGCAGTCTCAACCTATTCGCGTCGCTACTGAGCATTGGCCCGGTTACACCAGTGCCGATGGCCAAGGTGCCTATTTCGAGCTGCTAAAGATAGTACTTGAACCCACAGCGCCGCTGCATGTTCAACTGATGCCATTTCAACGATCCATTGCGGCGGTAGAGCGGCAGCAAGCGGATGTGGTGTTTGCCGTGACAGCCAAAGATTCAAGCCTCTTGTTGCGTTCAACGCAGCCGATCGATACCGACCGCATCATTGCGGTGTATCGCAGCGATGGCCCAGTCAAACTACCGCTCAACCAGCCTGACTTGAATAAGTTTCGGCTCAGTTGGCGCATCGGCTACAACTACGGCAAAGTGCTGGGCTTAACCACGTCTGGTTATGAAACCATCTCGGCGGAACAGGGCGTGCAACTGGTGAAAAACCAACGACTGGATGTGTTTTTATCCGAAGAAGGCGACCTGAATACACCTGCTATTCAAGCCTTGCTAGAACAGCAGATGACGCAGTATCCCATCGCGGTGGAACCGATTTTTTTTGGCTTTGCGCCAAGCGAACGGGGGCGAGCGTTAAAGCAACACTGGGACAAAGCCTGGCAACAACGCCAACATCAGCCCGCATTACAAGACTTTTATCGCCGGTACCCTGGTATGCGCGTGCCTGTGGCGCAATAAATCCGTACACTAGCTGCTGATCCGTTGTCGCGAAGAGAAGCCTATGCTAAATGCCATTCATCACGTCGCTATTATTTGCAGTGACTATGCCATCGCCAAACAGTTTTACCATGAGCGTTTAGAGTTACCGATCATCGCCGAGCATTACCGCGCCGAGCGCGATAGCTGGAAATTAGATTTACAACTGCCCAATGGCAGTCAGCTGGAATTGTTTAGCTTTCCAAACGCGCCCGCAAGGCCAAGTCGGCCTGAAGCTCAAGGGTTACGTCATCTGTGTTTTGCCGTCACGGACGTCGCCGCCAGCGTGGCGTGGCTGCAAACCAAAGGTATCGTCTGTGAAGAGATCCGCATCGACCCCTACACCCAGCGTGCTTATACCTTCTTTCAAGACCCTGACGGCCAGCCGCTGGAGATTTATCAGCAGTCGTAAGCCGTTAACACAAGGGGCCCAAGGCGAGATGCCACGGCCCCTGTGTTCATTCAGTACGTGGACGACTTATTTTTGCAGGGTTTGAGCGGTTTGTTCCACTTGCTTTAACACCCGCAGCAAATTGCCCGACATGATTTTCACAATGTCCGCTTCGCTATAGCCCGATTTTAACAAGCCTTCGATCAGATTGGGATAGGTCGACACGTCTTTTAACCCGTCTGGCAACGAATCACCGACGCCATCGTAGTCCGAGCCGATGCCGACATGGTCAATACCGACTAAATCCCGCACATGGTTAATGTGCTGAATGATCGTATCAACGTTGGCAAAGGGGTACGGATGCTTTTTCTTGTATTCCTCTTCAAAGGCTTTGTCATCACTGGACTTACCCGCCGCTTTGGCGGCTGCTTTAAACTGCAAGCCCCACTGGTTGGCTTGCGACACCACAAACGACGAGCCGAAGTTGATTTGAATCACGCCGCCGTTTTTCGCCAGCGCTTTGATCATCTCATCATCCATGTTGCGTTCAAACCCCGGCACATAGGCGCGCAAACTGGAGTGTGAGGCGATCACGGGGGCTTTGGTCAGCTCAATCACTTTGTAAAAGGCTTTGTCGGAGACGTGCGAAATGTCGATCATGATGCCCAAGCGGTTCATCTCGGCGACCACTTTTTCGCCAAACGGGCTTAAGCCTTTCCACGGCCGACGAATATCGTAAGACGAGTCGGCAATGTGGTTGGATTCAGAATGAGTCAACGTAATGTAGCGAATGCCGCGTTTGTAAAAGTGCGTTAAGTTTTCCAGTTTGCCTTCAATTGGCGAACCGTTTTCCATGCCCAGCGCCAAGGACATCTTGCCGGCTTTAAAGTTACGTTCTAAGTCTGCGCTGCTGTGTGCCATGGCGAATTTATCTGGTGCGCGACCCACCAAGGCTTCCATCGAGTCAATTAACTTATTGGCCAGCAAATAACTACCGCCGGTTTTCTCCAACGACGCCGGGATGTAAATCGACATAAAAGGCGCATTCAAGCCACCTTTGACGGCGCGTGGGTAATCAAAATCACCGCGCTGAGTCGCTTGACTGACATCTTCCCAGTCTTCTTCCAAGCGATACGGCACGTCGATATGGGTATCAATCAACATGTGTTTTTGCGCGATAGCAACGGCGCGGTCGTGCAGCGAGTCGGCTGCAGCCACCTGCCCGCCCCATGCCAGGGTCAGTGCAATGGCGATTGGCAATAGTTTCATCGTGAGGTTCCTGAAAATTCTTGTAATTGTGCGTGTCGCAGCCAGCATACCGCAAAGCAGCTAAACTACGCTGAACCTTTTGTCGCCGCCGTTTGCGATTTGGTCGAGTTCAGCGGGTTCAGCGCGGTATTGGCATTTAGCAATACCGCCAGTTACACTGAAATTAACATGAGTTGCGGGACCGATTATGTCCACCCCAGCAGAACGCTCGATCCAATCTATGCGCCGCTACCAACATACACGTTTGTGGCAAGTGGCTATTATGTGCGCCCTGATTGTGTTGGTGGGCGCTTGGCTGTCGGGGCCACAATCCTCGCGGTTGTTATATTTAACCGAGCTTGGCTTGTTACCGGTGTTATACCTGCTTTATAAACAACGGGCGGAAGAAGCCAATAGTTGGTTTTTATGGATGCTGACCATCGCGGTCAGCGGCTTGTTGATGCTAAACAATGCGGTGTTTGAACCGGCGGTGATGTGTTATCCCGTGTTGCTGGTGTATGCCGCGCTGTTTGGCCGCCCGGGCATGTATTTCCAACTGCTGGCATTTATGCTGGTGTTTGTGATCACGCTTTGCACGCTGATCCTGCTGGGCTATTGGCCACAAACCACCCCTGCGATGACCTGGTCGTCACTGGCCGTCGCCGTGCTGGTGTTGCTTGCCAGTGGCTTTACGGTGCGGATGCTAGCGTCGGGGTATCGTACCTTGATGCAATCGTTGCAAGCGGAAAACGACCGGGTGAAAGCCTCGGAACAACGCCTGTCGGAACTAGCGGAGCACGACAGTCTGACAGGCTTACTCAATCGCCATGGTGCCGCCCAGCATTTTCTGGACTGCACACTGCAGTCGCGCGCGCTGCTGTTTATCGACCTTGATCATTTCAAACCGATCAACGATGCACTTGGCCATGCCACCGGCGATGCCGTGTTGCATCATCTCGCGCAACAACTGCGCCAGCAGTTACAGCCCAACGAATGGGCGTGTCGTTTTGGGGGTGATGAGTTCGTGTTGGTACTACAGCATGATGTCGAGTTAACCGGCCGCATTGAGCAGTTGCTGAGCTTGTGCCAACAAGAAATTCCGATTGGCGCCTACCCACTCAAGCTGTCGGCATCCATCGGTGTCGCGCTAAGCCCAGAGCATGGTGACGATTTCACCGAATTGTGCCGCAAAGCGGACATGGCGATGTATCGCGCCAAAGCCGATGGTCGCAATACCTGGCAATTTTACCAAGCGGGCCTAGATGACCAACAACACACCACGCTGACATTGATCACCTTGTTGCGCCAAGCGCTTCATCGCGAGCAAATCGAAGTGGTGTATCAACCTAAATTCCAGCTCGAGCCTTTTGCGCTGACGGGGGTGGAGGCGTTGATGCGCTGGCACTGTCCGGAACTGGGTCATGTCAGTCCCGCCCGCTTTATCCCCTTGGCCGAAGAAACGGGTTTGATTGATGAATTGGGTGTATTTGTGTTGCGCCAAGCCTGCCAACAAGCCCAACAATGGCAGCAGCAAGGCTGGCCTTTGCATATGGCGGTGAATGTGTCCGGGCGACAGCTGCGCAGTGGCTTGTTACCTGCACAAGTCGCCTACACTTTGCAGCGGACCGGTCTTGACGCCCATCAGCTGCAAATTGAACTGACCGAATCGAGTTTGATTGGCGATCATCAGCATATTCAACAACAGCTTGAGCAACTCGGCGATTTAGGCGTGGCGCTGGCGATCGACGACTTCGGCACCGGCTATTCCAACTTGCAGTATCTATCGCGTTTTGCGGCAGGCACGTTAAAAATTGACCAGTCCTTTGTCCGAAATTTACCGCAACGCCCACAAGACCTGGCGTTAGTCCGCGGTATTATTCGGCTGGCCGATAGCTTGCAACTTGCCACTGTGGCCGAAGGGGTCGAAGACGAAGCCAGTTACCACTTATTGCGCAGCCTAGGTTGCAACGAAGCCCAAGGCTATTTTTGGTCTAAACCATTAAACGCGGCCGATTTAACCGCCGCGTTACAGGCGAAGCGCTGGCCGTTAGCTCGCTCGCATTAATGTGTTTTAACTAAACCAAACTGATCAAGCAACACCGCATCCAGTTCGCTAAGGTCTACAGTTCTGACTGTCGTCTCACCCGCCACACTGGTCTTGAGCTCATTGCCAACCAGTAACACCCGGCCTTGCGCGGTTTGGCGGATCAGCAGCAGTTTTTGCACAAAAATGGTGTCCGGATGGGTCGAATTCAAATAATTGGCAGGCAAGTAATCAATCCATTCGCTGGGCGATAAATTAAAGCCGTATTGATTCACCCAGTTGCCATCGATGCGCGCTTGCAACACAAATTCGCCAAGCTGTGGCATCGCCAGTTGGAACAGATCATAATCTTGCGGCTGCGGCACATTCACTTGCGATAGCGCAATAGGCGCCCGCATACCGTAACTACCAAAGCCTAAGTCGCACAGGTAGTGTTCACCGGCTAAGTGCACCACCAACGCCATGTGAGTTTTTGGCCGGCGCATCGGGTAGAACATCGGCCGACAGGCGACAAATTGATACGACACGCCAAGTGCCGTTAGCGCCATCGCAAACAAACCGTTCAGTTCATAACAATACCCACCGCGCTTTGCACCACCATCGCTGCCGAGGATTTTTGCCACAATCTGTTCCGGCTCCATCGACACAATCTTGCCCGCTTGCACATCGAGGTTTTCAAACGTGATGCTGCGCAGTTGCGCTTGCATCATCTGGCTAAGCGCAGCCGCATCAAAAGTGGCGGCCGTCGGCACCGTGTTCAGGCCAATGCGGCGGGCATAACAACCTAGGTCAAAATTAGCGGCGTACATAGATTCTCCAACAAGGGCGAGGTGCGCGTGTGGCATTCAGTCACCACCGCGCCATCAGGGCAAAAACCAACAGACGCCGATTGTCGCCAAACTTACCGCATCTTTCCAGTGATGCTTGCGCTGACAGACACCATCAAGGCGCCAGCACTGCCGCTGTTTTGCATTTTGTTAATGAATTTGGCATAGTTTTCGACCGATGTTGCGGTGCAAGCCGCTGGCCAAGGACGACAAGTTATGTGGGTTTTACTCCGTCTTTTCATCATGTTAGGGCTGCTGTGCTACCGCTGGATCTCACGCTTTGAGCGTCAAGAGAGTGATGAAATCCAGCAATGGCAAGGGCGCGAATACGGCCTGACGTTCACAGAAGATAAACAACAAAAAATTATCAGCGCGACGATCGAATTACCCTTTTCCGGCAATTTTTGGTTCCAACTGGATGCCGAATCAAGCGCCGATCAAGTACTAAAAGCACTTGGACTTGCCCGCGAGTTTCAAACCGGCCGCAGTGACTTTGATAAGGCGATTTATATCAGCTGCGACCAACCGGCATTTTTACAGTGGCTGCGCAGTGATAGCACAACGCAAACGCTGGTGCAGCGGCTGATCAATAACCTAAATGCCACTCGGATATACTGCCAAGGGCATGAGATCTTTATCAGCTTTGCTATCCCGCACGCACCGGATGATGCCCGGCTTGAGACCGCGTTCCAATTAGTCGATCAACTCAAACCGCTAACAGCGCAACCAGAGCAAGCCTTAGACCCATTTTTCTGGCGAGTGATGGCGGTTGAAACGCTGATTTGGAGTGTGTTGGGGTACGCTGTCGGTGGGTTTATCGAGTATCGCTTTGACCTGTTTGACCCTTATGCCTCGCCATCACAGGCGTTAGCCTGTGCCATTGGCATTGGTCTTTTGATGCTAATTGGCTGCTATGGCTGCTGCCGCCTGTTGATCGGCGCCTCGTCGCGCGCGCGGCTGGTGATTTGGGAAGCGGCGCTATTATTAGCGCTGGGTTTACCTTACGCCGCCGCCCTTGCCACCAAAGAAATCAATGAATTACAACCAACGGCAAGCCCCACGGTGGTCACTGCGACCGTGCACCAGGTATTTAAACGCGAGCATCGCCGACGCGGCAGCCGCTGGACCAGTTATCACGCGACGATCGCCAGTTCCGAGACCGCCTTTGGGTTATACCCCCCTCGCGAACTGACCATCAGCCAACAACAATTCAGTCGCATCGACAGCAAATGGCGCGTACGTCTGGATATGCAGCCAGGCCTGCTGCATTTGCCGTATGTCGGTCGCTATCAGTTTTATAAACCATCCGCCGGCGCCTCAGGCGTTTCGTCCACTACCCCGTAGGAGTAAGTCAATGGAACTTTGGACATTCATCACCTTGGGCCCCGCCGTACTTATTTTGCTGATGCTTATGCCTTCTACGGCACAACCTCGCAACTTGATGAGCAAGCATCGGTTGGAACGCTTTCAACAACGCGACTACCAGATTGACGAGCTGTTTACCGATAACGAGCACTCCACCTCACCGCTGCAAGTGCAACGTACCTATAGTGTGCCTTTGCCCAGTGGTTTTAGCTGTCGATTTGAACGCAATCCACGCCGTTTTGACCCACCAGACCCAGCAGCGTTTCAAACAGGGGACGCTGACTTTGATCAACGTATTCAAGTGATCTGCGACCAAGCCGAATTTTGGCAATGGCTGGCGTCAGACCCAACCGCGCGCCAGGCGATCCTGGCCATACTCGCCAGTTATACCGTCGAGTATGTCGAATGTGATCAAGATCAGCTTAAGGTGTATACCAATCAGTTGGTCCAGCTGCCCGAACTCGCTCCAGCGCTGCTATTTCAGGTGGTCGACGCATTACAACCACTGTGTCGTATTAGCCAACAGACCCGGCTGCGACCATCGACCACGGCGCCTCGCTTTAGTCTGGCGATAGCGCTAGTCACAATACTGTTATTGCTGGATTTATACCGCAGCGATGGCGCGTTTTGGCAGCAACATATCACGCATTGGCGCTTGCTCGGTTATACCCTCGCCAGCAGTGTGCTGCTGTATGTGTTGAGTTATCGCCGTCTTAAAACATGGGCGGGCAATTCGCTACCACGACATCGTGTGAAAAATGAAAGCTTGTTGCTGCTATGGCTAACCTACCCGCTGCTGCTTTGCAAAGTGCTGGTGACCGTGAATACCACAGCGCCGTTTGACCAAGGCGTGCAGGTTCAGGCGCAGGTATTACAGAAAACGGAACACCGGTCACGGCGTTATGCCGACAGCTACTCCGTCACGCTGATCCAACAACAACCCGTGTTTGGCGTCTTTCCACCGACCGACTGGGCCATCGATGCAGCAACCTATCAACGCATCAACGAACAGTCTGCTGTGACACTGACCATCCAGCCAGGGCATCTGGGCTTGCCTTATGTGCAACGCATCCAGTTCGCCCGCGCACGGACGGCATCGTCAACGCCATAGGCAGGTAAGCAGGGTGGGCGGTTCATTCTCACTGTGCTAACGCTTGCGTGACTCAGTACAAGCTCGCACCAAGGCCCCCGCGGCAATATCGGCTTGGCTGAAAACGCCGTGCTCTAGCACCCAGCCTGTCACCAAGCCAGCGGGCGTCACATCAAACGCGGGGTTATACACTGCACTGTCGTGAGGCGCCCAGCGGCTGTGTTGAAAGCTGCCATCAACACCTATCGCGCCTTGCATGCCGCGCACCTCATCGGCATGTCGCTGTTCAATGGGAATAGCCGCGCCATCTGGACAGGTGGGATCAACGGTGGTCGAAGGCGCCACCACATAAAACGGCACCTGATGATACTGCGCCAGCACGGCTAGGCTGTAAGTGCCTACTTTATTGGCAAAATCGCCATTGGCTGCGATGCGGTCAGCGCCAACAAAGATGCGGTCGACCCGCCCTTGTGCCATCAACATCCCTGCCATGTTGTCGCAGATCAGCTGATATGGAATGCCGAGCTCCGACAATTCCCATGCCGTTAAGCGGCCCCCTTGCAACAGCGGCCGCGTCTCGTCTACCCACACCGAAATGCCCTTGCCTTGCTGGTGCGCTTTGGCGATCACCCCAAGCGCGGTGCCAACACCGGCAGTCGCTAACCCCCCGGTATTGCAATGCGTGAGCACGCGCTCGCCCGGTTGCAGCAGCGCCGCGCCATGCTCAGCCAGCTGTGAACATAACGCAACATCTTGCAAAAATAGCTGCATCGCCGTCTCAACCACGCGCTGATGCAGCGGCTCTTCGGCGATGGCGCCTAGCATGCTGTCGATATTATTCATCAGGTTCACCGCCGTCGGTCTGGCGGCTCTTAAGGTCTGTGCGGCATGCTGTAACTGCTGGCGCGACTGGCCTTGCGACGCCAACACCGCCAGCAACAAGCTGGCCGCAATGCCAATCGCCGGCGCTCCGCGCACTTGCAGGCGCTGAATCGCCTCCACCAAACTGGCCACATCTGGCACCGCAAACCAATGCTGCTGATGCGGTAACAAGGTTTGATCCAACAGGTACAACACGCCTTGATGCAGGCGCATACTCATCGATTGCAGCTCTAGCATAGAAAAAATCAGCCTAAACAAAACAGCAAGGTGTGCCAGACACGCATTGCATCAAAAACAGGGTTTTGCGATTATATAGCCATCCAGACATCAAGACCACTCGGAGTGTAGACGGATGGCGCTTAGCAACGACAAACTCGCCGCATACCCCCACTATAAAACCTTCAGCAGCCAAGACGCAGCCGTATTTGCCAATGATCACAGTGAGTTATTTGGCGAACATAGCCAATTACATACCGTAGAATTTGGCGATGGCAATTTGAACTTGGTGTTTCGAGTGAAAAACCAGTTCGGCACCAGCTTAATCGTCAAACAGGCCTTGCCTTACGCCCGTTGTGTCGGTGAAAGCTGGCCACTGACGCTAGACCGGGCGCGAATTGAAGCCGAAGTGCTGCTACAACACCGCCAACAGGTGCCGGATCACACGGTTGAGGTGCTGTACCATGACCCCAGCAAAGCCGCCATGGTACTGGAAGATTTGGGCGATCATCAGATTTTGCGTCAGGCGTTAATCGCCGGCAAACAACTGCCATTGTTGGCCGATCACCTAGCATTGTATCTGTCGCACACGGCGTTTTTCAGCAGCGACTTTGTGCTCGATGGCCCCAGCAAAAAAGCCCAAGTGGCGCGTTTTTTAAACCCCGAGCTGTGCCTGATTACCGAAGATCTATTCTTTACCGATCCGTTTTGCAACCATGAGCGCAACACCTTTGATGCGGCCTTGCAGCCATTTGTACGCGGCTTGTGGTTTGATGAGGATGTCAAAGCCGAAGTCGCCAGTTTAAAAGCCAGCTTTTTATCCAAACCCCAGGCCTTGTTGCATGGCGACGTACACGCAGGCAGTATTTTTGTCCGCCACGACAGCACCAAGCTCATTGATGCCGAGTTTGGTTTTTACGGCCCCATTGGTTTTGATGTTGGCAGTTTTATTGGCAACTTACTGCTGAATTATTTCAGTGTCGAAGGTCAGCTCAACGACAGCCACGCTGCCCACGCGCAACAAGCCTACCTTCGCCAACAACTGACGCGTTTTGAGGTGTGTTTTAACCAGCATTGGCGTGATTTAATGCGCAGCCACACCAAGGATGCGGCGCTGCAAAGTGAACGCTATCAGCAGCAATTTTTGCAGCAGGTCTGGCACGACGCGCTTGGGTTTGCCGGGTGTGAGTTGATCCGGCGCATTGTTGGCTTGGCCCATGTCGCCGATATGGACACTATTGCCAATAAGGCCTTAAAAAATCAGTGTGAATTACGCGCATTAGAGTGTGGTCGGCGCCTGATCCTGCAACATCGCCAGTTAGCGAGCCTCTCGCCCGTGTTGCAGCTTTTAACTTAGGGTGTGTTGACCTTTTGGCATTGCCACGACCCAGCGCTTGGCTGGCAACGCAGTTGGTGATCATAAGCGGGACTGTGACCAAACAGATGCAACTGCAGCCCGCTTGACTGCCAAGCCACTACTTCGCTGTAGGTGTGGTCCGCATTGGCCAAGTGCTGTTGAACATCCAACGGAAACGCCTGCACAAAGCCTTGCTCTTTGACCAAGGCTCCAGCGACGACATGCTGGGTGTCAATCACGCTGGTTTCTATCAGATTACTGCCAATTCGCTCGGTCAGCGCCACAAATCGGCGATCGGGCGACCACGTTAGACACACCGAGCCGTAAATCTCGGTACTGGCGTTTCGCTCAGGCAGTGTCAACAGGCCGGGTTCTGAAGGGTCCAATGCCACCTCCAGCTCAACTAGCATCGGCGTTTGCACGCGACTAGGTTCGGTAAAACAGACCGGTGCTGCCTGCGCCATGCTGAAAAAAGCGCCCGAACAAGCGCCTAAGCACCACGTCAGCCCCAGCCGCCAACACAACTGCATCAATGCATCACCGCGTTGGTGACATCTTCTTTGTGGGTTAGCACTTGGCCTTTAACCCCGGCATAAAACACCACCAATTTAACGGGTTGATCGCCCACGGCACGGCCGTTGTGCAAGGTGTTGACCACCTCCGCCAGCATGTCACCGGCCTGTAACCGCTTGACGCGACCGTCTTTGAGTTGCACCTCTAAGGTGCCGCTGAGCACCATGCCAAACGATGGCACTGTGTGCAGATGCCAGCCGGTACTGCCACCTGGCGCAATCTCAATTTGCATGCCGGTGATTTCAGCCTCGCCCGTCGGATAACGCAGGGGGGCGCCATCCCAACTTTGACTGGTTTTCAGCGGGGTCTTGACGGTGACTTGCACTGTTGGCTCCACCGCAACGCTGAGGTTGGTAAACAACACAGCCAGTACGGCGAGCACAGAGCAAATTCGACGTTGCAGGCGAGGACGGGTCATCTTCGGAGTTCCTTAATAGAGTCGGCAACGGGAGCCGCATGCATCAGCTGCTGATAGGCCCCGGTTTGATGCAACTGCCGCAAGCCTGCATCCAAGGCCTTGGCATATTCAGCGCTGCGAGGATTTTTCTTGTGAAACGCGACGAAAATTTCACTGACATGATTCGGCTGGCCGCGACGCAGTTGAACCTGCCGCAACTCAGGTTGTTGCAAATAATAAGTCAGGACATCATCAAAAAAAATCGCTAAATCCAACTTGTTCGACGCGAGCAACTGGATCAACTGTTGATGGGTCGACACCTCGACTAACTTAAAACGCGATTTGTGTTGCTCGTACAGATCGCCATATTCAAAGCCCAAAATCACCCCGACCACAGTGCCATCCGGAATATCTTGCACTGACCGATAATCCAAGCGTTGCTGATGGTAATAAAACGAGGATTGCACGCGAAACAGCGGCATTTTGTGCAGAATATAATTCTGCAAGGTGGACTGTTGACGCGTGACATTCCAACACGCATCGACATCGCCTTGCGCCGTCTCATGCAAAGCACGCGCATAGGGCATGGCGATGGTGTCTATGCTGTAACCCTGTGAGGCAAAGGCCGCGCGCACCAGCTGTTGCGACAAGCCCTGGCCTTGTTCATTGGAAAACGGCGGCCAATTATCCTCAGCCGCAATGCGGATCACCATCGGTTTGACTGAGGCATTGGGGTTCATGGCATAACTAGGCCAAGACTGAGACACACAGACAGCCAGCAACAGGCACTGCAGCCATCGTTGCATGGGAACAGGTCCTGTGCTGTGCCTTAAGTATTGCCACATCCGTTTTACCTACCAAAGCCCGTTATGTCAGTGACTTGCCTAAGCCACGTTCAGCAACCATGCGCAGCGCTCACCAACATCAAGGCGGAACCCGCTCGGTCACATCATCTATATCACATCATTAACGCTTTTAACATTCAAGCGGTTATTCTTTGCACGCAGCGGCCGTGAGCGCTTACATTGGTAAAGTTCCTTGATTCGAAACCTTAGTTTTAAAAATGTTAAATTTCGCAAAAAAACACCGAAGATGATGATTTTTCAGCTATAACCGCATAGTAAATCAGCGAAAAATGAAGCACGGTGGTATACTGAGCCGCCGTCTTGCTGTCAGCCCGTGGTCACTCCGGCGCCTGACAGTCCAAACATATGCTGCGACACCTACGAACAAACTGCAGCAATGCGATCGGCACTGATTCAAAGAAATCAGGCATAACAAACTAGCCTTTACTAAGGATCCAAAATGAAAAGCAAATACTCGGCGTTAGCTTTGCACGTCCATGCTGCCCTGATCACAGGCGCTATCGTGCTGGCACCAACCGCCTTCGCACAAACCAGTGACAAATCGAAAAAAGACGACGACAAAGGCCTGGAGACCATCATGGTCACCGCGCAAAAACGCGTCCAAAACACCAAAGAAGTACCCATTTCGATTGCCACCTTAGGTGGTGAAAAATTCGACGCCATTTTCTCCGGTGGCGATGATGTGCAGGCGCTGGCAATTAAAGTGCCAGGTTTATTTGCCGAATCTTCCAACGGCCGTGCCGCACCGCGTTTTTATATCCGTGGTTTAGGCAATACCGATTTCGACTTAGCCGCATCCCAACCTGTTTCGATCATCATGGACGACGTGGTGATGGAAAACGTGGTGCTCAAGTCCTTCCCATTGTTTGACGTTGAATCCTTGGAAGTGATCCGTGGCCCACAAGGCACGCTGTTTGGTCGCAACACAACGGCCGGTATCCTGAAATTTAACACCTACAAACCACGTCAAGATTTTGATGGTTACGTCAAAATGGGTGTGGGTTCCTTAGACACCATCAATTTTGAAGGTGCCGTCGGTGGCGGTATCACTGAGAACTTGTCAGCGCGTATCTCAGGCTTGTCACAAAACCGTGGTGATTACATCGACAACGGTTACACCAACAAAAAAGACGTGATGGGTGGCTTTAACGAAAACGCCTACCGCGCTCAATTCTTGTATGAAGAAGGCAACTTCCATGCGTTGTTAAACCTGCATGGCCGCTATTTAGATGGCACCTCGTCTATTTTCCGCGCCAACGTCTTCACCAAAGGCAGCAACGAATTAAACCAAAACTTCGACCGCAACAAAGTGTGGTACAACGAAGGTGACGGTAACTTCCAGAAATACCATTCCGATGGCCAATCCCTGAAATTAGACTGGGACCTGGCCGGCGGCATGACCTTCACCTCGATCACCGCGAAAGAAAGCGCGCATGGTCGCGGTAAAGGCGATATCGACGGTGGCACACCAACAGGCCCAGGAACTATCCCGTTCCAAGCGGTCACCGAAGACCAGCTGCAAAATCTGAAACAGTTCACTCAAGAAATGCGTTTAGCCAGCGACACCAGCGGTGACCTGGATTGGCAAGTGGGTACTTATTATTTCAACTCGTCGTTTGGCGTGAAATCGATCGATGGTTTCTTCGGTGCCACCACCGTTTACCATAAAAACAACAGCTGGGCGCTGTTTGGTCAATCGACTTATGCCTTAAATGACCGTTGGGATATCACCGGCGGCGTACGCTACACCCACGACAACAAAGGCTTTGCCGTAGGTGAGCAAAACGTTGATGGCTTCGCCTTAGTCATCGGTGCCGCGCAAATCCAAACCTACGATCCGATTGATGTGTCTGACGGCCAAGTCAGCTGGGAATTATCCAGCAACTACCGTGTGACCGATAACGCATCGGTGTACGGTCGCTTAGCTCATGGTTTCCGCGCTCAATCCATTCAAGGCCGTGACTTAGCGTTTGAAGGTAGCCCATCGGTGGCTGACAGCGAAACGATCGATTCAGTTGAATTTGGTGGTAAAGCGGACGTGTTAGACAACACCATGCGCTTAAACGCAGCCGTGTTCTACTACAACATCAACGACATCCAATTGTCGGCGATCGGTGGTGCATCACAAGGCAACGCCTTGTTAAATGCAGATAAAGGCACTGGCTACGGCTTCGAAACTGATTTCGACTGGCGTGCGCTTGACAACCTGACCTTAGGCGCTGGTTTTAGCTACAACCACACCGAACTGAAAGACTTGTACCTGAAAGTTGCGAAATGTGGTTCAGGCATGTGTACACCAACAGATCCGTTAAACGGCCAAGGCTTGGCGCTGGTGAATGGCAACCCATTCCCACAAGCACCAAAAACAATCCTGACCTTAAACGCCCGTTACGATATCCCAGTCAAATCGGGTGAGATCTATTTCTACGGCGACATCGCGTTCCAAGGCGAAACCAACCTGTTCTTGTATGAGTCGAAAGAATTTAACGTCGACAACAGCAAAGAAGCAGGCTTACGTATTGGCTACTTAAACTACGACGGTAACTTCGAGATCGCAGCCTTCGGCCGCAACATCACCAACGAAGAAAACGTCAAAGGCGCCATCGATTTCAATAACCTGACTGGCTTTGTTAACGAGCCACGGGTGATTGGTATCGAAGTGAAGAAAAACTTCTATTAATCTCGCCACTCGGTGAGTGCAAGCAAAAGGAGCCTTCGGGCTCCTTTTTTGTCGGTGTCGTTTAAGCACACCCTTGCGCAGCGGCTTGATGGTCGGGTAACGCGAGCGCGTGTAACAGCGTCAGTTGATTGTTATGCAATTGGAAATACAACCATTGCGACGGTTGGTTGCCTTGCGCAGGTTGTTGGGCGATCAACAACTGGCTGTCCGGCTGATAGGCCAACAACTGCCGCTGGCAGGGCCCACCAAAGTGCTCCGCTAACATCTGGCCAGTGCGTAAATTCAGCACAAATTGCATCTGGCACGACGGGCCACAACCCGCCTGCAATACAGCATATTCACCGGCCAATTGCGGTTCACCATCAATCAGCACGTCGTTGACTTGGTCTTGGGACAACCCCGCCGGCAATTGCTCGGGTGGCAGAATGGGGCCGTGGCTATCAGGCAACGGATCTGCCAGTTGGCCATCGTAAAGCCGCGCTGGGAAATCCATAAAACTGATGCCACTGCGCTGCAGACTGACTAAGTCGATCAAGCGTTGTTTGAAGCGTTGCGTTAAGCAGGCGGTGTTATTGCAACTGTCGAGCAGCAGTTGCCATTGCTGCTGTTGCGCTTGGCGTACCTGAAGGCGGCTGGCGTCGGCCTGTAGCTGCGGCTGGATAAACAACCACACCGCTTGCACCTGACGTTGATATTCACGCAACGGCGCGTGCTGGCAAATCAGTTGCTGACTTTTTGGCGCCGCCTGCGCACAGTCGCTTGGCGTGGCCGCACTGGCCTGCCAAGTCAGCATGCTTAGCATCAACCCTACCCATCTTCGCATCGTTGCAGTTCCGTCCAAACACGTTGCTTTTACGCTAGCAGAAATTTTGCACAGCTGCACCTATTGCCATGGCATAGGCGGCGTCATTGAAAACCCGGCGTTGGGATGAACCTGCCGTCTATCCTGCAGCTCAGGTTTCGGTTGCTGCGTAGCACTCAAGCAGGTCACCGCGGTGCTAGGATGCTGGCCTTTATTTTTTCTGATAACCCACCGGCAAGGCAAAGGTCTCGGCTGGCAAGGCGACCCCTGTGTTGAGCTCGATACTGTGTTGGCGCTGTAGCAAGGTTTTACCCGCCATGTTGGTTTCGACCACGCTTTCTAGCGGCCATGGGAAATTCAAATAGGCCTGCAGTGGCACCGCCTGCCATAAACAGCTGGACAAGGTACCACCGCTTGGCGCCACAAACCCAAGTGCCGCCCGCGCCGGTAGCGGCAATTCAGCTTGGCTCACCTGCACACACGCGTGGCTCAACACTGTGTGCTTGGGCAACGCCGCTAGCTGTGCAGGCGTTAGCAATTCGGTTGGCAGCAACGACGCTGCGCGCTGTTGTTGGCGCACTCGCTTGGCGTGATGGTCAATGTGATACAGCGTGCCATCGCGCCACAACGAATCAGTGACGATGGGCTGCTTGCTCGCAACGCTGCAATCTGGCGCGGTTTTGGGCAAGCTCCCCGGCGTCGCCTTGCTTTCGTTAAGCCAGCGCTGCAGATCCGTCGCCGCGAGGGTGTACCCTTTAACTAAAGTCCGCGCCATGCCATCGGCATAAAAGCGTTCAATCTGCCGCGTATCGACACCGGCCAATAACGCCGGCTCGGGCCATAGCTCCGCCACACCATACTGCTGACGAAACAGATTGCACTGCGCAAACGCCAGCCGCGCCACCTGCTGCGCCGGCCCCACGCTTTCGCCTTTAAACTGGATAGTCTCAAGTGACTTTTGATACGCCGACGGCGGCACCGGTGAAGCGGCGTGCGCGCTGATGCTGCTGGCAAGGCTAACTAGCCATACGACGGGTTTTAACATCGGTAACAACTCCTTGTTTGTCTTCTTAGGTACTGCCGCTGCGGCACTTGTGTTATTGGACGCGATTTACTGCAACTGCTGCCAACTTAGGCCAAACCGCGCCAAATACTTTTGCAGTCGGGCGGAGTCATTGTGACTGCTTTTTTGCAATCGACTGGCGGCGTAAAGCTGCCGACCCGCCTCGGCCATGCTGCGGCACTGCCGCGCTACCGAGACCACATAGGCTAACTCAACCAGCTCTGGACCATCGAGCTCGGCGAGTTGAGCCTCTTGTAATAGACCAGCAAGCTGAGACCTTGCATGCTGCAACCAATGCTGCGGCGCTGTATCTGTCAGGCCATAACCGCTTCCCGCAGCAAGCCCCCAACTTCGCTGTAGACGACTTATTTCCGCCTCAACATCCGCCAAGGCGATGCGAGCACCGTTGGCGAGTGTGCTCATCCGGTTGATGGCCGCCGACAAATCGCGGAAATTGCCAGGCCACGAGCTACTAGGGGCTTGGGCAAAGGCTAAAAAGCGCAGATACGCTTCTTGGTTAAACTGTACCCGCTTGCCGGTTTTGCTGGCAATCTGCGCCAACTCAAACTCGATGTTCGCAGGGATATCTTCACGCCGATCTTTTAACGCCGGAAGGTCAAAGCTCCATAGCTGAATACGCGCCAGCAAGTCATCGCGAAAGGTGCCTTGCGCCACCATCGCGGCGAGATCGCGATTGGTGCCGCAAATCAGCTGGAACTCACTGTGCACGCTTTTGTCGCTGCCCACCGGATAAAAGGTCTTGTATTCAATGGCGTGCAACAACATGGCTTGTTCTTCAAGCCCCAGCTCGCCAATCTCATCGAGGAATAACACACCATGGTCAGCACTTTTCAAAAAGCCTTGTCGCGCCTGCACCGCCCCGGTAAAGGCGCCTTTGGTATGGCCAAATAACGCGGCCATCGCATTATCACCGCGCAAGGTGGCGCAGTTGACCGACACCAAGTCACCACGCAATGCTTGCCGGTGTTTTTTCAACATAAACAAGCGTTTCGCTAGCGCTGATTTACCAGCACCGGTCGGCCCTGTCAGTAAAATCGGTTCAATGGCGCGAATAGCCACGGTTTCTAGCTGGCTGATGAGCTGGTTAAACGCGGTATTTTTAGTGTCAATGCCGCCTTTGAGTAGCGCATGGCCTTGTTGCCGCTCGGTATCAAAACGGTTTGCGAGCTGATCGTATCGCGACAAATGCAAATCAATCACTTGAATTTGGCCGCGCGCTTTGTCGTGTTTATCCGGATGCGGCCTGGACTGTAATAAGCGCCCCGGGAAATGCCGACTTTCGGTGAGCAAAAAACTACAGATTTGCGCCACATGGGTGCCGGTGGTGATATGAAACAAATGGTCGGCGCGGTCCGCATCAAAGGCCTGCTCGCGGCACCAATCAAACAACTTGGCGTACACCTCTTCAAAATCCCACGGGTTGCGGTAATTCATCGCGTGCAACTGCACCACCGTATCGGGCGACACGGTGTGAATATCGGCTTTGACTAGCTCCGCCAAGGCCAAGCTATGGTTGTCGTGCAATAAATGCAGCTCATTGACCAAAAAATCGGGCTGGCTGCACAACGACACATTTGGCCGCCACTTCTCCCAGCGGCCAGCAGTTTTACCGGCAGAATCCAGTTGTGTGCCGAGCTGACTGACCACCACTGTCGGTCGTTGCATATGGATACCCTAAGACCTTGAATATCTAATTTTATATTTTCATATCTACTTGGATAAATTATCAGAAAGCCCACGAAATACCAACTCACCAAAAAAGCACAGAGATAAATTATTTAATTGTTATTTTTCATAAGTTTAAAAACAAATTACATCAATAAACCCGTCATTGGCACAGCACTTGATATATCTAAAGCACCAACTGCTGGCTCGTATCGCACTGGATGTGTCGTAGCCAGCAACCATCACCACGAACAAGGATACTTTACGATGTGTAATACCCATCAAGTGATCACTGGCGCAGGCCAAGTACCGATCAAAGCCTGGACGAATGGCGTGCCGGTGGAGCCGGATGCATTGGCGCAACTGCGCAATATCGCCCAAATGCCCATCGTGCATTCGCATATCGCCGTGATGCCCGACGTGCATGTCGGTAAAGGCGCCACCATTGGTAGCGTGATCCCGTCCGTCAACGCGGTGATCCCATCGGCGGTTGGGGTCGATATCGGCTGTGGCATGGTGGCCGCCAAAACTAGCCTACGAGCCAGCGACTTGCCCGATGATTTGAAAGACGTGCGTAGCGCCTTTGAAGCGGCAGTGCCCCATGGCCGCACCTTGAGCCGCAACCAGCGCGACAAAGGCGCCTGGGGCGAAATTCCGCCATTGGTTGCAGCAGAATGGTTAGGGTTGCAAGCACGCTTTGACGCCTTGTGCGAACGCCATCCTGCGCTGCGTAAAACCAATCACGTCAACCACTTGGGCACTATGGGCACCGGCAATCATTTCCTGGAGCTGTGCATCGATGAACAAGGTGCCGTCTGGTTGATGCTGCACTCCGGCAGCCGCGGTGTCGGCAATTTTATTGGTAACTATTTTATCGAATTGGCAAAAAAGGATATGGAACGGCATCAAGTGCAGCTACCCGACGGCGACTTGGCATATTTACAAGAAGGCAGCACACACTTTCATGACTACGTTGAAGCGGTGGAGTGGGCACAAGACTTTGCGGCGAAAAACCGTGAAATAATGCTGAAAAATGCAGTAATAGCACTGAAAAAAGCATTAAAGCGCGAGTTCTCTGCAGCCGAAATGGCGGTTAATTGCCACCACAACTATGTAGCGCGCGAGCATCACTTTGGCAAAGACTGTTATGTCACGCGCAAAGGGGCGGTACGAGCCGGCAAAGGGGAACTGGGCATTATTCCCGGCAGTATGGGTGCGCAATCTTTTATTGTGCGCGGGCTTGGCAACCCCGACAGCTTTGAAAGTTGTAGCCACGGTGCCGGACGCATTATGTCACGCACGGCGGCAAAAAAGGTGTTTAGCATCGCCGACCACATTGCGGCAACCGCTGGGGTGGAATGTCGTAAAGATGCCGATGTCATCGACGAAATTCCGCACGCTTACAAAGACATCAACGCCGTGATGGCGGCGCAAAAGGATTTAGTCGAAGTACTGCACACGCTGAAACAAGTGGTATGCGTCAAAGGCTAACCAGCCATGCAAGCAGGCAAGGAATGCCATCGGTTCAAGGGTCAAGGGATGACCCTGCTGCTAGCAACACGACTGATCAGGACGATAGCGATGGCCAAGGGATGGCCGAACTTAGGAATACTATGCAAACAAAATTCAAACCACTGATGATTGATGGCAGTCAAGGTGAAGGTGGCGGTCAGATCTTGCGCTCTGCCCTCACCTTATCGATGCTGCTGCAACGCCCGTTCGAGCTTTACAACATTCGTGCGGGACGCGCCAAACCCGGTTTGCTACGCCAGCATCTCACGTGCGTACAAGCGGCTGCT
Source organism: uncultured Rheinheimera sp. (assembly GCA_964437935.1). Lineage (GTDB taxonomy): Bacteria > Pseudomonadota > Gammaproteobacteria > Enterobacterales > Alteromonadaceae > Pararheinheimera. Next base: position 41,712 of record CAYTIQ010000005.1, read on the forward strand.
GCGATCTGTGGTGCCGAGGTCCAAGGCGCGCAGCTCGGTGCAACACACTTATCATTTTCGCCAGGGCCAGTACGCGCAGGGCAATATCACTTCGCCATTGGCTCGGCCGGCAGCAGTAGCTTAGTGCTGCAAACCCTGTTACTGCCCTTGGCGCTGACCAACGCCGCCAGCCGCGTGACAGTCCAAGGCGGCACCCACAACGGCCAATCACCATCGACCGACTTTTTGCAACAAAGCTTTTTACCGCTGCTGGCGCAGATGGGTCTATCCAGCACATTGAGCTTGTCACGCTACGGCTTTTACCCGGCAGGCGGTGGCGAAGTCAGCCTCGACATCCAACCCTGTCAGGCATTATTACCACTGACACTGCTCGCCCCCACCCCGGTCGACGCCATGCACTGGACCGTGATCGCCTGTGACGTGCCACAAAAGATTTGCACGCGCTTGGCCGATAGCGCTTCGGCAAAAACGTTGCTAGCAAGTACCTGTGAGCAGCATTTCGTGACCAGCCCCGGGCCCGGCGTGATGCTGCAGGCTCTGGTGCCGCAAGTGCTGGTAGCAAGCGATGTGATATCAAACCATCAGCAGCCAAGCCAAGCAAATAGCCAACCTTTTGCACTGTTGTTTGAACGTGTCGGCGTGCGTGGCATTTCTGCCGAAACTATTGCAGAGCAAACCGCCAGCGCAGTGAATCAATGGTATCAGGCTGGCGCTGCGGTGGATGAACATCTTGCCGATCAGCTGTTATTGCCGATGGCACTCGCCGGCCAAAGTGGCTTTACCACCACTACACCGAGCCAGCATTGCCTCAGTAACATCGAGGTGATCCGCCAGTTTGGTCTGGCGGACTTTACGCTAAGCGCCTTGGATAGCGCCTCAGACACCCAGCGCTGGTTGATAAAGTGCGGGTAAGGTGCGAGCGCCAAAGCGCTGACGTGATGAGGCGGGCGCATGCCCGCCGCGGGCTTAGCCGAGCAAATACTGGGCGTGAAAACGCAGATGGTCTTCGATAAAGCTACTAATAAAGTAATAGCTGTGGTCATAACCGGCTTGAAAGCGCACTTGCACCTTGCTGTGGTGGGCGGCTGCGGCGCTGACCAGCGCCTCGGTGCGCAGTTGCTGCGGGTAGAACTGATCGGCGTCGCCTTGGTCAACCAAGATTGGCAACTCGGCTTTGTGCTGACTTAACAAGAAACTGGCGTCATAGTGCTGCCATTGGGCGCGATCATCGCCTAAATAGTGGCTAAAAGCCTTTTTGCCCCAGTCGCATTCCGTCGGTTGGCAAATCGGCGAAAAGGCCGACGCACTGCGATACATGCCGGTTTCACGCAGCGCTATCACCAAGGCGCCGTGGCCGCCCATCGAATGGCCAGCAATGGCTTTGACGGTACTGACCGGAAAACTGGCGACGACCAGCGCCGGTAGCTCTTTGACGATGTAATCGTACATGCGGTAATGCGCTGCCCACGGTGCTTCGGTGGCATTGACATAAAACCCGGCGCCTTGGCCTAAGTCATAAGCGGGATCGTTGGCGACAAACTCACCACGCGGGCTGGTATCGGGCATCACCAGCGCTATGCCAAGCTCAGCGGCAATGCGCTGCGCCCCAGCTTTGGTGCTGAAGTTCTCGTCGGTGCACGTTAAGCCCGACAACCAATACAGCACCGGCACCGGCTGCTGTGCGGCCTGTGGCGGCAAATAAATCGACGCCACCATAGGGCAACTTAAGGTGTTCGATGTGTGTTCAAAGCGAATTTGGCGGCCGCCAAATAATTTTTGTTCCGTCAGAATTTTTATCGGCATCTGCAATGTCTCAGGCGGTTCAGTGGCTGTTGTGGCTGCGCAACGCCAGCGGCACTGTCTTCATGACCTGCCGCCTTCACGTGCATCGTGGTGCCAACAGCACTTGGCATCAAAAAAACGGGCGTCCTTGCCCAACGCTCAAAATAAAACCGGGCTTAAAAATGGATCACGGTACGGATTGATTTGCCTTCATGCATCAGGTCAAACGCCTCGTTGATTTGCTCCAGCGGCATGGTGTGCGTGATAAAGGTATCCAACTCAAACTCGCCGTTTAAATAGCGCTCGACATACTCTGGCAATTCAGTGCGGCCTTTGACGCCGCCAAACGCCGTGCCACGCCAGACGCGACCGGTCACCAACTGGAAGGGCCGCGTTGAAATCTCAGCGCCAGACGGTGCCACGCCGATGATCACCGACTCGCCCCACCCTTTGTGGCAACATTCCAAGGCGCTGCGCATCACATTGACGTTACCGATACACTCAAACGAAAAATCCACGCCGCCATCGGTCATTTCAACAATCACGTCTTGAATAGGCTTGTTGAATTTTTGCGGGTTCACCACGTCGGTGGCGCCCAGTTTTAACGCGATATCGAATTTGGCTTCGTTGATATCAATGGCGATGATGCGACTGGCTTTGGCCATCACGGCGCCAATCACTGCCGACAAACCAATGCCGCCTAAGCCAAAAATCGCCACTGTGTCGCCTGCTTTCACTTTGGCGGTATTCATCACCGCGCCCATGCCGGTGGTGACGCCACAACCCAGCAGACAGACTTTTTCCAGCGGTGCGGCTTTGTTGATTTTCGCCAGCGAAATTTCTGGCAGCACTGTGTATTCCGAGAAGGTCGACGTACCCATGTAATGGAAAATCGGCTGGCCGTTTTTGGAAAAACGCGTGGTGCCGTCTGGCATTAAGCCTTGGCCTTGCGTGGCGCGAATGGCTTGGCACAGGTTGGTTTTGCCGGATAAACAGAACTTGCATTTGCCGCATTCTGGCGTGTACAGCGGGATCACATGGTCGCCCACCGCAACGCTGGTGACGCCTTCACCGACTGCTTCGACAATACCGGCGCCTTCGTGGCCTAAAATGCAAGGGAATTTGCCTTCCGAATCGGCGCCCGACAGCGTGTACGCGTCGGTGTGACAAACGCCAGTGGCGATTAAACGCACCAACACTTCGCCTTGTTGTGGCGGCATTAAATCGACTTCTTCAATCGACAACGGTTGGTTTGGACCCCAAGCGACAGCGGCGCGAGTTTTGATCAATTGCATGGTATTCCCTCTTGGCAGAAAAAGGTCGGCACAGCTACTTAAGCTGCTGACGGCTCTAGCAGCTGAAGGCTCTGGCAGCAAACAGCGCAGGCACATGGCATATCAGGGCAGCACGTCGTTGCGACAACTAGGGCAACAGCAACATGACTTAGCCCGCGTTAATCACCATGGCGCGCCACACAGCGCACCGACCGGAACTGAAACGGTAAAGAAGCCATTGTAATTTTTTCTAAAAGCAAGATAATCACGCAAAATTGCAAATCAGTTTTGCATATACGCAATAATCCACCCAATTCAAAACGCAGCGAGAGACAGATGAAAGAATGGTTAGGCGTGTCCGAATTTGTCGCGGTCGCTGAGTCGGGCAGTTTTTCCAACGCCGCCACGCAACTGCAGATGTCGGTGGCGCAAGTCAGTCGCAATGTGCGCGACTTGGAAACGCGGCTGCAAGTGCAATTGTTGCATCGCACCACGCGGCAAATTCGTTTAACGCAGGCCGGCGCCATGTATTTGCAGCAATGTCGCCCTTTGTTGCAAGCCCTGACGCAAGCCAATCAGCAACTGCTGGACTTGCAAGAAAAACCCACCGGCTCGCTCAAACTGACCGCGCCTGTGTATTACGGCGAAACCGTGATCGCGCCGCTGATGCACGAGTTTTTATTAAAATATCCGGGGCTGCAAGTCGACTTAGAACTGACCAATACGCAGCTGGATTTAGTCAAAGGCGGTTTTGATTTAGCCATTCGGTTAGGTCAACTGCACGATTCCAGTTTGCAGGCCCGTCGCTTGGGCAATCGCCGCTCGTATTTGGCCGCCAGCCCTGGTTATTTGGCCCAATTTGGCACCCCGACTACGCCCGAGGAACTCACGCAGCATCGGCTGTTGGTGGGATCGGTTGATACCTGGCGCTTTGAACACAAAGGTCAGAAACTGACGTTACGCCCCACGCCCTACATTCGCTGCAACAGCGGAGTGGCACTCACCGATGCGGCGATCAAAGGCCTTGGCATCACCCAGCTACCGGATTATTACCTGCTCGAGCATATCCGCATTGGCGCGCTGCAAGCTTTATTGCCGGAATACCAACCGGCGGATGATGGCATCTGGGGCTTGTATCCACTGAACCAACATCTGCCGCAAAAAGTGCGGTTGTTGTTGGACTTTTTCCACCAGCAACTGGCGTAAGGAGGTCACTGTGACGAGCCATCAGCAACACTGCGACGCCTTATGGTGCTGGCTGAGTTTTGCCGACTTTAGCGCAGACCAACCGCGCATCGACCACGCGCTGCTGCAACTGGTACGCACCGACACGCCACCTGAAGCGATGGTGACATTAACAGCAGCCACGCTTGCCGCTGTGCTGCAACTGTATCTGGCGGGCACGATTTCCGACGACGACTTAGCCGATTGGGCACATGTGGTTGACATGCGAAATGACATCGACAGCAGCGCGGTCGAAGGGTTTATCTATGCATTGGCCAACGCCGAGCAGATGGGCGGTATCACCCCGCACGCCGTGCAACGGATGCATGATTTGCTGTAAGCGTCGATTTATTCCGCCTTGTCGCCCACCATCATGCCCAGCAGCTGGCTGATTTGCTCAGCGCTGACGTACTCGGCGTCATCCCAGGTTTCCGCCGCCACCGCCATGCACTCTAACAACTGTTCACTGCTTAGCGCAGCTGCGTCGCCAAACAACTCGCTCGGTGTTTGCGGGAACTGCAACCAGCCGCCGTCGTCATCTAGGCTCACATGCAAGCTGTGCGGCTGAATTAACAGCTCAGCGGCATTGCCGTCGATATCCAGGCTGATGCGGTAATGATAACCATCGCTGCTACTGTCATCACGATACGGAAACACGCTGCCATCGGCGGCGACTAACTCTAAATCATAGTTCATACAACCCAGCCCATATCTTGTAAAAACAACAGCCTAGCAAAAGTTTTGCCCGCGCCAAAGTAAAAACCACGTCAAGCTTACACCCGACGTGGTTCGTGATGGCCGCTACACGTGGCGCCTCACATGGCTATGTTCTGATACCCGAGACCAGCCTTAAAACTCTTGCACTGTTGGCCGCAACACGATCTCGTTGATATCGACATTGGCCGGTTGTTCAATCGCATACGCAATGGCGCGCGCAACAGAATCTGCAGGAATCTGATTTTGCTGATAAAACGCATTCACAAACTCCGCACTGGCGGCATGGCCGCTGCCGTGTTTCAGTTCAGATTCCACAGCGCCTGGCAAAATGGTGGTGGTGCGAATGGCACCGCCCACTTCATGACGCAGGCCTTCGGAGATCGCCCGTACCGCAAACTTAGTACCGCTATACACAGTGCCACCTGGGCTGAACACTTTGATGCCAGCGACCGACGATACATTGATAAAGTGACCCGCTTGCTGGGCTTCAAACACCGGCAGTGCCGCTGCAATACCGTACAACACGCCTTTGATATTGATGTCGATCATGCGGTCCCATTCATCGACGCGACGCTCGCTCATCGGCGCAATCGACATTAAACCCGCGTTGTTGATCATCACATCCAAGCGGCCATAAGTGGTAGTCGCAAGCGCCACGGCTTGCGCTAAATCTGCCGCCTTGGTTACGTCGACCACTTGATACACCGCATCGCCGCCGTTAGCGCGAATACGCTCAACCAACGCCGCGAGACGATCGGCACGGCGCGCCACCAGCACCAATTTTGCGCCACGGCTAGCCAACAATTCGGCGGTGCTTTCACCCAAACCACTGCTGGCACCAGTGATTAACACTACTTTTCCAGTAAGACCTGTTTGCATCTGTCATTCCTCAATAAAGCGCCCACAGTGGCGCGTGATTTGTTACTACACCCAGTGTAAAAGGCTTGCTTCTTAATAAAAATGGAATAGATTCAGCTTTAGAATTCCAAAAATAGGAATAATCCATGGCACTGAATAAACTCGAACTGCTGCGTATTTTTTGCACCGCCGCCGAACTCGGCCACTTTAAAGCCTGCGCCAGCAAACTGGCGATCTCGCCGCAAGCGGTGACTCGAGCTATCCAGCAGCTAGAACAATTAACTGGCGAGGTGTTGTTTCACCGCAATACGCGGCAGATCCGGCTGACGCACTTTGGCCAGCAACTGTGGCAAGACGGTCAACAACAATTGGCGCAACTGGAACAGCTACTGAGCCCACGCCAAGCGTCGGTCGAGCTGGCTGGGCTGGTGCGTTTGGCCGCGCCCGCCGCTTATCGGCCAGTGTTAACGCCGCTGTTACTGGAATTTGCCCGGCTGTATCCGCAAATTCAGCTGGATATTCGGCTGTCGGATCAACACAGCGATGTGGTGGATGAACAAATCGACTTAGGGATCCGCGCTGGCTTGTTGCGCGACCAAAGTTTTGTCGCGGTGCCGGTCTCTAAAGTGGCGTTGTGGCTGGTGGCAAGCCCGGCCTATCTGGCCAGCACCAAGGCGCCAACCTCGCTGGCCGAGCTGGCTGAACACCCACAAACCAGCGTACTGGACGGCTCCACTGGCCGCGCCTGGAGTTGGTTTTTTGCCAATGGCGACACCTACACACCACGCCATGTGCGATTTTTGGTCAATGACACCGCTGAAGAGATCGCCGCGTTAGTTGCAGGGCTTGGCATAGGCCAAGTGGCTGATTTTCTGGCAAAACCTTGGATAGCGTCCGGCGAGCTGGTGCGGTTATTACCCGAGCTAGAACCTGAGCCTTGGCCCGTCTCCTTGTACCGGCCGCAGCGTGGCCCGGTGCCGGTTCGCATCCGCTTATTATTTGACTATTTGCGCGAACACTTGCCCAAGAGCTAAACCTTCGCCGTCAGTCGGGTTGATTGCTGCCGGCCAATAAGTCTGTTAAATTTTGGTAGCAACTAGCATAAAAAAGGAACAACTATGCGTTACGTTCGATGGACCGGTCTTGTTTTGGCGTCCTTATTGGCATGTCCTGCCCTTGCCACGGCCGACAATGGCAGCTTTAAACAGCATTATCAGGCTTACCAGCAGGCACTTAGCCAACGCGATTTGCCGTTGGCATTACAAGAATTAGAACAAGCTTATACACTGGCTAAACAGATCTACGCCCCAGACAGCGAGGATTTTGCCAATTTGACACTGAGCTTGGCCAATCATCGCTTGCGCGATGACAAAATCCCGCGCCAAGATATTTACCCACTGTATAGTCAAGCACTGAGCAGCCTGGAGAAACTCCACGGCCCTGCCAACGTCGCCTTGTTAGATCCGCTGCTTGGCGCCGCCAAAACAGCCGAGGATCATCACGCCAAGTTGAGCTTGCTTGAGCGCGCCATCGACATTGCTGAGCAGCAACAGAATCCAGCCTTGTTAGCCGAAGTGCAGCTGGAAGCGTATGAAGTGGCTAGCAACACCTTTTATTATGGCCGCAAGCATTTAGGCTGGTTAAAACAAGCGCATGCTTATGCATCCAGCCCTGCCAACCGCGATGCCAATCTGACCCTGCGCACCACCTTTCATTTGGGCAATGCCTTGATGGGCAGCAACGAGTTACGTAAATCGGCCGAGCTGCTGACCACCGTGGTCGATCAAACCAAAGCATTGAATTTCAGTCATCCGTATGCGCTCGCCTCCCATGCCCGTTTGGTAAACATCTACGAACGATTAGGTAAATCCGAACAAGCCACCCCCCATTGTATTGCCTTGGGCTCGATGAAACCGTGGGATGATAACCAAGAGCAGGCGCCGCTGTTTCGGGTGGAGCCGAAATACCCGCTGCGCGAGGCTAAACGGGGTGTGATGGGGTACGCCGTACTAAGCTTTACCATCAACACATCCGGCGCCGTGCAAAACGTCGAGGTGTTAGAAACCGGCGGTGCAAAAAGCTTTGGAGAGGAAAGCGCCAAAGCCTTAGCAAAATGGCGATTTGCGCCGAAATTTGTCGATGGCAAAGCCGTCACAGCAAGCTCCAAAGTCCGGATTGATTTTGCGTTGCAAGGCCGCACCATGCGCTAAGCGAGCCCCGCAACACGTCGCTCAAGCATGGCCCTGCAGGGCCATGTTCGTTTTAGGCCCGAAGCCATTTGGAGTTTGTTATGACCTTCGACATCCATACCCTCTCCACCCACAGCCTCCCCACCGCACCTGCACATTCGGCCATAGCGCCAGACAAAGTTGCCGAGATCCAGCGCCGACTGCGTCTAGCCGAAGCCGAGCATCAGGTCTGGTCGTGAATTTGTCGTATTCCACCCCCTTGGCAAGACTTCGCGGCTGCCGCAGCGTAGCGTGCTCTGTTACTATGCAGGGCTTGGACCGGTAGTGCTGTGAAATCATGAGGTATAGGCATGCCAACGATTGGCGAATGTTTGCGTGATGCCACGCGTTTTTTTAATCGCTATGTGTTTAGTTTGGCGTTGCTGACGCTGCCGTTAAGTATTCCGACGAATGCCATCATTGCCTGGCTAACGCCGAGCGATTTAAGCAGTTTGACCCTGCAAGACCTGCTGGCGCCCATGGTGCTGAGTATTTTGGCGGGCGCGTTATCGTCGGCGGCAGTGATTTATTTTGTTGCCGGGCGCATTTATCAACAACCTATTACGATCAGCCGAGCCTATCAAGCGGCGTTGGCGGTCTATGCCAGTTATGTCGCGTTAAGTACCCTTGAAACCCTTGCGGTGATGATCGGGCTGTCGGCGCTGATTTTACCGGGCTTGTTCTTGATGACCCGGCTGTCATACACCGGCTTTGAATTGTTGTTGCACCGCCAATCCGTCTGGCAAGCCATCAGCCGCAGTTGGCAACTGACTGGCTCGCAGCAGTGGTTATTGTTTTGTGGTAACACCTCGGTTTGGTTTTTACTGAATCGCCTCAGTTTTAGTATTCAGCAACAAGCGCCAGAGAATATCGGCTTGCAACTGATTTGCTCGTCGTTGGAAAGCTTGTTTAGCACCTTTTGCATTATCTTTGCGTATCGGGTGTATGACGCCCAGCTGCGACAAACCCACTAACGGCGTTGTCAGAATTTATTCATCTGTCTGACAGTTAGGGTTCATAGCCTTGACCTGCGCCCGTCAGGGCGCAGCCCCTATGATGCTCCGGTGCTTACAACCTAGGAGCTTTTTTTATGCCATTGTTTTCTCGCACCCTCACGACTCTCGCTTTCAGCACTGTGTTTGCCGCCTCCGCAGCCATGGCAACCACGACCAATCACAACATCACCGAAGCGGATGTCAAAGCCGCCCAAGATGCTTGGGGCAAAGCATTAATCCAAATTAGCGACGACTATCAACAAGGTGGCTTTGCCAAAGCCAAAACCACAGCACAAGCCGTGTTAGACCAAGCTTATGGTTATGATTTAGGCCCAGTGTTATTCAAACCCACCTTGGCCAGTGGTGACACCACCTTCCGTACCACTGAAGAAGGCGCCTTGGCGTATTTCGTCGGCGGTAACAGCCAATTCCCAGATAAAGGCTTTGCGTTAAAAGGCTGGAAACAATACCAATATAAAAATGCCGGCGTGCAAATTCATGGCGATGTAGCGATCACCATGGGCCATGTGATCTTGACCGACAAAGACGGCAAAGTGACCATGGTCGACAAAACCTGGGGCTTTAAGAAAGACGAAAAAGGCCAAGTGCGGATTGTGCTGCACCATTCATCACTGCCATACAGCGCAAAATAACAGGCTGTCAGCACATCAGACCCTGTGCGATGCAAGGAGCCTGCTTCAGGCTCCTTGTTTTTCATATACACTGCCAACGACAACAAGACTGGACGACCATCCTAGATAACACGGCGGAGGTGACTATGTTTCGACATCGCTTATATGTGGCATTTGCGGTATTGGCCTTGCTCACCGTGGTGCAAGCCGCTGCGGCCTTGTGGGCCGGTCATGTCGCGTCGCAGCAAGCCGAACATAGCCGCATCGCCAATCAAATGCTGGTTGAATTCATCAAACTGGGCGCAGACAAACAACGGCTGAAAGTCTGGTTGGCGCAAGCGTTATTAACCCAAGAAAACAACACCGACGCCCGCGAACGTTATCTGCAGAAGATGCAAAATAACCTGCGCGAAATCAATCAATTACTTATACAAGACCAGCAACTCGCGCAAACCGCGGACGACTTCGCCGCCATTCACGCCCAACTGAAAACCTTGTCGATTTTAGAAACCAATGTCACAGCGCTGGAGCGCAGTCTGCAGAAAAAAGCCGCGGTGTTAAACGGGCCATTATCCGCCGCCCAAACCTGGACCTTGCTGATCCAAATCTTTGATAATTTAGAAGGCTTGGATTTAAAAACACTGATTGCCGATGCCATCGCCCTGCAAGAACAACGCGCCAGCACCGCGGAAAGCAAAGCGGCTGAAGCGCTGCACCATGCCAAACAATTGGTGATCATCACCTGCTTGTTAACTGTGGTTCTGGCCATGTTGGCGGCGTTTATGTTGTCGCGCACCATGTATCAACCGATGCAGCGCTTGTTGCAAGCAACCGATGATTTAGCGCAAGGCATGTTCGAGCGGCGGTTACCCGAGGCCGGCGCTTTCGAATTTAAGCAATTGGCCAATCGATTAAATCTGCTGGCCAGTCACTTGCAACAAGCCAAATTAAACGAAGCGGCACATACCAAACATATTGAACAAGTGGTCGCCGAGCGCACGGCCCAACTGCAAGAGGCGGTCGGTCGGTTGCAACAAGCCGATCAGATACAACAGCGGTTTTTTGCCGATGTCAGCCATGAGCTGCGCACTCCCGCGACGACCATTCGCGGCGAAGCGGAAGTTGCTTTACGCGGCCAAGACAAAACGGTCGCCGACTACAAAGACAGCTTGTTACGTATTGTCGACACCAGCCAGCAACTGTCGCGACGGATTGATGATTTATTGTTGTTGATCCGCAGTGAACAACCGCTGCAGATGCGCTTTCATCAGCACGCCCTGCCGATGCTGTGGTCACGATGGTGCGCGCTGGCCACGCGCGTAACGGCGGCGAATCACCTGAAGTTTTCTGCGATAGAAAAGGTACAACCGACTACCCAGCAGCTGTTTCTGGATGCCGACAAAACCGATCAAGCCTTGCAAATCCTGCTGGATAACGCGGTCCGTTATGGCGCAGGTAACCCCATTGAGCTGTGGCTGGAGGTGGTGGGTGATCAGGTGCACGTGGCTGTGCGTGATTATGGCATTGGTGTATCCGCCGACGCCCAGTTCGACATATTCCAGCGTTATTACCGTGCTGACAATGCCCGAGCCTTAAGACCCGATGGTATGGGGATTGGCCTTGCGTTGTGCCGCAGCTTGATGCAAGCCCAACATGGCGATGTGACCCTGCAGCTGCCTGCCCCCGATGCGCATGGCAGCCTGTTTATCTTATGCTTTCCGTTAGTGGATGATGAGCCAGAAACCGATGCAAGTATTGATTATTGAAGATGAAAAACGCGTCGCCGACTTCCTAGCGCGCGGCCTGAAAGCCGAAGGTTATTTCCCAAGTGTGGTTCATGACGGCGCGCAGGCCTTGGCCACGATCCGCCAACTGCAACCCGAGCTGGTGATTTTGGACCGGATGCTGCCCAACATCGATGGCCTAACCTTGTGTCAGTTGGTGAGAGCCCAGCAGTTACCGGTGCGTATTTTAATGCTGTCCGCGCTTGGCGATACCCAACAACGGGTCGAGGGCTTAACCAGCGGCGCCGATGACTACTTGGTCAAACCTTTTGCCTTTGAAGAACTGCTGGCGCGCCTGAATAACTTGGCCAATCGGCAACGCTTACCAACGCAACGCAACTGCTTGCATTTCGCCGATTTAGAGCTTGATTTGGACCAGCGACAATTGCGACGCGCTGGGCGTTTGTTGAACTTGACTGGCCGCGAGCTGGACCTGATTGAATTACTGATGCGCAACCCACAAAAGGTGTTAAGCCGTGAGCGGATCTTAGCCAACGTTTGGAGTATGAACGAAGACCCACTCACCAACGTAGTCGATGTTTATATCCGGCGCCTGCGCAATAAAATCGACAAAGACTATGACGTTGGCTACTTACGCACTCTGCGCGGTACCGGCTATTACTTAAGCGCGGACTAACGCTGGCACTGGCCGTTGTCGCAACGCGCCGTGCCAGTCAGCCAATATGAGATGCGGTAGCGATTGGCGGCGAAATAGAAATACGCTCGGTCGGCAAACCAGCGGATCAGCGGCCAACGCAGCCACGCCGTGCGATAGCCTTTGCCCACCGCCGACCACGCGGCATGCGTTGAATCCAACCCTTTGAGCAAGCGGCCATCCGCAGTCAGTGACAGCAAAATGCGTCCTGCTTCCGCCACATCAATCTGTGGGTACGCCTGCATCAAGTCGGCCTGTTGGATATCCACCAACAGCACCCGCTGCGTGGTATCGATGGCGCGCAGCTGCGCCATTTCTTTTACGCACAGCGGGCAGAAGCCGTCGTAAAACAGGGTTAAGGTCGGTGGTAATACAGGCTGCGACATCAGCATGTCCTTCTCGGCGGTGGCCAGAATCTAACAATAACCAGTAAGGCAAATTACGCGACAACAAGTGCTGCCGATCACAGCGACCTCACTGCAACCACCAGCCCCAATAAAAAACCGCGGCCAAGCGCGGTTTTTGTGTCGTGTCGGGACCAAACACCCGCTTAACCCGAGTTGCGCATCCCTGCCGCGATACCGGCGATGGTCACCATCAAGGCGCGCTTGATGTTGTCATTGACGGTTTCAGGCGCATGCCGCACGCGTTTTAACAGCTCCACTTGCAGAATATGCAGCGGGTCGACGTAGGTGTTACGCAGCATAATGGATTCGCGGATCCAGCTTTCATTGGCCATTAACTCGTCGCGACCAATCAGCTTGAGCAACAAGGTGGTGTCAGCTTGCAGCTGCTCCCGCAGACTAACACCTAAGCCTTTTAAGTGCTCAGGGACTAGTTTTTCATCATAATATTCAGCGATTTGCGCGTCCGCTTTTAAGTAGACCATTTCCAGCATCGACAAGCGTGTGGCGAAAAACGGCCATTGCGCGCGCATTTCGTGCAACAGCTCGGTGCCACCTTGCTTGACGACGTCGGCCAAGGCACTACCCGCACCTAACCAGGCTGGCAACATCAAACGGTTTTGCGACCAAGCAAAAATCCATGGAATGGCGCGTAAGCTTTCAACGCCGCCATTCGGGTTGCGCTTGGGTGGTCGGCTACCTAGCGGCAATTGGCCTAATTCCAGCTCTGGCGTGGCAGCGCGGAAATACGGCACAAATTCTGGGTGATGTCGCACCACTGCGCGGTAAGCCTCGCACGAGGTGGTGGCCAGCTGCGCCATCAGCTCACGCCATTGCGCTTTGGGCTCTGGCGGCGGTAACAACACACCTTCCAACACCGCCGAGGCGTACAAAGCCAAGCTGCGCTGTGCCAATTTTGGTAAACCGAACTTGAAGCGGATCATCTCGCCTTGTTCAGTCACCCGCAGACCACCGCTTAAGCTGCCTGGCGGTTGCGACAAAATCGCGGCATGCGCTGGGCCACCGCCACGACCGATAGTACCGCCACGGCCGTGGAACAGCGTCAGCTGCACTTTGGCTTGTTGGCAAATCGCCACCAGCGCTTCTTGCGCGCTGTATTGCGCCCACGCCGCCGCAATGGCGCCGGCGTCTTTGGCTGAGTCGGAGTAGCCGATCATCACTTCTTGGCGGCCTTGGATATAACCGCGATACCAGTCAATCGCCAGCAATTTGCTGATACATTCGGGCGCATTGGTTAAATCCGCCAGCGTTTCAAACAGGGGCGCGACCCGCATTGGGAAGGTGATGCCAGCATCTTTCAGCAGCAATTGCACCGCCAGAACGTCGGACGGTTTCCCTGCCATTGAAATCACGTACGTCGACAACGCTTCGGCGCCGTGACGAGCAATAATGTCGCAGGTATCCAGCACTTCGCGCACTTCTGCGCTGGGTTGCCAATTGCGTGGGAACAGCGGCCGTTTGGAGGCTAATTCATTGAGTAAAAACGCCTGGCGCGCTGGTTCTTCCCACTGCGCGTAGTCGCCGATGCCTAAATACTGGGTGAACTCGGAGAACACTTGCGCATGGCGACCCGATTCTTGCCGCACGTCGAGTTTCAGCAGCGTTAAACCAAAGGCGTAAGCGCGGCGAATGGTGTCGAGCAGTTGGCCGTTGGCAATCACGTCCATGCCGCAATCCAGCAACGACTGATGACACAGCAACAATGGATCCAATAACTGGTTGTTATTCCAAACTAAATCGGCCGGACGCTGCAAACGGTCGTGCATCAAGGCTTCGGATAACCAGTCACGCGTGTATTCCAAACGCGTCTTTAACTGGCTTAATACCTGCCGATAAGGTTCGCTTGAACCGCCCGCCATGGTATTTAACTCGGCATTGGCTTGGTTCATGGATAGTTCGTTGGACAACACATCTAAGTCGCGCACAAATAAATCGGCGGCTTTCCAGCGGCTTAATAGCAGCACTTGCCGAGTGACTTTGGCGGTCACAAAGGGGTTACCGTCACGATCGCCGCCCATCCACGAGGAAAAGCGGATGGGTGTCGCATCCAGTGCCAAGCCATGGCCCAGTACCGGCGTTAAGGCTTCATCCAACTCGCGTATAAACTCCGGCACCGCGTACCACAACGAGGTTTCAATCACCGCAAAGCCTGATTTGGCTTCATCGACCGGCGTTGGCCGCTGCTCACGAATTTCGTTGGTGTGCCAAGCTTGGGTGATCAAATCACTGAGCCGTGTTTCCAGCCGCGCCGCTTGGGCTGTGCTGATGTCTTGCTCACGAGCCGCTAAACAGTCAGCAATTTGCGTTAACTTGTAAATCAGAGTGCGGCGGGTCACTTCGGTCGGGTGGGCGGTCAGGACCAGTTCAATCGACAAGTCCTGCACGGCTTCGCGCACCTTGGCCACATCAATATTGGCGCTTTTTAAATGCTGCAATAACTCCAGCACCGGCTCGGGTTTTTCAATCGACGCTGCGCCCGCTTTGCTGATGGTGTGATGCTGCTCGGCCAAGTTGGCTAAGTTTAAAAATTGCGCAAAGGCCCGCGCCACTGGCAGAATTTCGTCGTCAGTCAAATCCGACAACAGCTGCTTGAGTTGCTGATCCTGATGCTCGGTGCCATGACGGGCTTGTTTTGCGACTTGGCGGATTTGCTCGATGCGCTCTAAAATCGCCTCGCCCAACTGCTTACGTACCGTATCCCCTAACTGTGTGCCCAACAAACTGACGTTTGCTCTCAAGGCAGCGTATTGCGACATATTCCCGTTCTCCTCGTTGCTCTGCCTGTTTTGTGCATTTTTTCGGCTGGTTCAACCCACCCTAACTGTAATTTAGCAGGTACTCAACTGTGACAGATTACAAAACCAACAACAATAGACTTTTAGGTGTTTAGATGTCTTTATGGTTATTTATCTGAGAGTCTTGGTCTAGAAAACTGAATATTTTAATTTAAATATTAAAATTCAGTTACTTACCATTATTTCGCTGATAATGGCAAGGTCAAAGGCGTGGTTTGATATTGGCGCTGTCGCCTGAACACAACGGGCGAGGACTGCGTTTTTGGCGGCTCCCCGTGTATCGGCCACCGCCAAATTGCATAGAACGCCATCAATTTGCTCATTCTGCCAGTGCTTTTGTCAACTTTCATCGCAGAGATCAGTCAACATGCGCATGCCGCTTCGGGTTGGTTGGCGTGAGTGAGTTCGCGCCTGCAGCCACGCGTGGGCGACGCTGTTGCAACTAAGGTTGCAACAGCCACGTCATCACACTCCCTGCGGCGATGCCAAGCCCAAAAGCCGCAGCGACCCAGAGTTTTAATTGAGTGGTGCTGCGGTCTACGGCGGTCGCAGGGGTTGCGACCACACCTTGCAGCAGTTGCTCACGCGGCACCGCAAATGCCACTGCTAACGCCTTGCAGGTTTCTAAGCTGCCGACACCTTGCATTTCGACCCGTTGGATGGTGCGTAAGCTAACCGTACAGATATCCGCCAACTGTTGTTGCGTCCAACCGCGTTCGGTTCGCAACTGTTTGATTAATTGCAGATTAAGTTGCATACCAAACCTCAGTGCTTCACCAAATAAGCCAACACTGTGCCCACCACAAAGCCGGCCGCCATAAATCCCAACAACATCGTCAGGCCTTTGCGCCGACCTTCTGCGGTGGTCCACGTCGATTTGATGTAACCAAACTCGTCGCTATCCACATGCTGACCATCCACCCATAATTCGATGCTGTAGTCACCGGTCAGCGCCCCCATCCAGCCTTTGGCGGCCAGCCGGATTTGTGCCGGTTTACCTGCCACAGTGAAGTTAAATTCGCTGTGAAACGAGGTTAAATTGCGTTTCTTTTCAAGCAGCTGATCGTTGAGGTATAAACACTCAGCACCGCTTAACATACTGACTTCTAAACGAATTTCATTGTCGGCATAATCAAAGATGCTAATCAGACGCGTGGTTTTATTAGTCATAACGTTTGTCCTTGCAAATCAACGCACCGATTGCGTTGTTGCTATTCGTTTTACAGGCTGCCGGCCACAGAAGTGACGACAGTGGTATGCCATGTCATACCACTGGCAGATGTCGTCACATCACTGACGGCGACAGTCGTATGACAGTCACCATGTCACATCATTAAAATCAATCACTTACAGATTTCAGTCGCCGCGCGGCCCTGTCATATTCAAATAAATAACTTGAAGCGTGTCACAGCGCTGCGCGTTGCCGTGTCTGGTACATGACTTTACATGACAAAAAATTCACTTCATAGTCACAGCATTGGAGGATTTATGCTCAATACCATGGAACATCAATTAGTTAGCGATGTAGTGGCCGCGCAACAAGGCCAGCAACCTGCGTTTCAGCGGTTAGTGCAACGCTGTGATCGGTTGGTATGCAGCCTCGCCATGTCGGTGCTGCGCGATTTGGACGCCAGCGAAGAAGTGGCGCAGCAAGTGTTTATTTATATTTGGCAGCACCTGGGGGAATTACGTGAACCCAGCAGTTTTTTGCCATGGGTGCGGCAAATTACTCGGTCACGGGCGCTCAATTACATCCGTGACCACAAACTTAATCAACGGGTGGGCGGCGATGATGCCGATGAGTTGCTGGCCGACTTTGTTGACCCCGACGCCAACCCCGAGGCTTGGCACGGTCGTGAGCAACAATCGCAGTTGTTAAGTCAATTTTTAGATGCGTTGCCGGCCGATAGCCGCGATCTGGTTTTGCTGTTTTATCGTGAAGAGCAAAACAGCCAACAAGTCGCTGACTTATTGGGCATGACCGAAGCCAATGTCCGCAAAAAACTGCAACGGATCCGCGAAGCCTTAAAAGAACAGTGGCTCACTCGTTATGGCCAACTGATTTTGTCGACGGCGCCCGGTATTGGGTTTAGTAGCGCCATCGCCTTAGCGCTGGCAGGTGTTAGCCAACCGGTTGCAGCAGCAAGCTTAAGCACCGCATCCGCAGCCACGGGCAGCACCGGTAAGGCAGGCGCACCTTCGGTGATGGCGTTGCTCGGTGGCGCCGGGATCGGAGCCTTAATGGCATTGGCCGCGGTCTATTACGGTATGCAACCTGCAATCAAACACGCCGACAACGCAGAGCTCACCCACGCCTTAAAACAGCTACGTCGTAAAACCATGCTGGGCATGGCGGTGATTGGCGTGTTGTGGGTGATGTCCTACGAATTCAGCAACGGCTGGCTGGCGCCCGTGGCCACCTTTGCCTTGTTGAACTTGCAGTTGGTGTTGCACACCTTGGAACTGAACCGCTTGCTCAAACCACAGCGGCAACGTGAAGCGCTGGCCGATCCTATCGCTGCGCAGCAACGGCAGCGACGCGACAAGATCGGCTGTATCATCGGCCTAGTAGGCGGCTTTGGTGTGGGCTGGTGGGGGCTGATTTACGGCTTGATCCTGGCCGGTCGTTGGTAGTGGTGGGATCGACCACTGATTGGCAGCGACCTTCACCGGCGCGCCTTGCCAGCGCAGCTGGCTGGTGGCGAGCGTGTGCGGGGCGTCCGATACGTTCGGTGCGGCCGGAACTGACGTTGGCATCTGCGGTTGCAGCTTGTCTTGGCCTGCTTCGCCGCAGTGATGAAAAGCCCACGCCACCAGCGGTGGACCCAGTGTTTCAAACAAGGTGATAGCACCCAACACCAAGGCACTGACGGTGGCGGCATACTGCGGCGCCACCGTCATACTGGCATTAACCAACCCAATGGCTAACCCAGCCATCGGCATTAACATCAAGCCTTGCACTCGCCGTGCGCGCCACGGTTGCGCCGCAGCCACCGGCCAAACGAACAAACTGAACCACTTTATGAAGGTACGCAGCAGAACCAGCGCAACAATGACACCGGCGTTTTGCCACAATTCTGACAAGTGCAAATTCGCGCCGGCATACACAAACAACACAATAAAAAACAGTTCAAAAGCGGCGCCAAAATTTAAATTGGATACCGGATGTTCACGCTCCAGCGAACGCACCGTGATGCCTATCAGCAATGGGGTTAATAAGGTGGATACATTCAACTGCCGTGACAAACTGAGCGCCAACACAATGCAACCGATCACAAGCGCCAACTGATATTGCGGCGCTTGCTGCGTGCGTAGACACACCTCATGCAATAACGCCCCGAGCACCACGCCAAGCACCACAGATCCCAACAGTAGATACATAGGTTGGGTCAACAGTTGCCAACCGGTCACGTCTTGGCCCTGCAATAACCACGGTGTTAACGCAATAAACGCTGCATACGACCATAAGTTATTCAAGCCGACTAAAATTTTGGCCGATTCGGTGACTGGGCCCTTCGCCCCCGTTTCATGCGCCACGTGGAGCAACACCGCCGGCGATGACGACACCAAAATCGCCGCGATCAACGCCGATAACAGCGGCGCTAGCCCCAGCATATAAAGCAACGCAAACACCGCGACAAAACTGGCGGTACTTTCCAGTAACGAACTCCACAGCAAACGCGGTTGCACTCGCAATAACCGCCAATCCAGCGACGTGCCTAATCGATACAAAATCAGTGCGAGCGCGATATCCACCACCACTTTCGCTTGGTGCAACGCCGCAGTGTCTAGCAGCGCCAATCCGCCCGGACCTATGACATAACCTGCCAGCATAAAGCCGGTGATCGACGGTAAAAACCGCACGCGATGGGCGAAAAAGCCACCCAAGGCGCCGGTCACTAACAAAATGCCAAAGGCCAACAACGGCGTCAGACTGGGTAATTCAGTAGGAAATGGCAGCATGGTCCCTCCATGAAAGCAAAACTACAGCGTCACCGGGTTCAAGTAACGCCGACCAAACATCCTTGGGTGTGAGTCGTCCGCGGGCCTAAAGTTCGGTTTTGTTGCGATAAACCACCGTGATGGCGGGTTCAGTGCCAAATTGCCAGGTAATCGGCTGATCAAAGGGCAGTTCGAACACCCCAGCAAAAGAGCCCGTGATCAGATACTGGCCTGCGCGCAAAGGCACTCCTTGCTGGCATAAAAAGTTCACCAACCAGTAGATGGGCGCGCGCGGCGCGGCATTGGGATGACGTGCCGTTAACGGCGGTTGCGCTTGCTGCGCCACGGTCAAGGTCAGTGGAAATTCCGCACGCTCGCCGTGAAGCAGCGTAGGCCCCAGCCACACGCCTTGATTAAATAACCCATCGGCTAGCTGGTCAAAAAACTGGGCACCGGCATCAGCAGCGAAACGACTTTGGATCAGCTCAAAGGCTAACCGTGGCGTCCCAAGCACAGCATCGATGGCGGCGGCAGATAAATCATCACTCGGCAGTGCCGTGTCAGGCGGCAACACATCGCTTAACAACGGATAGGCATATTCAGGCTCGACCCGCGCCAAGCCTTTAACCGATGGCCACAAGGCGCAGTCCGCCCCTTGCTGTAACTCACGCAGGTACAACGGCGCCACCACCCATTTCACCAAGCCATCGTCGGTAACGCCTGGGACGCCGCATTTCCAACCAATGACCTCACCGTACTGCGCGGCAAAGCGTTGCTGCAAGGCAAAGGCCTCGGCGCTGCTTTGTGGCCGCGACACGGTATCTGGTAGCTCAGCCATCTCACCGCGTTCACGGCGATTTCGTAATTGATCACCCCAAAACCAGTCCGACAATATCGGCATAAACACCTCGGTCACAGCAGCATTACAGCGGTTATTCGTTCGTACACAGCAGAATGAGCATAACGATAGCAGGCCTGTCCAACGTAAAGACAGCCGCGAAAAGTGGAGCGGGCGATGGGAATCGAACCCACGGCTCTAGCTTGGGAAGCTAGGGTATTACCATTATACGACGCCCGCGTTTGACAGAACTTAGTGCAAATGCGAAGGCGCAGTGTGGCAAATTTTATGTGCGGATTCAACCACTTCACCGCACAAAAAATCAGCAACCAGCAATAAAAAAGCCGGTATCAGAACCGGCTCTGGTCGATAGAACGCTTACAGCTGCGATTGTAGGTAATTTGGTAATCCGAGCAACTTGATATGACGCAGTTGCTGTTCTAACCAATGCGCATGATCGTTTTCAGTATCATCGAGCAGTTGCTGCAACATAGCGCGAGTGACGTAGTCTTGCTCTTGCTCACACAATGCCATGGTTTGTTTGAGTAATTTACCGACGCTGTATTCCACGTTTAAGTCATTTTGCAGCATGGTTGGCACATCATGGCCAATCTGCAGTGCATCACGCTGACTCATGTTCGGTGTGCCTTCGAGGAATAAAATCCGCTCGATAATGGCTGAGGCATGCGCTTTTTCATCCGTGACTTCGTGATCAATGCGCTCGTACAGCTTGTGTAAGCCCCAATCGAGGTACATCCGAGAATGGATAAAGTATTGATCCATCGCGCTTAATTCATTGGCAAGCAGCACATTTAACGCGTCGACGATTTTTTGATTGGTTTGCATGCTTACTCTCCGCCTAATTTACTTTGAAGATAATTTTCGATGCCCATGGCACCAATTTGATACTGCTGTGCGTTGATCCAATCGATGTGCTCTTCTTCGTGCTCGAGGATCTCTTGCAGAATTTCGCGGCTGACATAGTCTTGGCGCTGCTCACACAAGGCGATGGCCGCTTTCAGTACCGGCAGTTGTTCTAATTCAAACTCCAAGTCGCATTGCAGCATTTCAGCGGTATCTTCACCAATTCGCAGCCGACCTAAGGCTTGTAAATTCGGTAACCCTTCCAGGAACAGGATCCGCTCAATCAGCTCGTCGGCTTGCTTCATGTCGCGGATCGACTTTTTGTAGCAAACATTATTGAGCTCACTAAAACCCCAGTTTTTATAGATACGGGCATGCAGGAAATACTGATTAATCGACGTCAATTCCGAGGTTAACACCTCGTTGAGAGCTTGCAGAACAGCTGCATCACCTTGCATAAGGATCACCTTGTGTCATCAAAAGGGCTAAAAAAGCGGGCGCGCTCAAGGGCTCCCGCCCTGCGATATGTTGGCAGTGTAGTGAGCTTTCACTAAAAAAGCGAGGGCAAACGCGGTGAAAAACATCAACAAAATCAATTAGATGCAATTGATAATGGTTCTTCTTTACAGCCCTTTTTACACTTTCTAGAAATTTTCCGTGAAAACAGTTACTTATTCGGCTGGGATCTTAGCAGTAAGCCACACCGGTTGCAGGCGACCTGACTGCGCAAGTCGCCAGACTAACCCGCCGACTCGACATCAGCGGCCTTGATGGACCGCCTGCAGCTGACGATATAGCCGCAGATGGCTCCAGAGTTGCCACGCCACCACCAGCGCCGTAACGACCACGGTCCCCCGTTCAATGCCGTGTAATGGCAGCTGCAGCCAAGCGTCCGGGTGCAACGCCGACCACTGCAACACCGGCCACTGCGTGCCAATCCAGATCACCACCAGCAAATAGGCGGTCAATTCAGCCAGCAGCCAACGCAACATGGCTAAGGTCCAGTGCCGGCGTGTCAGGCGATAACTCGCGGATAAAACCGTCCAAAGCCCCAGTGCAGTTAACAGATAACGCAGGTAAGCGGCATCTGGGTTCAGTTGCAATGGCAGCTCGGCAGCACGCTCTGCCGACATCCACCAACCAGTCCACAAGAGCAACACTAAAAACAGGCCACTGACCAAGTCACTGACGGTATCCGAAAGCGCTAACCGCGCTTGCGGTAGCTGCGGTAAATCCGCCAGCGTCCAAGGGCGCTGCCGCCATTTTTGCAACTCGCCACTGCGCCCCAGCAGATAAAACACACCAATAACCACCAACAGAAAGGTGCTGAACATATCGATAAACGCAAACCCCAGTTGCAGTAACAATTGCATCGGATTGATCGACTGCGCGCTGACGAGCCCAGAGACACTTTTTAGCACCGCCAATGCCGCCAACAAGGCCGCACCATAGGTCAAGCTGGTGCGAAACAATGGCATATCTTCACTGGCAATCAGCGCAGGCTCGGCGTGATAGCGCTGCGCCACCTGCACTGGATGCCCCCAATGTTGTAACAGCGCCGCCACCTCCTCGTCGGTCAATTCGCGGCCGTGTTGCTCACGCAGCGCATCGAGATGATCCAGCAAGGTTGCTCGAATTTCACGGCAAATCTCTGTTTGTTTATCGTCTGGCAATTCTGCCGCGATCGCATGGATATACACGTCTAATGTGTTCATCGGTTGCTCTCCAAAATCGATGCCAAGCTTTGCTGCATCGCCTGCCATTCCTGACTGAGTTGCTTAAGTAACGTCTCACCGTCACTGGATAACACGTAATAGCGGCGTTCTCGCCCTTCGGCTTGCTCCCATTGGCTATCCAGCAAGCCTTGATCTGCGAGGCGGCGCACCAGCGGGTATAACGTGCCTTCATCCATGTCTATGCCAGCGTCGGCCAAATGCTTACGCAAGGAGTAGCCATAATGACGGGTACGCAACGCGGCGAGGACCGCCAGCACTAAACTGCCTCGGCGCAGTTCTAACCTTAATTTGTCAAACCGATCGTCCATCGGAGTCCTCTCGCTTCGCTGAATTGATACTGTGTGACACATACTATGCAGCACACAGTATTTACTGTACGCCACACAGTATGTGTGTGCAAGTCCGTTGTGCACATTTTCAGCAGAAAAAAAGAATTGAGACGGAACCTAGCTGCCGGCGCGACGCTGTGATACAACGAGCGTCACGTTAGTCGATGGACCTAGTTATGACCGAACCACAAACAGCACCTGCCAATTCAGGCAAGGGTTTATTGGCCAATTTGGCCTTTAACATCGTGATCCCCGTATTGATTTTGACCAAGTTTTCCACCGAGCAATATTTAGGTCCGGTCTGGGGCTTAGTCTGCGCCTTGTTGTTTCCTATCGGCTTTGGCATTTATGAGCTGATCCAATCCGGCAAGCTGAATTTCTTTTCAATTGTCGGCATCATCAGCGTGTTACTGACCGGCGGTATGAG
This sequence comes from uncultured Rheinheimera sp., assembly GCA_964437935.1. Taxonomy (GTDB): domain Bacteria; phylum Pseudomonadota; class Gammaproteobacteria; order Enterobacterales; family Alteromonadaceae; genus Pararheinheimera. Next base: position 65,217 of record CAYTIQ010000005.1, read on the forward strand.
CTTGCTGCAATTGCCGCCCGCCTACATCGCGATTAAAGAAGCGGCAGTCCCGGGGATCATTGGGGTGTTGGTACTGTTTAGCGGCACCACGCGTTTTCCGTTGGTGAAAACCATTTTGAACAATATGCAGCTGCTAAATCTGCCGCTATTGCACAGCAAATTGGCAGAACAACAGCAAGAACAGGCCTATGAAAAGACCTTAGACATCGCCAATAAGATCATTGCCGGTTCGTTTTTCTTGTCGTCGACGTTGAATTATCTGCTGGCGAAGTGGATTTTAGTCAGTGACCCAGGCACCGCGGCCTATAACGAAGAATTGGGTCGGATGACGGCGCTGAGTTACCCCGTGATTGCCATTCCATCCACCTTGATCATGATGGGCGCGGTATGGTTTGTGTTCAGCCGTATCCCAAAGTTAACCGGTCAAACGCTAGAATCCTTTTTCCACGACCAATGATTAAGGCCTGATCAACCGATTTAATTCATCGACACAGGCCGCAGTGACTGTGGCCTTGCTGAACATTAAATGGATCGGCGCATCGTTTAACGAGAACGGCAACAGCGTTAATCCCTTGCTTTTGCTCTGATGCGCTAATTCATATTCCATGGTTTTCCGATCTGCGATGGTGTAGTCCGCTCGTTGGCTACTGACCAATTCCAAGCGGCGACGTCCTTCGAATACAAACACACTACGCGCTTTGACTTGGGCATTTTGCTTGAGCTGTTCAAAGTCATCGCCATAAAACCCTGCGGGGTTGTAGGTGCCTATCAGCTTACGTTGCGCTAACTCTAAGAACGCCGATTTCACCGTCAGCCCTGGATAACTTTGCAATATCTGTTGATGCACCACTACGGCATTTTGTTCTTGCCGATAGGGCTTGCTGAAATAGGCGTAGCTGGCTCGTTCTGCGGTGTAGGAGGCACCAAACAATAGATCAATGCCCCCTTGTTGCAGTTGTTGCAACGCCCGTTTTTCTGGGATGTAAGCAAACTTTAATGTCATCTGATTAGCGGCCAGCAATTGCTGAATAAATCGCACATCCGTGCCGCTAACCTGCTCGTCAGTCACGTCAATGTAAGGATGCCAACTCGAATTGTAGGCCATGGTTAAAAATGGCGGACAGGCCGACACCGCCCACGCTGTTTGCGTAGCACATACCAACCACCACAACGTAAAGCGAACAACCAGCGTCATAAGGCGAAGATCCTAAAACTTGATCTTCAATGACTATAGCCAAAAATTCTGCAACGACTGCGCTGACGTGTGCAACGCAGCCGCCTCGGCAGCAACACTAGCCGCGCAACCTCGCAAACGCCGCCGCTAAATCAGCGATTAAATCTGCGGGATCTTCTAAACCGATGTGCAAGCGCACCAAAGGCCCACGGTATGGCCAGCGCGTAGCACTGCGCAGCGCCTGAATATTGCTGTTGGTGATGATAAGGCTTTCGTAGCCGCCCCACGAGAACCCCATTTTGAAGTGCTGCATGCCTTCAACAAACCGCTCCAGCGCAGCTTGGTCCGCCTGTTTAAGCACAAACGAGAACAAGCCATTGCTGCCACTAAAATCACGCATAAATTCGGCATGACCTGGGTGGCTCGGTAATTCAGGATGCAAAATCACCTCGACGTCAGGCTGCTCAGCCAGCCAAGCCAGCACCTGCCGCGCGTTTTGCTGATGCTGCGCTAACCGCACGCCCAAAGTCCGCAGGCCACGCGCCGCCAAATAGACGTCATCGGCGGAGGCGCAATAGCCAAGTAAATAACTGTGTTCACGCAGTTGTGGCCAATGCTGCTCATTGGCACTGGCAGTGCCGAGCATCACATCCGAGTGCCCACAAATGTACTTGGTTGCCGCTTGAATGGAGATATCCACGCCCATTTCAAACGGTCGGCACAAAATCGGTGACGCCCAGGTGTTATCGAGCATAGTGACGATGCCGTGTTGCTTGGCAATGGCGCAAATCGTGGGCACGTCTTGCACTTCCATGGTCAAGGAACACGGCGATTCAAGATAAATCACTTTGGTGTTGGGCTGGATCAGCGCGCTGATGCCGGCGCCAATCAGAGGGTCGTAATAGGTGGTTTGAATGCCAAGCGGCGCTAGAACTTTGTCGCAAAACGCCCGCGTCGGTTCATACGCGGCATCGACCATTAACAAGTGATCGCCGGTTTTTAAAAATGCCAACAAGGCACCGCTAATCGCCGCCGCGCCACTTGGGTACAACGCACACCCGGCGCCGCCTTCTAACGCGCACACCGCATCGGAGAAAGCAAAATGGGTTTGGGTGCCACGACGACCGTAATACGGCACCTGATCGCCGCGATGTTTCACCGCATGGCGCATCTCAGCGAAGCTGTCGAACACCACGGTCGATGCCCGCACCACCGGCACGTTGACGCTGTAACCGGCCCATTGTTTGTCACGTCCAGCGTGAATGATCTGCGTTGGTTTTTTCATAAAAGGCTGCACCATAAATAATTGGACGTCTGGATGTCTTGATTCTAAGAGATCTGACAGTGATTTGACCAGCAAATTGTTGTTCGAACAGCAAAGCCGTGGTTACATAGAGTTATCGTTGATTTGACGGGCAATTACCATGCGTTGGTTGTGTTTTTTAGTCTGCTTTCCCAGCTTGGTCTGGGCCAAAACCAGCGTGTTATTCGTCAACCCATCACTGCAAAGCGACCCGTTTTTTATGCAAGTCGAAGCCTTGGCGCGCATTGCCGCGACCCAACTCGATATTGACTTGACCGTGATCCACGGTGATGCCAATCGCTTGTTTCAAAAACAAAAAATTGCCGAGTACCTCGAGAAAAACCACCCTCACTATATCGTGGTTCAACCTTACAGTGGCGGTGGCGTGCAGTTGATGGAGCAACTTGCCGACTATCCGGTGAAAATCATCACGTTAGAACGGTTATGGCAGCCCGATGAAGAACCTGTGGTCGGTCGCCCTGGTGGCAAATACCCCAATTGGCTAGCCGAGTTATATTTTGACAACACGGAAGCCAGCCGAGCCCTTACTATAGCGCTACAACAAGCCTGCCCAGATGCCAATCGGTTGATTGGTATTAACGGTGCCTACAGCCAAGAAACCGATCGCCGCGCCGAAGGCGTGTATCAGGCGATGCGCCAGCGTGGCGGTGTGGTTGAACAAATCGTCAATGGTAAGTGGGAGCGCCCCATTGCCGCAGCGCAAGTTGAACAATTGTTGCGTCGATACCCGCAAACTCAGCTGATTTGGACGGCATCCGATTGGATGGCACTTGGGGTGATCGATAGCTTAGAAAAATTCCCTGATCAACGGTTTTGTGTGGGTGGTTTTGACTGGTTGCCGCAATCCCAATACGCGTTGCAAAAAGGCACGCTCACCGCGTCGGCGGGTGGCCATTTTGCGATGGCGGCCTGGGCCATGGTGCTCATTTATGATGATGTCCGCGGCAAACTCCCCAAGCCAATGCCAGATGTCCCTTTGCTACAACTGGAAATTCTGACCGCAAAAAATCTGCCGTTGTATCAACCGTTGTTGCGGGCAGGTCAGTGGCAGTTTGTTGATTTTAAAGCCTTTAGCCAAAGTAGCCGCCGCAAACCTAGCGCAAATTACCCGTTTACCTTGCAAGAGGCATTACGCCACTACCAGCCACGCAATTAATTGGCGAAGGCACTGATCGGCTTATCGGGCAACTCGTAAAGCCATCACGCCCACAGGCAAACAGCGCTAGGAGCATGGCAGCAGCCGCCTTGCCATGTATAATGCCAAAAACCGCGGCGGGCCTTTATGCCCCTAACTATGTGGTATCTGATGAAATACAAAGACTTACGTGACTTTATCAACCAGCTTGAACAACGCGGTTTGCTACATCGCATTAAAGCTGAAGTCGACCCCGTACTGGAAATGACCGAAATTGCCGACCGCACCTTACGCGCTGGTGGCCCGGCCTTGCTGTTTGAAAACCCCAAAGGTTATGACGTGCCGGTGCTGGCCAACTTGTTCGGCACGCCAGAACGCGTGGCGCTGGGTATGGGGCAAACCGAAGTAGCGGCGCTGCGCGAAGTCGGTAAGTTATTGGCGTTTTTGAAAGAACCTGAGCCGCCAAAAGGCTTAAAAGATGCGTTTAGCAAGCTGCCAATTTTCAAGCAAGTGCTGAATATGTCGGCCAAAGAAGTGCGTAAAGCGCCGTGCCAACAGGTGGTGAAGTCTGGCGATGAGGTCGATTTATCGCGCCTGCCGGTGATGACCTGCTGGCCAGGTGACGCAGCACCTTTGATCACGTGGGGCCTGACCGTCACCCGCGGCCCACACAAAGAGCGGCAGAATTTAGGTATTTACCGCCAGCAAGTGCTGGGGAAAAACAAAGTGATTATGCGTTGGTTGTCGCATCGCGGCGGCGCGCTGGACTTTTTAGAGTGGCAAAAAGCCCACCCAGGTCAGCGTTTCCCAGTCGCGGTGGCGTTAGGCGCCGACCCAGCCACTATTTTAGGTGCTGTAACGCCGGTGCCAGACACCTTATCCGAATACGCCTTTGCCGGCTTGCTGCGCGGTGACAACACCGAAGTGGTCAAATGCATCAGCAACGATTTGCAAGTACCGGCCAGCGCCGAATTTGTACTCGAAGGCTATATCGAACCAGGCGAGATGGCGCCAGAAGGCCCCTACGGTGACCACACCGGTTATTACAACGAAGTCGACAGCTTCCCGGTCTTTACCGTGACGCACATCACGCACCGCGAGAAACCGATTTACCACAGCACTTACACAGGCCGGCCACCGGATGAACCGGCTATTTTAGGCGTGGCCCTCAACGAAGTGTTTGTGCCGCTGTTGCAAAAACAATTCCCCGAAATCGTCGATTTTTACCTGCCGCCGGAAGGGTGTTCGTACCGTCTGGCGGTGGTGACGATGAAAAAACAATACCCAGGCCATGCCAAACGCGTGATGCTGGGCGTCTGGTCGTTCTTGCGGCAATTTATGTACACTAAGTTTGTGATTGTTTGTGACGACGACATCAATGCGCGCGATTGGCAAGACGTGATTTGGGCCATCACCACGCGGATGGACCCAGCCCGCGACACCACCATGATTGAAAACACGCCGATTGATTATTTGGACTTCGCCTCGCCGGTGTCGGGCCTAGGTTCCAAAATGGGCTTGGACGCCACCAACAAATGGCCGGGCGAAACCACGCGTGAATGGGGCGAGCCGATTGTGATGTGCGATGACATCAAACAAAAAGTCGACGCGATGTGGGATTCGTTAGGCATTCCATTGCCGGCGCAACCCAAAGGTTTGTATTAATCAAAGGTGGCGCCTTGATGACGCAGCAACATTTAGTGCGGATTGAACCCTCTGGCATCTGCTTTACCGTGGATGCCAATGAAACGATTTTAGACGCCGCGCTGCGTGCCGGCATCGACTATCCGTTTCGCTGCCGCCAAGGCGTCTGTACCTCCTGCGTCTGCCGGCTAAAATCTGGCGATGTGCGTTACGATGCACCGTCGCCATTAAGCCCAACCGATGTTGAGCAAAAATTTGTATATCGCTGTCAGGCGTATGCCGACTCTGATCTGGTGCTGGTGCACCCTTTTATCCGTTAACGGCGCCGCGTCCCCAACGCGTTCGCCCTAGTGAGACAACATGACTGAATTGGTAAAAAACCCACAAAGCGCCACGGTTCCAGCCTTGGTGGTATCGATTGAACCGCTGACCGCCGGTGTGTCGAAAGTGCTGTTAGCGCCGCAAGAGCCGGTTGGTTATCAAGCCGGCCAATACCTGCAAGTTTTCTTATCCGACAGCGACAAGCGGCCGTTTTCGATTGCCAGCGCGCCAGATACCGACCTGATTGAACTGCAAATCGGCGGCAACGTCACCGACGCCTACGCCAGCCAAGCACTGGCGCATTTGCGTGAGCACCACGACGCCGGCAAACCGGTGCTGGTGCAAGTCGGTTTAGGCGATGCTTTTTTACGTCAAGACAGCAGTCGACCGGTGATCTTATTGGCCGGCGGCACAGGCTTTTCGTACGTGTACAGCATCGCCCAGCAGCTGCGAGCGGCTCAGCCCGAGCGCCCAGTGCAGCTGTTTTGGGGCCTGCGGGATGAAAGCGGCTTGTATTACCAAGATGTACTGGCCGGCTGGCAAAGCGACTCGTTTCATGTGGTAACTGTGCTGCAAGAACCTAAACAAGCGTGGGCAGGCCCGACTGGCTTGGTGCATGAAGCCGTGCTCGCGCACGTCAACACCGCAGGCGCCAGCTTGGCCGATTTTGACATCTACATCGCCGGCCCCTTCCCGATGGTCGGCGCGGTGCGCGACGCCTTCTTAGCCGCCGGCGCCGTGCGCGCGCAAATGTATGCCGATGCGTTTGCGTGGTTAAAATAAGCCGGTAAGTATGGCGCTGTCGCACACGCGACAGCGTCTAGCGCTTGCCACCTGCCGCAGCCTTATCTTTTTAGCAGCGGCGCATGCACCGCGATTAACTGCTGATTAAGCCCACCGCTACCAGATTGTCAGCCCAGTGCCGCAATGCATGGTGACAACTAAGAGCCCCAACAGATCGCCAACCGCCATTGCCCCGCGTGCCTGTCTCGGGCACAATGCTTTTATTCAACAGGTCTTACCAGAAAAAGGATGGCAACATGCCGCATCTGACGCATATCAAAGTGCGTGGTTATCATTTAGATATCTACCAACACGTCAACAACGCCCGTTATTTGGAATTTTTAGAAGAAGCCCGCTGGGCTTATTTGGAAGACTGCGGTGATGTCGAGTACTTCACCAGTCGGCATTTGGCCTGGGTGATTGTGAACATCAATATCAACTACCGCAGTGCCGCGACCAATGGTCAGCAGCTACAAATCGCCACCCAGTTTTCGAAAATTGGCAGCAAAAGCGCCGTGATCCACCAAGTGGTATCAGTGGCAGGCAGCGACACTGTAGTCGCCGATGCCGATATCACCTTTGTCTGCTTGGACCAACGCACCGGTCGCGCTGTGCCGATTGACGGCGAGTTGTTGGAGCGATTGAGTAAGCATTTAACCGATTGAGTGAGCTGCAAATACCTGCTCACAGCGTGTGACTCCCAGAGTGTGACTCGCAGACCATATTGCCACTCTCGATGCAACAAGGCTGCGGGTCTTAGTCCGGCAAGGCTGGGGCATTCCATCGCCTACTCAGCCCTGCCGCAACCTAGTCCCGCAGCACAGATTTACGCCGCGTTTTCAGCTAGCCGCCGCGTTTAATACGGGCTGGTTGGCGTATAAAACGACGTGTTGCGCCCATCAATGCTGATACGAATGGGGGTGACCGCCGTCGTATTGCTGCTTACGTTGTAGCTATCGCCAGGCAATAACTTAAAGCGCAACAAATCCTTGATCACCACCGGCTGGCCACAGGCCGTTTGAGTATATTGCGTGGTCGCATCGGCGCGCAGTACATACACTTCATTGGCGCCGTCCACCACACCTTGGCCATCGGCCGTCACAAATAAACTAGTCGCTTCCGACACGGCAATAATCCGCCCGGTGCTGCCCAGCTTGGCTTGGAACACTGCCGAGCGGCCCATGCGGTCGCGTTGTTTAAAGTGGGTGTCGTTCAGCGTATTGGCTAGCAGCGGGAAATTTAAGAAGTTGCTGCTGATGTTGACCGTGCTGTGGCAATAATCGGTCACCACTTCGCTACTGACCGCACCCGACACGCCGTCTGGATCATAGATATGCTGGCTGAGCACATGGTCGCCAGCCGAGGTGCCGCCGACCACGCCGCCTTTGTCATAGACGTGCTGAATGGCCGTTTGCACCTTGGTGCCTTGCCAGGTATTTAAGTAGGCCGACTGGTCGCCGCCGGATAAAAACACCGCTTCGGCCGACTTGATCGCCCATTCGACATACGCTGAATTGGCCTTGGTGACGGTATCGACGATGATGGTTTCAACCGACGCCGCGCCGGTTAAGCCTTGCAAATAGCTGTTGTAAGCATCGGTACCTGTGGTGCGCAGCACTACGATGTTGCCTTTTTGAATGCGAGGTGCCACGCGATTGCTAAAGGCCGCGTCGACATCGGTGCCGCCGCCCATCAGCAATAACGCGCCCTGCCCAGCGGTGAGCGTTGGGCAGACATCGGCATTGGCGCCAAGCAGATAGGTTTTTAAGCCGCCGGGCACACTCGGCCGCGCACCATAAGCGCAGCTGACTGGCGGCGTAGTACCACCGCCCGTCGCGCCGTTAAAGGTGGTGGTCAAGGTATAGCTGCCGGTGCCGGAGTAGCGCACTACCTTGATAAAATGCTTGCCAGCGGCCGCCGCTCGGTAAGTGCCGGTCTCTGGATTGTTGCGACTTTGCCCCGACAAAATATAACTGCCGGTGCTGCGATACAGATAAAAATCCAAGTCGGCGCCGTTGGCGTGACTCAAACTGATGCTGATATCGCCCGTGCTGCTGGTATCAAAACTGTACCAATCGACGTCGGTGCTCGAACTGATGCTGCCAGTTACAGCTTGCCCAGAGCATACACTAGCGTTGGCGGTGGCTTCGGTGTTGTTGCTTTCACTCTCTTGTTGCAAACAGGCGGCTGCAACGGGTGTTGCCCAACAAGCGGCAACAGCCCACAGCGCCATGACATGACGTGCTTTCATTTTTACTTTCCTATGTTTTTGGTTTTTTTTAGGGACGAACAGCTAGCAAAAATGGCCATAGACCAGCGCAGGCAGGCGCAAACCGCCAGCAACCGGAATTCAGGGAAGACAGGGGAAACTTATAGGTCGAACCACTCCGACAAATGGTAGTCGGTCGAGCAGGCATGCAGGGTCACAGGTTTGGCAACCTGGGTGCATAGTGCAAAGCGTGGTGTCGCTTGAAGCATCGGCAGACCTGCATGAACATTCAACAAAGGACTTTTACTATGCGCCGCCGCTTTGACCACGTCAATCTAGCAAAATAGGAAATTTTATGAGCAATTTGTAGTCAAAAAGCCTGATTTCATGCAAAACAACGGCTTAACTAGCAGTTCGCGGCATCAAGCCAAACGGGCACCATTGGGCACCGCGCTATCCGGCACCGCCAGCACCACAGCGCCATCTTCGCGGTAAAAACCTGTCACCAGACACTCCGACATCCAACGGCCAATTTGCTTGGGTGGAAAATTCACCACCGCGATCACTTGGCGACCAACTAAGGTGTCGGGACTGTAAAGCGCCGTCAGCTGGGCGCTGGATTTTTTGATCCCCAACTCAGCACCAAAATCGACCTGTAACTTCCACGCCGGTTTGCGCGCTTCGGGAAATGGCTCGGCCGCGACAATAGTGCCAACCCGTAATTCGACTTGTTGAAAATCATCCCAGCTCATGGTCACGCCGCTGCTCCTAGCCAGTAACGCTTTATCCTAATGCACACCGGTAAGACAAGGCGACCACGCCAGCATCGCGGTTCGATGCACCAAGCAGCTGCTGCCATTGCTGTAGCTTTTGCGTGAAATTCAGCGCTGCGTGCGCGGAGCTGGTGCTAGGCAGCGCTAGGATGCGCAGATGTGCTGGCAGCGGGGTGCTCTTTTGATAACGTTGCAGCAGTTGGCTGGCTTTGGCGCCGTTGAGGGCGAGGGTGTGCAGCTGTGGTAGCTGCGCAATCAGCGCAGATAAATCATTGATCTGCATTGAGTCAGTCACAATCGCGCTGTCCAAACTTCCCGGACGCTCGGCACTGTCCAACAAATCCCACAGCGCCACGCCAGCATGTTGCAACTGCGCCAAGCGCTCAGCATAAGGTGCAGACCGCTCGACCTGAAACAATGCCTGCATCATGGGCCAAAATTGATTGCGTGGATGGGCATAATATTGCGTTGCCGCGATAGACGCCACGCCTGGCAAACTACCGAGGATCAACAGTCGGGCATCAGGACGCCACACCGGCGCAAAACCTTGTGCCCGAGCTGAGGTCATGCCAATTCGGTCAGCGCGTGTTGCGCCAGCTCAGGCTGGTATTGCAAGGCTTTATGCCAAGCCACGTCGGCTTGCGCAACATCTTGCTCTTGCACCGCACAATAGGCCAACATGGCGTAAATGTAGCCGTGGTTTGGATGATCACGTAACCAATGCTGCAGTTGTTTGCGCAGCGCCAACACATGGCGACCCAGTGGAATACGACGCAAAGCTGGCCACGCGTGTTTTAAATCATTGAGTGCCAGTACATCCAACAACTGGCTTTCGGCCTGCTCTGGCTGCCCTAACTGCGCCGTGCCCCAAGCACGACCAATACTGACTGCCGCCGATTTGCGTTCTTTCGCCGACAACGCCGTCCAATATGCGGCATTTTCATCAAACAAGCCTTGTGCCATCAAGCCCTGCACCGCAAACGGATACAGTTTAAAACGAACATCCTGCCACTGGGCTTTATTGAACCATTGCTGTTTAATCGCGACCGGCACTTGCTCTAACAACCGCTGCCATTGCCCGGTTTGCTGCAAGGCATCGATGTATAACCGGCCCAATTTACCGTCTTTACCCACCACCTTGCCGGCTTGTGGCATTTTCGGTTCTAAATAGGCCAATGCAGCTTGCGGATTTTGCTGCCGTAACAACAAATCGGCCACGACGTACCAACTGTCTGGCTCATCGGCATCCAGTTGCGCCGCCCGCTGATTGGCTTTCATCAAATCACCGCTGAGCAACGCACTATAAGCCGCCATCGTCTGCTTGATATCCCACCATTCGCTATCGGCATAAGCAATTTCAAATTGCTGCGAGGCCGTGGCGAAATCTTGGCGGGCAAACGCCATCATGCCTTGTTTTAACGCTAAGCGCGCGCGGCGCTCTTTGCGCGAACGTAAGAAACTAAACGAGATTTTTGGTAGATGAAACAACCGTTTCACCAACCACCATACCGACCACCACGCTAGCGCGAATAACGACACTAAAAACAGCATTTTGATTAACGTGGCTTCGATGGTAATACCGCCGACCACAATCATCACATAGCCCGGGTGGTTGACTAAAATGGGGCCCAGCCACATGGCAAGGCCTAACACGGCGATGGCAATAATCAACCGGATCATAAGCCTTGCTCCGGTTCTAAGCCTTGGCGGTAGGCGCGGAAACTACTTGGACTTTTCAGAGGTGCCAACAGCGGCAAGCTCACTTGCACCGCCGACAACACCACCAGATCGTCAGCCATTTGCTGCACCGTTGGCTCAGTTGCCGCAAAATAACGCTGCAACGAGTCCGCACTTTGTTGGATCGCAGCGGCGTACACGGCTTGGTTATGTTGCATCGCCGCCAGCTCTGCCAATAACAATTGCTGGGTTAAGGTGTTACGCACACTGATTTGCTGTTCTGCGGTTAAACTGACGCCATCTTCTGGCAAGCTGGCGCGAACATGCACTAAATTGCGCCAGAAATTATCCCAATACAGGCTTAAATTACTGCGCCAATCGGCAGGGTCTTCGCTGACTTCGTCTTCTTCAGTTTGAATGGCGGTTTCAGATTGACGCAATGGCAGCGTTAAACTGAGCGCGCGCAAGTTCGATAACGTCAGGTGCAGCTGGTTTAAATCGGGTGCATTTAACGCGCCGAGCATGGCTTTGTCTTGGTTAATCGCTTCGCGCACACCAATCAAGCTGGCATCGTCCATGTCTTTTAAACGCTGCTCAGCCATCTCTAAAATTTGTTGCACTGTTGCCACATCTTGCTCGAGGAATAGCTTTTGTTCGGCTAACTTCAAGAAATAATCGATCTCTAACAGTTTCCAGCCTTTGCTATTGCCCGATTGTTGGTCCACTTGTTGTTTCAGCGTGGCCAACTCGGTTTGTTGTTGCGTTTGTTGCTGCAACAACTTGTCATCCACCCCTTGAGAAATCGTGCCCAACTGCTTTTGCATATCTTGTTGCAGCTCATCCAACTTGCCTTGGAAGAAGCTAACTTGGCTTTGCTGTTGGTTGGTCAAAGTTTGTTGTTGTTGTTCAACCGCCGAGACTTGTGGCCACAAGCGGTACACCACCCAGCCACTGACACCGGCGCACGCGAGCGCCACCACCAATGCGACACTGCCAATCACCACGCCCGCTTTGCTAGGCCGAGGTTGGGCTAAGGTCACAGGTTCAGACTGCTGCAGCGACTCACTCATGGAATTTCCTTCTTAACAAACTAATCGCGTCTAACAACGCCGCGTCATTGGCACTTTCTGCAATATGTATTTGGCCGGCTGGAATACCAAAGGCATCCGCCGTTTCTAGCATGCGCGGACTGATTAAAATCCACTGCCGAGAGATCAACCAAGGATGCGCTTCGGGGGGCAAGCTTTGAAACAACAAGGACAAGATCTCGTTACTGGTGACTACGATACATTGTATTTGTTGCTGACGCCACTGGTCGGACAAGCGAGAACCATCCAATGGCAACGGCACACGGCGATAACTTTGCACATAATGCACCTTGGCACCACGGGCAATCAGCCCACTTTTAATCAGTTCACGGCCTGCATTGCCGCGAATAATAGTGATGGTTTTGCCGGCGACATCTTGCAGTTCAGCCATCGCCAATAACCCTTCACTGCGCTGATCTTGTGGCGCAAACACCGCGCGACCGGCCCCGCGTTGCAGTGCCGAGGCGGTGCTGCGCCCAACGGCGAACAATGGCTGGGTCAGTGACGCCAGATCATATTGTGTTTCAAGGCAGGTGACGGCGGCGATACTGACAAACACCACGATGTCCGCGTCGCGCAGCGCCTCTTTGTCACGGGGACGAATAGCCACCTGTTGTGTGGTGATCAGCGGTTGATAAAAATGCGTAATGCCTGCCTGCTCTAACCCCGCCAATAAGCTATCGGCACGGCCAGCAGGACGGGTGATTAACACTGAAAAACCATCACAGTAAGGCTGCATCTGGATTACTTATCACCGTACACAGTTGAAAGAATAGTCGCTGCACCTTGGTCTAACAGCAATTGCGCTAATTGCTCACCCAACGCTTCGGCCTGTGTTGCAGGACCTTTGACGTCGGCGCGTAAAATTTCGCTGCCATCAAGCTGACCGACTAAGCCACGTAGCCACAGCGCATCCCCTTGATGCACGGCAAAAGCGCCAATCGGTACTTGGCAGCCGCCCTGTAACTTGCGGTTCATCGCCCGCTCTGCCAGCACGGCATACCGTGTTGGGCTGTGTTCAAGCGGCGCTAACAACGCGTGCATGGCTGGATCATCAGTACGGCATTCGATGCCCACAGCGCCTTGTCCATTGGCTGGCAAGCTTTGTTCAACCTCAATATAGCTGGCAATACGAGCAGCAAAGCCTAACCGGATCAAGCCAGCAGCCGCCAGAATGATGGCGTCGAATTCAACTGCATCTAACTTCGCCAGCCGTGTATTGACGTTGCCGCGTAAATCGCGGATCACTAAATCTGGCCGCAGCGCTTTTAATTGGCATTGCCGACGCAAACTCGAAGTCCCCACCACGGCACCCAATGGCAAGTCCGCCAGACTTTGATAGGTATTGGAGACAAAGGCATCACGCGGATCTTCGCGTTCACAAATCACGCTGAGCATTAAGCCGTCAGGAAATTCTACCGGCACATCTTTCATGCTATGCACGGCAATATCGGCACGCCCTTCCAGCATGGCTGTTTCTAATTCTTTGACAAACAAGCCTTTGCCACCAATTTTGGCCAGTGGTGTGTCTAGAATTTTGTCGCCTTGCGTCGACATCGGCACCAACTCCACCTGCAACCCTGGGTGAAAGTGTTCCAACTTGGCTTTGACATATTCCGCTTGCCACAGCGCCAATGCGCTTTTCCGGGTTGCGATCCGCACCAATTGCGTCATCTTTGTTGCCTTATAGTCGCAGCAGGCCTCACGCCTGCCTTATCACATCGAAGATTTGCCCACGCGGCAAATCGGAAAACGCTCAGTATACCCGCTATTGATATTGAAAATCGTAGCGATACAGCAGGTTTTGCGCTTGATCAACAATCTCGACATACCAATCACCACGTTGATCATCAAGCAGCCAGTTTTCGCTGTAGGTCCGCCATGGTGAATCTTCAATCGTCAGCACCGCTTCGGTGTGCAGCTGCCCCTGATAGAACCAGCGATGCTTGACCACTTGGCCTGCATACCCTTTAAGTTCAGTAAATAAATACAAACGTTTAATTTGGGGATACGCCACCTGATGCCCCACTGCGGCACCGGGTTGTAGATTTTCCATGGTCGCGGTCAGCACAATACGACTAAAGCCTGGCGGCAGCGGCTTCGCTCGCATTGTGTCCGTCGACACCGCATGGATAGCATCCGCTTGACGTGGTTGACTCTGACTCGATTTGGTTTGCAGTGGTTCAGCCGGAATAGGTTCGGCCTGAACTGGCTCGGTCGGAATAGACTCGGCCTGGCGCGATGCCGCAGGTGAAGCGCTGACAGGTTCCGAGCGAGAGCTCTCCTGCGGGATCACCGCCGCCGTCGGGGCGGTTGTAACCTCGGCAGGTTCAGTGTGCTCTATCGCCTCGTCGCTATCAGCCTCTCCTTCTTGCGCCAGCAACCGCTGCGCGGCAGCGGTTTGCTCCGGATCTACGGGCGATAACTGCCGCCACCCCCAATGGGTCAGCCAGGCCAATCCAAGCAGCACCAACAACGCCATCAGAATACGACGGGGCGAAAACGGCGCTGGCCCAGCGACAGATTCAGCTGAATCTGCCAGCGAGGCGGCTTGCAAACGAACTTTGACGGTTAAACGAGCGTCTGACACACCGGAATTCCTGCTCGAGCACCGCAGGGCGGTGCTTAACTGTGGTAAAGCCGCAGCTGTAAAAAGCGACTTAAATCAGCCACTTCCTGCGCACAGACACTGTGGTCCATACGATAATCCAGCCACTGCACGTTAAAACCGGCGTATTTTAATGTGTTGAATGCCTGCTGACCAGCTGAGAAAGGCACCACAGGGTCATTGGTGCCATGCGCCACCAGCACAGGCGTGCTTTTATTGTGTGTCGTCATCTCCTCTTTGAGCTTGTCAGGCACGCACATATAGGTCGACAGCGCCATCACGCCGGCAATTTTGTAAGGCAGCCGCGGCAGCATGTGCAGGGCAATGACTCCACCTTGCGAAAACCCAGCCAGCACAATCCGCTCGGACGGAATACCGGAGGCAATCAGCTCATCGAGCAAGGCTTTGACCGCCTCTGCCGATTCACGTACGCCTTGTTCGTCAGCGCGACTTTGTAAATCCATGGTTTTGATGTCGTACCAAGCCCGCATCACATAGCCATTATTGATGGTGACCGGGCGCTCTGGCGCATGCGGAAACAAAAACCGAGTGCCATGATCCGCGGGTAGCTTTAACTCCGGCACAATCGGCGAAAAACCGTGGCCGGAATCCCCTAAGCCATGCAACCAAACCACCGCAGCCGTCACTGCGCCCTTGGGCTTTACATCCACAAACGATAATTTTGCCATTTTCTCTAACTTAGTGTTTCCGCAGCATGAAGGGGCTGCATTTGCGACCATGCATGGATGTCGTGGTAAGCCATCGTGGTAAGTCAGCGCAAACCACAACACCAACTAGGTCACAGGGTGACTCATCAAAGGGTTATACGGTGGCGTTTAAGACCACTGGGCGGCCAGATTGCTTGCTCGCCGCATCGGACAACAACTGCCAAAACTCGGTGCCGCTTCGGTTATCAATCCATTGGCCTTCGCGGAATTCAAAGTGATGGCCGTTAAATTTGGTCGCCACCCACAGTTGCTGCAACGGCGGTTGCTTGTTAATCACGATTTTGCTGCGGTCAGGGAACACCAAGTTCAACAAACCACCATGGTTTTCTGTGTCGATATCTAAATCGAGCTGCTCAAAGGCATCTTCGACGGCGATTAACACCGCGTCGGTCAGCGCTTCATATTCTACGTCATTCATCGGCTTCACCTGTTTGCTTTTGCTGCTAAGGATGCGATTATAGAGTGCCAAATTATGAAAGAAATAAAAACCATGAAAGCTGTGCGTCTATCTGTGTATGCAGCCTTGGCTGCAATCTTGCTGTTGACCGGTTGCGGGCAAAAAGCCCCGCTCACTCAACCAAAAGAGCCGGCACCAACATCCAGCGCAGACGCACCCGTTGACCCTGCCAAGCCCACACGCAGTCATTCCGAGCAACCAGATCATCAAGGGTAATTTAGGTGGATTATTTTCAATATCAGGGTCAGCAGCTGCTGGCTGAACAAGTTCCAGTGGCGAAAATCGCCGAATTGTATGGCACCCCAACGTACGTTTATTCGCGTGCCACTTTAGAGCGCCACTATCACGCCTTTGCCAACGCAGCCGGCGATCACCCGCATCTCGTTTGTTATGCCGTGAAAGCCAACAGCAACATTGCCTTGTTGAACTTACTGGCGCGCCTTGGTAGTGGCTTTGATATTGTCTCCGAAGGCGAATTGCGCCGCGTGCTGCAAGCCGGTGGTGATCCTGCCAAAGTGGTGTTTTCTGGTGTTGGCAAAACGGAAAGCGAAATCGCCTTTGCGCTGAATACCGGCATTAAGTGTTTTAACGTCGAATCCGAACCTGAACTGGACCGTATCCAAGCTGTCGCTCAATCGCTTGGCAAAATTGCGCCGATCTCCATTCGGGTCAATCCAGATATCGATGCCAAAACGCACCCCTATATTTCAACTGGCCTGAAAGCCAATAAATTCGGCATCGACATTTTGCGTGCGCCGGCCATGTATCAATATGCCGCGTCACTGAGTCACCTGAAAGTCGTCGGTGTCGATTGCCATATCGGCTCGCAACTGACGGAAACGCAACCGTTTTTAGACGCGCTGGATAAGTTATTAGCGCTGATTGATACGCTAGCAAGCCAAGGCATCACGCTGGCGCATTTGGACATTGGCGGCGGTTTAGGTGTGACGTACCTCGACGAAACGCCACCGCACCCGAGTGAATACGCTGCTGAAGTGGTCAAACGTTTAGGCAACTATCCGCATTTAACCTTAGTGTTTGAACCGGGTCGCGCCATCATGGCCAACGCCGGAGTGCTGGTCACCAAAGTCGAATTCTTAAAACCAGGCCAAGAGAAAAACTTCGCTATCGTCGATGCGGCGATGAACGATTTAATCCGGCCAGCGCTTTACAGCGCTTGGATGAATATTATCCCCGTCCAGTTGAAACCAGAAGTCGCCGCCCAGACCTATGACGTAGTTGGTCCGGTGTGCGAAACCGGCGATTTCTTGGGCAAAGACCGCGACTTAGCCATCGAGCCCGGTGACTTGTTAGTGGTGCGCTCGGCCGGTGCGTATGGCTTTACCATGAGCTCCAACTACAACAGTCGACCACGCGCCGCCGAGGTGTTGGTCGATGGCGATACCACCTATTTGGTGCGTCAACGCGAGCAATGGGACGATTTATGGCGTGGCGAGCAACTGCTGCCAACCAACTAATTAAACGGGGACAGCATGCTGTTACAGTTTTCGAAAATGCATGGGCTGGGCAACGACTTTATGATGGTCGATGCCGTCAGCCAAAATGTGTTCCTGACTAAAGAACAAATCAAAGCACTGGCCGACCGTAATTTTGGCGTTGGCTTTGACCAACTGCTGATGGTGGAACCGCCGTACGACCCAGACTTAGATTTCCACTACCGCATTTTTAACGCCGACGGCTCGGAAGTGGAACAATGTGGCAATGGTGCACGTTGTTTTGCCAAATTTGTGCGGTTAAAAGGCTTAACCAACAAAAACAAAATCAACGTCAGTACCAAATCTGGCAAGATCGTGTTGTATGTCGAAAACGACGGCCAAGTCACCGTCAACATGGGCATTCCGCAACTAGAACCGGTCAAAGTGCCGTTTAAAGCGCAAAAACAAGAAGTGAATTATATTCTGCACGCCGACGAAGCCACCACTTTATGTTCCGTGGTGTCGATGGGCAACCCACATGCGGTGATCACGGTCGATGACGTCACGACGGCGCCAGTGCACCAATGGGGCCCGGTGTTTGAGCATCACGAACGTTTCCCAGAGCGTGCCAATATCGGCTTTATGCAGGTGATCACTCCCAGCCATATCAAATTGCGCGTCTGGGAACGCGGCGCCGGCGAAACGCTGGCCTGTGGCACCGGTGCCTGTGCGGCAGCCGTCGCCGGACAGTTGCAAAAACAGCTACAAACTCAAGTGCGGGTTGACTTACCCGGCGGAACACTGCAAATTCGTTGGAATGGCCCAGGCCATCCCGTCAAAATGACGGGCCCAGCTGAACATGTATTTGACGGACAATTGGTGTTATGACGGACGTCACTGACTTGAAATCAACAGAACGCGCCTATCTGGAAGACCAGCAGGTGTATCGCTATTTACGCGATCACCCGGCGTTTTTCCAACATCACCCCGAGTTGCTTGCTCGCATGCGCTTGCCACACTCGCAACGTGGTGCGGTCAGTTTGGTGGAACGTCAGATGGAGATCTTGCGCGAACGCATTCGTGGCCAAGAAGAAGACATCACCCGCTTAATGAGCATTGCTCGACAAAACGAACATATCTTTTTCGCGTTAAATCAATTACATCTGGATTTGTTATCGGCTCAACAGAAAACCGATCTGCGCATCGCGTTAAGTGCCTTTGCCAACAAGATGTCACAAGTTCATGCCTGTAACTTAATTGAATTTAGCAACGACGATATGGGCGCCAATTTTGGCGACTTGCAGCTGATGCTCGAACACCGCTTGCAAGGGCGGCATTATTACCTCGGACGCTTGACCAAAGAAGAAATGGCCACGCTGTTCCCTGCCAATATTCACTCGGTCGCCTTATTGTTGATCAGCGGTACCGATACGCCGCAAGGTTTATTAGCCTTTGGCTCGGAATTGGATGACCATTTCCAACCCAGCATGGATACCTTGTTCCTCGACCATATCGCCAAGTTATTGGCCTTGGTGTTACCGCGGTATGCCCAGCGCTAATTCGCGCACGTCTTCTGCCACCACGCCTACGACGACAACGCCAGACGCTGTGCTGGCTGGCCCCTTGCGAGAACCACTTGAGCAATTTATAGCCTACCTGCAATTTGAGGCGGGCTATTCCAAACACACCTTATCTAGCTATCGACTGCAGCTTGAAGCGGTCGCGCTGGCGTTACCAGCAACCGTCACCGCGTGGTCTCAATTGACGGAGCGGCAATTACAAGCCCAACTGGCGCAAGTCCGCGACACGTTAAAACCGCGGTCACTATCGCTGCGGATTGCCGCATTACGTGGCCTTTATCGCTACTTGCAGCAGATGAAGCTCTCCGAACATAACCCCGCGGAGTATCTCAAAGCGCCTAAAGCCAGTAAGTTGTTGCCGAAAAACCTCGATGTCGACCAAATGGATCGGCTCCTCGACTTCGACAGCGACGACGATACCTTACGCGCCCGCGATGCGGCGATGTTGGAGTTATTTTATTCGTCAGGCTTGCGTTTAGATGAGCTGGTCAATGCCAATATCCATGATATCAATTGGCACGATGCGCTGATCCGCGTGCGCGGTAAGGGCAACAAGCAGCGGATCTTGCCAATAGGTCGCATGGCGCGCCAAGCACTCAGTCATTGGTTAACCATGCGCCCAGCCTTGGTCGCTGACGACCCGGATGCGTTGTTTTTAAGTATGCAAAAGCGGCGCATTTCCCACCGCCAAGTGCGACAACGCGTTGGTTTGTGGGCGCAAAAACAAGGCTTGGATCAGCATGTCCATCCGCACATGTTACGCCATTCATTTGCCAGCCACGTGCTGGAATCGAGCGGCGACTTGCGCGCCGTGCAAGAACTGCTTGGCCATGCCAATTTAAGCACCACCCAGGTGTATACCCATCTCGACTTTCAACACCTCGCCAAAGTCTATGACGCGGCGCATCCAAGGGCGAAGAAAAAGTCGTAACTCACTGCCTGGGTGATGGTCTGAACCAGAGCGACGGTCGTAGCTATAGCATGGTATCCTTCATCCATCTTGGGTCTTCAAACCGACTGTCGTTATGCGCATTTATAAACAATTAAACGCTATACACGCGTTGTCCTTTGACCTCGATGACACCTTATACGCCAACGCGCCGGTGATTGCCGCCGCTGAAGCCGCGATGCTGACCTGTTTACAGCGGCATAAACCGCAGTTAATGCATAACGACTCTAGTTATTGGCAGCTGCAACGCAAGCTGGTCGCGTCCCAACAGCCCGAGCTGTGCCATGATGTTAGCCATTGGCGCTTAGTCGCCGTCGAACAAGGGTTGCAAGCACAAGGCATTGGCCATTGTGAAGCCGCCGAGTTAGCCGAACTGGCCGTCGACGCCTTTTTGCAAGTGCGCACTCGGGTCACGATCCCGCAGGATATTCAGCACCTTTTGCAGCAATTAGCCCGCAAATTTCCGCTGGTCGCCATCACCAACGGCAATGCCGATATTCAGCAGATGGGGCTTGGTTCGATGTTTAGGCTCAGTTTACGTGCCGGCCCCGATGGTCGCATGAAACCACATGCCGATATGTTTTACCGTGCTGCAGAGCATTTGGCGGTGCCCTGTCAGCACATCTTGCATATTGGGGACCACGTGCGCTCAGACGTGCTCGGCGCCTTAAACGCCGGTTGCATGGCCGCCTGGCTCAATCCAGCCGCTGGGGAAGGCGTCGGTGTGCAACGTCAGCCCCCGGTGCTGCCTCATCTGGAATTACGCCAGTTATCGAGTCTACTGACGTTATTAACTGTTTAACCACGTCATTGCTCTTGCCTTTAGGAAGATGTTTATTATGTCAAAAAAAGTGTATTGCCTTGCGCAATTTCAACCAAAACCCGGTGCTGACGCCGCGTTGTTTAAAGCCCTGCAAGCGTTAGAACCGAACACCTTGCGCGAGGATGGCTGTTTGCAATACCGCGTCACTCGCCACATCAGTTCTGACTTTGCCCAAGGTCAAAGTTACCCCATCGTGTTTAACGAAATTTGGGCCGATATGGCCAGTTTTGAAGCGCATTGCCAACGCGCCGAGATCCAACAGTTTTTCCAAACCTATTGCTTAGCCGATGACGGCCTTGCCGCAACATGGAACGTCTGTGTGTATAGCGACGAGCCGCTGGATTACGATGCGCCAAAACGAGGCTAAACCACGCCTGTGATCTGACGCCTGCGCCCATCTTTGATATACTCCCCTGTAAATTTATCCATAGGTTGAGCAGATGGACGTTTCTTTGTTACTCGATGGTCTAAATGACCATCAACGCGAGGCCGTTGCCGCACCGGCGCAACATATGCTGGTGCTGGCAGGCGCGGGTTCTGGTAAAACGCGCGTGCTGGTGCACCGCATGGCGTGGCTGATGCAAGTCGAGCGCGTTGCGCCATATTCCTTGCTCGCGGTAACCTTTACCAACAAAGCGGCGCAAGAAATGCGTTCGCGCATCGAGCAGACCGTCGGCGTGAGCCTGAACAACTTGTGGATGGGCACTTTCCACGGGTTGTCGCACCGGTTGCTGCGCGCGCACTACCAAGATGTCAATTTGCCGCAAGGCTTTCAAATCATCGACTCGGATGACCAATACCGCTTGGTACGCCGCGTGCTGAAGGCGCTTAATCTTGACGAAAAACATTGGGCGCCCAAGCAAGTGCAGTGGTTTATCAATGCCCGCAAAGACGAAGGCGAGCGGCCATGGACCATGGCACACGGCGGCGATTACAACCAAGAAGTGCTGATCAAAATCTACACCGCCTACCAAGAGATGTGCGATCGCGCTGGCCTCGTCGATTTCGCTGAAATTCTGCTGCGCAGCTTCGAACTGCTGAAGAAAAACGAGCAGATCCGCAGCCATTACCAGCAGCGCTTCCGCCATATTCTGGTCGACGAGTTCCAAGACACCAACGCCATTCAATACCAATGGCTGAGGCTACTTGCCGGCAACCACGCCAAGGTGATGATCGTCGGTGACGACGACCAATCCATTTACGGCTGGCGCGGCGCGAAAGTGGAAAACATCCAGCAGTTCTTAAAAGATTTCCCCGACGTTAGCACCATTCGTCTAGAGCAAAATTACCGTTCGACCGGCACTATCCTCAAAGCCGCCAATGCGGTGATCGCCAATAACCAAGGCCGGCTGGGTAAGGATTTGTGGACCGACGGCGATGACGGCGAAGCCATTTCTCTGTACAGCGCCTTTAACGAATTGGACGAAGCGCGTTTTATCGTCGGCCGTATCCGCGATTGGCGCCGTCAAGGTGGCAAGCTGACCGAAGCCGCCATTTTGTATCGCAACAACGCCCAGTCGCGTGTGCTGGAAGAAGCCTTGATCCAAGACGGCATGCATTACCGCATTTATGGCGGCTTGCGCTTTTATGAGCGTCAAGAGATCAAAGACGCCTTGGCGTACTTGCGGTTGATTAACAACCGCCAAGACGATGCGGCATTGGAGCGGATCATCAACACGCCAACGCGCGGCATCGGCGATACCAGTTTGGACAAAGTACGTGATTTCGCCCGCACCACCCAACAAACTTTGTGGCAAAGCTTGCAGCAGATGCTGTTCCAAAAAGAGCTGTCGGGTCGCGCCGGTAACGCGGTGCAAGCCTTTATGGATTTGATCAACCAGCTGGACGATGAAATTCGTGAGTTGCGCCTTGATGAACAAGCTGACCATGTTATTCATCGCTCAGGCTTGTTTGCCATGTACCAAGCGGAAAAAGGTGAAAAAGCCCAAACGCGGATAGAGAACTTAAATGAGCTGGTCAGCGCCTGCGCCAACCAAAACTTCGCCGCCAGTGAAGAGATGAGCGCCTTGTCGGCGTTTTTATCACAAGCGGCGCTCGAAGCCGGTGAATACCAAGCCGATGAACACTCGGATGCGGTGCAGCTGATGACGCTGCACACCGCCAAAGGCTTGGAGTTCCCGCTGGTGTTTATCTGTGGCCTTGAAGAAGGCATGTTCCCCAGTCAGCAAAGTGGTGATGACCCGACACGGCTCGAAGAAGAACGTCGTTTGTGTTACGTCGGCATGACACGGGCGATGCAAAAGCTGTATTTGTGTCACGCCGAAACGCGCCGTTTGTATGGCCAAGAGCAATACAATCGGCCGTCACGTTTCTTGCGGGAAATTCCAGCCGAATACATCGAAGAAATTCGCTTAACCACCACTGTCAGTCGCCCGACACAATTTGGACGTTTTAGCAGTGCCGCCTCACACAGCGCCTTTGAAAATACCGGCTTTAAGCTGGGGCAACGGGTGCTACACGAAAAGTTTGGCGAAGGTACCGTGCTTAACTATGAAGGCGCCGGCGAACAATCGCGGGTGCAAGTGAACTTCGATGCGGTCGGCAGCAAATGGTTGATGACCCAATATGCACGTTTAACGGCGTTGTCATAAGCTGTGAACATGCCTGTGCAACACGAGCTTGCCTCCCTCCAAGCGGCATGGCAGTTCTGCCTTAAGCGTCGCTGGCGCTTGCCGTTATGGCTGCAAGTCTGTGCTGCACAGCTGCCAAGCGTTATGCAACAGCAGGTACCTGCCTTGTTGCAGCAGCGCCAACAGGACCTGCCTGCAACAAGATTAGAATTGCGCTGGCTTGGTGCAGCGACCCATCATTTCGTCGATTGCACAGCGGCACTTGGCCCGCGCTGGCACTGCTCGCAGCTACAAGGCCAAGCACGGCAGCAGATGCTCGGTCGTGAATGTGATGTGTTGATTATCGATACAACCGCTGGTATCGATTGGGATCTGGTCGCCGCGAGCTGTGGCACGCTGAAGGCAGGTGGCCTGTGGCTGCTCATAACCCGAAGCGATGTGGATACCCAGCCAAACCCTCTCGCCAAAAAGGTGCTGTCTTGGCCAACCGACGCCCATCGCCACGTCGGTTGTTTTCAACGATTTTTCTGCAATCAGTTGCAACAAACACCCCTCTGGCAATGGATACAAACATCAGAATCCACCCGGATAACGCCGAATTCGGCGTGGATTGACTGGCAACACCGAAATGGTGACTGCTTAGAGTACACGACGGCCGAAGCTCTCCCGCAGCAACATCAATTACAAATGCAACCGTGCACGGCCGAACAGCAAGACGCCATCGCAGCCATCCTGCGGGTGGTGACCGGTCATCGTCGACGCCCTTTGGTGCTCACCGCACACCGCGGTCGCGGCAAGTCCGCCAGTCTGGGGCTGGCAGCCGCACAGCTGCAACTCTCTGGTAAGCACCATATTTTAGTAACTGCACCCAATCCTGCGGCGGCACAGGTCGTGCTCAGCACAGCTCAAGCCGCCTTGGGTAGCATCCCTAGCTCAATCCGTTTTGTACCGGTGGACGTGTTACTGACGGAGCAGCCTGCTTGCGATCTGTTGTTAGTTGATGAAGCTGCGGCTATCCCGACCCCGCAACTGCAGCACTTAACCAACCTGTATAGCCGATTGGTGTTTGCGACAACCGAACACGGTTATGAAGGGACAGGCCGAGGCTTTCAGCTGCGATTTCAACGTTATCTGCAACAGCATACGCCCGGTTGGCGGCAACTCCACTTGCTACAGCCGATTCGCTTTGCTCGCCACGACCCTTTGGAACAGCTTAGCTTTCAATGCTTCTTGTTAACGCCCACGCTAGAGTCCGTTAGTCCAGAGTTGGTACTGTCTGCAGCGCGCCATATCTGGCTAAGTCGCGAGCAATTGCTTGCCAACACCAGCATGCTACAGGACATTTTTTCACTGTTAACCTTGGCGCATTACCAAACCAGTGTCCGAGATCTGTGGGCACTGCTGGACGATCCCTCTTTAAATGTCGCGGCCAGTTATGTCGATGAAACCTTGGTTGCAGTGGCACTACTATCCACGGAAGGTCATTTTCCGGCACCGCTAGCCAGCGAGATCAGCCGTGGTCAGCGACGTGTGCAAGGCCATCTGTTAGCACAAAGCATCGCCTACCATTTGCTGCAACCGCATCTGGCTGAGCAATCCTGGTGGCGAGTGCAACGCATCGTGGTACAACCGACTCTGCAACAGCAAGGGGTTGGCAGCCAATTGCTCCAATGGCTAATTAACCAAGCCGCCAGTTGCCAACGTGGCATTGGCACTAGCTTTGGGGCGAATGCCCAACTGGTGAATTTCTGGCAGCGCCATGGTTTCAATGCCGTGCGTCTCAGCGCACAACCTGACCAAGCCAGTGCGGAATACCCACTGTTAATGTTGCACTCATCCACGGGGGGATCTACAGCGGATTTGCAGCAATTGCGGGATGAATTCGGTATTCAGCTATTCCACCAGTTACCGTATCTAACCAAGTTAGATCCAAGCCTAGTCAGTCAATGGGTACGACCACAAGCCCCGCCGCTCACAGCCGCACAACAGAGACTTTTATTGGCGTTCGCCAACGGCGACAGACCTTTGCACGAGGTCGATGTATTGTTGCGCCTGTGGTTAGCTGATGCTTGGTTATTGCTCGAACAACAGACAGCGCAAGACTTAGCTGCATGGATATGGCTAACCCCAACGCGCGCATCAGAACAGCCAGCACCGCCAAATCGCATCGAGCAATTGCGTCATGCCATCCAGATGACGTGCATCAAATCTTGAGCAAGCTCAACAGGGTAGACTATGCTAGCTCTAGAGTCTGACGCGGAAGATGCCATGTTGTTTTTGAAGCCTTTATTGATGTTAGTTTGCTTTATCACATGCATGTCAGCGCATACTGCACAACCGATCCGCTTCGGCATGTCAGCACCGTTAAGTACCAAAGCGGGTGCTCTTGGCAAAGACTACCGAGATGGCGCCAATTTAGTATTCCAGCAGGCCAATCTGAGTAATGGGATCGCCGGTCGACCTATCGAATTAGTCTGTTTAGATGATGGCTACGAACCGCTGAGAACAGTGGATAACACCCGACAATTATCAGCTGATCCAAAGATGTTTGCCTTGTTCGGCTATATCGGTACGCCAACAGTGAATGCCGCCTTACCGCTGTTGCGTAAAAATGCGATCCCATTCATTGCACCATTTACCGGCGCCGAACTCATTCGACAACCTCAAGATGCGTTTGTCTTTAATTTCCGAGCCAGTTATCGCGAAGAAATAGACCGGCAATTTGCCGTGTTGATCGACCATCGGCAGTTTCAAAAAATCGGGTTGCTGGTGCAAGCCGACGAATTTGGTGCGAGCGTTGAACAGCTGATCATGGAGCAACTTCGCCGCCGACATCTAACACCGACAGTCGTTGCACGTTACCAACGCAACAGTAACGATATCAATATCGCGATTCAACACTTAGCCAATGCGAAACCAGATATCGTTTTAACCGTAGGGCATTACCAAGCGATTGCAGCCGCAATTACGACGGGGCAAAAACTCAACTTCAATCCAAACTATTCAGTAGTTTCATTCACCGGCGTCAGTCAATTACGCTCGTTATTAAAAGCGCCTTTTACTGTTTATGCCAGCATGGTGATGCCGTTGCCAGAATATTCAACAACACACCCGCTGGTACAAGAATACATAGCAGCGTCGCGCAAAGCTGGCACACATCAACCGTCCGATGTCGGATTGGAAGGCTTTGCCAGCGCAAAACTGGTGGTAGCAGCATTGCATGCCTGTGAACAAGCCATTTCACGAGAATGTTTTATCAAAGCCCTGCCGAACCAGCAACTGACAGGATTCGACTTGCGCTACCAACCCACGAAACATCAAGCATCAGACCAAGTGTTTTTAATGAAGATCACTGCGAATTCAGTGGAGCAACTGTAACATCTTTACGTTGCAACGATAGTCGCTGCAGCATCTGTGCATCAACAGCGGCTAATCGCGTGGAAAATGTTCACGATACACAGGTCGATCAAGGCCACCATTAACCCAAACAAATACTTTTGCACGACGCGACTACCCTTCACCATCTTTTCAGATGCAGTTGCAACCCTTCGGTCGTGGCTTTTTCAATGGAAAGGCCTGCCTCATCAGTTATGCCATAGGCTTACTTCGAAATTTGTCGCAGCAGATCCGCGTCATTTAGACCTAGTGGCTACCACGTCTTGTTGCAGCAAATCGTCAAGCGTGCGTTACCCTGTGACGAGCTGTTGCAAGACAACAACACTGTTTGCGTTGGATATTTTGAGGCTGAAGCATCGCGGCTTCGTGGAAGTCTGCACGTTGTTCGGCACGTTCTGGGCCTCATGAACCCGCCTTCGGCGGTCCCAACAGGTTCCCGACCTGTTGGTGGCGGAGCTACGGGTGTGCTCACCGTGTGACGGGCAACCGCAGGATAGAAAAACTGTTTGCTGTCCTAATTCCCGCGCATTTGAGAGGTCTTTTGAAATCACCATCGCGGCTTCGTGGAAGTCTGCGCCCTTGCGGAGCTGCGGGCGGGCTCAATCGGAAGGACGCCAAACTGTTGGCGTCCTTAATTCCCGTATGTTTGAGGATTTTGTTGAATTCATCATCGCGGCTTCGTGGGAGTCTGCGCCCTTGCGGAGCTGCGGGCGGGCTCAATCGGAAGGACGCCAAACTGTTGGCGTCCTTAATTCCCGTATGTTTGAGGATTTTGTTGAATTCATCATCGCGGCTTCGTGGAAGTCTGCGCCCTTGCGAAGCTGCGGGTGTGCTCATCAGGCGAAACGCAAAACTGTTTGCGTTTCGAAATCCCTGATTCGCTGTACTACTCTTCGAGAACAGACCGCTAGGTGCCATAAAAGCAAAAAGCCCACTCGTATGAGTGGGCTTTTGCTTTTATTGGGAGCCTGGCGGTGTG